>NZ_CP101456.1:0-679181 GCF_024362485.1 Natronobeatus ordinarius | reverse complement strand
GGGAGACCGACGTCGGCGGAACGGCGACCACGCGAGTAAGTGCCCCGACGGTGTTCGACGGAACGGTCTACGTGACCAACCACGACGGCCCGCCGTACTGTTACGCGCTCGAGCTGTTTACCGGCGAGGAACGCTGGACCTACGACGAACACGAACTGGGTGAAGCGCCGGTCGTCGACGACGGCGTCGTGTACGCGACCGGGAGGGACGGCGTCCTGGTGGCTCTCGAGGCCGACACCGGCGACGTGCGGTGGTCGTTCGACGTCGGCGCGTCCGTCGAGTCCGCACCGACGGTCGCCGACGGGCGCGTATTCGTCGCCAGCACCGACGGCACGCTGTTCGCCGTCGACGGTGGCGACGAAGAGTGGCGCTTCGAGGCCGACGGCGAAATCCAGTCGACACCGACGGTCGCCGACGGCACGGTCTACGTCGGGAGTTTCGATGGGCACCTGTACGCGGTCGACGCGACCGATGGGGACGAACTCTGGCGGTTCGAAACGGACGAGATCACCAACTCTGCAACCGTCGTCGACGGCACGGTCTTCCTCACGAGCCAGGGCGGGTGGCTGTACTCCGTGGACGCGAGTACCGGCGAGGCGAACTGGGAGTTTCAGGAAACCGAACTCAACGACGACCTCTATCCGAACGCGAACGACCCGATCGTCGTCGACGGCGTCGTCTACGTGGCCACCACCGACGGCCGACAGGGTCGAGTACGCGCCCTGGACGCCGGCGTTTCCGGCTCGAGCGAGGACTCCCGAATCCTCCTTGGAACGACGGGCCATCACGATGCGTGGTCACAGACGGCAGCTGTCGACGGCCGACCTGCGGACGGAGAATCGATGGGAACCAGCGGCGACGATGGCTCGAGTCAGACCGACGGCGACGGTGAGACAGGCGGCGATGACGACGGATTACCGGGGTTCGGGCTGCTCGGGGCGGTTGCGAGCCTCGCCGGCGTGAGCTACCTCCTGGGGCGACGCGGTGACGGGCCGGAAATGGAGCGATGACAAACGGCTAGTCGCGCCGACGACTGCTCGTATGCTGTGGCGTCGGGATAACGGCTCGAGTGGCAGGGTGTACCGGCGGTGGTGGGAACGGTGCGAGCAAAACCGGTGATGACGGACCGGGGGAATCGGCGTCGACGAAACCGGTCGAGCGGATCCCAGAGCGGTCGATGCGGAGGGCCAGGGCGACGACCCCGACGTGAGGACGGTCGTCCGCTTCGACGTCGGGCCCGGGGCCCACGTCCAGACCGCACTCGAGGAGGACTACGAGCTACTCGTCGGCGAGGAGGTCGTGGCGTTGCTCGAGGAGTTCGGCGAAGAGCTGGCACGGTATTTCGATCCATCACCGTAGCGTCCCGTGGCGTTATCGCCCCGGGGCTCGAATCACCATCCATGCGCGAGGCGCTCCGGGCCGGAATCGCCATCTACAACGACGGCTACTACCACGCTGCCCACGACGCCTGGGAGGACCGCTGGCTCGAGCTCGAGTCCGGTACCGACGACGAACGATTCTTACACGGCCTGATCCAGTTCACCGCCGCGGTCTACCACGCCCGCAACCGCAACTGGGAGGGCGCCGTCGGACTGACCGAAAGTGCGCTCGAGTACCTCGAGGAGCTCCCGGCGACCTCCCGCGACGTCGGGCTCTCGCGGGTCCGGAGCTACCTCGAGCGCCTCGCCGCCGATCCCGAGGTGATCGAGCGTCGCCCGCCGATTCGGGTCACGCACGAGGGCGACGCGCCGGGACTCGAGGACCTCGACGTTCCCGAGACGGTCGTCGCCGCGGGGGTCCTCGCCGAGGAACTCGGCTACGACGAGGGGCCGGTCGAGACCGCCGGCGAGTACGCGCTGGCCGACCTCGAGGCCGGTCGCGACGACAGCCGGTTCATCGCCCTGCTGTTCGCGTTCGTGCGCGAGGCCGACGATCGCGACGTGGTGTACCGGCGGCTGACGGCGCACGTGAGCCGACGGCGATCGCGGGAGGAGGACGTCGAGGGACTGTTTTAGTTCCCGTCGTCGGCCATCCAGCGGACGGTCTCCTCGAGCAGGTCCCGGAGCCGACGGGCCTCCTCGAGCGTCAGTTCGGCGTCGGCGTGGCCCGTCGCGTGGTCGCCAGCGGCCGCGTCGACGGTGAGCAGCACGTGAGTTCCCTCGGGTCGGACCGAAACGTCGGCGCGATCGGGGTACTCACCCGGCTGGCCGACCTCGAGATCCAGCTCACCGCGAGTGACGCCGATGGAGACGCTGTCGGGCGACTCGAGGTCGAACGAGTCCGTCGGATCGTCGGCGACTCGTTCGGTGGGCTCCTCGGACGGGCGTGGAGAATCGTCCCGGGTCATACCTGTGGCGTCTCGTGCCCGGCGTTTAGCTATTGGTATCGTTCCAAAACCGTGAGACTGTGCGAGGGTGGGAGGCGGTTCAATCGTGCTCGGCGGAGTTGTCCTGTGGGTCGTACCCCAGCACCTCGCGGGCGCGGTCGATCGAGTAGTACTTCCGGTCGTTGTCGGAGATGCCGTAGACGATCTCGAAGCCGTAGTCGGCTTTCACACAGCGATCGAACAAGTGCGCACAGTCGCGGTAGGAGAGCCACATCGCCTGCCCGCGTTCGTAGTCGATCGGGGGGTGGCCCTTGGTGAGATTGCCGATGCGAACGCAGACGACCGAGAGGCCGTACTCGTCGTGGTAGTACCGCCCGAGGAACTCGCCGGTGGCCTTCGAGACGCCGTAGAGGTTCCCCGGTCGCGGGAGTTCGGTGCCGTCGAGCCGGAAGTCGTCGTCCACGCGGTACATGTCGGGCGTGCGCTCGTCGGTCTCGTAAGCGCCGACGGCGTGGTTCGAGGAGGCGAACGCGACCTTCTCGACGCCCGCCTCGACGGCGGCCTCGTAGACGACCTTCGTGCCGTCGATGTTGTTCGGGAGGACGCTCTCCCACGGGGCAGTCTTACGCGGGTCACCCGCGAGGTGGATCACCGCGTCGATGCCCGCCATCGCCTCGCGGACGGCCGCCTCGTCGGTGATGTCCGCGACGACGAACTCGCCCGGGTGGTCCTCGGTCGGCGGGTCACGATCGAGCAGCCGCCACTCGTACTCGTCGCCGAGGTCTGCGAGAATCGCCTCCCCGACGCGACCCCCGGCCCCGGTGAGCAGAACCGACTGTGCCATTCGTTCGACGAGAGGTACACGGGCGATAAGAACCATGCGATTCGCCCCGTCCCACGTGCCGTCACAACGATGCTCTCGAGACCGACCACAACGACCATTCCCCTCGCGCTCGACCGACACCCATGGACGAGTCGCCCACGGACGCCCAGGTCGCCTGCTTCGAGGCGGGCATCAAGTTCGGCACGCTCTACCACCAGTTCGCCGGGACGCCAGTCTCGCTCGAGAGCGCGGCGAGCCTCGAGCGAGCCATCGAGGAGTCGATCGAGAACCAGCCCCACTGCGTCGACGTGACCGTCGAAATCCGCCGGGAGGAACTCGAGACGGAACTCGCGGAGTCGGCCGCCGACTACACCGAGTTGACGGGACGCTTCCTCGAGGTCGAAATCGTCGTCGAGTACGAGGGCCAGGAAGTGGTCACCCGAATGGAGATGGAAGACGGCTATCCGCTGATGCGAGTGGTTTCGGTTCGGCGCTCGAGCGAGAAGGAGTAGCAACGCAATTCATCGTTTCGACCCATGTATCTCCGGCAGTTGAGAGATAGGTGTTGCTGACTCGATGGAAATTCTGCTATATCCCATGAGAGCGTGAAACAAGTATGGGACGCAAGAGACCGAGCTGTATTCCGTGCCCGAGAGCACGTGCTGCTGACTGGCCCGAGTGCGTAGGAAGCCGAGTCCTGGGCATCACAGCCCGACTGCCGCTCCCGGCGGCAGTCGGGAAAGCCCGTATAGGTGAATCTCTGTTTCACGCGCCGGCGTTCCAAGGTGAGTCCAATGTTCATTGGAATCGACGTACACAAGCGGTACTCACAGATCGCAGTACTGGACAAAAACGGTGAGATCGTCGAAGAGGTTCGCGTCGAAAACGCGAACCTCGACGACTTTGCCCAGCGGTACGCTGGCTCGAAAGCCGCGCTTGAAGCCACCAGCAACTACTACCACATCCACGATACGCTTTTAGCGTATCTGGATGTGACTGTCGCTCACCCCGGCGAATTGAAGGTGATCTCTGACTCGGACAAGAAAACTGACCGCGTTGATGCGAAACAACTCGCTCGAATGCTTCGGTTAGGCTCAGTTCCAGAAAGCTACGTTCCAACCGACGAGGTTCGGCAAGCCCGCGCACTCGTGCGCGGGCGCCAGAAGCTCGTCGAGAACCGGACCGAGTATGCGAACAAGATCCATGGCCTGTTGAGTGACCATGGCATCACTCGGGAGGTAAAGCCGTTGAGTGTGAAGGGACGAGAGTTCCTGGCGGAACTCTCGCTCCCGGCCCCGTGGGATGCGTTGTTGGAGTCGTATCTGGAACTGATTCAGGTGCTCACCGAGCAGATCGAATCGTTGGAAGCGGAGATCGAGGAACGGGCTGGGTCTCTGAAGGAGACCCAGCTCCTGATGACGATTCCTGGTGTGAGCATCCGTCTTTAGCTAATACTCAGAGTAATACCGAATAACACCGTTTTGGAGGTGGGTTTCGTCAGTATACGACCGCTGCGGGGCGAAAAAGCAGTCTCTGCATTATCTGTACTGTTGACTCTCAGCCGCATCAGCGGTTCAGCCGCTAGATTCGTTCGACTAATACCATTAAGCATAATTCTGCCACGGAGTATAACCAGCAGTCTTAGCTAAAGACGAATGGCCCGTGGCCTTTCGCCCCCATCTCACCACAACTCCCGCCGACTCCCGATCCACAGGTATAGCCCCCCGATAAACATCAAGAGGTATATTACAATGTTGGCTGGCATATAGATAATCGACACAGAGGTGGCTAAGCCGACGACACTGGCAGGTTCATCAAAATTCAACCCCGTATCTAAATGAGCAATCACAACAGGGTTCACGATTGAAATAATTAATACAAATACCATCAATTTCTTCTCTTTCCGCCAAGGGATTTGCGTTTCACAGTAGTTTTTTCTATAATATCTGACGATATACAATGGCGGGACCAAACTAAATAATGTTCCGGCAAGTGACATGCCTACGAAGAGATAGCGTACTACTCCCAGAACGAATAGAAGGGGTGCAAAGATTATGTATCCCAAAATATGAAATAGTATTAGAATCGTACTGTACTGAACAAGCGACTGGCCCCAGTCGGATCCACCCCGAGTATCGAGGTATTCTTTCAAATATGGTGATCCAATTATTACTAGAATAGAAACAATACCAACTACTTCAAAGAGGGCCAGGATCGGAATGCATAGCACAAGAAACAGTTCTTTAACTATAGAAACAGTAGACGTTCTAATGAATCTCCTATATGCGAATATCAACCAGACAGCTGATATCGATGTAATTAATGCAAAATAAAATAGATCGAGCGGTGACAAGTTTAGCAGTACAGGGAAAAAACTGTACTGAAGAACTGCTTTTGCCCACTTATAACTGCTATGTTTTTCCACAAATGTATTCATAACTGTGCCCGTAAAATAGTTACGTTGCCACAGTGGTAACCTTTCTGAGTCTTTGGCTTTGTTGAATCCCTGTAAGGCGGTGGATTAGTCGTTCAACACAGCCAATTATTGAATCTCATGACCGATAGACTCTCTGTATCGGTCACAGCGATTTCAACACATCCGTGGACAATTATATTAGAATGTATGAAAATCCACGCTACTCACGAAAGTAGAGGTCATGGATTTCGGAATCGAATCGCTATTGTCCCGAGTGACGGCCGCAGGCACCGATTTTCACTTTCACTTTCGGGCTACCTTTTAACCGCAGCGGGGATGAAGGGGGTGACATGAGCCAGACGGCGCTCGACGACGACGAACTGTTCGGCGAAGCGGCCACCGAGATGCGCTCGGACGTCGAATCCTCGCTCGAGGAGGCGTGGGCGGCCCTCCCCGAGGCCGACGAAATCTGGGAGACCGACGCCGAAAACGTGCTCGGGGTGCTCAACGGACTGAAGACCGCCCTCGACGCGGGCGACGCCGAGGACCACCTCCGGGACGCGAAAAAGTGGTACACGATGGGCGAGCGCGCCGGCGCGTTCGACGACGCAGAGGATCTCGAAACCGAGCTCGCTTCCCTCGAGGAGGCGATCGGCGACGTCACCGACGCCGGCGAGCAGGTCGGCGAACTCACGGCGACGATCCCCGGCCTCAGGGGAACGCTCCAGGACGCGGTCCCCGACGGCGGCGACGACGAAGCCGACGAAGACGAGTAGCGTTCGCTCTCCTCTCGATCAGCGCCGGTCGGGTCGCGAGACGTCCCGTTCGGACACCGCCTCGAGTAGCCGCGCTAACGCCGCGGCCGCCAGCTCGAGCAGCTCCGCTCCCCGTGCTGCCGATCCCGCCGTGGGGTCGCCGACGACGCCGTTGGCCGTGAACGCCGCCGAGTCGTGGGCGAGGTTCGTGTGACTGACCCACTCACCCCACCGCTCGGCGGCTCCCTCGCGGGCTTCCTCGAGTCGCGCTTCGCGCACGAGATCGGGGTGGCAGTGGCGCACCAGCGCCGTCTCGAGTGGCCCGCCGTGGCCCATCTCGCTCGCGTGGTCGCCGACGTTCTCGAACCAGGTGAACGAAACGGCGTAGGCGTCGTCGTGGCGGGTAATCGTCCCGGACGCTTCCCGGAGGGCGTCGACGTTGCCGCCGTGACCGTTGACGAGCACGACCCGATCGAAGCCGTGGCTGGCGAGGCTCGCGACGGACTCCCGGACGACGGCGCGGAAGGTATCCGGCGAGAGCCACATCGTCCCGGGGAAGTGGCGGTGTTCCTCGGCGACGCCGAGGGGGATCGTGGGCGCGAGGACGACGTCCCCGTCGAACGCCTCGACGCCGGCCTCGGCGACCGCCTCCGCAGCGAGGAAGTCGGTGCCAAGCGGGGCGTGTGGGCCGTGCTGTTCCGTGCTGCCGACCGGGACGACGGCGAGGTCCGTCTCGAGGTCGGCCACCTCTGTCCAGGTGGCTCGAGCGAGATGCATGCCGCCACAGACGGGTGAGTCCCCCTTGTAAGCGACGCCTCCGTCGGCTCGTAGAATAGTGATGATCAGACTCGGCGAGGGCAGGCCGAACCCGTATCCGACCCGTCGACGTCCGACCGGTTATGAGCGACGATAGTCGACAGCAGGGCGTCGAACTGGGCGACCTGGGGGAGCAGCTCCGGAGTCACGAGTACCCGGCGAGCCAGGACGAACTGCTCGAGGACTACGGCGACGAGGAACTCGAGCTGGCAGAGGAGACGGCGACGCTCGAGGAGCTCATCTCCCCGCTGAACGAAGACGAGTATGAGTCCTACGACGAGCTCGAGGGGGCGATCATGAACATGGTGGGAGACGAGGCGATCGGGCGGAAGAACTACAGCGACCGGACGCCGTACGCGCCGGGCGAGGACCGACAGGAGGAAGGTGCACCGGGGCAGGACGTCGATGGGGGCCAGGAGTCGTTCTAATGGTGTGTTAGCGCACTTCGTGTCATTCGATAGGCCAGTCCCCGCCGTGGTAAGTGCAAGAGTGCACATACGACAGTGATACTCATACTACTGGACAACAGTCAGTAACCACTCGATCGCGCTGTGACCGGCCGTCGGATTCGCTGACGGCCGATCGCGTGCGATCGATGTGTGAACCGTTTTGTCCGGCAGTATCAGAACCCCCGTTCGCTCTCGAAATCGATAGTCTGGTCCGGGAGACTTTCGAAAAATCCACGCGTTGTTACAAAGTCAGAAAACACGACTTCCCCATTCTCACCCGTCCTGAATCGCAGCGACTCGCTGAATGGACCCACTCCGCTTCATGTGGTGATTGACATCCTCCTCCGCCTGAAGACGGAGGAATCCTGAGCGTTGGAGATTTCAGGTTTGGAGTTACATCGAATCCAGACACGGTGAGAATCCGTGCGGGATTCATGAGCGGAATCGGGTGAGACTGCTGGGAGTGCCAAGCCCCCAGTACTCCTATCCTCGGCATCGTTCGACCCTCGTGGTTGTTTTTGCCCGGCAAGGGTCGAGTGGGAGCGTCAGCGGACTCGGAGTTACAGGTTGAACAGGCGCAATGCCACGTCCTTTAGGGCGTGGATACGCGCCGTAAGCTCCGTTAACCGTCTCCACGATATAGCACGGGCGGATATTATATAGCTTTAACTAGATTCTGCTTTAATACAAATGTAATGGCCGCGGTCACTGTAACCGCGAAGTTCCACAAATGAGTTTGAAACTGGAGCTACTCATCCCCAATCACACCCGTCTCTCACTCGTGGACGTCGTACGGTTCGACCAGCGTCAGGAGTTCTCGTTCCAGTTCGCCGCCAACAAACTGGATGTGCCCCGTTTCAGCCTCATAGTCGATTATCCGAGCCTCGTCCAGTTTTGGTAGATGGGTATGATGAAGTTCGATCCGGACGCGTTGTCGGTGTTCGTCTGACTCCCGCCTCGCGTCTTCGTCCCGAACCCGGTCTGCAACGCGATCTACGAGTACATCGTATTCCAGTGTCTTCTCGGATGCGTTGTCCAACGCGTCGAGGATAGCACGTCGATGTTCATTCGCTACTGCCGACAGAGCCGTATCGGGGGAGATCGCTCTCTCACGCCCCGAAGAATCGGAAACCTCCTCAATTGACTGGAGATCATGTGTTCCAAGCTCTATGTTCTCATCCATACTCTCATAACGTAGGCCCAACTGCCTGGCCCTATCGCATGGTGTACAATGGAAACAACCTGTCCGCTTACGCATCTGGCTCGGGAGTGAGAAGTGCGTGCCTCCCGAACGCACCGATGGCACGACGCAGTCGCTCCGTCACTGCCTGATCGGAAATCCCGAGTTCGTTAGCGAGTTCTGCGGTCGTACAGCCTCGTGGAATGTCGTAGTACCCCATTCGAACGGAAAGCGTCAGCGCTTCTCTCTGTGGCTCACTCAAGCCGTACCACGGACCGGCCTCGGGGTCCGTCGGATTGTATATACGGGTTAGCTCCAGGGAGATGTGCGCGTTCTCACAACAGTCCTGGCACCGACTCAATGCCTCGCGGTCAGGGAATCGTATCTCGAAATTCCACCCTTCCGGTGATCCAGTAGCACTCAGTATTTGCCCGTCGTGTTCCAGGATGCACTGAAAAAGGTGGTCCTGGCTCGCATCCCAGTCGATCCTGAACAGTGTTCGGTCTTCGAACACGTCCACCTCCGTGACGCTGTTGACAGTTGGATAGCGCTCGACGGTCTCGAGAAAGCCGTTTCCGACCGGTTCGTAGACCCAGAAGAGCGGCACGGTAGCGTTCCCACTCGGGACGAGCGTTTCGAGTTCGATGGCCGACGCATCCTCTAGATCGAGAATTTGCCCGAGTTCAAAAGCATCGGATGGGATGCGAATCTCCGTTATCACACTCATGCTCGCTTGTGCGACTAGATTGCTCGGTCGTACAAAAGTAGATGACATGGTACACCATGGCTGCTCGGATGCCAAACGGATCCCCCACTCGCAGAGCGCACTATCACCGCCCAACAACTGTGTGTTGTCTCTTCTCGAAGCCATGATACACCACCCATCCCGGTTATCCGTCTGCTAGACGAAGGCTCCTCATGGCGACTGTGATGGAGTTTACGAGTCCGGTAGCGGAGTTTCCGCTGGGGAGTGTGTTCGAGAATTTGCCGGGCGTGACCGTCGAACTGGAGCGACTGATTCCACACGAGACGCTGATTATCCCGTATTTCTGGGTGCGTGGTGCAGACACGGAGGACATCGAAGCCTCGTTCGAAAAACACGCTGGCGTGTCCAACATCCGACTGGTCGATCGCGTCGAAGACGAGTATCTCATGCGTGCCGAGTGGGAACAAGAGTACTTCGGCATCCTGAGTGCGCTTGCCAAGGCCAACGTCGTCGTGCTCTCTGGAATCGGTATGAAAGACGAGTGGCGATTCGAGGTGCGCGGCGAGAGTCAGGAGGCAATCGCCGCGTTTCGAGATTACTGCCAGGAAAACGATATTCCAGTAGCGATCACCGCCGTCCACGCAATGCTTCCGATTCAAGGGGAGGGCTACGAGTTGACCGAGACCCAACGCGAGGCGCTGGTGTTAGCTTACGAGCGGGGCTACTTCGATACCCCACGCGAGGCGTCGCTCGAAGAGATCGCTGACGAGCTCGGCATCACCCAGCAGTCACTATCGTCACGCCTTCGACGCGGGCATCGACGCCTCATTGGAGCGACGCTCAGCAGTTCGTTGTGATCGTTCGGATAGAATCTTATCTTAAACCTACTGTATAATCAGTGCCCCTATTGAACCGGGTCAGACGGCTAAAATCGGGCAAGATGGACGCAAGGGTATCTGGGGTTAGAGTCGAAGCGGTCGAATACTTTCAGGAATCTGGGACTGTTCGCACCCAGTTCGATCAAGAGAAGACACCCGCGAGCATGGCTGTTACCGCAACGCTGGCGGACCTAATCGGGACTGATCCGGTTGAACTCGACCCGCTCCACTCTACCGTTGATCCCGACGAATTAGATGCGCTCGTCCGGGTTCGAAACGGGACGAACGGAGACATCCACGTTACCTTCACGCACGAAAGCCACGCGATAACCGTACACAGCTACGGTGTGATCACCATCACACCAGAACACGAACTCACAGCGGAGAAACACGAAAGGATCGCAGGAAGATGACTTCTGAGGAGACCTCGCTTACGTCGAAGGAGGAACTGAACGCGGAGCTGAAAGCCCTCCTTCGCAGGGCCTACGAGGGTGGAATCGATGTGGAAGGCGGATTCGAGTGTCGGAATGGGGTCGAACATCCTGACTGGGACGTGATCGTCACGGAAGTCGAAAAGAACGAGCATTCGGAGTGACCGACGACGAGGGGTACCGGTCGGAGCAGATAACAGGTCCGTGTGTGAGAGAAACGCTGTAACCAAATCGCATCGAACAGGTGCCCTCAGCGCAACAGCGGCGAGTATTACGTGCGCTACTGGACGAGAGTGCGATATCTGCAGATCCCATTCTTCGAACGGGAGAGACTCTTGACGCCGGGGAGTACCTCACGATCTGTTAGGAACCCCATCACGTTCTACTCCTCGAATGAGCGGACATGAGACTCATCGAGTTCGACAGGTTCGAAGACGAGGTATGGTGAGGACTGAGATTCGACGGGATGCGTTGATTTCTCGAGCAGATCGCTGACAGTCATGAGAAGTAATCTGGTCTGGAATCGCTTCGCTGCTGAAGTGCGCGGTGGGTCCTCGAGGGACCGTAAGTCGCTCGGTCGACGACGGAACGGACTGATCTCAGTCGTCGTCGCCGATCTCCGTCCGGGCCTGGCGGCGCTGGGCGCGCTCGATGAACTCCTGGGGAAGTTCGTCGATCTCGCCGGCCTGGACGCCCCAGAGGTGGGCGTAGAGGCCGTCCTCGGCGAGCAGTTCGTCGTGCGTGCCGCGCTCGACGATCTTCCCGTCCTCGAGGACGACGATCTTGTCGGCGTCCTTGATCGTCGAGAGTCGGTGGGCGATGGCGAACGTCGTTCGCTCCTCGGTGAGCCGGTCGATCGAGCGCTGGATGAGCATCTCCGTCTCGGTGTCGACGTCGCTCGTGGCCTCGTCGAGGATCAGGATGTCCGGATCCTCGAGCACGGCCCGGGCGATACAGAGGCGCTGGCGCTGGCCGCCGGAGAGTTTGACGCCGCGTTCACCGACCATCGTGTCGTAGCCGTCGGGGAGGTTCTCGATGAACTCGTGGGCCTCCGCGGCTTTCGCCGCCGCGACGACCTCCTCGCGGCTCGCGTCGAACGTGCCGTAGGTGATGTTCTCCTCGACGGTGCCGTAGAAGAGGTACGACTCCTGGCCGACGTAGCCCATCGACTGTCTGAGGCTCCGAAGCGAGACGTCCCGGACGTCCTGGCCGTCGATGCGGATCGCCCCCTCGTCGACGTCGTACAGGCGCAGGAGTAGTTTGAGCACCGTCGACTTGCCTGCCCCCGTCGGTCCGACGAGCGCGATCGTCTCCCCGCCCGGAACGTCGAAGGAGACGTCCTCGAGGATCGTCTCCTCGTCGTAGCCGAACGCGACCTCGTCGTACTCGACGCGCCCGTCCGTGATCTCGAGTGGTTCGGGGTCGTCCTCCTCGTCGACGCGACCCGTCTCGTCCATCAGACCGAAGATCCGCTCGGCGGAGGCGTTCGCGCGCTGATACATATTGATGATCTGTCCAAACTGGGCCATCGGCCAGACGAGTTGCTGGGTAAGCAGGATGAACGTCGCGAACTGGCCGACGTCGAGCGTGCCGGTGAACGGGCCGGGTGCGCCGGCGAACACCCAGTAGCCACCGACGAGGAACGTGAGCACGAAGCCGATCCCCGAGATGATCTGCAACCCCGGGAAGAACTTGATCCGGATGCGGATCGCCCCCCAGTTCGTGTCGTAGTACTTTCGGGAGACGTCGTCGACGCGACCCGACTCGTAGTCCTCGGTGTTGCTCGCCTTGATCACCTGGATGCCGCCGAGGTTGTTCTCGAGTCGTGAGTTGACCTTCCCGACCGACGAGCGCACGGCAGCGTACTTCGGCTGAATCTTCTTGACGAAAATGTACGTGAAGACGGCGATGAGGGGGACGGGGGCGAGCGAGACGAGTGCGAGTTGCGGGTTGATGGTGAACAGCACCGCTGCGATGCCGAGCACCATCACCGACAGCCGGAACGCGGCGTTCAGCCCGTCGTTGAGAAATCGCTCGAGTTGATTGACGTCGTTGCTCAGGATCGACATCATCTCGCCGGTCTGCTTGTCGGCGAAAAAGTCCATGTCCAGCCGTTGCATCGTGTCGTACGTGTCGGTCCTGACGTCGTGCTGGATGTCCTGGGCGAAGGCGTTGAACCCCCAGTTTCGGATCCAGTGGAACGCCGCCCCGATCACGAACGAGAGGGCGATGATGACGACGGTGAGGACGAACTGTTCTTCCTGGGTCGCCGGAATCCACGCGTCTGGGACGAACTGGAGGTTGAACGGGCGCGTCTCGAGGAAGATCGCGTCGATCGCGACTCCCAGGAGGATCGCCGGAATCAGGTCCAGCAGCCGCGCGAGGACACTCGCGATAATCCCTGCCGTCACCGAAAACCAGTAGGGTCGGCCGTACTCGCCGATGAGCCGCCGCATCGGCCCGTCGACCGACTCCCGTTGCTCCTCGAACGGGTCGTCCTCGTCCCAGTCGATTCCGCTCATTACGTGCGCTGAATGGGCGGTCGGTGATAAACGTTCGCTACGAATCGAAATACCACTGCTATCCGACCGGTCGACGGCTCACCCGTCGTCGATCCGGATCTCGTCGCCGACCTCGATTTCCGCCTCCTCGACCGTCCCCGCAGGCACTTCGAGCACCCACTTCGCCTGTCCCGTGTACCGGAGATCCTCGCCGTCCTCGCTGGGCCCGGGTGCGCGGGCATGGTGAATCGTCGTGATCTCGCCGTCGGCCCCGACGAAGATGATGTCGATATCGAAGTCCATGTCGCGCATGACGTACGTCCGCTCGCCCTCGGTGGCGTGGACGAACAGCATCCCCTCGCCGGGCTCGAGCGAGTCGTGGTCGCTCAGTCCGACGTACCGCTCGCGCGGGGTATCGGCGACCTCGGCGTCGACCGTCGCTTTCGTCGCCCCGTCGTCGCCGACGATCCGGACCTCCGCCCGGTCGTCGCCCCACAGTTGGGGGAGGACGCCGAGTCCGACGAGGACGACGGCGACGACGAGGACGACGCCCGAGAGCAGGAGCAGCCTCGAGGTTCGCCCAGGAGCCATTCGCTCGAGGCTCCGGGCCAAGAAGGTAAAGGTTATTCGGGCGGACCCACTTCGGTAGCGTACGGGCTCGTGGTCTAGCTGGTCATGACGCGGCCTTTACAAGGCCGAAATCGGTGGTTCGAATCCGCCCGAGCCCATTTCTGTCGCGAACAACTCGTGAGCGACAGCACCGTGTCGCGAGGGCGGTTCGAACGAGGCCAGACGCGCACAGCGAAGTGAGCACGTCTGGACGTTGTTCGAATCCGCCCGAGCCCATTTCTGTCGCGAACAACTCGTGAGCGACAGCACCGTGTCGCGAGGGCGGTTCGAACGAGGCCAGACGCGCACAGCGAAGTGAGCACGTCTGGACGTTGTTCGAATCCGCCCGAGCCCACCGTTGCCGACGCCAACGTCACCCGAGCGGCGACAACGAGTCTCGAGGCCGATACGAACCCGGAGCTGTGGCACCACCCCTCGAGCCACGCGACTGTCTCTGGGGATGGTTCGTACTCGCCCGTGTCCGTCCGCTGACCCTCGAGCGATCGTTCGGGACAGACCGCTGTCAGATCTCAGCTCGGTGTAGGATGCGGTTTCGCTCGAGTGGTCTACGTCCTCGAACGCGCCCCAGCAGTACGCCGACCGAACGCCGTCGAGCGTGGGACGGCTAGTTGGATACTACGTCCGGTAGGCAGACCTATCGGATGAGTCGACTGTGCGTTCATGTGTAAATACAAAGACATGTGGAAAACCATTAAGAATCTGATCGGTCATACGGTTGTGTATGGGCGAGAATACCATGTTCAGTCGACGCGGAGTACTTCGAGGTGTGGGCGGAGGCGCCGTCGTGCTCGTCGGACTCGGAGGCGCTGGCGGAGTGAGCGCACAGGAAGAAATTTCCCTAACCGCGCTCTGGACCGACGACGAAGAGGAAGACTTCCTCGCCGTGGTCGACTACGTCGAGGAGGAGACCGGGATCGAGATCTCCTACCAGCCTCGAGACACCGAACCGCTCCTGACGGAGACCCTGATGGACTTCGAGGCGGGCGTCGCGACCGCGGACGTCGTCGTGTTTCCCACGGAGGGACGCGTCCGGAGAGACGGGGAAGCCGGTCACCTCGAGCCGGTCGGCGACCTGTGGGACGAGGACGACTACACGACCGACCACGATCCGGTAACGGTGGACGACGAGGTGTACGCCGCTCCGTTCGGGGGCGACATCAAGCCCGGCTTCTGGTACCGGCGGTCCTTTTTCGAGGAACACGGCCTCGAGGAGCCCGACGACTACGACGCGTTCCTCGACCTGCTCGCGGAGATTGACGGGATCGAGGGCGTCGAGGCGCCGCTGGCCTCGGCCAACGGCGACGGCTGGCCGCTGAGCGACGTGACCGAGGCGTTCATCCTCCGACAGGAAGAGGGCGCCCAGCTTCAGCAGGACCTCATCGACGGCGAGGCCGAGTTCACCGACGACCGGGTCGTCACCGCCCTCGAGGAGCTCCAGGAGCTCCTCCAGGAGGGCTACTTCAGCGAGGTTCGGGACTTCGGGGTCCAGTACGAGTTCTTCTGGGCGAACGAGACGCCGCTGTACTTCATGGGCTCGTGGACGCCGGCGTTCGGCCCGATCGAGGATCCCGAAGACCTCGATTACTTCAGGCTCCCCGGCACGGAGGCGATGGTGACGAGCATCAACTGGTTCACTATCCCCACCTACGGGGAGAATATCGACGCGGCGAGAGAGGCCCTCGAGGCCATCATCTCGCCGGAGGGCCAGCAGATCTGGACCGAGCGCGGGGGCTTCATCCCCACGGCCGTCGACGTCCCGGCGGACGCCTTCGAACTCGACATCATGCGCGAGATCTCTGAAGACGCAGAGGAGGTAGAACTCGTGCCCGACCTCGACGACGCGCTCGGCGACCCGTTCCAGGCCGAGTTCTGGTCACAGCTGCTCGGGCTCTGGGCGGAGCCGGACCAGGACGTCGAGCCGATCGTCGAGGCGCTCGACGACGTGTTAGCCGAAACCGTCGCGGAGGAAGAAGACGTCGAAGAGATCGAAGCGGACGACGAGGCATAACGTGGCTGGAGTTGACGACGACGGCGGCGGCGACAGTGGCGTCCTCGAGTCACTCGTGGTCGTCGGCCAGGAGATCCAGCGGAGCAATCCCAACGCCGTCGCGGTCGACGTGCTGTACGCGTTCACGACGGCCTTCTTCGCCACGCTCGCAGTGCGGGGTTTCTGGCCCGCAGTCATCGCCGCCCTCCCGCTGGCGGTCCTGCTCTACTTCGCCTGGCAGTCCTCACGACTGTTCCTGCTCACGAACGTCACTGTCATCGTGGTGGCAGTGGCCGCGACGAGGGCAGGGTACATGCCGCTGTGAATCGGTGCCGGTGCCGTCTCGCCCGGCGTCCGGCTCGCTCGAGGGAGACGAGAACGGTTGTCGCGAACTCGGCACGTATTCTGACGACGGTGCCGAGAGCGATCGGGACGGGACGGGGAGTATTGGAGCTACCAACGAGCTCCCCCGTAACTCACAGAAAAACCTTGCGTGACTTAGAACGTGTATTCCTCACCCGGTCCAATTAGTGTGCGCTCACACTATGGTTTATGAGTCGTGACCTCGTAGGCTCGGGCATGAGTAGTGAGAGTGTCGACTCCGAGAGCAAGGTTTCGGGAAATCAGGCGAACATTCCCGCCCGTATCCGCCGGAAACTCGATATCGACGACGGTGACAAACTACGCTGGCACATCGAGGATGACGGCACGCTTCGCGTCCAGGTCGTTCAGCAGCGCAGCGGTACGTTCAGCGACTTCGATGGCTACGATGGCGATCAGTCGACAGAAGTCGAGAGCCAGCACGACACGTGGGGCGTCGACATCGAGTAGATGCCCCGCGCACTCGTTGATACGACTGTTCTCTTTGCGGCGGCGTACCGTCGTGACAGTGCACACAACGATGCCCTCCCTATCCTCAGAGGAATCGACACCGCTGCCCTCCCGGAAGCGGTGATTCTCGAGTACGTCCTCGCAGAGACGCTCAATGGGCTGACGACGCACGCGGGCCACGACGCCGCTGTCGACTTTCTCGATCGGGTGGAAGAGAATACGCGATTCCACATCGACTCCCTGACAGCGGACGAGGTTGCCGCGGCAAAATCGCTCTTCCGGCAGCACGAGCGCTTCTCGTTCGTCGATGCCGCTATCGTCGCGTACATGCAGGTGGAGGGGCTCGGTTATCTCTACGCGTTCGACGACGATTTCGACGCTGCAGCGGACGTCTACCGTCTCGACATCGCAACTAACCCATATCAACCTGAGTGACCGATACGTGCCCCCGGGGCTCGTTCACAACGAGTTCTCTGAACTTCCAAACCAGGTTCTCGTCCGCAACGTCTCGTCGAACCGGTGCTTCGATGGTACCCGACGTACCGAACATCAGCTGCAACTGGAAAGAATCCCTGCGATCGATTCGAACCGCTCCTGAGCAGGCGTTGTACGCTCCTTCGGAAACCCGTCTTACCACCGACTGGGAACGAAACGAATCGCTCAGTCCGTCACGGCGGCCACCATCCCTCGCTTGTAGTAGCGCTCGAGCATGAGGAACAGGAGCACGGGAACGGCCATGGTCATCACCGAGCCGGCGGCGACGAGCCCCCACTCGACCTGGATGCGGCCGGTCATCAGCGGGAGCACCTGGGGGGCGAGGTAGAGGTCTGGCGAGCGCATGAACACGAGCGGGAAGAAGAAGGCATTCCAGACCCAGGTGAACTGAATCACGGCGACGGAGACGAGCGCCGGCGTCGACAACGGCAGGATGATCGTCCGGAAGATCTGGTACCGGGAGGCGCCGTCGATCCGGGCGGCTTCCTCGAGTTCCTTGGGGATCCCCAGCAGGTAGTTCCGCAGGAACAAGACGACCCAGCCGAGTCCCCAGCCGATGTGGATCAGGATCAGCCCCATGTAGGTGTCGAACAGCCCGATCCGGTGGAGGAGGTTGTAGTTGCCCATCGCGACCAGTTCGGGCGGCGCGGCCATCACCAGCAGGATGAGGAAAAAGAGCGTGGTCTTCAGCGGGAACTCGAACCTGGCGAACGGGTACGCCGCCATCACGCCGAGCAACATGACGACCAGCACCGCCGGGATGGTGACGATGAACGTGTTGAGCAGCGCTCGTCCCATCGGCGCGGTGCTGTACTCCCAGGCCCGGACGTAGTTCTCGAGGGTCAGGGTCATCCCCTCGAGGTGCCACCAGCCGCCGATGATCTCCGACAGCGGCCGGATCGACGCCATGAACAGCCCGAGAAACGGGACGATCCAGAGGACGGCCAGGGTGATCGCCACGCCGTACTTGAGCGCCCGTCGTTTCGTGGGGATGGCGTGGGAGAGGCGCGTCTGCCAGTCGTACTCGGTCCTCGGTGCGGTGTCGGGCACCTCCTCGATCGACAGGTATCGGCCGCCGTCGGTTCTGTGGGCGGCGGTGTCACGGTCGGTCTCGGGTCCGGCGTCCGCGTCGCGGTCGGTCGGGGAGCTGGTGTCGTCTGTCATGCGTGATCTAATCCATTCGTGCGATGTAGAGGGCGAGTGGGGCGACGATGAACAGCTGGATCAGCGCCACCACCATCGCCTTCCCGTAGTCGATCTCCGGTCGGAACGCGGCGCGGTACACCTCGATGCCGAGCACCGAATACGCGTGGTTCGGGCCGCCTGCGGCGCCGCCGGCCGCGTAGACGATGTCGAACACGCGCATCACCCAGATGATCCCCATGATGACGACCACGGCGGTGACGGGCTTGACCAGCGGCCAGATGATGTCCCAGAACCGACGCCAGGCGCCCGCGCCGTCGACCCGCGCCGACTCGATCAGCGACGGATCGATCGCCGAGAGCGCCGAGCTGTAGAGCAGCATGCTAAAGCCCGTGTGCACCCAGATCCCGCCCAGGATGAGCGCGTAGATCGCGACCTGGGGCGATTGCGTCCAGTTTCTCACCCACTGCTCCTGGCCGAGCACCCGGAGCAGTTCGTTGAAGATGCCGGCCTGGGGATCGTAGATGAACAGCAAGACGAGGCCGATGACGATCGTCGGGACGGTAAAGCCGAGAAAGACCATCGACCGGAGGATTCGACGACCCTTCAGATCGGCGAACAACAGCGCCAGTCCGAGACCCAGCAGCGTACTCGCGGGCACGTGAACGACCACCCACAGCAGGTTGTGCGTGAGCGCGCCCATCGGGTAGCGCAACTCCTGTATGTTCGGCCAGTGGACGATGAGGGGATCGGTGAGCGATCGTATCCAGTTGTCCAGGCCGACGAAGTCCTGCATCGTGAACGCATCCCAGGAGAAGAAACTGCCGATCGTCGCGTAGGCGATCGGCCCGAGTGTAAAGATTCCGAACAGGGTCAGTCCGGGCACCAGGAACACCACGAGGGCGATCGACTTCTCGCGGTCGATGTCGAACCTGGTGCTCCAGTCACCATCCACCTCGAGGCCGTCTACGTGATCTCGTAAGCTCATGGCTCTCCCGTTCAGGCGACGAGTTCGCCGCGCTCGTCGTACAGGTAGGCGTCCTCGTCCACGAACGTCAGGTAGACCCGGTCGTCTCGCTCGAGGTCGGTCTTTCCCACCTTCGCGTTCACGACCTGGTCGTTTACGGCGACGTTGACGAGGGTGTACTCGCCGAGCGGTTCGATCGTGTCCACCGTGCCGGTGATGGCGTTCCCCGAGGGCGGTGGATCAGTTGCTACGGCGAGGTCCTCCGGCCGGACGCCGAGCGAGACGGTCTCCGCGTCGGCATCGTGATCGTCGACACGGCCGTCGACTTCGACCGCCTCGGCTTCGGCCCCGTCGTCGGTGCTCGTCTCAACGGGACCGTCGGTCCGGACGACCTCGCGCTGGCGACCGCCGACGGTCACGCGTTCGCCGTCGACGATTCCCTCGAGGTCGACGGCTCCTGCATCGCCGAGGTCGATCGAGCCGTTCCGACGCGTGCCACGAAAGAGGTTCATCGGCGGCGAGCCGATAAAGCGGGCCACCCACTCCGTTCGGGGACGGGCGTAGAGCTCCTGGGGCGGCGCCACCTGGCGGATCGTTCCCCGGTTCATGACCGCGACCTCGTCGGCCATGCTCATCGCTTCCTCCTGGTTGTGGGTCACGTAGATCGTCGTAATGTCGAGTTCGTCCTGGAGGCGCTTGAGCTCGCTTCGCATCTCCTGGCGCAGTTTGGCGTCGAGGTTCGACAGCGGCTCGTCGAGCAAGAACACCGTCGGCTCGCGGACGATGGCACGAGCCAGCGCCACTCGCTGGCGCTGCCCGCCGCTCAACTCCGCCGGCGGCTTCTCGAGCTGGTCCTCGATGTGTAGCAGTTCCGTGACGTCCGCGATGCGTCGGTCCCGTTCGTCGGGTGAGATCCCGCGGACCTTGAGCGGATACTCGATGTTGCCCTTGACGGTCATGTGCGGGTAGAGTGCGTAGTTCTGGAAGACCATCGCCACGTTCCGGGCACTCGGCGAGCGGTCGGTGACCCGCTCGTCGTCGAAGTAGATTTCTCCCTCCGAGGGCGTCTCGAGCCCCGCAATCATCCGCAGCGACGTCGTCTTCCCACAGCCGGACGGCCCCAGCATGACGAGGAACTCGCCGTCCTCGACCTCGAGGTCGATCCGATAGTTCGCGACGGTCGCACCTCCGTCGAAGTACTTGCTGACGTTCCGTAACGAAATCCGCGTCATCGGTTGTGGTCGTACGCTGGAGACACCCATCAACCCCGGCTATAGTATCACCATTGTTGATGTATGACCTCGCCCGCAATCGGCCATTACACGCCCTAATTCCGGCGAAAATCGCTTCGTTCTAGGAGTTATTATCACATAACTAGCTGTTATTCCCGACCGACTCCGACCCGGTACGGTCACGGAGGACGCGTCGGTGAACCACCTCGGAGTCACGTGGTTCGAGACGCCGAAGGCGCCTCGTCATCACGAGAGCGTTCCGCTCTCTCGAACGACCCCGAGGCACTCAGCCTGTTCCGCCTGTAGCCCCCCGGTCGTCGTCCGCTGGCCGTCGGCCGGTTCGAGGTCGGAGTAGCCACCGACCGTCAGTGTACGCCGGCTCACAGCGTGTCCACCGGCTCACAGTGTGTCCCCCGTTTCGGGTGTGACGATAGCGCACTCACACAGGATGGGACGTGGCTCCGTCCGTCCAGCTGGGTGCGTGACCTCGTACGGGTAGGGCTCGACACTGGCGACGACAGCGACCTCGAGTCAATCGTTCGACTCCCGTCGGCGGTCGATCGGCTCGAGGGCACTGCTGTCTCCGCAGTCGGGACAGGCCAGTTCTCCCTTGACGTCGGTCACTGACTCGCTTCGAGGGAACGTCGCCCCACACGCACCACAGCGCGTGGTGTCGCGGTCGGTCTGTGACCGGGCAGGGAGCCCCCGAACGACGCCGCTCCCACAGGCCGGACACGAGAGGCCGGCCCCGGTGGTCGCCTCGCGTCGGGGAAAGGTCTCGCCACACTCTAGGCAGCTGGCTCTCGGTCCTGTCATCGCTTCTATTGCCATATGGTATCGTGGCGCTCAGACTTCAGTTCGTCGGTTGCCGTGCTCTCCCCGCGGTCATCGGTCGCTGACGCCCGGTGCGTCGGTGTCGATGGGGTGCGGGTCCTGGTCGATCCCGACGATCGACCGCTCCTGGGCTGCCTCGTAGGAGGCGCCGAGTGCGATCAGGAAGCCGACCATGGCGGTCATGAGCGCGACGGCCCCGACAGCCACGACGGCGATCGAGAACAGCGCGCCCGACAGGGCCTGTGCCGACGTCAGGAGTGACACCGCCGTCACGGCCGCGATGAGCGTGAGCAGCCGACCGAACCGACCGGTATCGAACCCCTCCTCGGGTTCGTCGGTCTCGAGCAACTCGTTCAAGACGCCGCGATACTCCTCGTCGGATCCGATCGTCCCGAGCGAGTGGATCGAGTGGGCGACCCACAACCCGGCGGTGAAGCCGAGCAGTGCGGCGAACGAGACCAGTCCCAGTTCCCCGTCGACGAAGAACCCCGCCAGAACTGCGCCGACGAACGTGACCACCATGATCGCGTGGAGGACGAGCGACCGCGTTCCGAACGCTTCCAGCCGTGATACGTGAGCAAATGCCATGACCTAGAGTGGCTTCCAGCGGGCATGAAGTGGACACCTTACTATGGCAACCGCTCGCGACGGATCCGCGCTTCGTCGTCGCCGGTCGACGACGCGGCTCGTGGACGACTGTCACGTTTCCGAACGTTCTTGATTCGAGGGCGCAACGGCCCGGTCATGACCGAGGAGTACGACGCCGACCGGTCGTTGCTCGAGATCGACTGGAGCGAGCGGCCGTCAGACGCCGAACTCGCGGCCGCTCGAACCGACGCGACGCTTGCGGTTCCTGACCAGGACGAAGCAATACCCGACGCCGCCCGCGAACTCGAGACGATCATGGACGAGATCCACGTCAACGGTGGCGCGCACCTCGGCGTCGTGCGCGTGCCGCCCAAGGAGGTGCTCGACTGGTTCCTCTCGCGAAGCGAAACCGGGTGGCTCCGCCGCGACGTCCTCGCCTCGGACGCGCTCGCCGACGCCCTCCCCGCGCTGGGACTGCCGTCGGACCGCCACCCGCGGGACTACGCGGACCTCGAGTGGGAACGCTACCCGTCGTACACGCTCGACGGCCACCTCGCCCGCCATCTCGTCGCAGGCGGCGCGTACTACAGCTTCCTCGAACCGCCGTTCCAGGACGCCGACGCCGAGGTGCCCGGCTACGAGCACGTTCCGGCGACCTATGGCGACCCCGCCGACGCCAAGCGACTCGGCGAGCGCTTCGTCGACGCCGTCTTCGACGAGCGCTACCAGGAGTTCACTGTCTCCGTGACGTTCGACCAGTGGTGTGACTGGTTCAAGCCGGTGCCAGTGTGGGACGTCACGTACGTCTGTTTCGACCGACGCACGCGACTCGTGTGGGTGTTCGTCGTCACGGGAGCGGACTGACGTCGACCCGTCTCACGGCACGTACGGCGAACGCCGGTGCGGACGACGCGACGTGCGAGGCGATCGGTCACCTCCTGCGATGCACATTCACGGGTCGCCGGTCGGGAATTTGTCGTCGGTCGATTCGAGCAGACGTCGGCCCGCGATCTGCGATCTCGAAACGCCTCCATACGGATCGGTATACCGTGTTACCGGTGATCGCTCGAACGGGGCAGCGATGACCGGTACCGAATTACAACAGACCGTATCAGTCGGCGGCCTCCCGACAGTTTTCACCGGAAACCGTTCGAAAGGCACGTCGGTGTCGCTTCGGCACAGATCGAGACATGGGAGTGCGGGCGATCTGAAAACGGCGACTATCCAAAAGTTCAATATTATTTATATGTTCAAAGATACTATGATCCACAATAAATATAATAACCATTTTTCTTATACTATAAAATCAGCCATAGTAGGCCATTTACTTGGGTAGCTAACAGAGCATCCATCAAACAAAATTCGTAAATACTAGTACTAACTCTCATCGAACGAGAATGTCTGATAGCAGTAAATTTGGACGACGCGAGACGCTCAAACTGATGGGGATTGTCGGACTCGGCGTCGCAAGTAGCGCACCGGTGGCGACGGCTGCCAGTGGCAGCGACTATCCGATCGACGCCGACGAATGGGCTATGTACGGGCGAACCCCCGATCAGTCCGGCTATAACGACGGTACGACTGGTCCTGCAGACGATACGAACGGCGTGACGCTCGACTGGTGGGAGACGCTGGCTGCAGCCACGAGTGCACCGGCAGTCGACGGCGATCGTGCGTACGTCGCTGCGGAGCAGCTGTACGGGATCGACGTCGACGAGGGACGGATCGACTGGGAACTCGAGCTCGACGACTCCTTCGAAGGTCGACCAGTCCTCGCCGGTGGGTACGTTCTCGCGTACGAGCGAGACTGGAGCGGTGACACGACCCGTTTACACGCGGTCGACGCCGAGAACGGGACGAGACGGTGGGATGAGCCGGTGTCGGAGGGTGCGACACCCCCCGTCGCAGACGAAGCGCAGGTGTACGTCGGCGACGAAGACGACGTTCGCGCCCTCGCACTGTCGACAGGTGAAGAGCAGTGGACGTTCTCGCCGACCGAACCGATCGCCACGTCGCCAGCGCTCGCCGACGACGTCCTCTATGTTGGGACCGAAGAGGAGTGGGGGGAGAACACGTCGTATCTCCACGCGATCGACGTCGACTCGGGCGATGACGACTGGACCGCCGAACCGGGTTCCGGGGACGTCACCGACGTCGTCGTCGGAGACGGGTTGGTGTTCGTCTCGACCGAGAACGGAGACGTTCGAGCCTACGGTACTGACGGAACCGTCGAGTGGATCGAACACGAGGTGTCGGGGTCGGTCGAGTACCTGGCCGTCGACGACGAGCGTCTGTACGCGGCGACCAACGACGGGATAACGGCACTGGACCCGACGTCCGGAGGGGAGGAGTGGAGCGAGTCGGTCGGCCACGTGTCGGATAAACCGGCAGTCTCGACGGCCGGACTGTTCGTCGGCACACACGACGACGACGTGTTCGTGCTCGAGCCGACGTCGGGCGACGTGAGCTGGAAGCGAATCAACGACGCAGCCATTTCTGGACCAGTTGTCACGGGCGACCGAGCGTTCATTGGAGGTAGTCGAACGCTGCGGACGCACACAACCGGCGACCTGCCGGAGACGACCGTCCCGGACGTGCCAGAGGGCCACTGGCGGTTCGATGGCTACGACGCGGCAGGAACGAGCCACAACCCAACGGCAGACACGCCCGACGCAGACGCTGACGGCCCCTCCCTGCGCTGGTGGCGAACGTTCGACGAACCGGCCAGTGCACCGGCCATCGACGGAGACACCGCCTACGTCGCCGCAGAGGACCTGTACGCCCTCGAGACGGAGGACGGCAGCGTCCGGTGGCAGTACGAGGCGGACGACGACTTCACCGGCGATCGACCGGTCATCACCGGAGACATCGTGTTCGGAATCGAACGAGAGTGGGGCGGTGATCCGGCTCGCCTCCACGCGATCGACGCCACGAATGGAAGCCTTCGATGGGACAGTGACCTCACGGAACCCACTCAACACCCGGTTGCTGGCGAAGAACAGATATTCGTCACCGCTGGCGAATCCGTCCGCGCGCACGATCTCCGTAGTGGTCGACAGGAGTGGCGGTTCGAGCTCCGCGAACCGCCGACGACGACACCGGTACTCGCGGGTGATCGGCTGTACGTCGGCACGGAAGAAGCCTGGGACGACGACGAAGCGTACGTGTACGCGATCAACGCAGCAACCGGAAACGGACTCTGGCGAACTTCTCACCAGGACGGCGGCGACGTTTCGTCGATGGCAGGATCGGACGACGCACTGTACGTCGCCTACGAAACCGGGGGCGTCGTGGCCTACGACCACGACGGTGAGGAACTGTGGAGCCACGACAGCTCCGCGGATCGGTTTGACCACGTCGGGACAGACGGTGAGCGAGTGTACGTCGCGACGGACGATTCACCGGGGGTGACAGCCCTCGACACCGCCGATGGATCGGTCGTTGGGCGGACCTCGAGCGTCGACCGAGCGATATCTCCACCTGTCTCGACCCCGAGCGGAGTGCTGGTCGGCACCGAGTCTAACGACGTCGTCCTTCTCGATCTGGAATCGGACGAGACGGTCTGGAGACGACAACACGACGACAGCGCCGCCCTCGTCGCGGTCGAAGGCGACGTGTACGCTGGCGGAGGCCCGACGCTTCGCGTCCACTCCGATGGTCCACTGTCGACGGTTGAGCCCGAAGCGGTCGGCCCGCTTGCCTGGCACGCCGCCGGCCGAACGATGTCTCAGTCCGGCTACACCGGTGACGAATCGGGCCCGATAGCAGACGACACCCTTGAGCAGCTCTGGAGCGTCGATACCGACTACGACCAGACGACGCCGCCCGCATCCGACGGCGAAGTCGGCTACGTCGCCGCCGATTCGCTCTTCGCGTACGAGCTTCGCAGCGGTGAGCGCGTCTGGGAGTACGAAACGGACGAGTATCTCGAGGCCGTCCAGCCCGTCATCGCGGGACAGACCGTGCTCGCAATCGAACGAGACTGGGGCGGTGAGACGGAGACGATTCACGCGGTGAATCGGAAAACCGGTGACGGGCGCTGGACTGCGCCCGTCGATGACGGCGCACGGTCGCCAGTCGCCGGGGACGACCTCGTGTTCGTCGCGTCGGGAAGCCACGTCGAGGCACGTTCGCTCTTCACCGGCGATCAAGTCTGGCGATTCGAACTCGAGGAGGACGTCGGTACGGACCCGGCGCTCTCGCTCTCTGACGGACGATTGTACGTTGGAACCGAAGCCGACTGGAGTAGCGACGTCGCTCACGTGTACGCGATCAACGCGGCGACCGGGAACGGACTCTGGCGAACTCATCGTGACGGCGGCGACGTCACGTCGCTTGCGGTTTCGGATTCAGGCGACACCGTGTACGCCGTCTTCGACGCGGACGGGGTCGTTGCGTACGACCGCAATGGCGACGAACAGTGGCGCCACGACAGCTCCGCGGCTCGGTTCGAGCACGTCGGTACAGACGGCGAAACCGTATATGTTGCAACAGCTGAGTACCCGGGTATCTCGGCGCTCGATGCCGAGACCGGCGACCTCGTCTGGCGAAACGGTGTCAACGGAGCGATTACGACCCGACCCGCAATCAGCGATCAGGCAGTGTTCGTCGGCACCGACGAGAGCGAACTCGTCGCACTCGCAACTGACACCGGCAACGTGCATTGGCAGCGAACCTACGACGGCCCCGCTGCGAGCCCAGTAGTGTCCGGCAATCGGATCTACGTTGGCGGTGAGAGTTCGACGCTTCGAGCGTTCTCCGATGCCGTTCCACCGGTGGCCGAACTCGAGTACGAGGACCCAGTCCTGGTCGACGAACCGACCGTCTTCGACGCCACAGCGTCACAGCCGGGCGACGCGCCGATTTCGGAGTACCGATGGGATTTCACCGGCGACGGGGAAATCGACGCAACCGGTTCGCAGGTCGAATACACCTTCGAAGACGAACGTCCCTACGAGGTGCGACTGCTCGTCGTCGACGAAAATGGGATCGCCGACGTCGAGCGCCAGCACCTTACCGTCAGTGACGACCCGCTCGAGAAGTATCGAGACGACGGAGCGGTCGAAACGAGCGGGTTGCGGAAGGCTATCGACGACTGGCGGACCAACGAGATCGAAACCGGGCTGCTTCGCGACGTCATCGACGCCTGGCGGAGTTCCTGACACGGATCGGTATACCGTGTTACCGGTAATCGCTACCCCGTCCGAATAGTAACCGTTGAAAGTCATTGCACACCCGGTCACGAACGTCGGCGGCCAGCCTCGACGACGACACCGAGGCTGGCCGCTCGGCCGTGACCGGGTGTAACTCGTTTCAACGAGTACTATAACACGCCACACGAACTCATCGAGAAGGCACCCGATCGCGAGCAGCCGGGGCACCTGCAATCACACTTACCTACTGATGGTAACATATTTGTAAAATACGTCGGAACCGGAAGACGTGAAACGACGATCCATCCTCGCTTCGATCGGGACGGGGGCCGTCGGACTCGCTGGCTGTCTCGGCGTGCTCGACGGCAGTACCGACTGCGAACCAACCGAAGACGAGACCACGTTTGAAGACGCGATGACGCTCGTCGATGAACCGGGCATGACCGCCCCCCGAATCTCGGTGCGTGGAACGATCGTTGCGTTCCCGGCTCGCGGCCTGCTCCTCGAGGATCCGACGGGGGTTGCCAGGATCACGACCGGCCTCCAGTACGAGTTCGACACGGACAGACTGGACCCTGGAGACTGTGTGAGCGCAGACGTCACCCTCGACAAACGATCGACGTGGGACAACCAGCTGCCCATCCTCAGCGTGAGACGTGATCACTTCGAACGGGAGGGCACCACGGAAAACGCCGACGTCGACCGATTCACCGGCGTCAGCCCTCCCGACGCGAGCTTCGAGGTCGACTTCGACTCGGAAATCGGCTCGAGCACGACGACCGTGACCCTCACTCACGACGGTGGCGAAGCGGTCGAATCGAGTGCCCTGTTCGTATGTCACGGCCCGGAGCGAGCGGAGGTTCGACGACCGACGCTCGAGGAGACGACCATCGATTCCTGGGAGGACCTCGCCGGTTCGACAGGGGACGTAACGAGCGGCGATTCGGTGACGGTCGAACTCACCGATGGGACGAACGGGTCGCTCCTCTGGCAGTCCGAGATCGGCTGGAACAGACAACTCCGTGGGTTCGCCGTCTGACCGCGCTATTCGTCCGGCGCCACCGCACGGAAACGTCGCCACGAAAAGCGCCAGCTCGTGGACACCACGTTCTCCGCTGGCGAAGTCGTTCGCGACAGAAATGCCGCCTCCCGGATGTAATTCGGGGGCTGCAGATTGATTTAGCTGTTTCAGCCACTCATTCCGGCGTCTGTGGACTATCGGGTAACTCCCGCCACAAACGACGAGTTCGAACCCGCTACTGGAGCGAAAATGATCTATCCAAATGGCCCTCTCAAACCCATAATTAGACCATCATCTTCATTAACGAAGGCAATAAAATCCCGGCATGCGAACGACTATCGGGTGGGCGGTTCGTCGTTCTCCAGGGGGAGACCTGATCGTAGGCGGCCTGGCGACGTGTCTTTCGATCGGGATCTTTCTCGGCGTTGAGGCGGTTGCCGCGACGAGAACGATGCCACTGGAGGTGGGGGTCCTTGGTGTGCTCGGCGTTTCGCTCGTCACCCTCGCCAGCGTACCAGTGCTGGTCGGTATCTACGCGCGAGTCGGCCGCGACGCAGCCGATATCGGGGTCGAATCTACCACTAACCGAATCGCAGGGGTTCCGGACGGTCGGCTTCGGGAAACGGCCCGACTCACAGCCGCCACACTCTGGCGACGTGGCAGTACGCTTCTGGCCGGTCTCGGTATCGCTATCGTCGCGAGTCTCCTGGTCGGGGTCCTCGCTACCACCGTCCTCCACGCCGTCGTACTCTCCGTCCTGACGATCGCTGGCTACGCTTCCTACGCACTCGGCTACGGCCAACTGGTCCCCGCAGTCAGGATGTTCCATCTCAGTGCCGTGCTCGTCGGTCTGGGGCTGTCTATCGGCGTGCTCTCGGTGCGATTTTTCGACTGCGTGATCTGCTGGACCGACGCCGGACCGGTCGTCTCCGTGCGTGAGAGCCTTCGATTTACCAGAACCCAACCGCGAACTGTACTCGGATACGCTCTCGTCACGACGGTCCTGTTTGCGATCCCGAACGCGGTATTCGTGGCAGCGGCGACGCTACACGAAACGCTCGCACTCGGTTTGCTCGTCCTCTTTACGAGCGCGAGCCTCGGTGTGTACGCCAACTTCCACGCCCGGGTGTGTCACCAGCAACTGCTCCCGGTCTGCTGTGGAACCAAATCAGTCGAGAAACTCCCACCGGCTGACCAACCCGGATCACGCGCTTCCGTCCCGTTGTACTCCGTGCAGAACCGGCCACTCGTCGCCAATCCTTTGGCCGTCGCGCTGGCACTCCTGCTGGTTATGGCGTTGCTGGTCGGAAGTGGAACAGTTCGCACACTGGACGTCCGCCCGGTCGATACGCCCGACGAACCCGGCCCGATCAACGAATTCGACGATGCCGCAGCACTCATCAGTCCCGATGCGATTCCCCAGATCGAGGCAAATCACCGCGCTGTCGTGAGTGCGTACGCGCACAACGAGACCCAGGGCCGATGGGTCAAATCGAGCCAGTGGCGCTACGAAATGGATCACCAACAGCGTCGCTATATCGTTTCGTGGACCACGTTCGACCATCATGGTGAGCCGACGAGTTCGAACACGGGCTATTTCAGCACGAAACAGTTCGCTATGCAGTGGATCGATCCCCAAGATCCACAGCCACCGTCCGAGCTTTCCGATCGCGCCTGGCACGAACGCGTGGCCGGGAACTGGGTCGTCTACTCGGTCTCCGGGTACGAGGTCGCCGGCGAACCATCTGGGTCAATCAACGCGACTCCCGAGTTTTTCGAACAGGACTGGCAGGTCGTCGACGAAACCCATCGCACGATCACGCTCGCTGTCAGCGGACGCGATGCCGTCCCAGTAAACGAACGGGGGCATGGTCCGATCGAGACAGCCGACGTCGAAGTGACGATCGATCGGGAGACCGGATACGTCGTCGAGGTATCCCAAACGGTCCACCGCGAAGACGACGAGCTCGAACCGCTCCGAACACACGTCGAATTCGAGAACTGGGGTGACCACGTCGTCGATCGGCCCGCCGCTATCGAAGTCCAGGCCATAGAATGGATCTGGGGTGTCGCCTCATACTGACGCTCGCTCCACATTGCTCTCAGCGCCGAGTTTGCCGAGTCATTGAGGACTGGCGAGACCATCATCGCCATGACTCTCACTCGTCATTTCTCTCAGGTTGCAGTACTGGTAGGGATCGAATTTTAGTCAAAATCAGCATACCACGGCGAGCGAAGCGAGTCGTGGTTTCACCGGAGCCTCACTCCGTTCGGCTCCGGCCTTGTTCGCCCACGGTCTTCGAGTGACGAGAGATCTTGTGTCTCTCGGACCATGCGAACGGCGCGTCGCGCCGTGAGCAGAGAGTGGTCGCCTACGGCGATCCGACGGTGAAAAAGGTGGAGTGCCGCCTCCCGGATTTGAACCACACCTGAGAACCTGCTCGCTTCGCTCGCAGAACCTCAGTCTAGTTCAAATCCGCTCAGAACGCATACTTGCGGCTCGCGAGTTTGCTCGCCGCAAAAGTATGCCGCCTCCCGGATTTGAACCGGAAAAAGACATTCCGGGGTGCTCGCTTCGCTGCGCTCCCGGGCCGTGTCTTTTAGGGTTCAGAATCCGGTCGCTGGCAGTTTCGTGACCGACGGCTCACTCGCTACGCTCGTTCGCGAGGTCGGCCACAGAAACATGCCGCCTCCCGGATTTGAACCGGGGACAGCTCGATCTTCAGTCGAGTGCTCTCCCAGTCTGAGCTAAGGCGGCTCATCCAATTCTCGGTCGAAGGAGGAAAAAAGGATTTCGAATCGTCGGTGCAATTTTTGCCGCTACGGCCAGTAATCGATTCCATCACTGTCCCGCACAGCGAGTCAACATCTCATTAGTAATCTCGGACGTACGTTCAACGTATCCAAACTATCGGCAGTCGTGTGTTTGTTCTTCAGATATTCAAGACACCCTTTTGCGGTTCGGGAAGTAACTGTGTGTTATGGAGGCCCTTACCAGTGGTCAGGAGACGCAGAACCTGACCGCAGACACCATCCTCGAGCTCCTCGCGAACCGTCGCCGACGGTACCTCCTCTACGCACTCCGGGGGCGAGACGAGCCGGTCGAACTCTCGAGACTCGCCGAAACGGTCGCCGGCTGGGAACACGACGTCCCACCCGACGAGGTCGAAAAGAACGAGTACAAGAGCGTTTACGTCTCCTCCGTCCAGTGTCACGTCCCAAAACTCGCCGACTCCGGCGTCGTCGAACACGATACGGACAGCCACTCGGTCGTCCTCTCGGAGAACTTCGACCAGCTCCGACCGTATCTCCAGCTCGTGATGCTCGACGAGCCCAGACACTCCACGCTCCGGGAGGCACTCGAGGACGAGTCGGGTGACGGATTTATTCGACAGATTCGTGAAAACGTCGCTCGGCTCAAGCCCTAACTACTCCTTGCAATTGCAGGCTACACGACGGTAGCACGTGCTTAGCTCGAGCCGTCGTGACGCGGCGCTGATCGGCCGTCGCACGCTCGAGGTCACGACCCCGGCCAACCGCTTCGAACCCGACTAGTCCGGGCGCCCGACGTGCTGTGTCCCGCGGCCGGGACACGTTGTACCGCGCTCGTGTCCCGGAGCATGCAGGTCACAGCGTTTCCAGTGTCCCGTTCGTACTCGAGAGAACGATGGCTCCCGACGATCCCACGGACACGCCCACACACGATACGGAAGCGGCGAGACAGGAGGGCGCAGAGATGGGGCGAAGCTGGCTCCAGGTCGCGGTCGTTGCGACCTTCGCGACCCTCCTGCTCGCGCTCGGACTCTTGCAAGCGACGGGGGTGATCGACCTGTTCGCCCCGATCGCGGGGGCCGAAACCACCCAGTGGCTCGTCTTCGTCGTCCTCGCAGTCGTCGTCGCTGTCGTCGGTGCCTGGAGCTGGAAGACCGCCTGACCCTCGAGTCTCGATACGCCGTCGCCGGTCGACGACCCGCGCTACGAGAAGCGTAGGTTTTTCGCCTCTCGCTGGCAAGCGGTGATATGTCGAACCCGTTCGGAACCGTTCCACCGGAGGCGATTCTCGAGGGTGTCGCGACGGACGCCTACTTCGAGCGAACGCGAACGACGCTCGAGTACGCCGGGAAGAACCCCCACGTGGTCACCGAGGTGACCGCCGATCAGTTCTCGACCGGGGCGTTCGAAGTGTTCACCGGCGTCGCCGAGGTCGCGAGGCTGTTCGAGGGACGGGCCGTCGACGTCGACGCGCTCCCCGACGGACAGCTGTTCGACGGCGGCCCCGTGATGCGGATCGAGGGGCCGTACCTCGAGTTCGCCGAACTCGAGACCTCGCTGCTCGGCCTCCTGTCTCAGCCCAGTGGCTTCGCGACGGCCGCACTCGAGACGCGTCTGGCCGCGCCCGACTCGCTGGTGCTCTCGTTCGGTGCGCGTCACGTCCATCCGTCGATCGCGGCCGTGGTCGAGCGAGCGGCGTTGCTCGCCGGCCTCGACGGCTTCTCCCACGTCGCCGCCGGCCAGCTCCTCGGTCGCGAGGCGAGCGGGACGATGCCCCACGCGCTCATGTTCTGTTTCGGCGAGGGCGAGCAGGCAGCGGCGTGGGAGGCGTTCGACGCGGCCGTCCCTGAAGACGTGCCGCGGATCGCGCTCACGGACACGTTCTGGGACGAGAAAAGCGAGAGCCTGCTCGCAGCGGAGACCCTCGGCGACCGGCTCGACGGCGTCCGACTGGACACGACGGGATCGCGACGCGGCGATTTCCGCCACATCGTCCGCGAGGTGCGCTGGGAGCTCGACGCCCGGGGCTTCGAGGACGTCGACGTCTTCTGTAGCGGCGGGCTCGGCCCCGAACAGCTCCGGGCGCTCCGGGACGTCGCCGACGGTTTCGGCGTCGGCAGCCACATCACCAGCGCCGATCCGATCGACTTCAGCCTCGACATCGTTTCCCTCGAGGGCGAGCCGGTCTCGAAGCGCGGCAAGCTCGCCGGGGTGAAAGACGTCTACCGGACACCCGACGGGGGCCACCACGTCGTCCTCGCGGACACTGACGGTCCCGAGGACGGTGAGCCGCTGCTCGAGCCGCTCGTCCGCGACGGCGAGGTCGTTCGGGAGTTCGACCTCGAGACGGCGAGCGAGCGCTGTCTGGCCGACGCGTCGGTGGTCGGATTCGGGGCGCAGGCGGAGTGAGCGTCGCGACGTGGGGCGGCCACGGGCGAACCAGGGATCGTCGGTAGAACGAAGGTCGACCGGAAAGTGACGTGACGTATGGACGTGGGACTCATTCTCCCGGACGTCGACGGTGTCGAACCCGCCGAATTCGCCAGTCGTGCCGAGGAACTGGGCTTCGAGTCGGTCTGGAAACCCGAGCTGTGGGGTGAACACGCGCTCGTCGAACTCGCCGCCGTCGCGGAGCGAACGGAGGACGTGCGTCTCGGGACGGCCATCGTGAACGTCTTCTCTCGCTCGCCCGCCGTGATTGCGATGGGGGCTGCCTCGCTCGACCGCCTCTCCGACGGGCGGGCGGCGATCGGGCTGGGCGTGAGCACGCCGAAAGCGATCGAGGACCTCCACGGGCTCACCTACGACCGGCCGATTCGACGAACCCACGAGACCGTCGAGCTCGTGCGGAAATTCCTCGCCGCTGACGGCCGCGTCGAGTACGACGGCGAGGTGTTCTCGGTCGCCGACTTCCCGGCGCTCGAGGCCGACGTCCCGATCTACAACGCGGCGCTCGGGCCGGCCAACCGGCGGGCGACGGGACGGCTCTGTGACGGCTGGCTCCCGCACAACGTTCCGCAGTCACACCTCGAGGAGGCGTTCGCGGAGATCGCCGACACCGCGCACGAGCGTGGCCGGGATCCCGAGGAGATCACGGTCGCGCCGTGGGTGCACGTCGCCGTGAGCGACGACCCCGCGGAGGCGATGGACGCAGTCCGGGGAATCGTCGCCTACTACGTCGGCTCCGGGGAAGGCTACCGGAAGGCCGTCGGGGCTGCCTACCCGGCGGTGGCCGATCGGATCGCCAGCGCGTGGCGCGACGGCGACCGCGACCGCGCCAGAGGACACGTCACTGACGAGCTGGTTCGCGACCTCGGCTGTGCGGGGACGGCCGAAGACGTCCGCGAGGAACTCCGAGCGCTCGCGGACCACCCCGTAATCGACACGCCACTCGTGAACCTCCCGCCAGGACTCGAGGCCGAGGCGGTCGAGCGGACGCTCGAGGCAGTCGCCCCTGAGCGGCTCTAACCGTCGAACTAGCTCGACACTGGACGATTCGGGGGCTCGCTCGAGCGAACGATCGAACGGCAATTATCGGAATTCTAATACCTTTTGAGAAGGAGTAGCCACCATGGCGGAACCCACGTCCGCGGAGACGCACGTCGAAATCGCGAACTGGCTGTTCGGTCGGCTCGTCGCGATCATCCTCGTGGCGTCTCTCGTCAACCCGGTGATCTTCTCTGGGGCGTTCACGCTCCCGGAACTCCTCGTTGCCCTCGCCGTCACGCTCGTCGCCCTCTACTTCGTAGTCGTCGTCGTGATGGCGTCGCTCTCGAAAGTACTCGACGCGAAGCTCGAGGAGCTGGACGAACGTCCCGGTCAACGGTCGTGACGACTACAGCTGTTCGACGCCGCCGTCGCCCTCCCGCTCGCGGAAGACCTGTCCTTCGAAGAGGGTGACGATGGTGTCGTCGTCCTGCCAGGCCGTCGGGGCGAGGCCGGCTTTCCGGCAGGTTCGGTCGAGGTACTCCTGTTCGGTCCAGCCGTTCTCGACGGGGACGGTCGGATAGAGCCAGCCGCTCTTGCCGCCGCCGTCGATCGCGACGCCGTGAGTGCCGAGCTCGAGGTCGGCGAGCGGATCGTCGGTCAGGACGACGTTCCGAACCGTACAGACCGAGACGGTGAGGTTCGGCAACTCAGACGGCGTGACCTCCGAGCCACAGGAGCTGTCGCTCGCGGCTTCGATCGCCGCGTCGACGATGGCGTGGCCGAGCTGGTCGCCCGACTGGTAGCCACCGGCACAGCCACGGAGGCTCCGTCGGCCACAGGTCGACTCGAGTCGAACGAACGCCCCCGTTCGCTCGTAGAACGCTTCGCGCATGCTGCCCGGATGCTCTCGCTGCCCGTGTCGTACGTAAGAGTCGACGGCCTCGCGCGCGAGTTCGACGGCGCGAGCCCCGTCCTCGTAAGAGAGATCGACGCCCTGTCGCTGGGACATACAAACGTACATGGTCGTTACCGGTCTAAAACGCTTCCCTTCGATCATCCGGCGAAATTTGCCATCGAGGGACTTATTGGCTCGAGACTCCTACGCTTCGGTGGGAGAGAGAGCCTGGCTGCCACGGCGGTCGTGCCGGCGACGGCGCGACTGTCCAACGTGTGTCGACCCTCGTGGTCGACACGCGCCCGCGAGGAAAGTCCCCCCACCGTTCGAGCAGGTGACCGGGCGCAAGCCCGGAGTTGGAGACAGCTGGCTCTGGAACAGAAACGACACGTCTCGGCCCGACCGATGATGCGCGCGAACCCGACCGCAAGGAAGGGAAGTTAACCCGCAGAGGGAGGGCGATTCGGAGTGCCTCCGGCACGAGAATCGTCGACAGGTGAACGGCAGCCGCCGCTCGCCGCGTGTGGTCGATCGTCGCGGTTCGAACCCGCGAGTCACGCTCGGCGTGACTGACCACGCGCAGACGGCCGAGGATCGATGGAACGGCGAACCCTCACCGGTGCAAGTCCGCGTTCCAGGTAGCTCGAACACCCCGCGGTTCGCCGCGGCGGGCGCGGACGCTCAGCCGAATGCCGGGCCGAACAGAAGGGGGCTTACTCCTCTCACCCGTGTTCACTGCCTCGAGTGGCGACGCCCTTTACCTAACGAGTTCGTCGGCCCGCCGCCGGAGCGAGGGATCGACCGTCGTCTCCTCGGCCAGGTCGGCCAGTTCCTCGCGTCCGCCACAGTCGGCGAGTCGCTCGAGTGCGTACCGACGGTACTCGCCGCTGAGGCCGCCCAGCTCGACGAGGAGCGCGAGGTTGCCTCGCTCGCCGCGCTTGGCGAGTCGGTCGATCGCTTCGAGTCGGGTGTCGTGCTGTACGTTCGTTCTGACTGCGGTCTGGAATGCTGTCGACATGGTGTGTAGTGCGTTCGCCTGCGGTGGTCACCGAGCGTCCTCGAGGTCGACGAACGACCCCTCCTCGGCGGAGATCCAGGTGGTGTCGATCCGCCGCGGGATCGAAGCGTCGTAGATCGTACACAGGTCGGGGGCGTCGTCGTACCGCTCGAGGATCGCTCGCGCGTCAGTGGGGAGTCGGGCGTCTCGGTCGGAATCCGGGCGGGAGCGTCGCGCGCCCACGATCAGTCCGCCAGGCCGACCTCTTCCTGGGCGTCGGGGTCGGCTTCGGGGGCGTCGTCCTGTGGCTCGTACTCGAACGTCGGGAACCGGTCTTCGTAGGTCGACCAGTCCTCGTCGAACTCCGCCTCGGTGAGCAGGCAGTCCTCGAGGTCGGCCCGGATCGCCTCGTGATCCATCTCGACGCCGATGAACACGAAGAGCACGTTCCGGTCGCCCCACTCGTCGTCCCAGTCCTCGGCGAGCTGGGGGTACGCCTCGAGCTGGGCCTCGCGCTCTTCGGGCGGGAGCGCCGCGAGCCACTTCCCGCCGGGGCCGACGCGGATCGACTGGCCGGCGACGTTGAACGTCAGCGCCTCGTCCTCGCGGCCGGCGAGCCAGAAGTGGCCTTTCGAGCGAACGACGTCGTCGGACAACGAGTCGAGGAAGTCGGCGAACCGCTCGGGGTGCAGCGGACCGCGGGCGTCGAAGACGAAGGAGGTGACGCCGTGTTCCTCCTCGGCGGACTCGTGTTCTGCCTGGAGCTCCTGCATCCAGCCCGCAGACTGTCGAGCCGCCTCGAAGTCGAAGCGGCCCGTCTCGATGATCGCCTCGGGGTCGACCTTCCCGTGGGTCGTGTGGACGATCTCGGCGCGAGGCTGGAGGGCGGCGACCGTCTCCTCGACCTCCGCGAGCGTCTCCTCGTCGACGAGGTCACACTTGTTGAGCACGAGGACGTCACAGAACTCGACCTGCTCGATCAAGAGGTCGCCGAGGTGTTTTTTCGTGCCGTCGTCGTCGAGGACCTCCTCGGCCTCCATCGCCCGCTGGAACTGGTGGGCGTCGACGACCGTGACAGTGGTGTCGAGGTGGCAGTGCTCGAGCGGTTCGACGCCGGTCTCCTCGTAGAACTCGGTGGGGTCGAGGTCCGACTGGTCGAAGCCGAGCGTGAGCGTCTGGGCGACGGGGAGCGGTTCGGCGACGCCCGTCGACTCGACGACGATCGCGTCGAACTGGCGCTCGTGGGTGAGTTCGGCGATGGCGTCGAGTAAGTCACCACGGAGCTCACAGCAGATACAGCCGTTCGAGAGCTCGATCAGCTCCTCTTCGTCTTCTGTGATGTCGGAGGATTCGGCGACGAGGTCGGCGTCGACGTTCACCTCGCCCATGTCGTTGACGAGCACGGCGAGGTCGCGATCGCCGCTCTCGGCCAGGACGTGGTTGAGCACGGTCGTCTTGCCGGCACCCAGCGTCCCACTGAGGACGGTGACCGGTGTCGAGTAATCACTCATCGACTACTCGAAGCCCGTCCAAATTAATAATTCTTGCTGTTGTCTTCACAGCCTTTATTATCGGCGATGTCGATTCTCGTATCGCCGGACATCGATCAACCGAGTCCGGCTGCCGATCCAATGACCCCGAACGATCGATCCACGCCGCTTGCGTGTGCCATCGTCGGCGGCGGGATCCACGGGACGTACCTGAGCCAGCGACTGCTCGAGGACGGGGGGCTCGACCGCGATGAGATCGCGATCGTCGACCCGCACGACCGGCTACTCGAGTCGTTTCGACGCAAGGCTCGGGCGTGTGAGATGGACGAACTGCGATCGACGTTCGTCCACCACGTCGGCACCGAGCCGTTCGGACTCGAGAGTTTCGCGGAGGCCCGCGACCGCGAGGACGAACTCCGACCGACGCCGGGCTATCCCCGACGGCCGTCGCTGTCGCTCTTTCTCGACTACGCCGACTACGTGATCGACGGCAACGGGCTCGACGAACTCCACCGGCGAGCCGCCGTCGAGACGATCCGAGAGAGAGCGGACGGTGGACTCGTCCTCGAGACCGACGAGGGGCCGATCCGGGCGCGCCACTGTGCCCTCGCAATCGGCCACGGCGGCCGCTATCGCGTGCCCGCGTGGGCCGAGAGCGTCGAGGGGATCGACCACGTCTGGGACGGCTTCGACCCCGACGAACCCGCCGCGGAGACGGTCGTCGTCGGGGGCGGGATCACGGCGGGCCAGCTCGCCACCTGCCTGGCCGAGCGCGAGTCGGTGACGTTGCTGGCGCGTCACCCCTTCGAACGAGAGATCACCGAGGCCGATCCGCGCTGGATCAACTGGAACCACGTCGCGAGCCACCTCCACGTCCACCCACCGGGTTCGCAGGCCCGCCTCCGCGTCGTCAGGGACGCCCGCAACGACGCCACCGTCCCGCCGTACGTCCACGACCGGATCGAAGCGGCCGTCGACGCCGGCCGCCTCACGGTCAGACGCGGCGAGGTCGAGTCGGCCCGCGCGGTCGACGACAGTGTGCGGCTGGTCCTCGCCGACGGCGGCTGTCTCGAGACCGACCGCGTCGTCCTCGCCACCGGTTTCGCCCCCGTCTTCGACCACCCGTTCGTCGAGCGAGTCGCCGACGAGCTCGGCCTCGAGCGCGGCTACCGCGGAATGCCCGTCCTCGAGGATCGGACGCTCGCCTGGCGACGAGTCGACGGCGACCCCTCGAGCGTGTTCGTCACCGGCGCGCTCGCGGCCGGGACGGTGGGCCCGCTCGCCGGGAACGTCGCCGGGGCGCGACGGGCGGCCGAGCGGATCGCGGCGACGCTCGAGCGCCGCCGACTCGACGCGGTCGCCGGTTCGAACTATAGTATTCGTTGAACTTTCAACGGTTGCTGTAGAGCGTGACCGTCGTTGCACACCTGTTCGCGATCGAACGTCGGCGATTCGAGCCGGAGCTCAGCCGTCCGCGTCCCCCTCCACGGTGTCCAGCGGAATCACCGTGTACTCGACGGACGCGACGTCCTCGATCGATCGGGCCCGACCGACGAACGCCGAGACGTCCTCGAGTGATCCCTCGAGGACGAACAGTTCCAGACAGGAGTCGCCGACGTGGCTGTGGACGTTCGAGGTGAGTTGCGCTTCGTGTTCGTGGCGCAACCGAGTGACCCGACGCTCGACGCCGTTGGTCCCGTAGCTGTAGCGAACGCTTACGACCCCTGCGAGCGGGCGATCCTCGAGTCGCTCGTCCTCGAACTCCTCGAGCAGGATCCGTGCTCCCTCGCGGACGACCTCGCTCCGTCCGGTGTAGCCGTGTTCGTCGGCGAACTCGTCGAGTCGTTCGATCAAGTCGGCCGGCATCGAGACGCTGACGACGGGCATATGCTACCTCCCGTAGCCAAAATAGTATAAGTTGTTATTCATAGTACTTTGATTATGTAATAACTAGTATTGAAGTAGTCTCAGATCATATCATCGATCGTCTAATGAGCGACGACGCCATCCCGGTGACCGTCCTGAGCGGCAGCCTCGGCGCCGGCAAGACGACCGTGCTGAATCACGTGCTGACCGCAGACCACGGCCTCGAGGTGGCGGTCGTGGTCAACGACATGGGCGAGGTGAACGTCGACGCCGAACACGTCGCCCAGCAGACCGACCTCGACGGCGACGAGGAGATCGTCGAGCTCTCGAACGGCTGCATCTGCTGTCGGCTGCGCGGGGACATGCTCGAGGAAGTGGGCCGACTCGCCGAGCGACGGGAGTTCGAGTACCTGCTGGTCGAATCGTCGGGGATCTCAGAACCGATCCCCGTCGCCCAGACGTTCACGCTCGGGTTCGAGGACGCGGACTTCGACCCCACGGGGACGTACGAACTCGACACGATGGTAACCGTGGTCGACGCGTTCAGCTTTTGGGAGTCATTCGACGCCGGTGGGGCGCTGACGAGCGGCCAACTGACGGCCGAGGCCGGGCGCGTCCCCGAGGAAGTGCTCGTAGACCAGATCGAGTTCTGCGACGTTCTCGTGCTCAACAAGTGCGACCTCGTCCCCGACGACGCCCTCGAGGAGATCGAGGCCGTCCTCGAGCGACTGCAGCCACAGGCGACGCTCGTCCGGACGGAGTTCGGTGACGTCGATCCCGGAGAGATTCTGGGAACGGGCAGGTTCGACTTCGCGACGGCCAGACAGTCGGCGGGCTGGAAGCACGAACTCCAGCACGACCACCACCACGACCCGCTGGAAGAACACGGCGTGACGTCGTTCGTCTACGAACGCGATCGGCCGTTCCACCCCGAGCGAATCGCCTCGCTCCTCCCTCACCTTCCCGACGAGCTGATCCGCGCGAAGGGCTTCTTCTGGAGCGCCGGCCGAGAAGACGTCGCGATGGGACTCGACAAGGCGGGGACGTCGGTTCGAGCGGGGCCCGCAGGGGAGTGGCTCGCGACCCTGCCCGAGGCCACGCGCGAGCAGTACTTCGCCGTCCGGCCCGGCCTCGAGGAAGACTGGGACGAGGAGTGGGGTGACCGGCTGACCCGGCTGGTGTTCATCGGCCGTGAGTTCGACGCCGACGCGCTGATCGACCGGCTGGACGACTGTCTGCTCACCGACGCCGAGCTGGCCGACGACTGGGAGCGCTATCCCGATCCGTTCGAACCGCAAGACCGACGTGAACTCGCGCTCTCGAACGAGTAATGGCAGTTCCCGTCACCGTCCTCTGTGGTGGCCTCGGCGCGGGGAAGACGACCCTGCTCACGACCCTGCTCGAGGCCGACGATCGCGACGTCGCCGTCGTCGTCAACGACGTCGGCGAGGTGAACGTCGACGCCGACCTCGTCGAAGCGCGCACCAGCCTCGAGGAAGGCGAAGAGGTGCTCGCCCTCGAGAACGGCTGCATCTGCTGCAGCCTCGGGGGCGAACTCTCCCGATCGGTCGTCCGCCTCTGGAAGGCGTACGACTTCGACGCGCTCGTCGTCGAGGCCTCGGGTGTGAGCGAGCCCGAACCGATCGCCCACCAGTTCGTCCGCGGCCCAGCCGGGGGGCCCTACGACCTCGACACGATCGTCACCGTCGTCGACGCCCGCCGGTTCCACGACGCCTTCGCCGACGGCGACGGCGAGCCCGTTCGGCAGGGTCCCGACGAGGACGGGGCGAAGCCGCTCGCCGACCTCTGGCTCGAGCAAGTCGAGTTCTGCGACCTCCTCGTGCTCAACAAGTGCGACCTCGTGAGCGACGCCGAACGCGAGCGCGTGGTGGCGCTGCTCGAAACCCTCCAGCCAGGTGCAGAAATCGTGACGACCGAGTACGGCGAGGTGGCGCCGGAGACGCTGCTCGAGACCGGCCGGTTCGACCTCACGGCCGCCCGTGAGTCGGCGGGCTGGAAGCAGGCGGTCGAGGCGGCCGCGGACGTGGACGAGCACGACCATGGGTCGGACGATCGTCACAACGATCACGACCACGACCACGGGGACAGTGGCCACGACCACGGTCACGGCCACGACCACGCACATCCGCCGGAGCAGTACGGTATCGAGGTCGACACCTACCACCGAGTCCGGCCGTTTCATCCCGAACGCTTCCTCGAGTTGCTCGCCGACCTGCCGCCCGAACTCGTCCGCGCGAAGGGGCTGTGCTGGATCGCCGGTCGTGACCGCCAGGCCATCACGATGAGTACCGCCGGCACCGAGACCAGCCTCGAGGTCACCGGCCGCTGGATCGCCAGCTTCTCCGAGCAACAACAGGAGACCTACCGGAAGGGCCAGCCGGACCTCCCCTGGGACGACGACCACGGCGACCGAGAGATCCGCCTCGCGCTCATCGGCCGAAGCCTCGACCGTGAGGCGCTGACGGCCCGCCTCGACGACAGTCTCGTTACCGACGAGGAACTCGCGGCCGACCCGTCGACGTTCGAGAACCCGACGCCGACGGCGATGGGCGAGACGATGATAGTTTCGACGCGAGAGTCGGTGGAGTCGAACTCGAGCGATTGACGACGGCGAATCGGCCTCGAGCGATCGACGACGGGCAGGTCGAACTCGAGTCTTCGGAGCCGGATTCGAACGCTGGATGACTCAGATCGTCGCCAGGGTTCTGTGAGGCGAGGTTATTTCGCCTCTCGACTATCACACACCCACATGGCCACTGACGACGCAGCCGACAGGCGAACGACCGACGACCACGGCCACGACGTCATCGACCCGCTGTACGTCGCGATCGTGACGGTCTCGACCTCGCGCGCCGGCGAGGAAGACCCCGACGACCCCGGCGGCGACACGATCCAGGCATGCTTCGAGGCCGAGAGCCACGAAGTCCGCGTGCGCGAACTCGTCCGCGACGACTACGCAACGATCCGGACGGCGGTCCGGAGCCTGGTCGCCCGCCGGGACGTCGACGTCGTCGTCACCACCGGCGGGACGGGCGTCACCGCCGACGACGTCTCGCCCGAGGCAACCTCGGCACTGTTCGAGCGCGAGCTGCCCGGCTTCGGCGAGTTATTCCGATCGCTCTCGTGGGACGAGGTCGGCACTCGAGCGATGGCCTCGCGCGCGACCGCCGGCATCGCCGCCGACACGCCCGTCTTCTGCCTCCCGGGGAGCAAGAACGCCTGCCGGACCGCCTGTGAGAAACTGATCGTCCCCGAAGCGCCCCACCTCGCCGGCCTGGCGACGGCCCACCGGGTCGACGCGACCGACCAGTCGCTCGCCGAATACGGAACCGACGAGTAACGATTCGTCGACGCTCCGCTCGAGCTCGTCACGTAGTCGCTCGAGGCTGGACGGGGCGGACGAAATCGGACAGCAAGGATTAACTATCGCGCACGTTTTTCCACCGAGTGAGGGGCCCTTAGCTCAGTCTGGTTAGAGCGCTCGGCTCATAACCGAGTGGTCGATGGTTCGAATCCGTCAGGGCCCATGCGCAAAAAACTCGAAGTGTGGCCGAAATCAATTCGGCCCATAACGAGCGCCTTAGCCACCTGAGTCGCCGATTATCGCTTTCTCGGTTAGCTGGTTCGAAACCAGAACCGAACCAGTCACTGGTTCCGGGTCTCCGCCGTCTTGCGAAATTAGTAGCCGAAACGGGGTGGTCGGCGTGAGCGTTCACACCTGGCAGTCGGCCAGTACCTCGAGGTGCCTCCACTGTGGTTCCCACGTCACTGACCAGTTCTGCCGAGTGTTCGGTGACGATCGCGACCGCGCCCACCGCTGTGGCGAGTGTGATAGCTACGCCCGACTGAGCCGCGGCTCCGCTGCTGGCGTCGACGTCCCGATCCCGGACCCGGAGACGTCCGCGGGGCGCCACGGAGGTGAGCCGCGATGACGCCGTTCGTTCCGGCGAACCGGCTGTACGACGTCGAGCGTCGCGAACGCCGCGCCGGGTACTGGGTGGTCGTCACGCGGTCGCTGACCGAGAACCTCGAGGACGGTGGTTCGCGATGAGCCGTCTCGTCGAGTCCGACGAGTGTGCGCGATGTGAGGCCACTGTCGACGTCTCTCGGCGGCTCTGTCCCGACTGTGCTCGCGAAGTCCGTCGTGCGCGAGGTGGTCCGCTGTGAGCGCCGCTCGAGCGTCGTCGAAACACGCGGGCGAGACCGCCGAGGCCGCGGTCCTCGAGCGGGTGCCGGAACTCGAGTACGTCCGCGACGTCGAGAACGAACACGTCGACGCGCGGGTGGCCGACGTCCTGGTGCCGCGGGCGGACGTGCCGACCGTCGCGCTCCCGGTCCTCGAGGTCGGCACGCTCGTCGAGATCAAGTCGGTGATGGTCGTCTACGGCGAGAACCAGACTCGAGGCCGGTACTACCTCCGGGAACAGCAACACCGCCACCTGCTCGAGCACGGGGCGGTGTACCTGTTCGCCGTCTGTGTTCCGGCCCCCTCCCGCGACGTGATCGCGGTGAAGATCGTCCCGGCGACGATCGTCGACGAGCTGGTGTCGTCGTGGATCGACGCCGGTGACCGACCGGACTACGCCCAGCTGTCCTGGAGCCGGATCTTCGACCCGGCCGAAGTCGACCGCGATGGGGGTGAGCGGCCGTGACGGTTCGAACGGCCTACTTCGGCGGGCTGAACTCCCGATTCGAACCCGCTGAGGCTGACGACGTCTTCGGCGTCGTTCGCTATCCGAAGGATTTCGTCGAGCGGCTCACCGACCGGAACATCCCGGCCGTTGCGCCTCCGGCCGATCTCCTCGAGGCGTTCAAGACCGTCGAGAACGCGGCCGACCGGAACGGCGATCCGAACCCGTCGGCGATCGCCTGGGACTCTGTTCGGTACGAGCCGCGGTATCTCGCTCACCTCGAGCAGCCGGGACCGAGTCTGGTCGTCGACGAGCTGCGCGATCGCGCTCGCGAGCGTGACGTCTGGCTCGTCTGCTGGGAGAAAGACGCCCGCTGGTGTCACCGGCGGCTGCTCGCGAACGCGATCGTCGCCGACCTCGAGGACGTCGACGTCGTCCACCACCCGGACCCGTCGACGATCCCCCTCGAGGAACCCGATGAGTCGCCGGAAGCGAGTCTCGCTGACTTCGCTGGAGCCGGAGGTGCGTGATGAGCGACCTGACCGCCTTCGGCCTCGAGCCACAGGACCCGGCCGACGACGAGCCCATAGCCCACGAGGAGCCCGATGAGTCGGAGGTCTGGTCTGAGTGTCTCGACTGTGGATACGTTGGCTACGAGGTGAGCACCCGCTTCGGCCAGTCGGTGCCGCTCTGTCCGGACTGTTTCGCAGAACGGGAGGGGTTGGCGTGACCCAGGTCGAGACCACCCCTCACGAGTCTCACGGCCGCTGGAAGTGGGACGACTGGGGGCGCGGCCCGTACGACGCGCTCTCGAGCGTGATGCTCGGCCCACCGTTCGAGGGATACCTCGAGCTGGACGTCGAGGTCGACGGCGAGCCGTGGCACATCCAGGTGGCCTACTCGAAGTCGGGGTTCGCCCCCCGCCCACGGGACAACATCAACGCCTCGCGGCTGTACGAGTGGGACATTACGGCTCGGGGACAGGGTGAGTCGAAGCTGTATTACAACATCTCTCCCCGACATCCGAACCTCCGTCACTGGCAGACGGGCGATCGCGTGAACCTGCCGTGGGAATCACAGTTCGGTGAGGTCGACGGCGTCGACGTCGAGTACGAGCCGTCGAACGTCGAACCCGAGCGCGCCCTCGAGTTGCTGCCGGAGATCTACGCCGCGATCTTCGAGGCCGCCGGTGAGCCGATCTATCACGAGTACTTCCGAAAGCCGCCACACCCCGAGTACAGCCGCGAGTGGGCACACGAGCGGTACGTCCGCGTTCGCCGTGAGCGCGCGGAGACGCTGGCGAAGTCGGGCGTACTCCAGAAGGTGATCCACCACCTGACGGATATGGAAGGGGTGAAGGCCGAGCTGAAGATCGACAACCGAGAGGTCATCAACCACCAGAACCGGCTCGTGCTCGACCCGGCGTCGGTGGCCGAACTGCTGCCGGGGCACACCTACGGCCGAAAGTTCGAGATCTACCAGCTCGCCGACCCCGACGCGGTGTCGAAAGATCACCCGTCGTACCACCCGAAAGTGGAAGTCCTGGCGAACAAGAAGATGAACGACGGTGAGGCATGGGCATGGGCCGACCGCCAGCGCGTCGTCGAGGAGATTGACGAGACGCTGATGAACTTCCTCGCGTGGGACGACATCCCGCTCGCACCCGATGCAACCGGCGTCTACGTCCCCGACGACCACTTCGACGCCGTGGCGCGTGAGGATCACGTCGAACTCTATCCGGACCCGACGCCGCGCCTCGAGGTGAAGACGGACCACCTGCTGCTGACGACGCTTCGCGACATGAGCGACACTGCCGAGGAGATCGCGGGAATCGTCGCGACCGACGGCGGCGCCGACGTCGACGAACTCGCCGACCAGCTGGGGAAACACCCCGCGACGATCTACCGGGCGATCACCGACCTCGGCGAGATCGTCGACCTCGAGGAGGGCCACGTCTCCTACCGCGTGCGGAAGTACCGCGAGGAGATCCGTGCGCTCGTCGAGAGCGCCGAGTACGCGATCGACAGCTACGCCGACCGCCTCCAGCACGTGATGGGCCTCGCCGATCACGTCGCCGAGTGCTCACCTTTCCAGCGGTGGCTCGCCGAAAACGGCGCCGACCTCGAGTTCGACCAGGAGGGCAACCCGAAGCGACTCCGGATCGACACCATTCTCTCCTGGTTCAAAGCGGACAGCTTCGAGACTGCCCAGCGCGTCGCGAGCGAAGCCCTCGAGAAGTGGACCCGTTCAGGGAACGATCCGGCGGTGCTCCGGCGGACGTCGATGACCTGGACGACGCCCGGCGGCACGACTGAAACCGGATTCGTCGGCGCCATCGCCGATCACTGAACCGACCCCCGTAGTGGCAACGCTTTTCGTCGCCTTTCTTTCAGCAACTCAGGTTGGACTATAGCGGCAGCTACTCAAGTGCTGTTGAAGTCGTCGCCTCGAGCGACGCGATCGCGTCGCAGCCGCACCGCGTCGCCAGCGGGGTCGTTTCGCGCTTCGCGCGAAAACCCCCTTGGCGGGTGTCCCCAAGGGGACAAGGCCAAAAAATTACACCGACCCGCCCCGCTTCCGCACCACGCCGTTCCAGTTGAAGCACCCGAAACGATGGTTAGAACCTCGTCTCCCTTTCCTTATTAGTGTAAAACTCGGTTCCCTCAGTACGTTCTTTAATTTTATCGGAAATAGAGAATCGCTGCGTTTCACTAAACTCTTCTCCTGCTGCATTTTTATAGTTCCATTCTACTACAAATGTGTCGTCTCCACCATCCAATTTGGACTGAATTTCGCTATAACCACCTGTTACACCAACAGGAGATTCATCTACGGGAATACCCATTTTGTAGTTATCTTCTGGGTAGTGTACCTGTGTTCCCCATTTTTGTTTGTATTCTTTCACACCTTCTACCCAATAAGTAGCCTTAACATCATGGGCAATTCCACCACCAATATTCACGAATCCAAGATGGAAATTTGGACCCATTAGTGTTATTCCTGCCTTCATTTTCGGTTCATACCTGAGCTTCCGGGTCTTTCCCATTTCTTCTGTTTGAGATGCTGTTTCAGACGCCTGTAGCTTGCTTTGTTCATAATAGCGCCAAGTGGCTATCGCAAGAACCACTGTGAAAATAGCAAGAACAAGACTTGAAAAGACATCTATTGCTTGGTAGGTGGATTCAGCATCCATAGTATTTGCAATCAATTTAATCTTTTAATGTCTTTCTCTCATGCTTAATTCCTCCAAGGGTGAAGGGCAAATGCGTGCTTGCCCTTTGCCCAAAACAATAATGTGTGTCGGTTATTATGTTAGCGGTGATGGTAGATAGTGGATTGAAACTTGAATTAGTCAAATTGAATCTTATTGTATTTGGTGCTACAATTTCCGCGATAACTCTCAATGTAGAATATTATGAACTCCACATAGTGCTTGGAACCCTTATCTTGGGAATCACAGCTTTCTTACAATATTTGAGTATAATGCCTGAGTTTGCTATTCTCTCAAAAGAGGAGAATGTAGAAGATCTCGAAGAACGTGATCGGAAACTCAATGAATGGTATATGCTCCTCGGGTCTGGCGCATACATATTTTTACTGTTCGGTTTTGCCTACCCTCATACCTTCTCTGGATCATCAATAGGGGCAGCACTTCCGTTTGTAATGATCATCGCCATGTACTTGTGGAGAATGTATCTGCTAAAGTTACATCCGACTCGAGAAGCCTCTCTTTTTGATTCTGCAGTGTTAGTTTTGTTAATAATCTTGATATCATTGCTAACTTTCGGAGTTATAGGTATATTGTGATCGAACCAATCCAAAGGTAGACGTTCTAACTGTCTCTGTCGAAGTCCGTTTTCATCATGTCTTGAATAACGGTCATTATAGCAGTCCCAAAAAGAATCACACCGATAGAGAAAACCAACATAATACTTCCAAAACCAATTCTCCCCATCCAATTCAACCCAATCCCAACAATGATTGTCAAGTACACAATTATTGCTACGGCACTAATACCAAAGAAGGCCACACCAACAAATATCATTTCTACGGGAATATAACTTCGAATTTCATCCTGCTCTTCGTGAGACACACGTGAGTAGAAGATAGAAGTGAATTGAAGAGAGATAATGATCGCGGTTAATATCAAAACGATTAGTTCGAGTAGCGATAATAAGACGGTTACTTCTGACATAGCTTTCCAACTAGTAGACAGCCAAATGAATTTTTTGGAGAAAATATAATCGTGTGCCAGATATACATAACCTGCCACCCTGGTATTTGCATGAGTTAATCTACGAGAAAACAGAAGCAATGGTGAGCTTTGCTTGCTGAGTTCCTCGATGATCTCCCCCGCCGTGCCACCGGAGCAGCGGGAGATTCGACGCCTTGCACATTCGGTGTTTCAGGATCGTACAGCCTGAACGCCCATGTGGTCGGTAGATGACGAAGCAGTACCAGCCACCGTGACGCCGGAGTTTCTCGTGGTATTTCCGATAGATCTTGAAGTTTCCCGGCTGCCCATCGGCGTGCTCAAGCATGGTGCTCTTGATTTCGACTGGCGTCCCGTTCCCGAACTTCGCGTCGTGCCACGAGCTGCGTTCCAGTTCGAACCGACGCTTCTTCGCCATGCGCTTCTCGACGATCGTGCCGAAGTGGTTGGCGCGCTTCGAGCGATTCACGCACACCACGCGCCTCGCGCGCCGATATATATCAACTCCGCTTGGTCAGACTCGAGCGATGGGCCTAATGGACCATATATGGGCTGTCCCGCAGGGACAGTAAAGGGGGGTTCGGATCCGTATCCAGCCATCCACCCCGACGCGGTCATGCAATTACCTCCTCGACTTTGGCAAGCGTGTCGGCGTGTTTCCCGTCGTCAGTGTACTCACGCCAGCGTGAACCGACCCAACCGTGGCTGTACGGCACGTATTTCGCGGTTTCACGGTTCGACAGGCCTTCCTCTTTACAGCGAATGGCCGTCCAGATCGCCGTTGCCTTGGCCGCCTCGCTCGCCTCGAGGCCGTCGTTCTCCTCGTCGGTGAACGCCGACCAGCGCCAGTCGCTCGCCTCTTTGGTGTTGTACCGCCAGTCCGTCGGCGGGATGCCTTCAATCTCGGCTTCGATCTTCCGGAGCTCGCCGTTGCTCACCTTGTCGGCGACGATCGCCTTCTTTCGCGAGACCTTCTTGACGATCTTGCCGACGCGCCACAGCATCGGGTGGATGGACGACTCGCCGTGAGCGATGTAGATCAACGCCCCGCCGTACTTGCGGATCTTGTACACCAGGGGTGCCATCTTCTGGCGGGTTTCGTAACCCTGTTTCCCGGTGCCGCTGGCGGCTGAAGAGAACTCGTCGCCGAGGAACAGCTTGGGTCGTTGGCTGTGCTCGAGCGGGTCGCCGTCCTGTTCGACCCAGTCCATGAGGGTGCCGTAGTCGGGAATCCAGCCGTCCTGGACGTCGCCGTCGCCGTCCACCCAGCGGTTTTTCTCCTCGAGCGACTGGATGTTCGTGCCGACCAGGGAATCTGAGCCGTGGAGATCGCGCCACCGCTGGCCGAGCAGACAGGCGAAGTCGGTCTTTCCGGCCCCCATTTCACCGAGCACGACGATCACCGGTGCCGGTCCAGCGACCAGCTCGTCTATCGTCCCCATCGCCTTGATGCCGGAGACGTCCGCCCGCTGGCTCGAGTCGCCGACCAGGTGCTTGATCGTCGGCATATCGCCGTTCTCGAGCGCCGTGCGGAGGGTTTCAGTCCCTTCGACTTTTCGGATGTGGCGGTGTTTCTCGAGGTCTTTGCTCGCCGCTGGCATCTTATCGGGGCGGCTCGTGCGGTACGGATCGTAGTGTAGTGCCCGGATGGACAGCTGACGGGACAGCTTCGCGTCGCGGATCACACCGCTGTGGTCGTGCAGTTCGCGATTCTCCCGGCCGCTGTAACCTTCCTGATGTTCGCGCGCCTGTGCAGTCGTGTAAAGGTCCTGTTCGTCAGCCATAGATTGCCTCGTGAACGTCCGCGTCGGTCGACTCGTCGATACCCCCGTCCGTCGCTGGCGGCTCCTCGAGGCCGGGATCGTCCAGGTCCTCGAGGGCGTCGGCACCACGATCGCCGAGCCGACCCCAGGCGTAGTAGCCCGCCAGCGCCGGAGCGCCGATCGTCAGCGCGAAGAACACTCGCGGAGCCGGATAGAACGCCGGTCGCTCACGGGTGTCGCCGTCAGCACCGACCGTGCGCTCTTGCGTCGGGACGGTCAGTGCGTCCGCCGGGAGCAACAGCAGCCCGCCCCAGAGGCCACAGACGAGCCCCACGGCGAACGCCAGCGCGACGATCGCCTTCGTCCGCTCACGTATCATCGGACCACCTCCACCGGCCGGAGTCGTGACCGACAATCAGCGGAACGCTGTCCCGCATCTTTCGGATCTGGTCGGCGAACAGGAGACTCGTATCAGTTCGTCCCCGTCCGTGAGTCGTGTCTTCACAGACGATGAACAGCTTCGGCGGCTCGACCGTCGGGTTTCGAACCGTTCCGTCGTGGATGTATCTCATCTTTCGGTCCCTCCATCTGTCTCGGCTGCCTGGACGGTGTCGTACAGTCGCGGCTCCGGTGCGACCGGCTTCGGCGCGTGTTCGTCGATGTACGTCTCCTCGTAGTTGTCGGCGTCCTGGATGTCGTCCATGTCGGCCTGCTCGACGTCCTTTTTCGCCGCTTCCCATCGCTTGGCGACGGCCGTCTTCGGCGCCATCTGCCCGCGTTCGTCCGCCTCGGCCTCTTCGTTGATGACGTCCGCCTGAATCTCGAGTCCCATCCGCTTGATGCGGCCCCGGAGTCGGTTGTACTCGAGGTACGCCCGCGCGAACGTGTCGTGGACGTCCTCGAGCATCGCTTTCGTCGTCACGAGCTTGCTGTCCGTGATCTTGCTGAAGTAACAGCCCGTCACCCGGAGTTCGTCCAGGTCCTCGAAGTACTCGAATTCACGGACCTCGTACGTATCGCCGTCGTTGCACACGTACGGAGACGGTCCGTCGACGGTCTTCTGGTCCCACAGCTCCGGCGCGACGTAGTACTTCTCGCGCTCGTCAGTCACACCGTTGATGTGGTATACGGTCACCATATCCCGCTGGCGCAACCGTTCGGCGCCGACGGCGAACAGCCCGAACAGTGGCGGCCCGAACAGCATCAGCGAAACGAGCATCCCCAGCGCCACCGGCGGCACGCCGGGCAGCGACGGCCGGATCAGTAGCAGCGCGACGGCGATCGACACACAGACGCCGACGACGAGCAGCTGCGCCTCGACGACGATGTACGTCAGCCGGTCCTTCCAGTCGTTGAACGTGTGTGAGAGTTCGCTCATGCTTTCTCCACCCCCGTTTGCTCGGTCCGAAGGACGTAGACGGCCCCGAGCGCCGCCAGTCCGACCGTCATGACGATGCCGAACAGCAGCCCACTGGCACCGCCGAACGCGTCGAACGGATCGTCACTGGTTTCGATGCCACTCGAGAGCCTGACCGCGCCGCCAGTCGTCGCGACAGAGACGGCCCCTCGGTCGTCGATCGTCTCGACGTCCATCGTCAGCGTGTGCGTCCCGCGCTCGAGGTCGTGACGTTGCTCGGGTACGCGCGACGCGCCTTCGTGGGTGAGGCCCGCCACCGCGTCCGACAGCACCACCTCGCGGGAGATCTCCGTGCGGATCTCGACGGTTGCCCGCCCGTCGTCGATCTCCCAGTCGGTGATCGTCGTCGCGTCGTCGATCGCGATCACCTCGAGGTCGGCCGTCTCGTTCTCTGCCCCGGTATCGGCAGCGGCCAGCCCACTGCCCATGCCCACAGCTACGAGTGCGAGCGCCAGCACTACCACCATCGCCCTACCTGAAAAGCGGGACATGGTTACGGCCCCAGTGCGTCGAGCAGGTTCGTCGCCAGTACCACCACGAGCGCGAGGATCACGACCAGGATGCCGACGCCGATCAGTGCGTCCTGGCTGTCCGGCGTTCCCCAGTCGGGCATCGACGGCAGCCAGCCACCGCCGCCACCGATTACCGAACCACCGCTGTGGTCGTCCTCGATGGCGTCTTTCAGGTCTGCAATGTTATCGAGGTATGCGCCGTACTCCTCGGCGTCGTAGGAGTCGTACTTGGGAGCGCTCCAGTCAACGTCGTCGACCTCCTGGCCGCCGTCGTCGTACATCGCTTCGATCGTGAATTCACCGTCGTAGAAGGTCACCGTCTCACCTTCGTCGAAGTTGTTGAGCTGTACCGTCTGGTTGAACTCGTCGGTGTGATAGGGCTCGCCGACCTCGAGGCCACCCTCAGGGATGTCGTCACCGGAGACCATCAACAGCCCTTCGTACGTCTCGTTGACGTACTCGGTCGGCTCGATCGATCGGTCGCCGGTCGTCTCGTTGATCGACCGTTCCTGGTCGATCGCACCGTTGTAGTGGACGACCATCGACGAAGCGTTCGTTCGATCCGGGCTCGACATCGAGAGCGAGGCTCGGAACGCATCCTGGAACCGATGGGACGTCACGTCGCTGTCGCCAGAGAGGTGACGCACCTGACCCTCAGCCGATCGGACTTCGCCGGGATCGACGATTCCGGCGTCCATGGCGTCGTACAACTCGTTGACGAACGCCGGGTCGTAGTTAACGACCAGCTGGTCAGACTGCTGTTCAATTTCCGACCAGGTGTTGTACCAGTCACGGTGGTCGATGACGGCACCAGTGGGCACCCCGCCAGTGTCGACCCCACCGACGTTCATCACAACGATGTTGCCGTGCGCCACTGCTGGCCGGGGATTGACGTTAGTACACGCACCGCAGGTTGTGCTGAACGTCTCGTCGACCTCGAACTGATCGGCCGTCTCGTTGTACTCCCAGGTCTCTTTGACTGGATGGAACGGTCTGGTAGAGGTGCGTACGATGTCGTGATTCCCATCCTGAAGGTCATCGACGTCATACTCAGCGCGCAACGCCTCTACCTCGTGAGTTTCGCCGTTGGATAACTCGACCTCGAGCGTCTCAGTCCCACCGACGAAGACCGCACTGACGCCGCTGTCGTCGCGGTCAGGATGGGGACTCATCGACGCGGTAAGGAACTCATCAGAGATGTCGCCGTCATCGTTCGCTTCCTCAGCGATGTAGGCGTACTGGAGGTGTCCCTTGTGCAGGACCTCGAGGTGATTTCGCTGGTGCATCGCGTAGTAGTCGCGGATCGCCTGCTGGGCAGCAGTATGCGCCTCTGTCGAGGAATTGCCGTTCTCGTACGCCGTTGCAATTGCGTGGCGCGCCTCGAGGCTCGCGATCGTGGAGGTGTCGGTGAGATGATTGTCGATCATCACCGTGTGGGCGTCGATCGCCTCACCCTCGCTCACCGCTCGCGAATGCATGATGGCCTCGTCACCGTTCAGGCCATCAGTATCGATGACGTCATCCGACCAGTCGCAGGTGTGGTACAGGCTGGCGGCAGCTAACTCCGCCTGGTTCGGATCGTAGCAGTTCACCTCGGTCGGAGTCTCTTCGTCATCGTCGTCTCCGTCGTCGGCAGTCGCCACACCGGTCGTCGCGATCGGGGCGACCAGCGACGTCACCAAGAGTAGTCCGACCAGGAGGACGAACACCCTGTGGGCGATGGGCTGTGTGGATGATAGCTTCATGAGTATCACTCCGTGTAGCTGAGCCAGACGGTCGAGAAGGTCGTCAGGCCGGTCGCTCCGATGAGGAGCCAGTCACTCGTTTGCAGTGCCGAAGCGAACACCGGAACGAACTCGTAGATGATCGGCAGGGCCAACGTCCCCACCATCGTCCAGCGTTCCGCCTGTGAGTAGTTCGTGCCGTCGAACTCGTTGGTCCACAAGATCCACAGCATGGACGTCGTGGCCAGGATCAACGGCACGGAGATAGCGACCGAACCGGCGGTGAAAATCGCTCTCGAAAGGTCGTACCCACCGAGCACCTGGACATTCAACGTCCAGATGCCGAAGACGATACTCGCAGCTGTGGGATACACCCACAGCGCGATCATGTCGATCTTGTCGATTGTGCCTGAAGCCATACGCACGCACGAATTCTCCGGGGCGTCGAAAACGTCAGTAAAACCAAGGCTCAGCAACTTTTATGACATGGCGGGTTGCCGCCGATCCCATGGCACTGAACAAGCTTCGCCAGCTGGATCGCAACTCGGCAGGCATCACGCTACCGAAAGACGACCTCCGGATTGAGGGGTTGCTCAACGACCAGGGCGACCTCGAGGGAGAACACCACGTCCACATCCGCCACGTCGACGAGGGGAAGTGGTCGGTCGAACTCGTCGACGGGCTGTTTGACGAATAGAATCGGTCAGAGCCACTCGACTTTTTCTCGCTCTCGTCGTTGCGCGTCAGGTGAGTACGTCCCGCGGTAGTGCTCGAGGAATGTCTCCAGGTCGTTCCAGCCACCCCAGTCGAGAACCAGCATCGGGTCGACGTCGGCCGAGGCGAGCGACGTCGCCCAGGTCCGCCGGAGGTCGTGAAAGCCCAGGTGCAACCAGCCGTCGTCGCCAGTCTCCTGGTGTAGCTCGCCAGCGCTCGCGGTGAGCCATCGCCGGAGCGAGCGCGTCGTCGAGATCTCGAGCAGCGGAGAACTGGCCGGAGCCTCACGAACGTCGCTCACCGTGCGAATCGTCGTCGCGAGATCGCGCGGAACGGGTGTCTCGCGGTACTTCTCACCTTTCCCGGCACGAACCCGCAGGACCGTTCCGGCGTCGGTGCTCACGACGTCCTTCGGGGTGACGTCGAGCACCTCGTGGGATCGAAGGCCACAGCGCGCGCCGAGAGCGAACGCGAGTCGTTTCTGGGTGTCGGGAGCCGCCTCGAGCAGCTGCTCCACTTCGGTCTGGCTGAGCCAGACCTTCATGTCGTCTCGTTTCTCATGTTGTTGAAGATTCATGGTGTCCGACTTGCGAGCAAGCCGGACGGCAACCCGGGGTGACGTAGCTGTTTTGGTGGGGGTGGGCGGCACGATCGCGGCGGATTCCGTCCGACTTCCTGGAAGAATCGGATAAAAGTACCCCGGTTGACTACTCAAGCACTACCGAGGCAGTAACATCCCTGAAGCTCAACAGTGATAGTGTGTAAAAGTAAACTGTTTGTATATAACCCCCACTCATCTAGCATTGTCAAAATTGATCCAAAGAGCTCTGTTCCTTATCGAACTCATCAATTACACTTCTCTTTGCCATGATATCTGCCCGGTGTTTAACAGCATTTTCAATATATCGATCACGTAAATTATTGAGAATGGTCTCTACTGACTTCCCACGGACACAGTATTTATAATAGGTTTCATCTTCACCTTTCTCTAATTTTGATTCGCTCTGTGGTATTTCTTCAATGAGATTGAAGCGCTCACATCGGTCGACTAGGTCATCATATAGTCGCTTTCCAATATCATCTGCATCGTAGTGTGGTAGATTCTTCTGTGAACTGAGCACACGCTGTAGCTCACTTCCTGTGAAATATCTAAGAGAGTTGTCTTCGATCAAGCGCTTTTCCAGAATTAGTCCCATTGCCTCCTCCATAATAACCTCTGGATGTGATGATGGGAAAAATGCAGGCATGACCTGTCTTCCGTACGTCAACTCAACGCCTGCTTTTAGCACGCTTGCGAGTTCACTATTATGAGTTAATTCACTACCTGTTCGAGTGTCTATGTCTGTATAAAGGTCCAGTGTTTCACCATCATAATAATGGATTCTCCAGACGTATATCCTCTCTCGGTCACGACCCTCTCGTTCATGCGTTTCTATTTCATTTATAATACGACGGTCTGCAACACTTGGGATACAGATTGCACATTCTATATCATCGATCTCCATTCCGATTTTATTAGAGAGATATCCTTTATTTTCCATAAGCTGTTCTGCCGCATCATATACTTGTTCAAGTGAGTTTGTAGGTCTGTTATCACTTGTTTTGCATTCAATGAGCAACGCTAAGTTACGCTCTGGATTACCAAATAATGCATCAGCATTAGCTAAATTCTTTTCAGATAATGGTTCTGCACCCAGAAAGGTCCAACCGGTTTTCGATTCAATAGGTCCTCCTGGGAGGAATGCGGAGATTGTTTGCTTCAGCAAATTATCGTGTTTTTTATCCCGGTCTATACCTTCTTCGAGACGGGCTCGAATGAGTTCGCTTTGATCTTCGTCAGATAGAATTTCACTCTTATATTGGTTTTTTCTCTCTAAATAGGCAGTGTTAATATCAACAATATTCTGAAACTGGCTGATGACCTCTTCCTCAGAAAGGTCATCGGCGCTCATATTACGCGTGAACCTCCAGAGATGCGTCTTCGTCTAGTGTATCCTGTACAAACTCATAGAATCGGAAAAAAGAGCCAATGTCTTTTTCGCCTTGTGGAAAAACGCGGATCTCATCTTCGTTAGCTTTTATACGAAAAGTGTTCTTCTTCTCTTGATCAATAACCTTACTTGATAAGTAGAGTGACCCCTCTTCTGCAAATGTATCTAATAGGACATAACCATTATCCTTCATATTCGACTTGAAATTATCGACTTCATGGTATTGGAGGTGATTTTTGAGAGTAATAGATGCAGGTTCTGCAGTCGGGACTTCTAATTGATCAGAGGTCCTGACCATTTTGAAATCTGCATCGTTGTAAGCACGTTTGATCTTAAGAACCTGTTTAATACACGTCTCGATTTGTTCTAACAAATAATCAAGGTCACCTGACTGGAACGTAAATATCCCTTCTTTATTTATTTTGAACTTTGAAAGATCAGGTACCCGAAATTCCATCAAACGAGGAAGAACCCCATAGTTTTCCTCCATTTCCCGCATAGTTTCCAGACCATCGTTTCCATGATATTCTATAGTGCGTGAATGGTCAGGGCGGATCCGGGCGGAAACACCGCTATGAGAAACTCGCTTTGCGGAGAAATGAGTTATTTGAGTTGCAGGCTCTTCTTCGGCAATATCTTCTCTAATACTTTGCATCACACGAGGACTTATATACAGATAATGAACACCCGGAGTGTCATTTAAAAACACCTCAATTGTATTTTCAATCTCTTCCGTCTTCCGCATATTAGTGTAGAATAATATGACTTGGAGTTCCTCATCAAAAGATAAATAAAATTCAATACGCCCGTTCAATCCATAATCTCGCCTCATCTTGAGGATTTCCCCATGTTCCTCAATCACTTCGTATCCACTATTTTCCAAAATATCTATGAGCTTTGACCAGGGGTGCTCAGTGATCCCTGCAATAATATGGAGATTACTGTTGTGAGATACAGAATAGTTCTCGGTCAGATATCGGTTGAAACTCACCCTATCGGCGAATTCCCGATCTCCGACCGAGAACACATTCATTGTCCTACCTTTCACTTAGACATCCAGCACAAAAGTATTCCGCCTTGTAGTCAAACTAGAAATATCGCTAGGTGATCAACAGTCGGGACAAAGTATTCCACCGGCCTTGCCACGGCTTCTGCAATAAAATCCCGGAACGCTCAACCACGAAGCACTCGAGGTGACGGCCTCGGCCGATGTTCAACGTCAAGCCGGCCGTCGAGATATTCCAGTCCTTCACCCGTGATCTCGTACATGTGGCTCCCTTCGAAGATCGGGGCGACTAGACCGACTTGGGACAGCAGCTGGCAACGCTCCTCGATCCGTCCTCGAGACGCGTCGAACTTGAAGATTCGAGACATGTGCTTCGGCGTCGACCACGAGTCTTCTGCGAGGTGCTCGAGAATCCGTTCGTCAAGCGTACACATCCACCGGGCTGGTTTTCGGCACATTTAGGATTGAGAGGTTTCACTGGCGTTTGGACCGCTCTGCGAGTTGTTTCGGTTGAGATACACTCCGTTTTCGGCGTCGTACTCTTCATCAAGGTACGCTTCTCCCTCTTCGGTGATTGTGTAGACACCGTTCCCTAACGGTGTGAGTAAACCGTGCTCAGCTAATTTTTTGCAGCGACGAGATACAGACGGTTGAGAAACGCGGATAGCATCTCGTTCCGCTAAATCACCCACACGTCCAGCGTCCTCGTCCCGTATGATTTCAAGGATGCGATCGTCCCAGATCGTCATCCAAGTGCCCGACTGCCTCATTGCTGTACAGTACGGGATAGATCAACCTATTACTCAGCATTTAGTCGTTGTTGCCTATCTGAGTCAAATATGCCTTAGCAATACGTTTATGTATAACCAATACATTGTGGTAGCTGCGGAGTTACCAACTCGGCTGAAGATGACTCTCGTTGGTATGTGAGATCGGGCGGCGCTGCCACGCCGCCCAGAAGGCAGCTCCGTGTGATCGCAATGAACTCCGGAACTGATGTGGGGCCAGGACCCCACGCACGGCAAGATGCATCGCCCTCGAATAATACTGACGCTCGCTGTGTTCGCGACGAACTTCGGAAGGCCGTCGCGGCGATCGACGGTGGTGACCCTGACAGCATCACCACCGGCTTCGATTCGTTCTGGGCGCACTTCATCGTCGAAGACGCCGACGTCGACCACGTCGAGGAGACGCTGACCGAGCACGAGTTCGAGTTGGTCTCGGTCCTCGAGACGCCATACTCGCTCACGCAAGTCAACGTCGACGTCGCCGACGAGCGCGAGCTTGTGGCCGACGGCGGCACCAGTTGGGCCGACCTCACCGGCTTCCAGCGTGACTGCCTCGAGGCAATCCTCCACCTCGAGAACGCCGACGAGACGACCTACGGGCTCGCGATCAGCCGCGAACTCGAGGACCAGTACGGCGACGTGAACCACGGCCGGCTGTACCCCAACTTAGACGAGCTCGTCGATGTCGGGTTCGTCGAACTGGGCCAGGTCGACCGCCGGACGAACAGCTACACCCTGACCTCGAGCGGCCGGGCCGTGCTCGAGGAACGCGCCCACACGCTCGCCGACGCGTGCGGGCTATCGGTGGCCGTCACCGACGGGGGTGACGACGCGTGATCGCCGTCTCGGAACTCTCCGATGAGGAGATCGCGGCCGTCGTCAACACGCGCGGGTTCCAGAAGATGCTCGCCTACCGGCGACTCTCCGACGGGATCGACGTGCTCGAGGACGAAGACCAGATCTTCGAGTCGATGGTCGCCTCGATCACGAAACAGCACTCACAGGTGCGTTCCGAGGAGAGCACCCGCGAGTTCTTCCGACTGTTCCGCCGCGAAGTCGAGACGTTCACCGAAGGACTTGCCGACGAGGAACAGGACGCCGACCAGGACGACCTCGAGGACCTGATCGTCGACGGTGATCGACGTGCGTGAGCACACACTGACATCGGGTCGCTGTCGTGGCACAGCAGCCGAACCGGTCTCTCGCGAACTCGACGGGGGTAACAGAGTGAACGAGGCACGAGAGACCGCGGCTGTTCACGCCAACAATCGGAACTCGCCGTTTCCGCAGGTGCAACCTCGCTTCACGCCGATGGGCCGGATCGAACCGTCGCCCCAGACCTCGGACGCGAAGATGTTCTTGCAGTTCTTACACTGCGCGGCGGCCTTTTTCCGAACGGGTTCGTTCGTCATCCTGCCCGACCAAGGGACGCAATCCGTAATCACTGCTCCTCCAAATCCTGTTGGTACCGGGGCAAGAGGATCGAAGCCCGACTGGTCGGCTGATGTGGGCGCTGAGTCTGGAGGTGCAGCATGAGCGACTCCCTCGAGCCGATCGACCCCCAGCGCGCCCTCGAAATGTACGTCGAAGGACGCCGCGACGAACTGAGCGAGAACACGCTCCCGTCGCACGTCTACCGCCTCGAGTCGTTCACCCAGTGGTGCGCCGAGGAGGAGATTGAGAACCTGAACACGCTCACCGGCCGCGACCTGTACGCCTATCGCGTGTGGCGACGCGAGGGCCAGGGTGAGGGCCGCGACGAAGTGGCGACGATCACGCTCCGTGGGCAGCTCGCTACGTTGCGCGCATTCCTTCGGTTCTGTGCCGACATCGACGCGGTTACCGAGGACCTGTACACGAAGGTTCCGCTCCCGACGGTTTCGGCGGCCGAAGGCGTGAGCGACAGTACACTCGAGCCGGATCGCGCCGTCGAAATTCTCGACTATCTGTACCGGCACCACTACGCCTCGAGAAAGCACGTCACGCTGCTGTTGCTGTGGCACACCGGCGCTCGAGCCGGTGGGGTTCGATCGCTCGACCTTCGCGACTGCGACCTCGAGGGCGACAAGCCGGGGCTTCAGTTCGTCCACCGACCGGAGACGGACACCCCGCTCAAGAAAGGAGAGAAGGGAGAGCGGTGGAACGCGATCAGTGGTCACGTTGCTGGCGTTCTTCAGGATTACATCGACGGGCCGCGCGAGAGGGTAACTGACGATCACGGCCGGGACCCGCTGCTGACGACGAGAGCAGGACGACCGACTGTCTCGACGATTCGCGACACGATGTACAGCATCACTCGTCCGTGCTGGTACGGGGCTGACTGCCCACACGATCGTGACCTCGAGGAGTGTGACGCGACGTACTACGCGAAGGCGAGTACGTGCCCATCCTCGAGGTCGCCGCACGACGTCCGAAGTGGTCGGGTGACCGCGTACCGACGCGAGGGCGTCCCCCGTCGGGTCGTCGGTGACCGACTCGACGCAAGCGACGACATCCTCGATCGCCACTACGACCGGCGGAACGACCGCGAGAAGGCCGAACAGCGCCGCGACTACCTCCCCGATTTGTAACGATGATAGCCGAAATCCCGTCCTACGCGAAGGGTCAGAAGCCCTGTCCCGTCAGGGCCCATGTACCTCGCGGCGAACAACTCGTGAGCCGCGGGTACGGGATCACTGTCAGATTCGAACCAGACGACGGCGAACGAAGCGAGCAGACGGCGTGGCTCGAATCTGTCAACGTCGATCACGCTCCGTTTCTGCCCACACTCACGCGATGTCCGGGCATCCAAGCGGACGCTCGCTCGCCCTTTATGAACGTTCGCATCGTCGGCCTATCCATGGTCGACGACACCACTCGCCTCGGATTCGGCACCGCCGTGTACGCGGAGGACGGAACCAAGATCGGCCAGATCCGCGGCTTCGACGAGGATGGATTCTACGTCACCCTTCGAGAGGGACTCGAGGGAATGAGCGTCGAGCACGTCCGGTCGGGAAAGGAGTTCGGTGAGGCCCACCTGATGTGGCGCTGTGCCGAGTGCGGCGAGATGGGTGAGCTCAACAACGACCTGCCCGAGGCGTGTCCGAACTGCGACGCGCCGAAAGAGCAGCTCTACTACTGGACCGAGGACTGACCGGAGTCGAAGACGGCCTCGAGGACCAATCGAGACCGAAGGAGGACGCGAGAACCGACCGAGATCGAAGATGGCCGCGAGAGCCGATCGAACCGAGGATCGAAGACAACCGTTTTGACGTCGCCGTTCCCACGCCGAAGCATGGAGATCGTCGTCTTCGGGGCGGGGAGCCTGGGAAGTCTCGTCGGCGGCGTCCTCGCGCGCGAACACGACGTCACGCTCGTCGGCCGCGAGCCACACGTCGAGGCCGTTCGCAGGGAGGGCCTGACTCTCGAGGGCGAACTCGAGGACCACGTCCACCCGGCGGCGACGACCGACGGGCGGGGACTCGAGGCAGAGCTCGCCGTCGTGACCGTCAAGGCCTTCGACACGGCCGAAGCGGCCGGGGCGCTCGCGACGGGGTCGATCGACGCCGTGCTCTCGTTACAGAACGGAATGGGCAACGAGGAGACGCTCGCGGCGGCGCTCGACGCCCCCGTTCTCGCGGGGACAGCGACCTACGGCGCGATCCTCGAGAGTCCCGGTGTCGTCCGGTGTACCGGCATCGGCGAGGCCGTCCTCGGGCCGCGCGAGGGTGGGTCGTCGCCGACCGCGAGCCGCGTCGGCGAGGCGTTCGCGGCGGCCGGCCTCGAGACGACCGTGGCGACCGACGTGCCGCGGCGGCTCTGGGAGAAACTGGCGGTCAACGCCGGGATCAACGCCGTCACGGCGCTCACGCAGACGCGAAACGGGGCGGTGCTCGAGGGGGAGGCGAACGACGTCGCTCGAGCGGCGGCGCGCGAGACCGCCCGCGTCGCTCGCGCGTGTGACGTCGACCTTCCGGACGAAGCGGCGGTGGCCGCAACGGAGTCGGTCGCGACGGCGACGGCGAAAAACCGGTCCTCGATGCTCCAGGACGTCCGGGCGGGTCGGCGGACGGAAGTCGACGCGATCAACGGCTACGTGGTCGATCGTGGCGCCGAGTACGGACTCGAGGTGCCGACGAACCGGACGCTGACGGCGCTGATCCGGACGTGGGAGCGAGGGGCGGGGCTTCGCTAGCGGGGAAAATTAGAACGGTGCCTGCGGGCCTTCGTCTTCCTCGCCGTCGTCGTCGACGGTCTCGCCGGGGAACGAGGGGCTCATGCCGCCACCGCCGCCCATGCCGTCCATCCCGGTGTGGGCGTGGACCTGCTCGATTTCTGGGATCTCCTTGACCATCCGGCTCTTGATCGCCTGAATCGTCATCGGCGAGATGCCACAGCCGCTGCAGGCGCCGCCGAGGGCGATCGTGACCTCGCCCGTCTCCCGGTCGATGTCCTGGATCGCCGCGCTGCCGCCGTGCATCTGGATCTGCGGGAAGTTCCGGCGCAGGAAGTTCGTCACGCGCTCTTCGAGGTCGTCTCCGTCCTGGGTCTCGGTGCTCATGCTTCGAGGTTGGGTGTGAACCTCCTTAGACCTTCCGCGTCGGTACCTTCGGCTCTCAGGCGAAGCCGAAGATGCGCTCGAGTTCGGATTCAATCTCCTCGACGTGTTTCTCGAGGACCTCCTCGAACCGATCTTCGGCGACGGTCACGCCGACGAGCCGGTCGTAGGGATCCTCGGGAAGTTCGATTCGAAACTCGCCATCATGTTCTCGCGGCTCGCCGTTCGAATCGTCCGCGGAGCGTTGCTCCGCGCTACCCTCGTAGAACGGCTCGCTCTCGTTGAGCACCTGCTGGTCGATGGCGTGGACGAGTGTGGAGTCGTAGCGGTCGTTCATCCGATTGAAGGCGTTCTTGTACGCCTGCTGGAGTTCGGGAAAGTAGTTCGCGTACTTGTCCTCGAACTTCTCGGGATCGAAGTCGGCCATGCTTGAGACGAGGAGTGGTGACGACAAAAGTCGGACGATCGGTCCCAACCGGACGATCAGGATCGATGACCCAGTATGGGTACCCTACATACGGGAGGTGAGTACGCAAGCCGAACGGTCACCCCACCGAGTAGCCACTGCCAACGTACATGCCAACCGACCGTACCCCCATCCCGCCGGAGGCGCTTCCACCCGGGTGGGGTCCGGCCGAGGTCCGTGACGATCGACTCGCCTACAGGCGTAGCCGGCCGCCGATCGAACTGATCGCGGAGCTGACCGACGCCGACCGTTCCCATCCCTGCCTCGGTATCAGCCGGTGCTGGGAACTTCGCTACCGGCATCCGATCGCCGAGCCGCCGATCACCGAGTCGATCGGTCACGTCTCCACCCGAAACGCTGCGCTTGAGGGACTGCTCGAGTGTATGAGTCGGGTCCACCAGATCGTCGACGAGCCGCGCGATCCGGTCGAGATCCACTCTGCCCTCACAAACGTCTCGCTGACCGATTTCGTTCCCGAACGGGCGTCGCAGCTTCGATAGTAGGTTACCGACCAACGACCAGTAATTCATATACCATCATACAGTATATGGCGTGGTGAACGAATCGATTCGGCCTCCACAGGTACGGCCGAGAGACGCAAGTGGTCAGCTGGCCCGGCACGTCGCGGAGAACCACGTCTGCCAACCGAGATGGACCGTCGACTGCGAGTCGAGTCAGATCGCCGGACCGAGCGGCAAACACAGCGGAGGGGCAAGTCGACACGCACACCCCGGTTTCGCGAGGTGGACACCCCGTATCGATCGGCTGCTCTGGCGAGGTAATCGGGAGGGAAGGAAGCCAATGTCGATCCCTGGTTCGGAACTTGGTGCCAATTCAGCAGTGGAACAAGCCAACTCAGGGCGGCGAGACCGATGGCTCGCTGGATGAATTGTACGCGCGCACGAAAGCGCCGAGTTCGTTGGGTTCGACGAAGAGACGTCCCACAGCCCAGTCCATCACCGAAAACAGGAGAGTCCTTCGCCCCACCCGGCCGCTGAGTCGGCGGAACGACCACCGCGTTCGAACGCTGACCGACTCGAGCACACCAGTACTGGGGTACCAGCCCGACACGAAACGAGTCGTTCACGGAGCCCCATCGCGACCGCCACCGGAACGTGGTGAACCCGAGAGCAGTTTCAGAACCGACGTCCGTGACTCGGGGATCGACTCGAGTAACACGCTAGAGTCACCCGACCTTCCGAGGAGACCCAGGATGCGAGACGCCCACGTGCTCCACGGTCTCGCACCGCGTAAGCGAAGACGACAGCTTCGACTCCTGTCCGAAGGGCGTGCTGGGCGAACCTAGCGGCTCGTTCGTAACGTAGTAAACCATATATTACGATACTAAATCGACTGCCGCGTCGGTCAGCGACAGGCGCAGTGCTTATGATCGACAACGAGGTATTAACTGAGAAGAACCCGCCTGGTGGTCCAATGACGTCTCCTATCCCCTTCGCTATCGACTTTCACGTCCACTCGGATGACTCGTACGACGGTCGTGAACCGATCGAACTCATCTTAGAACACGCCGCCGACATCGGCCTTGACGGCGTCGTCATCACCGATCACGACGAGATCGGCGAGTCGCTCCGTGCAGCCGACATCGCACCGGAGTACGGGCTGATCGGCATTCCCGGCGTCGAGGTGTCGACAGGCCACGGCCACCTGCTCGCGGTGGGTGTCGAATCACGCCCCGACCCCGGCCAGCCGTTTATGCAGACCGTCGAACGCGTCCGCGATCTCGGCGGCATTGCCATCGTCCCACACCCGTTCCAGCGGAGCCGCCACGGCGTTCGGAAACGCCACATCAAAGACGCCGACGCAATCGAAGCGTACAACTCGATGGTGTTCACCGGCTACCGAAACCGGCGGGCACGAACGTTTGCGAGACGCCGCGGCTACCCCGAAATCGGGGCGAGCGATGCCCACTACCTGCCGAACGTCGGTCGAGCCTACACCGAAATCCTCGTCACGCCCACAGCGCCTGGCGTAGCGAAGTCCGACATCGACGGCGACGACCTCATCGACGCCATCCTCGAGGGGCGGACCCAGATCCGTGGCAAGCGAACGCCGATCCACAAGAGTACGGTGCAGTATGCCAAAGGCGCCGTTCGCAAGTCGACGTACCTCGTTACCTCGCGGACGCCGCTCGTGCCGACGGTCCCCGCGTCGATGGACCGCTCGTAGTCAGGCGAGCTGCTCGCCGACGATCTCGTCGGCGCGTTCGACGAACGACTCCTCCTCGCCTTTCGGCACCGTCGCGCCGGCAGCGACGTCGTGGCCGCCGCCGTCGCCGCCGACCGCGCGCGAGGCCTCACCCATCACGACCGAGAGGTCGAGGCCCCGCTTGACGAGCCCGTACGTTCCGCGGGCGGAGACTTTGACCTCCTCGCCGTCCGCCGCGGCTTCGCTGCTTCGGTTCGCAGATCGTGGCTCCGCGCGCTTCTCGGCGAACGCGAAGATCGGCTTCGACCGGCTGATCCCGGCGTTGCCCATCGCCATGCCGGCAACGATGCCGACGATCGTCTCGCGGATGCGATCGCCCGCGTGGAACCACTGGATGTGCTCCTCGTGGGTAACACCTTCCTCGGTGACGAGGTCGATCCCGGCCGAGAGGTTGCGCCGGTGATCGCGCAAGAGCGCCCGGGCGCGCTCGAGCGCCTCGTCGCGGTCGCCCAGACAGACACCGAGGCCGACGTCGGCCCGTTCGTAGCGGGCGGTGGCGTTGAGCAGCGTCGAGAACTCGCTGGCGTCGCGCAGCTCGGTGCCGACGGGTTCCTGGCTGAGGACGTAGGCGGTGCCGACCAGATCGTCGATCTTGTGTGCCGGGACCCCTTTCGAGACGGCTTTCCGGACGAGCGCGCTGGCGACGACCTGCTTCTCCTCGCTCGTGAGGTCGGCCCAGCAGCGCCACTCGCCGTCACGTTTCAACTCGAGGTCGAGCCCGTCGAGAAAGCGCAGCGCGCCGCCGGTGTCGTTCGAAATGCCCGGAATGCGAACGTCGCTGGCGTACTCGAGCAGCTTCGGAAGCGGTCGGGTCTGCTTGCCGTAAATCGCCAGGTCGGTCGCGGTCTCGAGGACGCCCGCTTCGCGTCCCTCCGCGACGATGCCCTCGTTCGCGCCGTGGAGTTCGCCGGTGGAGGCCTGCATATCGCCGACGGCGCCGACGACGGCCAGCGCGGCGAGGTCGCGGTTGTCGGTTTCGGTGCCGTTCTCGAGTGCGCGTGCGAGGACGTAACTTGCACCTGCTCCGGAGAGCTCCGAGGCGCCGTCGATGCCGAAGAGCAGGGGATTGAGGTGGTACTCGGTGTCGGCGTCGGCGGGCTGGTGGTGGTCGGCGATGACGGGCGTGAACTCGCCCGCAGCCTCGTACTCGGCGATGACGTCGAGCTGACCGCTGCCGAAGTCCGTGAAGAGCACGGTGTCGTACTCGGTCGCCGCGATAGCCTCGATGGCCGCCTCGTCGAGCTGTTTCTCGAAGACGACCTCGTGGGGGATCGTGGCGCGCTCGAGCGCGCTCGAGGCGATCGCGGCGCTGGTGAGGCCGTCGGCGTCGATGTGGGAGGCGAGCAGGACGCGATCGGATCGCTGGAGGCGCTCGGCACACGCGGCGGCCCTGTCGGCGAGTTCGGGAACCGGTCCGTCCATCATCGGCGATTGGTTCGCCTTGCGAGATAAAGGTGCGGATCGGACGCCGGAGGCGACGGAACCGTTCGTCGACCCCGATCGGCCGATGAACCGTTCATCAACGGTTCACTCCGTCGAAAACGACGTTCAACCGAGTCGAACATTCATAGGAACGGCACGGTCAGGAACCGACTACAATGAGTACGACACAAAACGACTCTCGAATCCGAGAGCGCGTCAACAGCCGGCAGCGAGTGCGGTCGGCGAGTAAGCTGATCCTCGCGATCGCGTCAGTGACCGTCCTCCTGTATCTGGGCTCGCTGCTCCCGGGAATCGACCACGTCGTCCCCGCCATCGAACTCTCGCTCGCCGCGATCGTGCGCGCGATCGCGACCCTCGCAGTGGTGTCGCTGCTCGTCCACCTCGCCTCGGATCTCGCAGCGCTCACGCGACTCGTCTTCGACGCGCCACGAGTCATCGTCGAGAACGTCTCGAGTGTCGTCTACTGGCTCGTGCTTCTGGCCGCGGTGATCGTCGCCCACTGGGGCCTCGCGCCAGCGGTCACGTCGCTGCTCCCCACGTGGATCTACGACGTCGGCTTCCTGGTGCTGTCGCTACCGCCGCTGGCGTTCGTCGCCGCGCGGCTGTACTACACCCTCGACCCGGCGGCCGACCTGGTGACCGACAGGGTCGTCGGAACGTCAGAGAAAGACGACGAGTCGAGCCGAGGCGAGTCCAGTGAGCCGGCTCGAGGAGACGACTCGAGCGTCGGGAGCGAACCCGACGACGACCCGGAGCGGACCGACGACACCGGCGACGAGTAGCCCGACCGATTCGGGCGTTATTCCTCGAGTCGCTCGATCGCCGCGTCGACGAGCGTCTCGAACGTCGCATCCTCGGGCACGACGTCGACTGCGAGGTCGAGTTCCGCGGCCGCCTGCCGGGTCGGCTCGCCGATCGCGGCGACGACGGTCGACTCGAGGCCGTCGCGTACCTCGTCGGCCACGCCACGGTCCTCGGCGGCCTCGAGGAAGTGTTCGACGGTGAGCGGTGAGGTGAACAGCGCTGCGTCGAGGTCGCCCCTGGCGGCGATTTCGGCCGACTCGCCGCTGTCTTCGGGACGGACCAGGCGATAGAGGACCGTCTCGTGGACGTACGCGCCGGCGGCCTCGAGTCCGTCGGGTAAGACGGCGCTGCCGTGGTCGCTACGGGCGATCTCGACGCGCGCGCCGTCGACCGCCTCGGCGAGTTCGTCGACGAGGCCGCTCGAGGTGTACTCCGTGGGGACGACGTCGACGTCGGAGCCGGCCTCGCAGAGGGCATTGGCGGTGGTCGGACCGATGGCACAGACGGTGGCATCGCCCGGCGACCAGCCTGCGTCGACGGCGAGCTCGACGCCGGTCGTGCTCGTCAGAACGACGTAGTCGGCGTCCGTCCGCGGGGTCGCCCCCGTCGGCTCGGTAGCGAGCATGGGGTCCGGGACCGGCGCCGCGCCCCGCGACTCGAGGACGTCTACGGCGTCGGCGAGACGACCGTCGTCGGGTCGGAAGACGGCGATCGCCGGGCCGGGCATCTCACTTTCCCTCCGGCGCATCGTCGATCTCGTCGGCCTCTTTCCGGGCCGCCGCGATCAGGTCGGCCGCGCCGCGGTCGGCGAGGTCGGCGGCGAACTCCCGGGTCGCCTTCGGGTAGGTCTCGACCGGGAGGTCCCGGGTTGCTATCACCGACTCCTGGCCGTCGCGGTCGTACACCTGGACGCTCGCGTGGACGTACTCACCCTGGACAACGGCGTAGATGCCGATCGGGGCGATGCAGCCGCCGCCGAGTTCGGCGAGCAGGATCCGCTCGACGGTCGTCTCCACGCGCGTCCGGGGGTGATCGATCGCTTCCCGGAGCTCGCGGGCGGTCTCGCCATCCTGGGCGGTCACCGCCAGCGCGCCCTGGCCGGGCGCGGGCGCGAACTGCGTCGGCGGGAGCCGCCGGTACTCGACGTGGTGTGCCAGACCGCTGCGTTCGAGGCCCGCCTCGGCGAGGACGATCGCGTCGTAGGCGACGTCGACCTCGCGCCCGAGCGCCTGCTTTTCGATCTCCGAGAGCTCGTCGAACCAGTCGTCGACCGTCCGGGGTTCGTCCTCGTCCTCGTCGTAGTCGGGTTTGTAGCTCTCGTTTCCGACGTTCCCCTTGCGTTCTTTGTCCGCCTCGCTGCGTTCCTCGTGCTCGGCCTGCAGCGCGGGTGCGAGCAGCTTCTCGAGGCGCGTGTCGACGTTTCCGCGAAGCGGCTCGACCTCGAGATCCGACCGGGTCGAGAGCAGCTGCGCCCGCCGACGGAGGCTCGAGGTCCCCACGACGGCACCCTCGGGGAGCTCCTCGAGTTCGAGGCCGTCGGGCGTGACCAGTACGTCGTTCGGCCGGCCACGTTCGGGGACGGCCGCGGTCACGAGCTCGCTCGGCTGTTCGGTCGGCACGTCCTTCATCGAGTGGATCGCGCCGTCGACGTCGCCCTCGAGGACGCGCTCGTCGAGTTCGCGGACGAACGCCCCGGTCTTGCCGAGGCGGTGGATCAACTCGTCTCTGATCTGGTCGCCGGTCGTCTCGACGGTGACGAGTTCGACCTCGTAGCGGCGATCCTCCAGCGCCTCCTTGACGAGCCCCGCCTGTCGTCGGGCGAGCGTCGACCCCCGCGTCGCCAGTCGCAACGTCCCACGTGTTCTCATGGTCACCCCTCGACGCCACGGCGATTAAAAGCGCACGCTCTGGCGGCGGCGAGCTGGAAGCGAACGTGTTCGGACGAAAATTCACGTGTTCTGAACGGTAACCCAACAATCGGATGAGTCAGACACTCTACGAACGACTCGGTGGCGGGGCGTCGATCGCAACAGTCGTGGACGACTTCTACGAGCGCGTGCTCGCGGACGAGCGGGTGGCGCACTTCTTCGACGAAACGGACATGCAGAAACAGCGCGCCCACCAGACGCAGTTTCTCAGCGCCGTCGCCGGTGGACCAGTCGAGTACACGGGCGCGGAGATGGAGGCGGCACACGCCCACCTCGAGATCGACGACGCGGACGTCGACGTGATCGCAGCCCACCTCGAGGAGGCGCTCGTCGCGTTCGACGTGGGCGAGCGAGAACGCAAGGCCGTGCTCGGGGCGTTCGAGTCCTATCGGGAGCCGGTGGTCACCGCGAGCGGTTGAGGTCGACCCCCTGTCAGAGCGCTCGTCGGCGTTTGTACAGGTAGTACGCCGCGAGCACCGGCTGAATCGGCGGGACGAACAGGCTCACGAACGCCAGCCCGAGGTAGCCACCAGGGTTCGGGTTCCAGGCCGTCTTGCGCGTACAGACGTAGGCGGCGTCCTGGTGGATCGCCACCGGAAACGCGCCGACGGCGATCGCACCGGCGATCGCGACCGCAGAGAGGAGCAACCCTGGCAGCTCGAGGACGACCGCGACCGTGGCGACGGCCGAACCGAGCAGGGTCGCGACGAGCGAGAGGGCGACGACGAGCCACCAGCCCGACCAGCCCGGACGGGTGCCGAAGTGGCGGTGTCGCCGGTAGAGGTAGCCGACGCCAGCCGCCGGCGCCCAGACGACCGCGAACGCGGCGTTGAGCCAGGGATTCGGCCGCCAGGCGACGCTCGAACGGGTTCGGATCCGTCGGGCGTCGAGAAACAGCGCGAGCGCCAGCCCGACGGTCAGCAGGGTGTAACCGAAGGTGCTGATCAGCACGAGGGTTAGACCCAGCCCGGGAACGCCCGGATCGAGCTCCCGAACGACGCCGATGGCCCCGACGCCGATCACCGGCGGGAAGAGAAAGCACAGCCGTTCTGCGAGCCTGGCCCAGTTGACCTCCTCGGCACTCGAGCGGACGGCCGGCGTCATCGCTGGACGGGACGTTTCGACCGACGGCGGATACGTTTACCGTTCGCTGCCGGGGGTGAGAAGAGCGGGGCCGCCACGTCACCCTTCGAGGTCCGCCCGTCGGAGCAACTGGGCGTTGATCGCGACGATCACCGTGCTCGCGGACATCAAGATCGCACCGACGGCCGGCGAGAGCAGGATACCGATGGGCGCGAGCACGCCGGCCGCCAGCGGCAGCGCGAAGACGTTGTAGCCCGCCGCCCAGGCGAGGTTCTCCTGCATCTTCCGGTAGCTCTTCCGGCTCAGGCGCACCAGGCTGACCACGTCGCGCGGATCGTTCTCGACGAGGACGACGTCGGCCGACTCGACGGCCACGTCCGTCCCGGAGCCGATGGCGATGCCGACGTCCGCCCGCGTTAGCGCCGGGGCGTCGTTGACCCCGTCGCCGACCATCGCCACGAGGTCGCCTCGCTCCTGTAACTCGACGATCTTCTCGTCTTTGTCCGCCGGCAACACCTCGGCGAAGTAGGTCTCGATGCCCAGCTCCGCCGAGACGGCGCGGGCGACGTCCTCGTCGTCGCCGGTGAGCATCGCGACCTCGACGCCCATCTCGGCTAAGGCCTCGACGGCTTCGACGCTCTCCTCGCGGATCACGTCCGCGAGCGCGAGTGCGCCGACGACCGCGTCGTCGCGGACGAGGTAGACGACGCCCTGTCCGCGCTCGCCGGCCCGGTCGGCGAAGCGCTCGAGCTCGTCGCCGGGGTCGACCTCGAGGTACCGAAGCAGGTTGGGGCCGCCGACGGAGACCGCCGCCTCCTCTCGCGACCCGCCGTCGCCGCCGGGAATCGCGACGGCGTCGGCCTCGACGGTCGCGCGGACGCCCCGTCCCTCGAGCGCCTCGAACCCGCGCACGTCGGGGACGGTGAGGTCCCGCCCCCGGGCCTCCTCGCGGATTGCCTGGGCGATCATGTGCTCGGAGTCGCCCTCGACAGCGGCCGCCAGCGCCAGCGCATCGTCGGCGTCCCAGCCCTCGATCGTCGCGACGTCGACGACGCCCTGTTCCCCCTCGGTGAGGGTACCGGTCTTGTCGAAGACGACCGTGTCGAGCTCTCTCGCCTGCTCCATCGCAATGCGGTCGCGGACGAGCATCCCCTCGCCTGCGGCCATCGTCGTGTTGATCGCCACGACCAGCGGGACCGCGAGGCCGAGCGCGTGTGGGCAGGCGATGACGAGCACGGTGACGACGCGCTCGACGACCGGCAGGCCGAAGCCGACCGCGGCGGTCCAGGCGACGGCCGTGATCGCCGCTACCCCGATCGCCGCGTAGAACAGCCAGCCCGCGGCGCGATCGGCGAGCACCTGCGTCCGCGAGCGACTCTCCTGGGCCTCCTCGACCAGCCGCACGATCCCCGACAGGGTCGTCTCCTCGCCCGTGGCGGTCACGCGAACGCGCAGGCTGCCGTCCCGGTTGGTCGTCCCGCCGATCACCTCGTCGCCCGGCTCCTTCGACACCGGCTTGGACTCGCCCGTGATCATCGCCTCGGTGACGTTCGAGACTCCCTCCTCGACGACCCCGTCGGCGGGAACGTTCGTCCCCGGCCGGACGAGCACGAGGTCCTCGTCCTCGAGGTCGTCGACCGGGACCTCCTCGGTGTCGCCGTCCTCGGTCAGCCGCTCGGCGGTCGCGGGCAGCAACTCGGCGAGTTCGTCGAGCGCGCCCGAGGCGCGCCTGATCGAGCGCATCTCGATCCAGTGACCGAGCAGGAAGATGACGATCAGCGTCACGAGCTCCCAGAAAAAGGGCTCGCCGATCCCGAAGCCCACGGCCGCGAGGCTGTAGCCGAACGCGACGGTGATCGCGAGCGAGATCAGCAACATCATTCCGGGTTCGCGGTTGCGCGCCTCGACGGCGCCCATCCGGAGGAACGGGACGCCACCGTAGGCGAAGATCACGACGCCGAGGACGGGCCCGACGAATTCGCTCCCCGGGAACGCAACGGCCGCGTAGCCGAACCACGCCTGGAGCATCGGGCTGTAGTAGAGCACCGGCAGCGAGAGGACGAGACAGACGACAAAGCGCCGCCTGAACAGGTCCTCGTGGCCGGCGTGATCCACGTGGGCCTCGTCGTGATCGGCGTGTCCCGGGCCGTGGTGGGCGTGGTCGGCCGCCTCCTCGTCCGGATCGACGGCCTCGGTATCGGACTGATCCGCGACGTCGTCGGGTTCGACGCTCCTCTCGGCCTGGCGGTCACCCTCGAGCCCGCACACCCGACAACACGGACAGGTGCGGTCGGTCGGCCGCTCGCCTCGCTCGAGCGTCCGCCCTGGCGCGTGGCCGCCGGAGCCGTGGTCGGTCACCACGTCGTGGGCGTGGTCGTCACCGTCGGACACGGTCACTCACTCCGTTCCAGACGCGTCCGTCGCTCCTCGAACTCCTCGCTCGAGATGTCCCCGCGGGCGTAGGCGAGACGCAGTTCCTCGAGCGCCGGGTCGTCCCGGCCCTGGCTATCCTGTCGGGTGAACGCGGCGTACAGCAGGTAGCCGACGCCGAGGAGCACGCCCAGTGGGACCAGCCACGTGACGAACCACAGCCAGCCGACGCCCGTTCCGTCGTTCCAGGCCCACATGTGCCCGCCCATCATCGGCATCGCGAACGTCATCGCGACCACCGGGACGAGCAGGAGGAGCACCAGGACGAGCAGGACTGCCCTGGTAAGAGAGTCAGTCTCTGTCATAGGAAGAGGTACGTGGAACGACCTAATAGTATCCCCAGTGGTTTCGCGACCGGTGACGTCCGTTTTTTGCGAGGCGTGGATCAGCCGGAGCAACCGGTCGGGCGAGCGACCGGTCGTCCGGCGGTGGCCTCGAGCCCACAGTTACGTCGGTGCAGGCGAACCATTCGTGCGAGAAACCGTTATCCCGCCGGCGCGTCACGCTACGACCATGCTCGCCTACCACGTCGCATTCCTCGTCCTCTTCGTCGGGACGACGGCGTTTTTCACCGCGCTGTCGATCCTGAACCTCCGCTACGGCGCACGGACGCTCGAGCGCGAACGCGACTGGGTCGAGGATCGACTGGACCTCGAGGACACCGACCGGGTCGTCGCCTACCAGCGGGCGAAGACGACGCTCTCTGTGGTCCGGACGTGGGCGGTCGTCGCCCTCGTGCTCGCGGTCCTCTACTCGGGGGTGCTGTCGGCGTTCGTCGAAGCACTCGAGGGACTGGGCTACGGCCCCGTCGTCACCGGTGCGGCCTTCGTCGCCGCGCTGATCGTCGGCCTCCGGCTCTTCTCGGTGCCGTTCGACGTCTACGACACGTTCGTCCTCGAGGAGCGGTTCGACTTCAACCAGACGACGCCGGGACTGTTCGTGAAGGACCTGCTGCTCGGGACGGCCATCTCGGTCGTTTTCGTCGGCGCCCTCGCCGGCGGCGTGCTCTGGTTCGTCGAACTCGTGCCGACGTACTGGCCGGTGGCCGCGCTCGCGCTGTTCACCGCGTTCTCCCTCGGAATGCTAGTCGTCTACCCGCGGGTGATCGCCCCGCTGTTCAACGACTTCGAACCCGTCGAGGCAGGCGAGCTCCGCGAGGCGGTCGAACGCGTCTTCGAGCGCGCCGGCTTCTCCTGTGAGGCGATCTACGTCATGGACGCCAGCCGGCGGTCGGCGCACTCGAACGCCTACTTCACCGGCTTCGGCCGGACGAAACGCGTCGTGCTGTTCGACACGCTCGTCGAGCGGATGGCGCTGTCGGAGATCGAAGGCGTGCTCGCTCACGAACTCGCCCACTGGAAGTTCGGCCACGTCTGGAAGGGCTTCGCCGCAGGCGTCGTTCGCGTCGGGGCGATGCTGGCCGTCCTCTGGTTCCTGCTCGAGACGGCGTGGCTCTACGAGCTGTTCGCCCTCCCCGAGACCGTCTACGCCGGCCTGCTCGTCGGCCTGCTGTGGCTCCAGCCGCTGGCGAAGCTGAGCCGGCCGCTCGAGAACCGGCTCTCGCTGGCTCACGAGCGCGAGGCCGACGCCTTCGCGACCGCGGTGATGGGCGACGGCGAGCCGCTGATCGACGCGCTCTGTCGGCTCACGAGCGAGAACCTCTCGAACCCGTTTCCCCACCCGCTGTACGCGACGTTTCACTACACCCACCCGCCGATTCCCGACCGGATCCGGTACATCCAGGAGCTAAGCGAGGATGATGGAGACGAACCGTCGCCCTCGCCGGTCGGAACGGCCGGCTGAGCGTCGCTCGAGCGTCGTTCGGTCAGCAGGCGCAGTAGTACTCCCGTCCGGAGAACTCCGTCTCGAGCAGCTTCGCCGTTGGGCCCGGATCCGACGGCCGGTAGACCGCGGTCGTCAGCCCGCCGTCGCTCCGCTCGAACGAGCCCGAGGCGAGCGCCCGCCAGTGGGTCCCGTCGAGGACCGCCGGCGTCGAGTCGTCGGTCGCGAGCGCCGAGACGTACTCCTTGAGGGCGACCCACAGCGCCTCCCGGAACGGCTCGGGCTCGTATTCGGCCTCCGTCACGGCGGCGTACGCCGCCGCCGGCAGGTTCGCACCTGCCTCGACGGGCATCCCGATCCACTTCCAGGGCCGGGTGTTGACGTCGAGGAGGACGTACTCGCCCCGGTCGGCGTCGTAGACGAACTCCGCCTCGCTGATGCCGTGGTAGCCGGTTTCTGCGAGGACGTCGAACGCCCGTTCCTCGAGTTCCGGCCGTTCGACCCGTTCGACCGCACAGGAGCTGCCGTACGCCCGGGGGTAGCGCAGCCGCGGGTTCCCGACGACCGAGAGCGCGTCCCCGACGCCGCTCGGGGGCACGTAGGAGCCGACGGAACAGTCCTCGCCCGGGGCCACGTTCACCCGCTCCTGGGCCATGATCCGGACGTCGGCGTCCTCGGCGGCGGCGACGATCTCGGCGAACGCCTCCTCGTCCTCGACCTCGATCACGTTGGTGCCGAGGGCCTCCTCGCCCTCGCGCTTGCGGGCGGGCTTGACTACGAGCGGGAAGCCGAGCGCGTCGGCGGCCTCCTCTGGATCGGTCTCGCGCAGGCGGTACGTCTCGGGGTACGGCACGCCGAGTGCCTCGGCGACCGCGTACAGCGACTCCTTGTCGAGCACGCGCTCGATCCCCGCCGGTCCCGAGAACGGCCGCCGAACGCCGTCGACGTCCGCGCCGGCGTAGGCGTGGACCCACTCGTCCATGCAGGGGAAGGCGACCACCTCCGAGCCGACGGCGTCGACCACCGCCTCGAGGTCGGACTCGAACCCGTCGGCGTCCTCGAGCGGGTACGTGATCCGCCCGGCGTAGTCCACCGCCGTCGACGGCGGCGCGACGCCGTCTCCGGTCCGGTCGAGCGCGACGACGGGCACGTCGAGGGCCTCGAGCGCGCGGGAAACGGCGAGACCGGTGTAGTGTGCGTTCGAGACGATCGCCGGGGGCCGGTCGAACGACGCGTCCTCGAGGTCGGCGAGGAGCGACGCGGTCGACTGAAACTCGGTTGCCATACGGTTCCGATAGCCCCTGCCGAGCAAAAGGACACGACAACCGGCCAGTGGTGCCGACGTCGGTGACGGCCGCGCACCGCTCACCGGACGACGTCGACGCCGGTGAGCTCGAACCGGGCACCGCCGTCGGCGCCGTCGGCGACGTCGACCTCCCAGCCGTGTGCCTCCGCGATCTGTTCGACGATGCGCAGTCCGAAGCCGGTGCCGGACCGTGAGGTCGAGTAGCCGGCCTCGAAGAGTCGGTCGTGATGCTCGCTCGGAACGCCGCGGCCGTCGTCCTCGACGGCGAACCCCCCGTCGACCTCCTCGACGGTGACGGTTACGGCCTCACCCCCGTGTTCGACGGCGTTTCGAAGGAGGTTTTCGAACAGCTGCCGGAGGCGACTTCGATCGGCGCGGATTACGCAGTCGAGGTCGGTGACGAGCGTCGCCTCGGCCGTGTCCACGGTTCGCCAGCAGTCGTGGACGAGCACGTCGAGCTCGACCGACTCGAACGCGCCCACCTGGGCCCCCTCGCGTGCGAGGACGAGCAGGTCGTCGATCAGCTCCTGACTTCGGTCGAGGGCCTCGGCGACGACTTCGAGGTGCTCGCTTTCACACTCCTCTTGGGCCAGATCCAGCCACCCCGTCGCCACGTTTAGCGGGTTGCGGAGGTCGTGGGAGACGATGCTCGCGAACTCCTCAAGCCGGGCGTTCTGGCGCTCGAGCTCGGCCGTCTTCCGGTTGAGCTGCTCGAGGTTGCGTCGTTGTTCGGTGATGTCCCTGGCGATCGCGACGGAGCCGAGGCGCTCGTCGTCGGCCGTCTCGATGCTGCGGGAGTGCCAGGCGAGCGTCCGCTCCTCGCCATCGCGCGTGCGGATCATGGTCACGTACTCCCGGGCTTCCTTCTCGCCGCGCAGAATCGCCGCGGCGTCCTCGGTGATCTCGGCCCGATACGCTTCGTCGGGATAGAGCCACGCCCAGATCCCGTTGTGACCAACGACCTCCGCTGCGGGGTAGCCGCTGATTCGCGCTGCGGCCTCGTTCCAGATCGCGACGTTTCCCTCGGTGTCGAGGACGTTGATCCAGACGTTGGCGCTCTCGATGATCGCCTCCCGGAACTCCGCGAGCTCGGCCAGCCGTCGCTCCCGTCGCTTGCGGTCGGTAATGTCGCGGGCGACGCCCCGGTAGGCGACGGGCTCGCCGTTCTTGACGACGGGCTCGCCGATCGTCCTGATCCACCGCGTCCGCCCGTCTGCCGCGGTGATCTCGACCTCCTCGTCGTACGGCTCGGCCCGCTCGAGACACCGCTCGAGAGTGCGCTGAAACCCCTCCCTGTGATCGGGATCGACGAACGAAAAGTACTCCTCGACCGTCGGCACGGCCCCCTCGTCGGGGTCGATGCCGTGGATCTCGAACAGCCCCCGCGTCCATCGCTGGTTGCCCGTCTCGAGGTCGGCTTCCCAGCCGCCGGTGTCCGCGAGCCGCTCGGTGTGGCGCAACAGCTCCCGTCTCCGGTCGAGTTCCCGTTCGGTCCGCGCCGCTTCGACCGACTTCACGATCCGGTTGGCGAGCACGCCGGGTCGCTCCGACAGGTCGTCCTTTCGCACGTAGTCCGTGACGCCCGCCGAGATCGCCTCGATCGCGACCGCCTCGCTCCCCTCGGCGGTGAGCAGGATGAACGGCAGCCGAGGGTCGACCTCGCGGACGGCGGCGAGCAACTCGAGTCCGTCCACCCGCGGCGCGTCGCGATCGGAGAGGACGCAGTCGACCGCGTCGCTCTCGACCGCGTCGAGCGCGTCCCGGACGCCGGTCGCCGTCCGTACGGAGATCCGGCGGCTCTCACGCTCGAGCGCCGTGGAAACGGCGTCGGCGAACGCGGCGTCGGCGTCGACGTGGAGCACCCGGATCGAGTGGGGCATGCCCCCTGCCTAGACGGCGACGTCTAAAAACGTCCCGGCGAGTGACAGTCGGTTCCGATGGGGCCGTCACCGGTCAGCGCTCGCGTTCCTCGAGCACCGCCCGGTAGCGCTCGCCCGCCGCGTCGTCGGCCGCGAGCGCCTCGCGGATGGGCGGCGAGAGCCACTCCCGGTCGCCCTCGGCACCGTCCGCCAGCACGCCGTCGAAGCGCTCGGGGCGCAACGCGGCCGGCAGGTACCGCTCGTAGATCGGCAGCCGCTCGAGCAGGGGGACGCCCGCCAGCTCGGCGATCAACTCGAGTTCGTCCAGTGCGGGCCAGGCGTAGTCCGGGTTGACGTGGTCGTCGGTGACCGGCGACACCCCGCCGAGGTCGTCGATCCCACAGTCGAGCAGCTCGCGAACCGGCGCGAGGTTCGGCGGCACCTGTACCGACACCTCCTCGGGTAGGGCGTACCGCGCCATCGCCGTCACCCGCCGCAGGGTCTCGCGGTCGGGCGTTCCGCCGCGCCAGCGCTCGTTCTCCCGGACGGGCTGGACGATCACCTCCTGGATATGGTCGTACCGCTCGTGGAGTTCGCGGATGGCGAGCAGGCTCTCCGCGCGGTCTTCCCACGTTTCACCGATGCCCACCAGGATACCGGTCGTGAACGCCACGTCGAGTTCGCCCGCGTTCTGGATCGTCCGCAGGCGCTGGCCTGGCACCTTCGTTCGCGGGCCGGCGTGAGCCGCGACGTCGGCCGTCGTCTCGAGCATCGTACCCATACTGGCGTTCAGGTCCGCGACGGTAGCCATCTCCTCGCGGGTCTGGTCCCCCGGGTTCGCGTGCGGGAGGAGTCCTTCCTCCAGGGCGACCTCGCAAGCCGCCCGCAGGTAGTCGTGGATCGAGTCGTAGCCCCATGCCTCGAGCTGGGCGTGAATCTCGGTGTAGCGATCGTCGGGGTCGTCGCCGAACGTGAACAGGGCCTCCGTACAGCCCGCGTCGGCCCCGTGCCGGCAGATCTCGCGGACCTCCTCGAGCGAGAGGATCGACGCTTGCCCCGGCGGGTCGAAGTAGGTGCAGTAGGTGCAGGTGTACCGACACGCCGTCGTCAGCGGGACGAAGACGTTTCGGGCGAAGGTGAGCTCGGGTGCCGGGGAGACGTCTTCGGAACCGACCTCGAGCAGGCGCTCGACCTCCGCGTCGTCGATCGACAGCTCGACGCCGTACTCGGCCGCGCCCGGGATCATGGTCGGTGTTGTTCGGCCAGTCAATAAGGGCTTACTGTCCACCAGCGCGACGAGGCGGTCTCGCGTGACGCCCACGCCGTGGCGTCACAGATACCGCCAACAACGGTCACGGACTCTCCGCTCTTGGGCGCCCCGACCGTAGCCTCTCCTATGGCGATGCATCTCAACCTCTTCACCATGAACGCCCCCGAACACGTGTCGCCCGGCTCGTGGACCTACCCGGGCGACGGCTCGACCCGCTACACCGACCTCGAGTACTGGACCGAGGTCGCCCGGACCGCCGAGCGTGGCGGGTTCGACGCCGTCTTCTTCGCCGACGTGCGCGGGATCTACGACGTCTACGGCGGCGACCGCTACACGGCGCTCGAGCGTGGCGTGCAGACGCCGTCGAACGACCCACAGCTGCTCGTGCCCGCGATGGCCCAGGTGACCGACGAACTCGGCTTCGCCGTGACGCGGTCGACGACCTACATCCACCCCTACCAGCTCGCCCGCGAGTTCTCGACGCTCGACCACCTGACCGACGGGCGGATCGCGCTCAACGTCGTCACCTCCTACCTCGAGTCCGCCGCCCGGAACCTCGGCTTACACGAGCGTATGGACAAGGAGACGCGCTACGACCGCGCCGACGAGTTCCTCGAGGTCTGTTACGCGCTCTGGGAGTCCTCGTGGGACGAGGACGCAGTCCGGGTCGACGCCGACGCCGGGGTGTACACCGACCCCGACGGAGTCTCGTCGATCGACCACGATGGTGAGTGCTTCACCGTGCCGGGACCCCACGGCTGTGAGCCGTCGCCCCAGCGAACGCCGGTGCTCTACCAGGCGGGCTCCTCCGATCGCGGGCGGGAGTTCGCGGCCGCCAACGCCGAGGCCGTCTTCGCGAGCCAGCCGACGGAAGCGGGCGTTCGCGAGTATATGGCCGACCTCCGGACGCGGGCGGAAACGTACGGCCGCGATCCGGACTCGCTGCGCTTTTTCATCGGGGTCGTCCCGATCGTCGGCGAGACCGAGGAACTCGCGCAGGCGAAATACGAGTCCTACGAAGACCACGTCGACGTCGAGGCGACGCTCGCGCTGTTGTCGGGCTTTCTCGACATGGACCTCTCAAAACTCGATCCGGACCAGAAGGTCGAACACATCGAGACCGAAGCGATCCAGGGAACGATGAACGCCTTCACCCGTTCCCAGCCCGACCGGGAGTGGACCGTCCGCGAGGTCGCCCAGTTCTGTGGCCTCGGAACGACCTCGCCGAAGATCGTCGGGACGCCGGAAACGATCGCCGACGAACTCGAGTACTGGCACGAGGAGATCGGCGTCCACGGCTTCAACGTCAAGGAGGTCGTCCGGCCGGACTCGCTGCGCGACTTCGTCGACCTGGTCGTCCCGGAGCTCCGCGCTCGCGGGCTGCTCTCAGAATCCCAGCCCGGTCAGACGCTCCGGGAACGGCTCTACGAGGAGGACGAGCCGCGACTTCCCGCCGACCACCCGGGCGCACCGGAACGGCGGGCGAACGTCAGCCCGTCCCCGTGAGCGTGGGTTCAGATGGGCGTCGACCCGCCGACTGGGTGATTCCGGACGGATCGACCGATCCGATCACATGAAGTCCGCGATCCCCGACTGCTTGTTTTTGTCGTTTTCGAAGACGCTCTCGAGGGACTTCTCTAAGACCTCGAGGCGCTGTTTCGTGTAGTCCCGGCAGCCATACTCCTCGGCGACCTCGATCGCGGTGTCCATGTACTTGTTCACCGAGCCCTTGTGGACGGTAAGATTCACCCGCCCGCCACACTCCCGGCACACTTCGGTCAGCGGCACCCGACGGTACTTCTCGCCGCAGTCGAGACAGCGGGTCTCCTGGCGGGAGAAGGCCCGAAGATTGCCGATCAGGTCCGGCAGGAAGTGATACTCGATGACGCGTTCGGCGACGTCCGTCTCGTCGACCGCCCGCAGCTTTCGGGAGAGTTCGAGCTGGGCGTCCATCTTGTCCATCATCGAGCCGAGCGTCTTGTACGCCGAGAGATCCGGCCCCATCGCGATGTCGGTCGTGTCGTGGGTGTGCTCGAAGCCGGTGTACTCGAGGTCGGTGCCGAGGGTGTCCTCGGCGATCTCGACGTCGACGTCGCCGGGATCGGCCTGCTCGAGGGTCGCCTCGTAGAACTCGCGGGGGTACTGGGAGACGACGTCCATGTTGTGAGCCTCGTCGTCGATTTCGGCGGGGTCGATGCGAGAGGACATGACGAGGGGTGCGTCCATCTTACCACCCCTCTTATCAGGCAAAAATGATTTACTGAAATTCAACAATCCGTCAAGCAACAACATTACGCAATCCTCGTCACCATCACATTGACCTGTGAGGATCCCATTTGCCGAAAGAGTATGAGATTCCTCTACTTCCAGACAATATACGTAATCAGTATCTGATTCGATAATTTCAATATCGGTGATCGTATCCCAGCCTGTGACGGCAGGCGGATAGTCGTTGATCTCCTTGACGGGACCGAACAGGAAGTCATCGACCGTCCGATCCCCAACGGGCGACGGCGTCGGAAGTTCGTCACCAGGGGAGAGTTCCTGGGCCGATACCGTCTCCGCTTTCCAGTACTCTTGTGAGAGCTGATCGGAGGACTCTTCGTCGAACCGGAGCATCGTGTGATCCGGCGTTACTCGAAGTTCGCGGCCGCTTTCGGTCGTGATCGAGAGGAGATGGTTCGGCGCCGGATGCTTCGAGACGGTCGTTACGCGTTTCGGACAGCACACACCCGTGTACGAGAGGACCCAGACGTCGTCATCGAGGTCCTGGTACTCCGTACCGAAATCGTCCTGCTCCGGGCTCTCGAGTCGATCTTCGACGAAGGTCCGAATACTGGCCCGTCGTGGTCGTTCCTCGGGTGGCAACCCGTCACCGGCTTCGAGTTGCTGTTTGTCGTAAATAGACCGTGGCTCCCCTTCACGATAAACGATCTCCGTCTCCGGGTGGAAGCAGTTCCGACGCTTGGCTGCATGGAAGAACGGGTGGGCGTAGCCCACGGCCGCGCTGGTAAAGCCAACCACGCGGCCGACGGTCGCCGCCGAGGTGTGCGGGGCCATCCCGAAGACGAGCCTGCCCACGAGGTCCTGGCGCTCCTCGAGTTCGTAGAACGGCTCGAGGCCGTAGTACTGCTCGAGCAGGTCGTCGATGAACGCGGCCGTCTTCATCATGTGCTCGGCGGCGCCGTCGGAGAGAACGACGTCCTGGACTTTGAGTTCGACCAGCTGGTCCTCGTGGGAAAGCGGCTCGCCGTAGATGTCTTCCTCGTAGCCGAGCGCCTGGAGCTGGCCGACGGTGACGTCGAGTTCGCTCGCCCGGACCGACGTGACGGGGAGGTCGGTCATGTCGTAGCGGACGGTGCCGTCTTTGAACGTGGAGACGTCGTGTTTCGCCCGAAGGATGCCCTTCTCGACCGGTTCGGGGATCTTGGTCGTCGAGGTCAGTCCCTTCACGCCTTTCAGGATCTCGAAGGCGTTCTCGCGTTCGCCGACCGACTCGAGTGCATCGCGATAGACTGCGTTGAGGTCGACCTCCCGGTGTTCGACGCAGGTCGCCTCGATCTCACAGCGGCCACACTCGACGCGGCCGGCCTCGTCGGGTTCGATCTTCGTCTCACAGCTCGGACAGCGATAGTCGGGTTCGGTACGCGAGCCACACTCCGGGCAGCGGTTCTCGAACGTCTCCGTGTCGCAGTTGTGACAGTACTGGCGACCGATCTCGAGTTCGACGACGCCGGGCGTATCCGACATCGTCTCGGCGTGTTTGCCGGCCTTGGCGACGTCCCGCTGGGCGCCGCCGGCTTCGCCGATGGGAAACAGCGTGTGGACGGCCGGGCTGAGGTCTCTGCTCTCTGATTTCTCCGGACGACCCATCCGGTTGCCGATCCGGGTCGGTGCACGTTCGCGGACCCGGAAGGGGGCGACCTCGTTGACCGCCTCGATCGCGTTCTCCCCATCGGCCCACGTTCGCGCGCGCTCCGTGAGGTCCTCGTCGGCCCACGTCCGCTCGAGGTCGTCGGTCAGCCCCAGCGTTCGGACGAACGGCTTCCAGTCGTCGACCTCGATCCGGCCCTCGCTCTCGCGCTGGCGGTGCTCGACGACGATCGTCTCGAGTGCCCTTCGAGTCTCTTCGGCCCACTCGAGGACGAGCGTCGCGCCGTCGTCCTCGAGTTCGCCCTCGGAGACGGCCTCGGCGAGGGCACAGAACGCCTCGACCGAGAGGTCGTGCCAGAGGTAGGTGTACATGGGGTGAAGCGGCGCGTCGTACGCCTCGGCCCACTCGAGCGCCCGCTCGGCGGTGGGGTGCTCGAGGTCGATCCGGGGGTCGTCCTGGAGTGCCTGGACGTCCGCGCCGGCGGCCGCGAGGTCCTGGATCCACCACTCGGGGACGTAGGAGGCGGGGGCGAGGGGGTGGTTGTTCTCGACGAACTCGCCGTAGTTGACGAGGTACTCGCCGAGGTCGAGGATCTCGACGATTCCGTTTCTGACCTCGAGGGCCTCCTCGGGGTCGTCGATCTGGCGGACGTCGCCGTTGGCGAGTTTGACCGTCGGGCCCTCGATGGTGTCGACGGGGACGACGCCTGCGGCCTTGCCGGGGCGTTCGGTCTTGATCTGGGTCCCCGTGGCGAGGAAGTCGTCCAGCACGTGCATCGCCGCCGGGTGGACGCCCGCGGTTGCGAAGCCGTGGTTACGCGCGCGGCCGTACCGGAGCCGGAAGCCACCCTCGGCACAGGGATGGGAGAAGACCGGCCGGCCGGCGATGAGGTCCCGAAGGAACTTCTTCGACTGCTCGACGCGAGGCGGCCCCGCTGGCTCCTCGGTTTCCTCGGCGCCGTCCCCGTCGCTCTCGTCGCCGTCTTCGTCCGCCTCGTCCGCGTCCGCGTCCGCATCGGCCACCTCCTTCTCGGCGTCGTCCTCTGATTCGGACGCCTCGTCGTCGCCGTAGGTGCCGTCGATGAGGTCCTGGAGCCACGGCCAGTCGATCTCGTCGAGTTGGGAGGTGTAGCGCTGGATCTTCGGAGCCTTGAGGGCGATCCCTTCGGCCATAACGAGACACATCCCGCCACGGGCGGAGTTGGTGTCGACGCGCTCTATATCGCGATAGCCGGAGACCTCCTCGTCGCCGGTGGCCTCCCCGTCGAGCATGATGGGGAGGTGTTTGGCGATGAACTTCGTTTCCGTGTCTTTCGGGGTGTACTGCAGCCCCGTCTCGGAGTCGTACAGCGCGATCTCCTCGGCGTAGCGTTCGATCTCCTCGGTGCGTGCCTCGTACTGCTCGAGCCCGACGAGCGCGCGGGTGTAGTCGGCGACGAGCACCGACAGCGCCTGGGCGGTCCCACCCGCCGACCTGATCGGGCCGGCGTAGTAGACGTTGACGAACTCACTGCCGTCGTCGTTTTTCAGGAGCTCGACCTTGTCGATCCCCTCGATCGGGGCGGCGACGACCCCCTCCGTGAGCAGGGCGACCGCCGTGCGGACGGCTCCCTCGACCTTCCCGGCTTTCGTCTCGTAGTCGCCGACTCTCCCCTCAGCGAAGTCTTTCGCGAGCTCGAGGGCGGCTTCTTCCCGACTCATCTGCCCCTCGAGTTCGCGCACGCGTTCGGCGACGCCGTCGATCCCTAAGATGTTCTCGACGCGGTCGGCCATGTCCTTCGCGACTGGAATCTCGACTTCGGGTTCTGGGTCGGCGCCGCGCCGTTTGGCCTCCTCGGCGACGTCGAACGCCTCGTCGAGACGCGATTCGAGCCCTTCGAAGTACCGTTCGTCTACCTCGCGCATCTCAGAGCCAGAGGTCGAGGTCGGTGGTCTCGTCGTGGGCCCGCTCCAGCGGGTCCTCGAAGGCGCGCATGTGGATCTCGCCGGCGAAGACGGTCGCCTCGTTCAAGTGGCCGGCGACGGCCTCCCCGTCAGGTCGCGAGCAGACGACGTGCGTGTGGGCGAACCGCTCGCCGTCCAACAGGGCGACGTTCCCCACGCAGCTCGCGACCTCGAGTGGTTCGTCGAACTCGACGGGGGCGTACTCGAGCCCGTCCTGGTCGTAGAACCAGAGTTCGGCGTCGGAGACCGCACCGAGGCCGGTGAACCAGGCCGCGTCGGCCTCGACCTCCGCTGCGAGCGATTCGATCTCGGATCGCCACTCCGCGCCCGTCTCGAGGCGGGCGACGTACTCGCCTGTGGGTTCGACGGCTCGGTAGTTCATACGCCGATACTGTGTTCGCCAGTGGAAAAAGATCACCGTTCGCGATCGGGAGTCGATCGTCGTGAACGAATCGGGACGGTTATCGCCACGCTGGAAGTGTCGCCGCCTCGTCGGCAGCCATCGAGAGCCACGCCCCGTCGGCGGAGATGTCCGCGATGACGTACTCGTCGCTGCGGCCGTCAGAGTCGATCGCGCCGACGATCGTGTCGCCAGGCACGTCCGTGTGCCCGTATGGGTTCGACACCATGCTTGTATATCACACACACCATAGTATAAAGTCGTCGGAATCTACCTCCAGTGGTGATCACGACATGCCCGCCAGAGAACGAAGCAGGATCTGGCGAACGCCGGGGGTCGGCAAAGTTTCACGGCCGAGTATCAGATCGACGACACAGATAGTAATTCGGCAGGCACCGGACACAGCGTGTGGTAATTGTAGATAAAAAGTAGCTCATATCAAATATCGGGTGCTCAGACGTTCATTCAACGACAGTAGACAGAGTCGTTCACAGCCGTACACAATGCCCCGTTGAGGCGAAGTACGATTCACCAGAAGCGTGGATCCACGGCAGTTCTGCACCAGGACAGTACTATCAGAATAATCTGAAATACAGAAAAAACTATATAACCGAGGTAGCATTTGTGTGGGTATGTCTCGTCAAGACAACCCACACGGTTTGACGTCGATTACGCGGCGCCGACTCATCGGGAGTGGCGTGGCGGTGTCGGCCGCGTTCCTCGCAGGCTGCATCGGCGGTGACGACGCCGCCGTTCCCGCTGGCGACCGACTCAGCTTCACCCAGCAGGTAGCCCCAATCGAGTGGGACCCGGTCGTTCTCAACGACGCGTACTCCTCTCAGATCACGCAGGTGCTCTACGACGGACTCTACGAGTACGACGTCGGGACTCTCGATCCGCAACCAAAGCTCGCAGCCGACGCTCCAGAGATCGAACGAGACGGCCAGCGGTTCGTCGTCGAACTCCGCGACGGGCCCGAGTTCCACAACGGGGATCCGGTCACCGCCGAGGACGTCGTCCACTCGTTCCTCGCACCCGTCGAGGAGCAGACGGACAACATGCCGGACTTCGACATGATCGAGTCCGCCGAGGCCATCGACGACACGACGGTTCAGTTCGACCTCGAGTACCCGTACGCGCCGTTCGAGACGATCACCCTTCCGACGAGCATCGTCAACTCGGAGGTTCGCCAGAGTGATCCCGACGCGTACAACACGGAGAACCCGATCGGGTCGGGGCCGTACCAGTTCGCCGAGTGGGAAGACGGCGAGTACGTCGACGTCGAGCGCTGGGACGACTACTGGGACGAGCCGAGCCAGGTGGCGGCGATCCGGTACGAGCCGGCAGAGGACGACGCCGGGCGCGTCTCCCGAATTCTCGCCGAGGAGACCGACATTATGGAGGGGATTCCCCCGCAGGACTGGGACGATATCGAGTCCGAAGACGGTATCGAGATCGCGTCCATCGACAGTACGAGCTACCTGTACATGGCGTTCAACTGTAACGAGGGGCCGACGGCCGATCCCGACGTTCGCCGGGCGATCGCCCACTGCCACTCGCGCCGTGACTTCGTCGAGGACATCTTCGGGGAGGCCGCCGTCTTCACCAACATGTCGGTGGCGCCCTCGGTGGCCGAGGAGTTCGACATGCCCGCCGACCAGTTCCTCGAGATGAACTACGAGTTCGATCCCGACCGTGCCCAGGAACTGCTCGACGAGAGCGACGCGATCGACGACGGTGAGGAACTCGACATCATCGTCCCGCCGGACGACATTCGCCAGCAGTGGGCCGAGGTCATCGCCGACCGCCTCGACGAGATCGGCTACGGGGCCAGCGTTCGGCGCCTCGATTGGGACGTGTTCACGGACACGTACCAGTCGGGTGACGCCGACGAGTTCAACATCTACGCCCTCGGCTGGACCGGCGGTGCTGACCCCGACGTGTACTTCTACCAGCTGTTTCACGAGGACAACGAGGGACTCACACAGGGCCACTTCTACGACAATCCGGAGTTCCACGAGAACATCCAGGACGCACGTCGGTCCGTCGACCCCGCCGAACGGAGTGAACTCTACACCGAAATCCAGACCGAGATCAACGAGCAGGCGATTCACCTCCCGGGCTGGAGCGACCTGAACGCAGTCGCCTACGTCGAAGACGCCGTCGAGGGCGTGCACGCGAGTACGTCGGTCTCCACCAACCCGCACCTCGACCACCCGGACCTCAACCTGCTGTAGGCGAATCGGGCGATTGCGACGAGGAGCGGAGCGACGAACCGCCGCCGGTTCGTTCATCGACCGACTGACTACCACACCCGTCCCAAAATTAACAGAAGAGTAGAGTTTCAGCGCACATGGAAATGGTTGTACCCAATATTGCCGAAGTGAGTGTGAGAGAGACGGTAGCGTGATACGATGGGGCTGTTACGATACACGATATATCGACTGATGCAGGCCGTCCCGGTGATGTTCGGGATCGCGGTCGTCACGTTCCTGCTCGTCAATCTGGCGCCCGGTGACCCGGTCGACTACATGGTCGCCGAACAGATCGCCAGCGAGGAGTTGATCGAGGCGATCGAGGAACGGTACGGCCTCGACCAGCCGCTTCACATGCGGTTTCTCAACTACCTTGGACTGCCGTGGTTCCTCGAGGTACTCGGCGTTCCCGGGTTCGAAGAGTCCCCCAGAGGGCTGCTGCAGGGCGACCTCGGCCTCAGCATGTACTACGATCGGCCGGTTAGCGAACTGATGCTCGTCCGGCTGCCACCGACGCTGCTGTTGATGCTCTCAGCGTACGCGTTCGCGATCGTGACGGCGATCCCGCTGGGCGTGCTCGCGGCGAAACGCCGGAACGAGCCCACCGACCACGTCTCCCGAATCATCGCGCTCGTCGGCGTCAGCACGCCGTCGTTCTGGATCGGCATCATGCTGATCATCCTCTTCGGCGTCCACCTCGGCTGGCTGCCGACCGGTCGGCTGGTGTACCCCTGGCGCGACCCCGCTCACTACGGCTACAGCGGCCACCTCGAGTTGTACTACCAGACGATCAGACACCTGCTCTTACCGATGATCGCCCTCGGCACGTTGCAGATGGCGACGATCATGCGCGTCGAACGGAGCGCGATGATCGAGTCGTTCCAGAAAGACTACGTCAGGCTCGCCCGCGCCTACGGCGTCCCCGAACGGACGATCATGCGAAAACACGCGTTCCGCGTCTCCCAGCTGCCGGTCATCACGCTCGTCGGGCTCAACCTGACGAGCGCGATCGGCGGTGCGGTGCTCATCGAGGAGGTGTTCGCGATCAACGGCATGGGCCGGCTGATCATCCAGGCGATCGGGACGTACGACTACCAGCTCGTCCTCGGGACTACCATCGTCGTCGGATTCGTGTTCGTAATCGGCGTCATCGTCACCGACATCGCCTACGCGTACGTCGACCCGCGGGTATCGTACGGGGAGGAGAGCTAACATGGCTGTCGGAGAACAACAGACGGAGAGCGAGACCGAACTCGAGATCGGCGACGGGACGGCGGACGACGAGTTCGAGGCGGACGTCGGCTGGCGGTACACGCTCAGGAAGGTCAAGGCGGATACCACGGCCCGCTTCGGGATGTACGTCATCGCGATCGTGCTGGGCATCGCGCTGATCACCGCCATCGACAGTAACCTCTCGAGGCTCACGCTCGGGCGCGCCGAGAACTTCCTGCTGGCGGAGACGTTCCTCTCACACCCCGAGCGTCACCCCGATCCAGGAGCGACCGAGCGCCGGCTGCCACCGGCGTTCGTCGAGGGTGGAACGTGGGAGCATCCGCTCGGGACCGACCAGAACGGTCGCGACTACCTCACGCGACTCATCTACGGAACGCAGGTGTCCGTGTTCGTGGGGATCGTCGCGACCGGAATCGGACTCGTCGGGGGAACGATCGTCGGCGCAGTTTCGGGCTACTACGGCGGCCGGGTCGACGACGTGCTGATGCGCGCGGTGGAGACGCTGTACGCCATCCCGCCGCTCGTCCTCGTGATCGTGTTCACGGTGTTCGTCAGCGGGGGGAACCCCGACATCACCTACGCCGCCCTCGGCGTCGGGATCGCGTTCATCCCGGTGTTCGCTCGGCTCATCCGCAGTCGGGTGTTGAGCGTCCGCGAGATGGACTACGTCGAGGCCGCACGAGCCGCTGGCGTCAGGGATCGGGACATCTTGCTCCGCCACGTGATCCCGAACAGTTTCGCCCCCGTGCTGGTGCTGGCGACGCTGTACATCGGCGTGACGATCCTCATCGTCGCCGGCCTCTCTTTCCTCGGCTACGGCGCACAGCCGCCGACCGCCGACTGGGGAGAGATGCTCCGCCTCGCACACCAGTACATGCACTCGAACTACTGGTTGAGTATCTGGCCCGGCCTCGCCATCCTGATCACCATCATGGGGTTCAACCTCTTCGGCGACGGCCTGCAGGACGCGCTGGACCCGCGAATCAAGTGAGACGATTATCAATCTACAATGAGTGAAACGATACTCGAAGTGACCGACCTGAAGACGCAATTTTTCACCGAACGCGGCGTCGTCCGTGCAGTAGACGGCGTCTCGTTCGACGTGAAACGAGGGGAGATCGTCGGCCTCGTCGGCGAATCCGGTGCCGGAAAGAGCGTCGCAACCTCGAGCATCATGCGCCTGATCGAATCGCCCGGCGAGATCGTCGGCGGCGAGATCGACTACATGGGCACGACCGTCGTCGGGTTCGAAGAACGCGACGGCGAGCTCGTTCCCCGCGACGAGATGCTCACCGACGCCGAGATGCGCGAACAGATCCGCGGCAACGAGATCGCGATCATCTTCCAGGATCCGATGGAGTCGCTCAACCCCGTCTACACCGTCGGCGGACAGGTTCGCGAGTTCATCGAGCTCAACCGCGATCTCAGCCGCGAGGAGGCGAAAGAAGAGGCGATCGAGATGCTCCGGCGCGTCGGCATCCCCGAGGCCGAGAGCCGCTACGACGACTACCCACACGAGTTCAGCGGCGGGATGCGCCAGCGCGTGCTCATCGCCATGGCGCTCGGCTGCCGACCGAACCTCATCATCGCCGACGAGCCGACGACCGCCCTCGACGTCACCGTCGAAGGGCAGATCTTAGAGCTCGTCGACGACCTCAGGACGGAGTTCGACACGAGTTTTATCTGGGTCACCCACGACATGGGCGTCGTCGCCGAGATTTGCGACCGCGTGAACGTCATGTACCTCGGCGAGATCGTCGAGCAGGCGCCCGTCGACGAGCTGTTCTACGACACCAAACATCCCTACACGAAAGCGCTGTTGAACTCGATTCCCCGGCCGGACCGGACCGTCGACGACCTCGAGGCGATCGAGGGGACGATGCCGAGCGCGAGGAGTCCGCCCGCAGGCTGCCGGTTCCACCCGCGATGCGTCGACGCCCGGGAGGAGTGTCGCGTCACCGAACCCGAGTTCGTCGAGGTCGGCGAAGACGGCGAGCCACACCGGGCCGCCTGTCTCAAACACGGCGACGACGGCTACTGGGAGAGCGAACCGCTCCCGGGGCGCGAGGGCGAGTCACGCAGCGAACGTGAGCGTGGGTCCATGGAGGGACGACGATGAGTTCCGCGCTCGAACAGCTCGAGGACGTCGAAGCGGGCGAGACGCTGCTGGAAGTCGAGAATCTCTCGAAGTACTTCGCAGCCGACACCGGCATCCTCGCGGGACTGTTCGGCTCAGGGGACGTCGAGGCGGTCGACGACGTCAGCTTCGAGATCGAGAAGGGCGAGACGCTCGCGCTCGTCGGCGAGAGCGGCTGTGGGAAGAGCACGCTCGCTCGGACGATCCTCCAGCTGATCGAGCCGACCGCTGGGAGCGTCCGGTTCAAAGGCGTCGAACTGACCGAGCGGTCGTCTCGGGAGCTCCGACCACTCCGGCGAGACATGCAGATGATCTTTCAGGACCCGCAGTCGTCGCTCAACCCGCGGATGAAAGTCGGCCAGATCATCGAAGAGCCGATGAAGGCCCACGGGATGTACACGAAAGACGAACGGCGAGAACGGACGAAGGAGTTGCTCGAGCAGGTCGGACTCGAGCGTGCGTACTACAACCGGTATCCACACGAGTTCTCGGGCGGTCAGCGCCAGCGGATCAACCTCGCCCGGGCGATGAGCACCGACCCTGACTTCATCCTGTGTGACGAACCGGTCTCGGCGCTCGACGTCTCCGTCCAGGCGCAGGTGCTAAACGCCATGCGCGAACTCCAGGAAGAGTTCGGGCTGACGTACCTGATCATCTCCCACGATATGAGCGTCGTCAGGTACATCGCCGACCGGGTCGCCGTGATGTACCTCGGACACGTCGTCGAGCTCGCCGAGAAAGAGGAGCTGTTCGAGAACCCGAAACATCCCTACACGAAAGCGCTCCTCGATGCGATCCCGGTTCCCGACCCCCGGTCTCGAGACGTCCGTGGGACGCTCGAGGGCGACGTCCCGAGTCCCATCGATCCGCCTTCGGGCTGCCGGTTCCGGACTCGCTGTCCGGCGCTGATCCAGCCGGAGCGCTACGGGCTTTCCGAAGACGAGTGGGAACGTGTCCTCGAGTTCGTCCGAGCGGTCGACCGCCGAACGTTCGTCCTCGAGGGTCCGGACGACGGAGAGGGGCGCTCGCTCGCCGCGGTCGAAGCCGACATCGATTCGACGTTCTTCCCCGACGGCCGACCTGGCGGGGACGCAGGGGCGCTCGTCGAGGACGTCTGCCGGCGGCTGGCCGAAGGCGACTGGGACGGCGCGCGTGAACTGGTTCGCGAGGCGGTCGAGACCTCGAGCATCTGTGCACAGGAACGGCCGAGCGCGACGGTCCCGACCCAGCACGGCTCGGCCACGCACGACGTCGCCTGTCACCTGTACCGGGAGTGACCGGGCGTCGCTCGAGGGCGTCTGAGGTGACGGTGACCGAACTCACCGAATAGTGATCGTCGTCGAGTCGCTGGTCTCTGGCGCCGTCGCGACGAAAGCGGCGATTTCGTGGGTTCCGCTAGACGGTTCGACCCACCGGGTCGGTGTCCCGTGTCGTTTGATTCGACCGTTCCACGTCCGGGTGAACGTTCGGGTCTCGCCGGCTCGAAGCGAGAGCGACCGGGCGACGTCGGGGACGTAGATCGGTTCGTCGGTCGCCTCGACGAGCCCGTCCACCGACCAGCCCCAGATTCGAGCGCCCTCGATTCGGACGGTGATCGGGAGTGGCAACCGGTTCGAGACGTCGATCCGGATCTCGACGGAGTCGCCTGGATCGTACACCTGCTCGTCCGTTTCGACCGAGACGGCTAAGGCCCGGCGAGCGATCGACGCCGGAACCAGCGCATCGAGTCCTCGGGAGAACACCGAGGGATCCTGGTCGAAGCCGAACTCGTCGTCGGCGTCGGGCCGTCGCCGAACCCGTGACATATCGGTTCGAGTAGACGTCCCGTCCGTGTTGAACGTTGCGGTCGGCTGCCAGCGACGGTCGTTTTGTCGTCCGGGAAACACTGGCTTTATACTCGGTTTAACCGTACGAGGGTGACATGAACGTAGCCGATGCGATGACCCCCCGCTCGGAGGTGGTGACCGTCGAGTTGCCCGGTACCCGAAACGACGTGCTCGAGTACCTCCAGGAACGCTCGTTCTCCTCCGTTCCCGTCGTGAAATCGACCGACGACGGCCCCGAGTACCGCGGCCTCGTCTCGCGGGACGCCCTGATCGAACAGCCCGACGAGGACCAGCTCGTCATGCTGATGGAGGACGTCCCGACGACGACCGCCGAGGCGACGATCGAGGAGGTCGCGACGCTGATGGTCGAGGAGGGTGCCCGCCGCGTCCCCGTCGTCGACGGTGAGTTCGAGGGGATCGTCACGGTGACCGACGTGATCCACGCGATCGCGACCGGCGACGCCGAGACCGACGCGACCGTGGGCGACCACGCCAGCGAGAACGTGAACACGACCTACGAGGGCGCACCGCTGCCCGTCGCCGAGCGCGAACTCTCCTACGCGAACGTCCCCTACACCGTCGCGCTCGACGAGGAGGGTCGGATGAGCGGCGTTCTCACCGAGGTCGACATCATCGACGTCGCCCGGATCGTCGAGGGGGAGGAATCGACGGGTGACAACTTCCCCGATCAGGACTCCCAGTGGTCCTGGGAGGGCATCAAGGCCGTCGGCAGCCGCTACCTCCCGACGCGGGACATCGAGATCCCCTCCGAATCCGTCAGCGAGTTCATGACCGAGGACGTCATCACGGTCTCGAGTCGGCGATCGGTCGAGGAGGCCGCCCAGCTGATGATCAGCAACGACATCGAACAGATCCCGATGGTCGGCGGCGACGAACTGGTCGGCATCGTTCGCGACGTCGACTTGCTCGAGGCACTGTCGAACTGATCGCCACACCGTCGTGGCGATGCGGTCGGCGTGGTGGTCGTCGGCGGACTGCCGATGATCGATCGGGCGACGCTCGAGCGGCCGTTCCACAACGAACCGTGCACCCGACGACGAGGCGTCATTTTTCGGTCGTCACACAGACGTACAATACTAAGAGCGTGTCGTGCGAACGGGAGGCTATGACGTTACTAGACGACGCGAGCGATCCGATCATGGACGTCGAAGAGATCTTAGAGACCGTCGCCGCACTCGGCGACCCCGACCGATTCGAGCTGACCTACGCGGTGTACGCCGCCGAGGTCGACGGACGCACCCTCGAGGAGATCGCGGCGGACGTCGGTCGCCCGGTGGCGGCCGTCGAGGCAGACGTCGAGGCACTGATCGACGGCGGCGTCCTCGCCGAACGGATGGCGTGTCTGATCGGCGACGACTGTGACGGCGAGCAGTACGAGGTGACCGAGTTCGGGCGGCTCGCACTCGAGGAGGGCGTGCTCGCGCTCTTCGAGGCGGCGGGGGCGATCGGCGAGCTATCTGAGTGATGAACACACGATTGTCGGTGAGCTGAGCACGCGAGCGCCGGCAATCGCTGAACGCGTGTGAACGCGTCACGACGCGACGAAAGTGACTTTTAGGCGGGGTTTCACGGTACGATTGAGTATGAACGCACAGGAGTCGCGGCGATCGACCGACGCCTCGTCGGTTCGGTCGAACGCCCATCGAACGAGTCGAGTCCACACGCGAGAGCTATGAGCGAGGAGGCAACGAGCGAGAAGTTAGTCGAGCTCGCCAAGCGACGCGGCTACTTCTTCCAGTCCTCAGGTGTCTACGGCGGCGTCGGCGGCTTCTACACCTTCGGCCCACAGGGCGCGTCGCTAAAGAGCAACCTCGAGGACGCCTGGCGCGAGCGATACGCTCTCGGCGAGGGTCACATGGAGATCGACGCGCCGACGATCATGCCCGAACCGGTCTTCGAGGCGTCGGGCCACCTCGAGGGGTTCGACGATATGCTGGTCGAGTGTCCCGAGTGTGAGACGAGCTCCCGTGCGGATCACCTCGTCGAGGACAACACCGAGTACGAGGACGCAGAGAGCCTCCCGATCCCCGAGGTCGAGGAGATCATCGCCGAGTACGAACTCGTCTGTCCCGAGTGCGGTGCGGGACTCGCGGGCGTCGCCGTCGAGGACTTCAACCTCATGTTCGCGACGAACATCGGCCCCGGCGACGCCCAGCCCGGCTACATGCGCCCGGAAACGGCCCAGGGCATCTTCGTCGAGTTCCCCCGGCTCAAGGAGTACGCCCGCAACCAGCTCCCCTTCGGCGTCACCCAGATCGGCCGGGCCTACCGAAACGAGATCAGCCCCCGCCGCTCGATCATCCGCACCCGGGAGTTCACCCAGGCCGAACTCGAGCTGTTCATCGATCCCGAGGAGGACGAACCAGAGCTCTCGAGCGTCGAGGACGTCCCCGTGACGCTCTACCCAGCGCCCGAGCAGCAGGCCGACGACGGCGAGCCCATCGAGACGACGATCGGCGAGGCGGTCGCCGACGGCACGATCGCCGACCCCTGGATCGCCTACTTCCTCGGCGTCTCCCAGGAGTGGTACGCGTCGGTCGGCGTCGACGCAGATCGCTTTCGCTTCCGCCAGCACCTCTCGGGCGAGCGAGCTCACTACGCGAGTGACTGCTGGGACGCCGAGTCCGAAATCGACGGGAACTGGATCGAGATCGCGGGCTTCGCCCACCGGGGCGACTACGACCTCTCGAACCACGCCGACCACTCCGGCGAGCGCTTCACCGTCTTCAAGCAGTACGACGAGCCGAAGGTCGTCGAACGCGCCACCGTCGACCCCGACATGAGCTACCTGGGTCCGGAGTTCGGCGGCGACGCTGGCGCCGTCGTCGAGGCACTCGAGAAACTGGCCGAGCGCGACCGGGCCGCGTTCGACGGCGAAACGGTCGAAATCGACCTCGAGGACGAGGCTCACGAGATTCCCGTCGAAAAGACCGGCTTTGCCGTCGACGAGGAGACGATCGCCGGCGAGCACGTCATCCCGAACGTCGTCGAGCCCTCCTTCGGCGTCGACCGACTCGTCTACACGGTCTTGCATCACGCCTACCGCGAGGACGAGGTCGACGGCGAGGAGCGGACCTACCTCGCGCTCGACCCCGAGGTCGCGCCGACCTTCGTCGGCGTCTTCCCGCTCCAGCGCGACGACGACCTCGAGGCCGAGGCGAACGCGATCGCCGCCGAGTTGCGCGCCGAGGGCCTGTCGGTCACCTACGACGACTCCGGTGCGATCGGCCGGCGCTATCGCCGCCAGGACGAGGTCGGCACGCCCTTCTGCGTGACGGTCGACTACGAGAGCCTCGAGGACGACGCCGTGACCGTCCGCGAGCGCGATTCGACCGCCCAGAAGCGCCTCCCGATCGACGAATTGCCGGCGACGCTCGCGGCGTTGCGGGCGGGCGACCTCGCGTTCGCGGAGCTCTAAGTATCGACGAACTGAATATCACGGCGTTCGGAAGACGACTGGATGGCCGACGAACTCAAGCGACGACTGGTTCACGCGAGCGGCGCCGGCCTCGTCGCCCTCTACCTCCTCGCGCAGTTCCTCGAGTTGCCGCTCACCTGGGAGCGCTTTGGCGTCCTGATGGTCGTGCTCGCCCTCGGTGCGATCGGCCTCGAGTTCCTCCGCCTGCGGGTCGGCCTCGAGTGGTGGGTCTACGAGAAGCTCACCCGCGAGTACGAACAGGACCAGTTCGCGGGCTACGGTTACTACGTGGTGAGCATGACGATCGTCGTGCTCGTCTTCGGGCCCGAGGTCGCCCTCCCCGCCATGTTGATGCTCGCGATCGGCGACCCCGTAAGCGGCGCGCTCTCGGACGATACGTTGCGCCGGATCAAGCGCCCGCAGGTGCTCGCCGCGACGTTCGGCGTCATGCTGGTGCTGGCCCTGCCGTTTCTCCCGCCCGCGGCGGCGATCGCCGCCGCCCTCGGCGGGACGCTCGCCGACGGGGTGAAGGTCACTTACGGCGAGTTCGTGCTCGACGACAACCTGACGATCCCGATCTACGCCGCCGTCTTCGCCTGGCTCGCGCTCGAGTTCGTTCCGGTGTGATCAGCGATCGGTGGATCGCCGATCAGAGATCGGTGGCCCGAAAGCGGTGGTAGCCGGCCCCGACCGAGACGACGATCCAGCCGACGAGCACGGCGAGTGCGAATGCCGGCCGTTCGTAGACGGCCGGCTCCGACGGCGGTCTGACGAACCAGCCGCCAGTGAGGTCGGCATCGAATCCGGTGAGCAGGTACGTGTACGCGGCGACGGGATTGATCGCCGCGACGAGTTCGACCCACGCCGGAGTCGTCTCGGGGAACGAGAAGCCGTGGCGGACGTACAGCACGGCGGTAGGAAGCTGTGCCCAGAACCCGAAAAAGAACAGGACGAACGCTCCGAACGCGGCGATCGTCGCCCGGGTCGTCGTTCGGACGACCGCCGAGATCGCGACCGCGAGGGCCGTAAACGTCACGCCGAGGAGCGCGAGGATCAGCGTCACGACGACGAGCCTGACGGGATCGACGGTCACCCCGAATAACGCGGCGATCGGGGTCGCAACGAGCATCGACGCGACCACCGCCGTACAGATCACGATCGATCGCCCCAGGAACGTCCCGAGGACCACCGTTCCGCGGGAGATCGGCAACCCGAGAACGACTTTGAGCGCGCCGGTCGTTCGCTTCTCGACGAGCGAGGACGCGAAGAAGCCGAGCGCGAGCAGCGGCGTCAGCATCGCGAACAGCGGGAGGAGCGTTGGGATCAGCTCGGGCTCGCCGCCGCGGGCCGACGTCGATCGCCCGGCGGCGTAGGTCACGAGCGCCGCGAGGAGGACGAAGATGCCCACGAGGAGGTGGAACTGTCGCTCCCGGACGGTGTCCTGGACGTCCTCGCGGACGAACAGCGCGAGCGTCTCGGGGGACGGGACGGTCACTGCGCGACACCTCGCGTGTAGCGCTCGAACAGGTCTTCCAGGGGCATTTCGCTCGTGGTGACGTTCCGCACGTCGGCCCCGGCGTCGTAGACCGTGGCGACGACCGCTGCCTTCGCCGCGTTCTCGCAGGCGACGACGACGGTCGACCCGTTCGATCTGACGCCAGAGACGCCTTCGAGCGAGCGAACGCGCTCGAGCGCGTCGTCGGGAACGCTCGAGAGTTCGAGGGTGACGGCAGACGTCCCGCCGCTCGATTCGCGCAGCGCGTCGATCGTGTCGACGGCGACGAGTTCGCCGCCGTCGACGATGGCGACTCGGTCACAGACCGCCTCGACCTGCTCTAAAATGTGACTCGAGAAGAAGACCGTCGCGCCGCGGGCGTTCTCCTCGCGGACGATCCGGCGCATCTCGCGGGCGCCGTTGGGGTCGAGGCCGGTCGAGGGCTCGTCGAGGATCAGCAGGTCAGGCTCGCCGACCAGCGCCATCGCGAGCAGGAGCCGCTGAGCCATCCCCTTCGAGTACTCCTCGACGGGGTACGCGTCGGGTCCGCGCATGCCGACGCGCTCGATGAGTTCGTCCGGGTCGTCGTCGGCGCCTTTCGCCTCGATGGCGAACTCGACGTGTTCGCGACCCGTTCGCTCCCCGATCGGGCCGTAGCCGTCGGGGAGGACACCGACGCGCTCGCGAACGGCGGGCCCTTCGGTGGCGACGTCGCGACCGAGGACGCGAACCGAGCCCGCGGTCGGGGCGGTGTAGCCGAGCAGGACGTCGATCGTCGTCGACTTCCCCGCGCCGTTGGGGCCTAAAAAGCCGAAGATCTCGCCGGACTGGACGGTGAGGTCGAGGTCGTGGAGGGCGGTGACCGACCGGCCCCCGAAGAGGCCGAACCGCTCGTAGCGTTTGGTCACGCCGCGAAGTTCGATCGCGGCCATACGACCAACATATCTGTGTAAATGTATTACTCTTCTGATTTATTCAGGGCGTTACGGGCCGACCTCGAGTACCCCCTCGACGGCCCGCGCCTCGCCCCGGCGGAGCAGTTCCGAGGCCGTCGACACCGCACACTCGAGTTCGGCCGCGACGGCCTCGATGCCGTTTCGCCGGGGAACGTCGTAGTAGCCGACGTCGCGTGCGAGCCGGAGGGCTTCGCGCTGTCTGTCGGTGATCGAGATCCCCGTCGTCGAGACGCCGTCACCTACGTGCCGGACGTCCAGGTCGACGCCGTCGGGAACGAGTTCGAGTACTTCCCGGAGATCGTCCGGGTGGCCGACGAGGGTCAGGCGAATCGTTCGATCGGACCGGACTTCGACCGGTGGGACGACCACGACGGTGTCCCGGGCGAGGGCGTCGAACATCGACTCACCGTCAGGCCCGAGTTCCCGGCGGGCGTAGACGAAAAAGCCCTCCGGTGTCGGCGTGACGTCGTACTCGAGCACCGACGCCTGCGCCTCGAGGAGCGACTCGTAGGCGGCCGGCTCGCCGTACACGAACGAGGTGATCGTCTCGACGCCGTCGACGGCCTGCCCGCCGAGGATCAACTCCCGCTCGAGGTCGGGATCGGTACAGAGGAGATCGTGAATCGGCATCGTCGTCTCGGGAGCAAAGCGGAGTTCGACTCGCATCGATCGCATAGCCGGACGTTTCGACTCGAGGTACTTCAATGGCCGATACAGTTCGGGAGCAGGGTGAACGGCGTACCAGGCCAACGTCGGTGTATGCGCAGGCGACTTCCTCGACGGTGGATGCGACGCGGCGTGATCGCTGGAACGATGCTCGCGGTCGCAGCCGTGGCGTACGGGCGGCATCGATCTCGATCGGACTCGGCCCGGCGCGAACCGCCGGCGGCGACCGAACGAGAGGGGGCGGCGTTCCTCGTCCGACGGCGCGTCGATCCCGCCGAACTCGAGTCGCTCCGGGCGCACGTCGCAGGGATCGTCTCGGCGGGCGACCCCGAGCCGGTGCTGGGCCTCGAGGAGGCGACGACGGCGTCGCTGTTTCTCGACCTCGAGGGAGCGGGTCCCGAACTCGTCTGGTACGGAGAGGTGCCCCGGTCGGTGACCGATCGGTGGGACGAGCCGCGTTCGACCGTCGCCGAGGCGTTTCCCGTCGACCACGAGGCGGTCGAATTCGCCGACGAATCCGTGGTCGACCGCGAGTTGCTCGTTCACGCCGCCAACCCCGCCCGTCCCCGAACGGTTGCGAGCGGGGACGGATCGCTCGTCACGGGACCGGACGGAGCGGCCGTCGACGTCGACCTGGTCCGGATGCGACTCAGGCCCGGGCTTCCGGAACGGGTCGCCGACGGGTTCGCGGGGTTCTCGCGGCGCGTCGTCGACGGCAACCTCGAACTCGGGCCGATCGAGCGCTGGAGCGCGGAGATGCTCGACGCCGAGAACATGTACACCGAGTCGGTCTTCCTCGAGCGACGGGCCGACGGCTACGCACTGGTCGGGTACATGGAAGCCGAGGAGATGGCGCGCGTGTACGACGCCTACTACGACACCGAAAACCCCGTCGCACGGGGTTCCGAGATCGTGCTCGGACGGGTTCTCGAGGCGCCCGAGACGATTCTCGAATACCCGCTCGAGACCGACGTCGAACTCCTCGCCCACGCCATCGCCCCCGACCGGCCGCGCCGACTCGAGGAGTGGTGAGCGAAAGCCGATCCACTCGAAGAGTGGTGAGCGAAAATCGAGTCCGAGCGATCGCGAGCAGTCGATTTACCTCGTCCCGTCCGAATCGAATAGTCGGTCCACCTCGGCTCGGCCGAACGACCGACGCCAGCGTCTCCGTCGACAGCTAGTGAGTAACGCCTATATCGCTCGCCTGAAATGACGGATACTGATGGGTCCCGTAACACGTCCCTCCTCCCTCGAGTCGGGCCATCGGCTCTGGCGCTACCTGCAGCGGTGCGTTCGGATCGACACGCGAACGCTGGCGGTCTTTCGCGTTTTCGCCGGTCTCCTCGTCGTGGCCGACCTGTTGCTCCGCTCGCGAAACTTCACGTACTTCTACACCGACGCGGGAGTCGTCCCGCGATCGCTCGCGATGGAGTACTCGGGCTACTCGATCTACCACCTGACGACGAGTTCGACCGTCATCGCCGCGCTGTTCGTCCTCCAGGGGCTGATCGCACTCCAGTTGATCGTCGGCTACAAGACGAAGATTGCGACGGTCCTCACGTTCGCGTTCGTCGTCTCGCTCGACCACCACAACCCGTTCGTCCTGAGCTACGCCGACACGCTGTTCCGACTGCTCCTGTTCTGGGCCATCTTCCTGCCGCTGGGCGAACGCTGGTCCGTCGACGCCGTCCACCGGGAGCGGTCGCCGCGACCGTTCGTCGCGAGCGTCGCCTCCGCGGCGATCCTGGCCCAGATGGTCTTCATGTACTTCTCTAACGGCCTGATCAAGGCGCAGTCGTCGGTGTGGACGAGCGGGGACGCCGCCCCGCTCGTGCTCGCCATGGACGAGATTACCTTCCTGCTGGGCGACGTCGTCAGCCAGTACCCGACGCTGCTCGAGTACGGCGGCCTGCTCTGGTTCTACATGCTCCTTGGTTCGTGGCTGCTCATCGTTTTGCAGGGCCGGCCGCGAATGCTGGTGGTCGCGCTGTTCGTCGCCGGCCACCTGTCGTTCGCCCTCACGGTCCGCATCGGCGCCTTCCCCTACGTCGCCCTCATGGGCGTGTTGCTCTTCTTGCAGGCGCAGTTCTGGGACGACGCCGACGCGGCGCTCGCGGCCGTCGGGTTCGACGCCGCTCGGCTGACCGAGCAAGCGCGGCGCCTCGAGCGAGTCGCGACGGCGATTCCGGACTACCGACTCACGTCCGACCGGGCAGTGGCCGCAAAGCGTGTGACGTACACCGCCGCCCTCGGAATCGTCGTCGTCACCGTCCTGTTCGTCGCCGCCGTGATCCTGTTCAACGTCGCGGCCGTCGTCGCCGCGGACCCAGCGGACGACCGACCGATCGAAGTGCGAGTCGACGAGTCGATCGCGGAGACGCTCGAGACGTCATCCGGCGTCAAACAGGTGGAGTCGGTCGCGACCCAGGTCGGAATCGACCAGCCGGTCGGCTGGGGTGTGTTCGCCGGTCCGAATCCCCGAACGGAAGACCGCTACTACGTCTTCCCGGCTGAAACCGAACGCGGCGAGCGACTCGACGTCTGGAACGATCGGGAGCTGACTTTCGACCGGCCGGGCGACCAGCTGCAGACGCAGTACGGCACCTACCGCGAACGCTTCTACATGAACAGCGTCCGCCGCGGCGGCCACGGCAACGACGTCGCACCGACGCTGGCCGAATACATCTGCGAGCAGTGGTCGGCAGCGCACGACGACGAACTGACACACCTCTCGATGTACATGGTCGGCGAAGACGTGACGCGCGAGACGATCGACTCGCCGGCAGACCGGGACCGAACGTACACCACGATCTACAGACACGGCTGCGGCGACCGGAACCCGAAACTCATCGAGCGGCCGGACTGACCGGCTCGAGCACGGGTCCACACGGGTTGCGTACCGGGCGACTGACACAGCCGCGACCGTGGTGCGAGGAGGTCGGCACTGACGGACAGCGGTGCCGCTCAGGGGAGTTCCGAGAGACTCGAGACGGTCGATCGGATCGTGACCGGCGAGACGTCGGCAACGGCGGCTGCGTCGGCTTGCGTGACGGTGTGGCCGTCCTCGAGCGCGGCGGCGTAGAGACAGGCGGCGGCGACGCCGCTCGGATTTCGGCCGCCGACGAGTCCGGCTTCCTGGAGGCTCGAGACGTACTCTCGAGCACGGTGTTCGATGGCCGTGTCGAGATCCAGGTGAGACGCGTACCGCGGCAGGTACTCGGTCGGATCGATGGGACCGGTCGGGAGCCCGAGTTCGCGGTTGAGGGCGCCGTAGGCGGCTTTGAGTTCTGCCTCGTCGGCGGCGGCGATCGTGACGACTTCGTCGACCGTTCGCGAGATCGAGAGCGTTCGACACGTCGCGTAGACGGCAGCGGCTGCGAAGCCTTCGATCGACCGCCCGCGGAGGAGCCCTTCCGATTGTGCCGACTCGAATAAGGCACACGCCTGTTCTCGAGCGGCGATCGGCAGCGACAGCTGGGCGACGATTCGTCGGATCTCCGTAAAGCCGTGCATCCGGTTCGTGTCGGCTTTCGACGAGAGACGGGCGCGGTTGTGTTCCCTGCGCAGTCGGGCGAAGCGCCGGCGTTTTCGGCCGGTGATCCTCGTTCCCGTCCCGTAGCCGATCTCGGTCGAGAGACCGCGGTCGTGGCGCGAGCGAGTGAGTGGTGCACCGGTTCGCTTTCGGTCGGCGTCGTCGTCTTCGAAGGTTCGCCACTCGGGACCGTAGTCGATGGCGTTCTCCGCGGAGACGAGTCCGCACTCTTCACAGACCGTCTCGGTGGCCGTGATTCGCAGTCGGCCACCACACTCCGGACAGCTCGGTAGGGTGTTGGCTTCTGCCATTGGTAATCTTCCTTCCCCATTGAGTGTTAAATTCACCATAAGATTAATAGATTTCGGAATTGGATCGTCGAACATAACGAAGTTCGATGGCTTCGGCGACGGGGACCGGCATCCGGGTAAACTCAGCGTCCGTCAGCTGCAGTTTTACCGGTGTTTAAGGTCGTGAGGGTAGTTGCGAATTCTATGTCACAGACACCAGTGATCGCACGGGCCGTGCGAACGCCACAGGGGAAAGACGACGGCGTCTTCGCCGACGTGCGCAGTGAAGACCTCTCGATTCCGCTCGTGAACGACATCCTCGCCGAGACCGGACTCTCCGGGGCGGACGTCGACGACCTGATGTGGGGCTGTGCCCAGCAGCGAGAAGAGCAGGACAACAACCTCGCACGCGTCATCGCTTTGCTCTCCGATCTCGGCGAGTCCGTGCCGGGGACGACGATCAACCGCTGGTGTGCCTCCTCGATGGAGGCCGTCATCGCGGCGTCGAACGCGATCCGCGCCGGTCAGCGCGACTGCATCGTCGCCGGCGGCGTCGAGAGCATGTCCCGCCAGCCGATGGGCGAGAGCATCGGCTACCTCCACCCGGAGCTGGCGACGACGTACAACGTCGGCGAACTCCAGATGGGGATGACCGCCGAGAAGGTCGCCGAAGAGTACGACATCTCCCGCGAGGTCCAGGACGAGTACGCCGCCCAGAGCCAGCAGCGCGCCGCGGCGGCGACTGAAGAGGGCCGCTTCGACTCCCAGATCGTCCCGATCGAGACCGAGGAGGGAACGATCACCGAGGACGAAGGGATCCGCCCCGGCACAACGCCGAAGAAGCTCGCCGAGTTGCCCACCGTCTTCAAGAGCGACGGAACGGTCACCCCCGGCAACGCCTCCCAGATTTCTGACGGTGCGGCCGCGCTGCTGATCACGAGCGAGGCGTTCGCCGAGGAACACGACCTCGAGATCCTGGCGACCGTCGGGTCGAACAACGTCGCCGGCGTCGACCCCACCGTGATGGGGATCGGTCCCGTCCCCGCGACGCGCGGCCTGCTCGAGCGTACGGGTCGTGAGATCGACGACTACGACCTGGTCGAGCTGAACGAGGCGTTCGCGAGCCAGACGGTGTACTGCCGCGACGAACTCGGGATCGACCCCGATCGGTTCAACGTCAACGGCGGCGCGATCGCGCTCGGACACCCGCTCGGCGCGTCCGGCGCGCGGCTCCCGGTGACGCTGCTCCACGAACTGCGCGAGCGCGGCGGCGGTCGCGGGCTGGCGACGCTCTGTGTCGGCTTCGGCCAGGGTGCGGCGATCGAGCTCGAGGTCGAGTAACGAGACTGGCCTTCGGTGAGACGCTCGCCGATCCAGCACGTGATTTACAATCGGTGGCGTCGTACGCTCCCTATGAGCACCGCACTTCTGCTGTTCCTGATCGCGTTTCCGTTGCTGTGGCTCTGTGTCCTCTCGGCAGTCACGTACTACGACGCGACCAGGATCGGCATGAACAGGCCGCGAAAGTGGGCGCTGATCGTCCTCCTGATACCGTTGTTCGGCCTGTTCGCGTACCTCTTCGAGCGGAGCGAACTGTCCTACGACCCGGAAACGGATCCCTACGCACAGGGAACGTACAACTTCCACCCCTCACGCGCGGACGAGGATCGGGACGAGTGAGCGGTCCACAGGAGGTTGGGTGAGATACTAACACCACCATATGTGATCACACGTATGTAGAAAGCGGTTATACGTCACCCAAATGGATCTGGAGCCTTGCCGACCAGTACGACTTCCTAGACGGACCCGTCGACCTGCCCGTTCTGTACTCGTTGAAACGAGTTCCGCCCGGTCACAGCCGAGCGGTCAGCCTCGGCCTCGTCGACGAAGCTGACCGCCGATGGTCGTGACCGGATGTGCAACGACGTTCAACGGTTACTATAGGACGCCTCGACGGCCCCGACGTCGGGGTCGTCGTCGCTCGAGCGGCTCGCGTTCTCGGGGGCAGCACCGTCTCGTCGCTGGCGTTGACGTCCGTTTCCAGATCTCGTCGGTGCTGTCCTCCTGCACTGGTTTTCCGTGGACGCGAATCGTGATCTCCCACAACACTTTTGATATTTCATCATAGTCTGTCAGCAACGATGTCACTAACACTCGTTCTCGTGGGGGTGTTCGTAGTTGGCGTGGTCCTGGTCCTGTTCGTCGGGTACGGAATCAGCACGTACAACACCCTCGTGAGTCTCAAGAAACGCGTTGATCAGTCGAAACAGAATATCGACGTCCTGCTCAAGCAGCGACAGGACGAACTCACCAAACTCATCGACGCGGCTTCTGAGTTCATGGACCACGAAAAAGAGCTGCTCACCGAACTCACCGAAGCCAGAGAACGCGCCGAGCAGGCCGAAACGCCCGGTGAACAGGCTACCGCGGACCAGATGGTTCGAAACGCCATGGCCACGTTCAACGCTCGAGTCGAGGAGTATCCCGACCTGAAGTCACAGGGCAACATGATGCAGTTCCAAAATCGCATCAGCGACATCGAGAACCAGATCGCCGACCGACGGGAGTTCTACAACGAGACGACGACGCGATACAACACGCGAATCTCGCAGTTCCCGTACGTTCTCATGGCACGACAGTTCGGCTTCACGGCGAAAGAGCTCTTCGAGGCGTCCGAAGAGGACAAAAAAGACGTCGACGTCGCAGCGGCGTTCGCCTGAAGTGAGTTCGATGGTGAGCACACACGTCAGTACCCCTGCGCCGTTGAACGTCGTTCGGGAGGAGCCTGGGGTGTTTCTCATCGTCCTGTTTTTCTTTCTCGCCGGGTTCGCGATCATGGCTGTCGGCGCCAAACAGTTCCAGACCGGACGGCTGATCAAGAACACGCCGCCAGAACGGGTTCGGTCGATGGCCGTCGGCCGAACCGAACTCCACGGCACGGCCCGGAGCGCTGGCGTCGTCTTCGACCAGCCGTTCACACCGGGCAAATGCCTCTACTACAAGTACAGCGTCCAGGAAGAACGGGAGTGGAAAGAGCGGAACAAAGACGGCGAGACCGAGACGAAACGCCAGTGGAAGACGGTCTCGAGTCACTCGCTGGCGGCGCCGTTTTACCTCGACGACGGGACGGGAGAAGTCCTCGTGCTCGGGAACGGCGGCGCGAGCTACCACATCTCCGGGGACAACCGACTGAGCGAAACCTTCAGGAGAGGGAGCAAGCAGGTGCCCGGCAAGTACCGGCGGAGTGTCGACACGTCCGTCGACGTCGCCGAGGCGATGCCGGAGGACGTCGAACTCGAGTCGTTCAACCTCTCGACGCGGATCGAAGAGAAGCTGCCGCTGGTCAGCGTCGGCGGCTCGGGCAGTCGAAAGCGCGCTCGGACCAGCGGTTCACCGAAGCAGCCGACGTACAGGGGAACCGGCCGCGGACGGGTGAGACGGCGGCGGATCAGACAGGAAGTGCTGCCGGTCGACGAGGAGGTGTACGTCTACGGCGCCGCGACGATCCGCGACGACGCGGGGGGGTCGAACGAAGACCGACTCGTCATCCAGGGCGACGACGACACCGGTCGATTCATCGTCTCCTGTCGAGACGAATCGGGGCTCTCGCGACGGTTTCTCCTGGTGGGATCGGGGTACGTCCTCTTCGGACTGGTCGTCAGCACGATCTGTGTCGCATTCTTGGCCCAGTGGTTCGTTTCCGCGTAAACGGATCCAGTCGCTTCCCGGGACGATCGGCCCCGGACCTCGAGTCGGCCGTCGCCACGGCGTTCGCCAGCCCGGCTGTACGCGACGACCGACGCCAACGGGGGTCGACCGTCGGTTCGGTGCTCGTCCGACACGTTTAGCGTCGCCCCCGTGAAATGGACGAACGTGACAGACCGGGAGACCGAATCGGTTCGATCGGACGAGGTCGCCGAGCGCGAGTCGACTGCCGCCGAGGCGTCGAACTCCGCGAGATCGATCGCCGACGAGCAGGCAGACTCGTTCTTCGCGGTGGGTGACGCCGGCCCGACGACGGGCGAACCCGCCATCGGAGGGGGACGTGCTCACGCTCGAATCGTCGAGGCGGCAGTCGTCCCGGTCGAGGACGTCCCCACCGACTACCCGTGGGAGCTCCGTACCGACTCGGCGCTGGCGCTGACCGTCGAGTTCCCCGGCGGGACGCAAGCGATCACGTACGTCGAATACCGAGAGAACGGTCAGGACCCCCGGTTCGCCCGCGTGCTCGAGGTCGCCGGTCCGCGTTACGGCTCGTACGCAGATCTCTACGGCGAACGCCTCCTGCTCGAGGTCGTCGACGGCTACTGGGTCCCCTACGTCCCGCCGAGTGGGCCGCGGGGTTCGCCAGTCGGCGCCTACGGCGTCTGGTTCGGGCTTGCGTTCAACCTGCTATCGATACTCGGCGTCATCGTCGGCGGCGGCTGGCTCCTCACCGCCGCCTGGTTTCTCCTCGCGTTTCTCCTGGTGAACGTCCTCCTCGTTCCCGCCGCGACGCTGACCGACGCGTGGTATCTGGAGTCTCACACCGACTGGGGCCACGCGCCGCTGTTCTGGGCGACGTGTAACGCGGTTCCGCTGCTCAACGTCCCGGTCTCGGCCTGGTACCTCGCCACGAGGATGGGCGTTCGGTCGATCAACGGCCGATGAGGGTCCCGCGTCGACGACGAACCAGGTACAAACCGAACGAAAAGCCGATCAGACCTCGTGGCGCTCCCGTTCGACCTGTCGAAGTTCGACCCGCCTGATCTTCCCACTCGAGGTCTTGGGTAACTCCTCGACGAACTCGATCCGTCGCGGGTACTTGTACGGCGCCGTCTGTGCTTTCATGAACGCCTGAAGTTCGTCCGTCAGCTCCTCGCTCCCCTCGTAGCCCTCAGCGAGGACGACGTAGGCTTTGACGACGCTCCCGCGCTCTGCGTGAGGGCTGTCGACGGCGGCGGCCTCGGCGACGGCGTCGTGGCTGACGAGGGCGTCCTCGACCTCGAAGGGGCCGATGCGGTACCCCGAGGAGATGATGATGTCGTCGGCCCGTCCCTCGAAGTAGAAGTAACCCTCGGCGTCGCGGCTCGCGAGGTCGCCCGTGCGGTAGTACTCGCCGCCGAACGTTCGGTCGTCGAGGGTGGGGCTCTCGTAGTAGCCGTCGAAGATGGCCGGGGAGTCGACGGGGACCGCAATCTCACCGATCTCGTCGGCCTCGACCGCTCGTTCCTCGTCGACGTCGATAATCGTCGTCCCGACGCCCGGCGTCGGTTTGCCCATGCTGCCGGGTTTCACGTCGATGCCGGGGTAGTTCGTCACCAGCGCGACGGTCTCCGTCTGGCCGTAGCCGTCCCTGGGCGTGACGCCGAACGCCTCCTCGAAGCGGTCGATCGGTTCGCGGTTGAGGGGTTCGCCCGCCGAGAGCGCGTCGGTGAGCGCGAGGTCGTAGGCCCCGAGGTCGGCGTTCGCGAACATTCGGTACTGAGTAGGGACGGCACAGAGCCGGGTGACGCCCTCGGTTTCCAGCACCTCGAGGAACGTCTCGGGCTCGAACTCGCCCTCGTAGAGCAGCTGGCTCGCGCCCGTCGTGAGGCCGACGCCGACGGGGCTCCAGAACCACTTCGCCCAGCCCGTGCCCGTGGTGGCCCACAGCAGTTCCTCCTCGAGGTCCGTGTCCTCGTCGATTCCCCACCAGTAGGGGGCGTTGATCCGGCTGAAACAGTACATCCAGCGGTGTTTGTGGAGGACGGGTTTGGGCTGGCCAGTCGTTCCGCTGGTGTAGTTGATCGACATCGGATCCTCGGCGGCGAGGTCGGGGCCGTCGTACGCGGTCGGCTGGTCGTCGATCAGCTCCGCAAACGAGGGGTGGGCCTCGCCGTCGCCGTCGAGGACGATCACCCGCTCGAGCGGCGTCTCCTCGAGGACGGGCTCGACCATGTCGGTGAGCGAGTCGTGGACGACGATCGTCTCCGCCTCGCAGTCGGTGGCGCGGAACGCGACGTCCTTCGGGCGGAGCATCGACGAGCAGGGGACGAGCAGCCCGCCAACCGCGAGCGCGCCGAGCTGGATCGCGAAGGCGTCGGGGTGGCGCGGGAAGAGGTGCAACACCCGGTCACCGCTCCCGACGCCGAGATCCTCGAGGGCGTTCGCGAACCGGGAGGCGTCGTCGCGCACGTCGGCGTAGGTTCGGTCGGCGCGTTCGCCCCCGGCGTCTACGTAGCGAACGGCGAGCCGGTCGCCGAACGCCTCGGCGTGGGCGTCGACGACGGCCGGGATGGCGTACGCATCGGGAACGTCCCACTCGAACGCTGAGACTTCGGTGTCGTAGTCGGTGGCCATGTGAAATACGTCACCGAATACCACTATCAAAGTACTGTCCGTTAGCCCTCTCAGTGGCTCCACGCACGCTGAAACGGGTGGGCACCGTTATTACGCTCGCCAGACGAGTTTCCGTCGAATGACCGACCTCGCCATCGAAACCCGGGCACTCACCAAGCGGTACGGGGACGCGACCGCCGTTTCCGACCTCTCGCTTTCGATCGAACCCGGGACGGTGTACGGCTTTCTGGGACCCAACGGGGCGGGCAAGACGACGACGATGCGGATACTGACCACGCTCACCCGTCCGACGTCGGGAACCGCGCGCGTCGCCGGCCACTCCATCGAGGATCGCGACGCCGTCACCCCGCACATCGGCTACCTCCCCGAGGAGCCGCCGCTGTACGACGAACTCACGGGTCGCGAACAACTCGAGTACGTCGCCGGCCTTCGCGACCTCCTCACCGCGGCATCGGCCGAGCGCATCGACCGGCTGCTCGAGCGCTTCGACCTGCTCGAGGAGGCGAACAAGCGCATCGACGCCTACTCGAAGGGGATGCGCCAGAAGGTGGGCGTCATCCAGGCCGTCCTCCACGATCCGTCGGTCGTCTTCCTCGACGAACCCACCAGTGGGCTCGACCCCCGGGCGGCACGGACGATGCGCGAGACGATCGCCGACCTCGCCGACCGGGAGATGACGGTCTTCCTCTCGACGCACATCCTGCCGGTCGTCGACGAACTCGCGGACACCATCGGCGTCCTCCACGACGGACGCCTCGTCGCCGAGGGCCGTCCCGGGGAGTTGAAACGGCGCGCAGAAACCGGGGCAGCGCGGAGCCTCGAGGACGTCTTCCTCGAGGTCACCGACAAGCCGACGTACGGGGAGCCGTCGGCGTGACGCCGGCGGTCGCGTAGCCGCCGTGGATCAGTCGTCCGCGGGCGCGCCGGCCTCGACCTGCTCGCTCGAGACGGTGCCGTCGTCGTTCCAGCCGCGTTCGGCGTAGTACTCCTCGAGCGCCGCCTCGAAGTCGGGGAGGTCGTAGGGGAGGGTGTCGTCCTCGCGGTCCATCCCGCGCTGGTTGTTGAAGTGGCGTTCCATGTCGATGACGCGGCCGCCGATTTCGAGGAGGTCCTCGTAGTCAGCGTCGAGCAGCGTCGAAAGGCGCTCTTCGTTGACGAAGTCCCGGGAGAACTTACAGAGCACGGCACTGTCTTTGATCGCGTTCAGATTCTCCTTCTCGACGACCTTCGGCGGCTTGCCTTCGAGTCCTTCCTTGTCCATCGCCTGCTCTTCGTCGACGAGGGGGTACTCGAGTGAGTAGAACTCGGCGTACATGTGATCGGCGCCGCGGTTGGAGGTGGCAAAGGCCAGCCCCTGGCCGTTGAGGGTGCGGCCGTCGTGGGCTGGGAACTCCATGCCCTTGACGGTCCAGTTCTCGACCTCGAGTTCGTCGTAGAATCGGTCGATTCCCTCCGCGAGGACGTCGCCGACGCCGTCGCGGTGAGCGATCTGTTCGACGAGGTCGTGGATTAGCTCGACGTTGCCGAATTCGTCCTCGCTGGCGAGATAGGCCGCGACGACGTCGCCCGCCGAGATGGTGTCGAGCCCGAGTTCGTCACAGAGCTTGTTCGATTTCATCACGTCGACGATGTCGTCGACGCCCGAGTTCGAGCCGAAGGCCATGACGGTCTCGTACTCCGGCCCCTCGGTCTCGAGGCCCGTCTCCTCGTCGCGGGTCGGGAGTTTGCAGGCGAACGCACAGGCCGAACAGGTCCCCTTCTTGTACTTTTTCTCCTCGACGCGATCGCCGCTGATACCCTGGGCACCGTCGAAGGAGAGTTCGGAGAAGTAGTGGGTGGGGAGGGCGTTGACGGCGCTCGCGAACTCCGTCATCGAGGAGGTGCCCTGGCGTTTCATGATGTGGTCGGACTGGGCGGCCTCGCGGTGGACGTCCATCTGCAGCGGCGGGATCTCGACCTCGGGCGTCGAGTCGCCGTCGAACGTGATCGCCTTCACGTTCTTCGCACCCAGCACGGCACCCAGGCCGCCGCGGCCGAACGCTCGCTCGCGCGAGGTCATGAGCGAGGCGAAGCGAACCTGGTTCTCGCCGCCGGGACCGATCGTCACGGTGTGGTCCTCGGAGAGGCCGTGTTCGTCCTCGATGTAGGCACAGATCTCCGACGTTTCGGCTCCCTCGAGCTCCGGCACTGCTTCAAACTCGACGCCCTCGTCGGTGACGTGGACGATCAGGAGTTCGTCGCTCGCGCCCGTGAGCTCCACCGCACCGTAGCCCGTCGCGGTGAAGTTCCGCGAGAGGAAGCCGCCCGCGTTCGAGGAGAGCAACCCGTCGGTGAGCGGGGAGACGGCCGTCGCCGACATCCGTCCCGTGAAGCTCATCGTCGAGTGCTGGAGCGGCCCCGTCGCCAGGTAGAGGCGGTTTTCCGCGCCCAGCGGGTCGACGTCGAACGGAATCCGGTCGTGGGCCAGCTTCGTGCCGACGGCTCGCCCGCCGACGAACGACTCGAGGACGTCGTCGATCGCCTCGGTCTGGTACGTCCGCTCGCCGACGTCGATCGAACACAGTGGGCCTTTTGCGTGTTTCATGTGGAACTACTGCACGCCGAATCCGCAAAACCGTACCGGTACGCAATCGGACCTCCGTACCTGTGGGGTCGCGGGACGCGGGACGAGCCCTGGGCCGACCTCGTCGAGTGTCCACGATTTTCACCGAGACGGCCGTGGCGGCGCGCTCGGTACCATCCTCACCGACGAGAGCGGAGCAGCGCGGAACCGCTGAACACCACGGCGGGCCGTCGACACACGGCGGGCCGTCGACAGGTTTTTGAACCGATCACGAAAGATCACGTTCATGACGCCCAACGAGGACGAGGATCGGACGACGCTGCTCATCGGGCTGGTCTCGCTCGGGATCGGTGCCGCGATGATCGTCCTCGGTCAGCCCGCCGGTCCGCTCTCGAACCTCGGGGTGGCGATCCTCCTCCTCGGCTGGTTCGTCGTCACCCCGCTGTACCACTTTCGGCTGTCTCGGAATACCGACGACACCACCGACGGGCCGGCGAACGAGGACGATCCGCTAACGGTCCTCAAGCAGCGATACGCGGCCGGCGACCTCTCGGAAACCGAGTTCGAGCGGAAACTCGAGCACCTGCTCGGCCTCGAGGACGTCGACCTCGACGACGGCGCTCACGACGACTCGGCTGTCGGCCACGAACTCGAGGTCGACTGACGATCGTTCACCCGTCTGGGAGCCGGTTTCGGCCGGTCTCACTCCGCGATCTCGAGCGCCCGCTCGCGCAGCCGCTCGCCTTCCTCGGTCTCGACGGTGAGGTCGGGAACCGGCGTCGGCGTCCCGTCGTCGTCGACGGCGACGAACGTGAACGACGAGCCGGTCGTCTCCTCGAGGTCGCCCGTCCGCGGCGCCTCGCGCCAGGCCCGGAGTGCGACGTGAACGCTCGTTCGCCCGGCGTCGTAGACGTACGACTCCACGAGCGCCGTCTCGCCGACCGGGATCGGCCGCTTGAAGTCGAGTTCGTCAACTCGCGCGGTGACGCAGGTTTCCCCGGCGAAGCGCATCGCCGACATCGCCGCGACCTCGTCGAGCCACTTCATGAGGTTGCCCCCGTGGAGTGCTCCGAGGTTGTTGGCGTGATTCGGCTGGACGCGAAACCGGTTCCGGATGTGTGTCTCGAGGACGGCCACCATAGCTGAGCTGCGAGTGCGGGGAGGATAAAACCGATCGCTCGAGGCCGCCGGCCGAGACTCATACTACTGGACAACAGTCAGTAACCACTCGATCGCGCTGTGACCGGCCGTCGGACTCGCTGACGGCCGATCGCGTGCGGTCGATGTCGGACTCGCTGACGGCCGGTCGCGTGCGGTCGATGTGGGAACCGTTTTGTCCGGCAGTATCAGTCGTCCCGACCGAGCTCCGCGAGCAGCCGCGAGACGTGGACCCGGTCGCTCGTCCCCTCCTGCATCTGGAACTCGATGTCGGCGACGAGGCGGTGGATCCGGGCGAGTTCGGTCCCCTGATAGCGCGAGCGGGCGACCGAGAGAATCTCCTCGAGCACCTCCTCCCCGTCTAACCCCTCGTCGACGAGCAGATCGTCGAGCGTCTTGCGGGCGTCGGTGAACGCGCCGGCCTCGGCGTCGTCGAGCATCGATTTGACCTCCTCGTCCAGGCCGACGGCACCGAGCGTCTCGTAGGCCGCGCTCATCGTGAGCTCGCCTTCCTCGAGCGCCGTCGTCTGGGCGGCGAGAATCGCCCGCCGGAGGTTGCCGCCCGCGTAGCCCGCGACGAACTCGAGGCCGTCGGGGTCGTAGGCGACGGCCTCGGCCTCGACGATCCGCTCTAAGACGGTCACGATCTCCTCACTCGAGGGCGCGCGCATCGAGACGGGGAAACACCGCGAGCGGATCGGCGGGATGAGCTTCGTGGGCTGGCGCGTACCGATGATAAACTGGGTGGTGCGGTGGTGTTGTTCCATGATCCGGCGGAGCGCCTGCTGGAAGTCCTCCCGGACGTCCTCCGCGTTGTCGAGTAAGATCGTCTTGTACGTCCCCGAGACGGGCGCGTAGCTCGCCGACTCCTTGAGGACGTGGTTGATCATGTCGCGTTTGGACAGTCGCGAGCGGCCGACGAGGAAGTGCTCGAACCGTGGGTCGTTTTTGATCTCCGTCTTCGTCCGACCGAAGAAGTCGGCAACGTTGATCTCGATCAGGTCGTTGTCGGGGTCATCGTGCGCCTCGCGAGCCAGCGCGCGCGCCGCCGCCGTCTTCCCACAGCCCGGCGGCCCCTGGAGAATCAGGTTGATCGGCTCATCGACCGCCCGCGCCAGGTACTCGCGGGCGTCGTCCTGGGACAGCTCCTCGAGGGCGGGCGCGTGCGTCTCGGTCCACAGCGGCGCGTCCATCGGCCCCAGGTAGGGACGGTGGCGGTAAGAATCGGTCGATTGTCCGGCTGGTGCGTCGTGGCCGCTCGATCGTGTCGTCAGGCGAGCGCCAGCCCCGCCCAGCAGAAAAACAGTCCCAGCAGCCCGGTCACCAGGGAGCCGTACACAGCGACGGGCGGATTGGCCGCCGCGAGCAGCCAGATCGCGGCGGCGAGGCCGAGAAAGGACAGCCCGATCCCGACCGCCACGAGCCTGACCGCCCGGTTCGACGACCGCGGCTCCGCCTCGTCCGCCTCGGCAGCCTCGAGCGCCCGGTCGAGCGCGTCGGCTGCCTCGGGCGTCAGCGTGAGCCACGACGGCGTGGAAAGTCGCCTCGTTCCCGACCGGTAGGAGAGCCAGTAGACGACCACGTCGCCCAGCCGGCGTCGCCGGACGGTCTCGACGGCCTCGAGCGGGACGGCGCCAGTGCGGTACTCGAGCGACGGCTCGTCGGGGTCGACCCGGCCCCAGACGACGAAGCCGGAGGCGATCGGCAGGAGGACGAACCAGAGCACGACGTAGGCGAGCAGCGCACGGCCGTCGAACCGGGCGAGCGCGACCAGCGCCAGCGCGCTGAGGACGATCGAAGTGATCGCACCGCGCCAGGAGAAGGCCTCGGCGTAGCGGTCGGCCAGCGGCTCCTCGGGGTCGGCGGCGGAATCGGGCACGAAGAGCGAGCGCGGCGGGCGCGTCTCGGACCGGATCGCCGGCCAGAGGTAGAGTACCGAGAACGGCCCGCCCACGAGGACGAGCAACACGAGGAACGCGAACCGGCCGAACTCTCCCTCGAGCGCCGAGGCGAGCGCGCCGCTGGCGACGAGGCCGAACGCGAGGAGGCTGCCGCCGCCGAAGAGGCCGAGCCAACCGTAGACGACCCAGCGGACGAACCGCGAGTTCGCCGCGTCGATTCGCCACTCGACCCGTCGATCACTCATTACGGTTTCGGAGTACGAATCGGCGTCCGATAAGCGTGCTGTCCGTTCTCAGCTGGCACCCGTTCTCGTGCGTCGCTCATCGATCGCGTCGCTCATCGATCGCGTCGCTCATCGATCGCGTCGCTCATCGATCCGGACGTCAGTGAGGGTACTCGCTCACTCATCGTCGTCCTCGTCGGCTTCCTCGGCAGTCGCCGTCGCGTCGACGCGCTCGCCGTCTTCCTCGAACGGTTCTGCCTCGTCGAGTTCGGCCGGCTCGCCCTCGTAGAGGACGACCGTCAGCTCCTCGCCGTCGTCTACCTCCTCGTCGAAGCCGACCGTCACCTCGGCGTGTTCGCCGGCCTCGAGCGGATCGCTGGTCCCGACGACGTCGCCGGTCTCGTCCTCGATGGCGACGAAGCCGTCGTCCGGGAGCGTCGCGTCGACGGTCACGCTCGAGGTGCCGGCCTCGAGCACCTCGATGGTCGCGGGGCCGTCGTAGATCACCTCGAGCTCGCCGAGTGCGCCGTCGTCGGTCGTGTAGACGCCATAGACCTGCTCGCCGGGCTCGAGGGCGCTCCCGTCGACTTCGAAGGTGAGCTCGCGCGTCTCCTCGGCCTCGAGTGCGAGGATCTGGCGCTCGAGAACCTCGCCGCTGACGCGGAGTTCGACGTGCTGGCGCATCTCGACCTCGTTGGGGTTTCTGATCTCCGCGACGACTTCGAGCGTCTCGTTCGTTGTGACCGACTCGGGGGCGTCGACCGATTCGACGAGGAACGACGTGCTCGGCGCCTCCTCGTCGAGTCGTTCCTCGACCGTGACCGTCGCGGTGTCGCTCACGGGGTAGCCGTCCTCGACGTAGGGTCTGTCCTCCTCGCCGTCGGTCTCCTCGAACGCGAACGTCTCGTCGTCAGTCGTATCACGGTGGACGGTCGCCGTTAGCTGGCCGAGCATCTCGAGGTCGTCGTCTTCGCGTTGCTCGACCGTGACGTTCTCGTGCTCGCCGGCGCCGAGATAGTCGGAGACGCCGACGATCGTTCCCGTCCCGTCATCGACGACGACGAACCCACCGTGTGAGAGCGAGACGTTGTCGATCGTCACGGCCGTCCCGTCGCCGGTCTGGTCGGTGAACTCGATCGACGCCTCGGGATCCTCGACGACCTCCGAGCCGAAGAGTTCGGGGGCCTGTCCGACGACCGCTCCGGCCGCGATGACGATCGCGACGGCGATCAGAACCGCGAGGAGCCGCTTCAGCGTGCCAAACATCCCTTTCGCGTGCCGTTGATGGGTTTCGTGTTCATCTCTCCTGTCCCATCGACCTGTTCCGGGACGATGTCGAAGATGGTATGCGCTCGAGCCACGTAAATTGCCCCGTTCGTTGCACGTGCAAGCCGGTCGTTCGAACGGCTAGCCCCCACCTACGCAATTTACGGCGTGAATTCGACGGACTGAAGCGAGGTGACAGGCGTCGAGGAACGCTCGCTGATGGTGCTTACGAATGGTCGAATTCGATTCTCGACGGCGGTGCATCGAGCGATCCGGCGTTCAAGCCGGACGTTCTCGTCGCTCGAGTCCACGTTGTGGCCGGCCGAGACCGATCGCCACCAGTTCGGACGCGAGCCGTATCCGCCCCGTTCGGGACACGTCGACTCGCCCGGGTCGGATTCGAAGCCGGTTTAGCCCCGGCGAACGGAGACGCGACCGATGCCACTGCGCGTGACGTTCCTGGGGACAAGCGGGGCCATCCCGACGACCGAGCGAAACCCGAGCGCAGTCCACGTCGCTCGCGAGGGCGAGGAGTTGCTGTTCGACTGCGGCGAGGGTACCCAGCGTCAGATGATGCGCTTTGGCACCGGCTTTTCGGTCTCACAGCTGTTCGTCACGCACACCCACGGCGACCACGTCCTCGGCATTCCGGGGCTGATGCAGACGCTCGACTTCAACGAGCGCGAGGCACCGCTCACCATCCACGTCCCGCGGGGGCGCCGTCGAGAGGTCCGCTCGCTCGTCCACGCCCTGGGCAACCGACCTTCGTTTCCGGTCCGCATCGAGGAGGTCGCCGGCGGGGACGTCGCCCACCGCGCCGACGAGTACGCGGTCCGCGTCTTCGACGTCGACCACGACACCCGCGCCGTCGGCTACGCCCTGGTCGAGGACGAGCGCAAGGGCCGGTTCGACCGCGAGCGCGCCGAGGAACTCGGCGTCCCCGTTGGCCCCAAGTTCTCACGGCTCCACGAGGGCGAACCGGTTGAACTCGAGGACGGCACCGTCGTCCGGCCGGAGCAGGTCGTCGGCGAGCCACGCCCCGGCCGCAGCGTCGTCTACACCGGCGACACCCGTCCGACGGTCGAGACCGCCGAGGTCGCCGACGAACCCGACCTGCTGATCCACGACGGCACGTTCGCCGACGACCGCCTCGAGCGCGCGCTCGAAACGGGTCACGCGACGGCCCGCGGCGCCGCCCGGATCGCCCAGGCGGCCGAAGCGAGACGGCTCGCGCTCGTGGGCACCTCCTCGCGCTACGCCGGCGACGTCTCCGCACACCTCGCCGAGGCCAGGGACACCTTCGACGGCGAGGTGCTGATTCCGGACGACGGAGACACACTCGAGGTGCCGTATCCGAACGCCGGGGAGTGAGTCACCGTGGGACGACCGTCAGTCCGAGGGTCTCGAAGTCTCCGTCGTACGCCAGTACGTGATCGACGTTCAACTCCCGCATCGTGACGGCGATCATGTGATCGGTGAACGAAATCCCGTGGTCGTCGTACCGCTCGAGCGCGTCCCCCACTGCGTCGAAACGTGATTCGTTCTCGTAGACGAGTTCGATCGCGCCTGACTCGACGATCCGCTCGAACGCCTCCCACGCGATCGACGGCGTCGCCTTCGACTGGAGTAGCGTGACGAGTTCGTCGACGACGTAGGTGTTCGTGTAGAGCGGTCGATACGGAGTCGATCCCGTCACAATCCGGTCGAAGAACGCCTTCGTCTCCTCGTGCTCGTCTGCCCGTGGATGAAAGTACGCGAACAGCCCGCTCGTATCGAGAAAGAGTGGCGTCGGTCCGTCCTGCAACGGCTCGAATCGCGTCGTCGTCATTTGTCTCCGTACAGGTACTCGTCAGTCTTCGTGGCCGTCACGCGTTCGTCGTCGACCTCCGGCGGCCGGTACGAGAAGAACGGATCGTCCGGGTCCGGTCGATCCCTCGAGCCGACGTACTCCTTCGCCGCGTCCCGCAACGCCTCCTTGAGCGTCTTGTCCTCTCGCTGCGCGATCGCTCGGAACCGTTCGTACTCCTCCGGGGAGAGTGCGGTCTGGACGACGGTCTTTTCCGATTTTCCCATGGCCATGGCCACCTCCATGAACATAGACACTCGGCCCACATCAATCGCTCGGCTGGGTCGTCCGTGACGAAACACTCGAGTCGGTCTCGACCTCGACTCGAGTCCCGCGCCGGATTTATACCGCGGTACCCCTTACCACCGTCCGTGAGCACGCGAACGAGTGCGCTGGACGCGGTCGTTTTCGGGGTCGACATCCAGAGCGGCGACGTGCGTGGTGACTCGCCCTCCTACGCGCTGGTCGTCTACGACGGCGAGGACCTCGAGCGCGACGTCGTCTCCTACCGGAAGCTGTGTCGGTTGATCGAGGCCGAGGAGCCCGCCATCGTCGCGACGGACAACATGTACGAGCTCGCGACGGATAAGGACGCGCTCGTCCGATTTCTGGGCTCGCTTCCCGCCGAAACGAAGCTCGTCCAGGTGACGGGTGCCGAGCAGCCCGAACCGCTCTCGCGGGTCGCAAAGCGTCACGGCATCCCCTACGCCAAAGAGCCGATGGCCGAAGCCGAGGCCGCCGCCCGGCTGGCCGCCCACAACGTCGGTCACGAGGTCTCCGCGTTCACCGACACCACGGAGGTCAAGGTCTCGAGGGGTCGCTCGACCGGCAAGGGCGGCTGGAGCGCCGACCGGTACACCCGACGCATCCACGGCGCGGTCAAGCGCGAAGCCCGCGAGGTGGAGGGAGCACTCGAGGCGGCGAACCTCGAGTACGAGACGGAGATCCGTGAGGCCTACGGCGGCTACGCGAATGCCGTCTTCACGGTCGAGGCCCGACCAGCCGACATCCCCGTCTCGACCCGTCGCTCGGGCGACGTCCGGATCGAAATCGAGCGACTCCGGCGGGACGGCATCGAGTTCCGCCCGCTGGCGAAACGGCGCGACCACGTCATCGTCGGCGTCGACCCCGGGACGACGACCGCGGTCGCGATCGTGAGCCTCGACGGCGACGTCCTCGACGTCTGGAGCTCGCGGCTGACCGATCCCGCCGGGGTCATCGAGTGGATCGTCGAGCGCGGCCGGCCGGTGATCGTCGCCGCGGACGTGACGCCGATGCCCGAAACGGTCGAAAAGTTCCGCCGGAGCTTCGACGCCGCGGGCTGGACGCCGGATCGGGACCTGCCGATCGACGAGAAGCAACACCGCACCCGCGAACATCCCTACGAGGACGACCACCAGCGCGACGCGATGGCCGCCGCGCTGTCGGCGTTCGACGCCCACGAAGACCAGTTCGAACGCATCGCCAGAAAGCTCCCGCCGGGGATCGACCGCGGCGAGGTGATCGCCCGCGTCGTCGCCGGTGAGGAGAGCGTCGAGGCCGTCCTGCGCGACCTCGAGGGCGAGGAGGAACCCGACGAGGAAGAATCCGACCACCAGCCGCGGGAACCCACCGAGGAAGAACAGCGGATCCGCGACTTAGAGCGCCAGGTCGACCGGCTCCAGTCGCACGTCTCGACGCTGGAGGAACGAGTCGAGGACCGCGACGAGCAGATCGAGGACCTCGAGGCCGAACTCGCCGTCACCCGTCGCGAGGAGCGCCGGAAGGTGCTGAAAGAGCGGGAGGTCACTCGCCTCGAGCGAAAGGCCGATCGACTCGAGCGCGAACGTGACGAGGCCCGCGACGAGGTCGCAGAACTCGAGCGGAAAGTCGAGCGGATGAAGGCGCTGTGGAAACTCGATCACTCGAACTTCAGCGACGTCTCGGCGAAAAAGGAGGGGCTCGTTCCGGTGAAGGTGGTCGAGAAGTTCACGAAGGGGGCGATCCGTGAAGCACACGAGAGCTACGGACTCGTTCCCGGCGACGTCGTCTACCTGCGCGACGCCAGCGGCGCGGGCACGTCGACGGCCGAACAGCTCGCGGAGTTCGAGCCACGGGTCGTCCTCAAAGACGGGGGCCTCTCGCAGGTCGCCGACCGGATCCTGTTCGATCACGGGATCCCCGTCGGTCCCGCCGACGACGTCGCGATGCAGGAAGTCGACGAACTCGCCGTCGCCCGGGAAGACGACGTCGAGGCCGTGATCGACGACTGGCACGACCGCGCGAAAGATCGCAAGAAACGCCGGACGACCGCGATGGTCGACCGGCTCATCAGCGAACACCGGGCCGGCGACAACGAGGCCTAATGTCGCTTCGCGGCCGGCTCGTCCGGTTCTGGATGGCACTCGAGCGCCGCGTCGCGAACCCGGCCGTGGCTGCGATCCGCCGCTCGTCTACGAGGAAAACAGCACCGACCACACCACATTATCGAGTGCTTTGGATAAACTGAACGCCACCTTGCCAGATGAGTAGATAGCCGAAAATCAAGCCGACTACGAACGCGACTGGAAGGTACAGGCCAGCGGTTACGGGGTCGGGAGGGGCTACTAACACTCCGACATAACCGATAAGGGTTGCAACAAACACCGTTCCGACTGCGCTCTCTTTTCGACCAGGGGAGGTACGCCGAGGTCCAATCTTCTTTCGATAGACAAGGTAGAGAACCGCCGGGATTCCTGCAAGCGCGATAACAGCGATCCCCCAGAAAACTGGCGTCTTACTGCCTCTGTCACTTGCATCGATCGTAACCCACCAGCCTAGCAAGACGAGAGACAGTATCGTGTTCAATACTGGGAGGGCCAGTAGATATTCCATACATATCCGATTCGACACTCTATTATTTATCCCTTCCTAAATATATATATGACAAAATTATTTAAATGGTTAATGGCCTATGAATTAAAACGTTTGGTCAGTGAGACCGAAGCAGCCAAACGCTCGAGTGCCTGACGCGACCGACTCACTCCGAGGGTGACTCGAGCGGCGACAGCACCTTCGGCACCTCCTCGACCGCCACTTCCTCGGTGAGGTCCTCGGCCTCGTCGACGGGGCCGTTGACGAACAGCGCGTGGGCGACGAACGCGATCGCGACGACGCCGAACAGCGGGACGGCGACCTCGAACGCGATCGCCGTCGTGAGCCCGATCACAGCGCCGAGTCCGAGGCTGGCGATGATGCAGAGCAACACGAGATCGTAGTAGTGAAGCGAGTAAGCCATGGTGGCCATACGGGCTCGAGCCTCAAAATCGTTCGGAGCGATGGGTGTCCGTGACGCTCTCGAGGGGGGTGACGTCTCGCCGGTCGATCAGAACATCCCCCAGGCGCTGAGCATGCTGGTGACGAGCGACTTCACGACGAGGCCGAGGCCGGCGAGCACGAGGGCGATGCCGGCAGCGATCTGGAGGTTCGCGTGGGCCACGACGGCGATTCCGACGACGAGTGACAGGACGCCGACGATGCCGACTGGGCCGAGGTTCCTGAGCATGACCCGGACTGCTCGTGGAAGCGCCATAAACGCCGTGATTCACAGAGGGCACACGAAGCCCGCGCCGTAAGCCGGTTCAGCCGCCAGAAACGATAAAACGTTAAACGCCTCGGCCGCAAACGTCGGGCCATGAGTGGCGACGAGGGCGGTCGCAAGAACCTCCGAATGCCCGAGGAGGACGAAGTCTTCGCGACCGTCACGGACATGCTCGGGGCGAACCGCGTCAAAGTACGCTGTGCGGACGGGAAAGAGCGCACCGCGCGCATTCCCGGCAAGATGCAAAAGCGCATCTGGATCCGCGAAGACGACGTCGTGCTCGTTTCCCCCTGGGACTGGCAGGACGAGAAGGCGGACATCACCTGGCGCTACGAGAAGAACGAGGCCGACCAGCTGCGCCGGGAAGGGCACATCCAGTGACGACGAGCTGGTACTGATGACTCGAGCGACCGATGTCGACTCGAGTAGCCGAGACGCACTGCTTCTATCGAGACCGAGCGCGGCTCCGATCTGACGTCGACGATGGCGACGCCGATCGAGCGTCACGCTCGAGGGCCTGGACTGCGAAAAGCGGCCAGTGAGATGGTGAGCGCCCCGGCACCTACGCGATCTTCTCGTACTGCTCTGCGAGCTTCTCGGCGGCTTCGCCGAGTTGTTCGCGCTCGAACGCCGAGAGCTCCCACTCGACGATCTCCTCGACGCCCCCGGAACCGAGCTTGACGGGGACGCCGAAGGCGGTGTTCTCGTGGCCGTACTCACCCTCGAGGACGACGCTCGCGGGCAGCACTTCGCCGGTGTCGTGCAGGACGGCCTCGACCATGTGAGCGACCCCCGTGGCGGGCCCCCACTCCGTCGCGCCCTTCTTCTCGATGACGTTCATCGCGCTGGTTTTGAGCTCGCCCAGGATCGCTTCTTTTTCGTCTTCGGAAACGTCGAGGTCCTGGCCGTCGACCCGAACTTTCGAAAAGACGGGGACCTGGGCGTCGCCGTGTTCGCCGAGGATCGTCGCCTCGACGTTTTGCACCGGCGCGTCGTAGCGCTGGGAGAGGACGTAGCGGAATCGGGCGGAGTCGAGTCGGCCGCCGAAGCCGATCACCTGCTCGCGAGCGCGGTCGCCGACCTCGTAGAGGTGGCGGTTCAGGAGGTCGACCGGGTTCGAGGTGGTGATCGTGACGAAGTCGTCGTTGTACTCGGCGAGTGAGGCACCGATGTCGTCCATGATCGGCGCGTTGTCGCCGGCGAGGTCGATCCGGGTCTGGCCCGGCTTTCGCGGGATGCCCGCCGTGATGACGACGACGTCCGAGCCCGCGGTGTCCTCGTAGTCGCCCTGCCGGACGACCGTGTTGGCGTCGTAGGCGACGCCGTGGTTGACGTCGGCTGCCTGGCCGACCGTCGTGTCCTCCATGTCCGGAATGTCGACGAAGACGAGCTCGTCGGCGATCCCTCGCAGTGCGATGTTGTAGCCGGCCGCGGCGCCGACCGTGCCGGCCGCGCCGACCACGCTAACTTTCGTCATACCACGTGAAGCTCCAGCCGGTACGGCGTTAAATCCGTCGAATACTGTATGATTTGTGATGAAAGGCCGGGTGTCGTGTCCCGACCCAACCCGTCACGTTCATCCGTGCCGGCGCCGCGCTCGAGGACATGCGCGTGAGCGTCATCGGCGGCGGATCGATCACGGACGACGAGGCGGCCGTCGCGGAGGCCGTCGGCCGGGAACTCGGCCGACGCGGCCACGCGGTCGTCTGCGGTGGACTCGGTGGCACGATGGAAGCGGTCTGTCGCGGGGCGAAAACCGAGGGTGGCGAGACGATCGGAATCCTCCCCGTCGAGGACCGCGGCGCCGCGAACGAGTACGTCGACACGGCGATCGCGACCGGACTTGGCCACGCCCGAAACGCCCTCGTCGTGCTCAACGGCGACGGTGTGGTCGCCCTCTCGGGGAGCCACGGCACGCTCACGGAGATCGGCTTCGCGGGCATCTACGACCGCCCGGTCGTCGGCCTCGAGAGCCACGACGTCCCCGGCGTCGAGCCCGTCGAGACGCCCGCCGAGGCGGTGGACCGACTCGAGGACGCCCGGGATCGGTGAGGAGTTCGCGTCACAGATCACAACCGTTTTTGACCGACTCTCGAGAGAGTCGGTGTGAGACCGCGCGAGGACCGAAGCCGGGGAGCACCCGCTGAGTCGACGGATTCAGGAGCCACTGAAGGCGGACGGTCGGATTCGGGGGCCGACGCCACCCAGTTCTGGATCCTCTATCTGACGCGATTCGCCGAGGGATTCGGCTTCATAACGCTGTTGACGCTGCTGCCGACGTACATCAACGTCCTCGATCCGCAGGCGACGACGATCCTCGGGATCACCATCAGCGCCGGGTTCGTCATCGGGATGTACACGACAGGGTTCACCCTCGCACAGACGCTCGCGGTCGTTCCGCTGGCCTGGGCCGGGGACCGGTTCGACAAACGGACCGTACTGCTGTGCGTGCTCGCCGTCGGTGCCGTCGTCTACGCGCTCTTCCCGCTCGTGGACTCCTCTGGGTCGTTCATTCTGGTCCGGGCCCTGCAGGGGATCGCCGTCACCGGCGCCGGGCTGATGACGCTCTCGCTGGTTGGCGAACTCGCGTCGGTCGGGACGCGCGCCGACCGGATCGGGAAAGCGAACGCCGCGTCCTTTCTCGCCTCGATCGTGGGCTCGCTCTCGGCGGGCTGGATCTTCGACGCCGTCGGCTTCGGGCCGATCTTCACGATCATCGTCGTCCTCGTGGTCGTCGCGTGGATCGGCCTGTTCACCACCCTCGAGTCCGACGACACCCGGATCACGGGCTTTCCGTTCGCCGACCTCGCGCTCAATCGCAAGCTCCTGACGATCACGAGCTTCCGGGCCCAGTACGCCTTCGCGGTGACGATGGTCCGGACGTGGGTTCCGATCTACGCGGGGACGGCCCTCGCCGGCGGCGGGCTCGGGGTTGCGGCGACCGCCGTCGCCGTCACCGTCACCGCCGAGAAGGCGACGAACATGGTCGGCCAGCTGTTCACCGGCCGGCTCTCGGACGGCTACGGCCGTTCGCTGTTCGTCTTCGCCGGCGGGGGCACCTACGGCCTGATCGCGATCGCGATTCCGCTCTCACCGGCGATCGGCGCCGCGATCGGGACCGGAGTGAGCCTGCCCGTCCTCGGCGACGTTCCCCCGGCGTACCTGCCGCTGGTCGTCTGTTCGGGGCTGCTCGGCGTGGCCGACTCCTTTCGTGAGCCGGCGAGCATGGCACTGTTCGCCGACGAGGGAACGGACCAGGGTGGCGTCGCCTCGAGTTTCGGCATCCGAGAACTCGTCTGGCGGCCGGGCTCGGTGCTGGGGCCGCTCATCGCCGGCTGGCTCATGGTCGAGGTGAGCATGGCGTCGGTGTTCTACGTCGGTGGCGCGTTCGCGCTCACCGGCGCGCTCACCTTCCTTGCGATCCTCGTCGCCGACCACGGCCGTCGAGCGCTGACGGCCTGGTGAACTATCCGTAGCCTTTTCGACCGATGACGGCCTTGTCTCTTCCATGAGCGACTTCGACAAGGAAGCCGAGCGCGAGAAGCTTCGGAAGAAGTACGAGCGCGACAAACGCGACCGGGAAGCCACCCAGCGGATGAGCGACCTCCTGCTCAAGGGGGCGACGATGACCAACACCCACTGTGACACCTGTGCGGACCCCCTCTTTCGCCAGAACGGGGTGACCTTCTGTCCCTCCTGTCACGGGGGGCCCGAGGCCGTCGAAGGACCCGACCTCGAGGAGTCGGACGACGAGGTGGCTGAATCGGCAGCCGAAGAAGAGTCGGCGGCAGAGACGGCTGACAAGGGCGAGGCCGAGGCCGAGGACGCCACGGCCGCCGAGTCGCGAGCCGAGCCGGAGCCGGCCACCCCGACGGCCGACGAGGAGAAAGCGACCGAACCGCCGGCGTCCGCCTCCGAGGAAGAACGGACGGACTCGAGTCGGACCGCGGACGCGAGCGTCGTCCGCCACACGACACCACCCCGTCGGACGCCGCCGTCACAGCAGTCGTCCGGCCGTCGCGAGGAACGCGTCGACAGGGGCCGGCGAACCCGCGAGCGAACGGGCCGCCGTTCGAGCCCACCGGTCGACGCCGACCTCGAGACGGCCCGGGCGTCGCTCACCGAAGCGCTCGAACGCTTCTCCCGCGAGGCGGCCGAGACCGACGACCCCCGGTACGCGCGCGACTGCCTCGAGGCGGCCCGCGAAGCGGCGGAAGCGCTCGCGGTGCTGGGTCGGTGAGGCGAGCCCCACGAACGGTTCGAGCGGGTCAGCCCGTGTAGTCGCTCCCGACGACCTCGCGGATTCGCTCGGCCGTCACCTTCCCGACGCCGTCGGCTTCCATCAACTCCTCCTCGGTGGCGATCATCACCGCCTCCACGGAGCCGAACTCCTCGAGTAACGCCCGTGCCGTCACCGGCCCGATCTCGGCGATCGAGGAGACGACGTACTCCTGCTGTTCGCCGAGCGTCTTGGTCCCCTTCTCGCCGTGGACCGACACCGACCGACCCGAGGTCTCCTGTTCCCGGCCGGCGATCACCGCGAGCAGCTCCATCGTGTCGGCCTCGCTCTCGGTTCTGAGCACGCTCGCGCCGAAGTCCACCGCGAGGCTCGAGAGCGCCCCGCGGATCGCGTTCGGATGAATGTCGCGCTGTTCGTAGAGCCCCTCGCCCTCGACGAGCACGATCGGCCGCGAGTAGTTTCGTGCCATCGCGCCGACCTGCTCGAACACCGACCGATCGTCGCCGACGAGCGAGTCGACGAAGTCCGCCGTCGACTTGCGCTCGACGACGACGCGATCGGAGAGCACGTAGTCGCCCACGGCGAGCGTCTCGAGGCGAATCTCGACGTCCGCGCGCCTCGAGAGCTCCCGTGGAACGTCCGAATCCATCTCTCGCTGGTCGGCGACGATCTCGATCGTTTCCGCCTCCTCGTCCGGCGTCGGTGGCTCGACGTCCCCGGTGCCGGCTTCGGCGTCGCCGTCGTCCACGTCGGCGAAGTCCTCGAGCCCCGGCTGCTTCGCAACCCCCTTGCTTCCACTCGAGACCCCGCTTCCGTCACCGGGTTTTTCCGTTCCGTCGTTCACTTTCGCCCCGGTCTCGAACGCCTCGAGCGACTGCTGGCTCGCGTCCAGTTCCTCCTCGATCTCCTCGGCCACACCCTTCAGCTGACGCAACTCCGACTCCATCTCCTTTTCGCGCCGGCGGGAGATCCAGAAGTACGCCTCGTCACGAGTGTCCTCGGCCATCAGGACGACGACGCGCCCTTTCGACTGCCGGCCGGTTCGGCCCTTGCGCTGGATCGACCGGATCGCGGTGGGGACGGGCTCGTAAAAGAGCACGAGATCGACCTCGGGGACGTCGAGGCCCTCTTCGGCGACCGACGTCGAGACGAGCACCTCGAACTCGCCAGCCCGGAACTCGTCGAGCACCGCCTGTTGTTGGTTCTGGGTCATGCCATCGGAGCCCTCGCGGTCGCCCTGGCCGACGAAGCGCTTCGCGTCGAAGCTCGTGCACAGGAAGTCAGTCAGCGCCTCGGCCGTGTCCCGCGACTCGGTGAAGACGATCACGCGCTCGCCGCCCTCGAGGCCGAGCGTCTCGGCCAGGAGCATCCGCGTCTTGCGGTACTTCGGGTGCAGCTGGTCGAACGACTCGGCTTTGCGCATCGCCTCTCGAACCCGGGGATCGGAGACCATCCGCTGGCTCGCCTTCGAGGCGCCCGACGTCCGGGCCTGGTTGCGCTGGCGCTCGAAGTACCGCCGCAGAGCCTCGACGCTCTGAGTCTCGACCAGGGTCACGGCCTGGCGCAGTTTCATCACCTCCGCGTGGATCGACATCCCCTTGTAGCCCGTCGACTGGTCGTTGCCGATCAGCTGCTGAAGCTCCGCGCGCATCCGGTTCAGGTCCGACTGGGACTGATCCGGCTTCGTCGAGCGGGCGATCCCGAGCTCTTTGAGCTTCTCGAGTCGGTCCGTGATCACCTCGTTCAGCGCGTCGCGGATCTCGAGCACCTCCTCGGGCAACTCGATGCGTTCCCACTCGAGGTCGGTCTCGTGGGTGAACTCGGCGACGTCGGCGTCCTCCTCGGTCATCACCTCGACCTCGTGGAGGCCCAGGTTCTCACAGACCTCGAGGATGGCCTCCTCGTCGCCGCCCGGCGACGCGGACATCCCCGTCACCAGCGGCTCGCGTGCGTCGGCGTGGTAGCGTTCGGCGATGTAGTTGTAGGCGTAGTCGCCGGTGGCGCGGTGACACTCGTCGAAGGTGAGATGGGTCACGTCCCGGAGGGAGATTCGCGAGCCGACGAGGTCGTTCTCGATCACCTGCGGCGTCGCCATGATCACGGTCGCCTCCTCCCACAGTGTGGCCCGATCGTCGGGGCTGACGTCGCCCGTGAAGACGACGATCTCCTCGTCGGGAATCCGGAGCGCTTCGCGGTAGAAGTCGGCGTGTTGCTGGACGAGCGGCTTGGTGGGTGCGAGCATCAGCGACTTCCCACCCACTTCGTCGAGCCGTCGAGCGGTCACGAGCAGACTCACCGTCGTCTTACCCAGCCCCGTCGGGAGACAGACGAGGGTGTGATCGTTCGCCGCTGTTCCGGCGAGTTTCAGCTGGTAGAGGCGTCGCTCGAGGAAGTTCGACTCGAGCAGCGGGTGCTCGATGGAAGGGACTTCCTCGTCCGTCGTAGCCATTGGGACGGGATTCGAGCGCGCCGTGGTTAAGGGTTCTCGTACCGCGGTGAAAGTGGTCAGGCCGGATCGGGAAAACGGCCCTGTACACTGGTCCGTATACAAACGGCTATAAGCAAGACCATCCGCGTGGACGACGAGACGCACGCGGCGCTCGAGGCACTCAAGGGCGAGGACGAGACCTTCGACGACCTGCTCTCGCGTCTCGTCGAGGACCGGCGCGAGACGGTCCGGGACGGGGCCGGGCTCTGGGCCGGTACCGACGCGGCCGAACGCGCACGGGAGAAGCGCAAGGAGATGAAACGCGGCGTCGGCGACCGATGACGGTCTACGACAGCAGCGTCCTCATCGACTGCCTCGATGGCGTCGATGAGGCCGTCACGTACGTCGACGACCACCTCGACGAGCGTGCCGTCGCCCCACCGCTGGTACTGTTCGAGGGCTACCAGGGTGAGGTGTTCAAGAGTGGACCCGCGGACTTCGACACCGATTTCGACGCTCCCGGGATCACCGACGTTCTCGAGGTCGACTTCCTGTAGGCACCCTACACGGCGATACGGTCGACACCACCGGGTTACGGGTGACGTTCGAGTACATCTGTTGTTTAGCTGCCCATTTGCTTTGTGCTACAAAGTACATTTATTGGCAATGCTTATTGCACAGGAGAGTTATTTGTAACACGAGAACGATGACGGCCGACACGACCACGCTGTCGACCCCGACCGGGAGACGCGACCTCGAGCGGTGGACGAGCCAGTCGCGGGCGTTCACCGAGCGCTACGTCCGGGAGCTGTTCCGGGACACCGGCGTCCTGTTCTGGACCATCGGCTTTCCCGCCGGCTTCTACCTGCTGACCATCCTGGTGTTCGTCCCCGGCGACGTTCCAGCGGACGTCGAACCGTACGTGAAAGCCAGTATTGCGGTCAGTTACGGCACCTTTGGAGCCATCATCGCCGCGCTCAACAGTTTCAGCGAACAGCTCGGGGCGGACCTCGAGGCTGACCGCTACGTCCACTTCCGGGCACTCTCGATCGCACCCACTGCTGACCTGGCGGGACGGATGGTCGCCGGGGCCACCCTGGCGCTCGTCGCGTTCGCGGTCGTCCTTCCGATCGGCGTCGCGACCGGCGCGAGCTTCGACCTCCGCTCTGGGTTCTCGCCGCTTTACGTCCTCGCAGCGCTCGTCACGTTCGCGGTCTTCTGGATGGTCGTCGCCGTCGTCGTCTCCGTCGCCGTTCGTAACTCCCGCTACGCCTCGATCATCACCGTCAGCCTCGCGCTGGTGGCGTTCATGCTCTCGGGGTACAACGGCACGGATCCCTCCGTTTTCCACGGGCCCGACTGGTTGCTCAACTGGATGCCACACACCCTCGCCACGCGACTGGTCGCCCACCACCTCGTGGTCCCGCCGTCGGCGGAGATTGGAATCGCGCCGCCGGTGGCCCCCGACGCGGCCGTCGGGCTCGCCGTGCTCGCCGCCTACGCCGTACTCGCCCTCGGCGTCGGGATCGCCACGACGCGTCGCGTCCTCTACAAACGGGAGGTGATGCCGTGACCGACCTCGCACTGTCCGGAACGGGCCTACACAAGACGTTCGGCCCCGACGACCAGATCCTCGAGGGCGTCGACCTCGAGGTCCACGAGGGCGAGATCCTCCTTCTGATGGGTCCCAACGGCGTCGGGAAGACGGTCCTGCTGTCGTGTCTCGCCGGGAGCGAACGGCCCACCGAGGGGGAGATCGAGGTCTTCGGACAGCCTCCGCAGGCGGCCGCCGGCGACACGCTGGGCTTTCTGCTCCAGGATTCGGTCGCCGTCGAGACGCTGACCGGCCGGGAGAACGTCGACTTCTACGGCCGAGTTCAGCCCCGATTTACCGACCGCTGGGAGAGCTACGTCGAGGAGCTCGGGCTCACGGCCGACCTCGGAAAACTCGTCGAGACCTACTCCGAAGGGATGAAACGGAAACTCGAGTTCGCCCTGACGATGAGCGCGGACGTTCCGCTTTACTTGCTCGACGAGCCGACCGCCGGCGTCGACCTGACGAACGTCCAGCGGTTTCACGACGTCGTCCTCGAGCGCAACGCGGCCGGCGCGACGGTCGTGCTCTCGAGTCACCGCCCGATCGACGCCACCCTCGCCGACCGCATCGCCTTCATGCCCGACGGGACGATCTCAACGGTCGGCACTCCCGAGGAGTTACTCGAGTCGGTGCCGCCGGTGGTTCGCGTCAGCGGGCGGTCGGCGATCCGCACTGCACAGACGTACGTCGTCGACGGCGAGTTGTTCCCGCTTGGCGGGGAGGCACGCGGCTTCCTCGCCGCCGACAGCGACCTCGAGACCCTCCGGGCGGCGATCGAGGGAGGCGACAACGCCCGCGTGACCGAGGTCGAACCGAACTACACCGACCTGTTCAACTACTACGTCCACGTCCAGCCATGACCGATCGACACTACGGACCGACAAACCCACGAACTGCCAACAAAACGGAGCCGCCACGTCTCATCCCCTCCGAGGCCGGAACGATCCGTTCTGAGGTGAGGAGATGACCGACGACGGCGAGGTCGACGTCGACGCGCTCCGGGCCGACCTCGAGGGGATCAAAGACGCGATGGGGCTCCACGAGCGCTATCCCTCGCAGTTCCAGCTGTGGCTCGTCTACGCGCCGCTGACGATGCTCGCCGCCTTCGGCTCACAGGCCGTCGTCACATACGAACTTCCCGGCTGGGGCCACGCCGCCGCCTGGGGAGGGTTCATGGGCGCCGGTGCTCTCTACGCGTGGTACGTCGGCGACGAGTACGACGAACCGGAACGTGGCCCACCGAAACCGGGCACGAGGGTTCAGCTCCTGGCGATCGTCGGCTACCTGCTCGCGGTCCTGTTCGTCGTGAGCCCGTTCCTCGAGGACGCCACGGCACTCGTCGAGAGCGCCACGATCTTCGCGCTCGTCGTCGGCGCCGTCGGGGCGAGTTACGTCGTGACGGGAGCGACCCTCGCCGCCTACTACGTCCGCGACCGCGACAGGTACGCCTTTTATATCGGCGGTGCCTGGATTCTGGTGTTCGCAGTTGCGATGGTACGGATCCCCTTCCTCCAGGAGTGGGGATACGCGGTCTTCGGCGTCTGCTACGCCGTCTACGGCGTCCTCGCGTACCTTTCGCTGGCTCGAGACAGCTGACGATGGACCTCGACAAACTCGTACACCAGCCGACCCGGTTACAGATCTTCGCGTACCTCTATCGCCACGGCGAGACGGCGTTCCCAGAACTCGTCGAGGCACTCGAGGTCACCGAGGGGAACCTCTCGAGTCACCTCGGCCGGATGGAAGACGCCGGGGCCGTCCACGTGGAAAAGCAGTTCGTCGACCGCAAGCCCCAGACGACCTACGAGCTGACCGACGAGGGTCGCGAGCTGTTCGAAGAGCACGTCGCGGCCCTCGAGTCGCTCATCGAGGGGCTGTCGGCGGACGACGACGGATGACGACCTCGAGGAACACGTTATCCGCGTTCGACCCGTAGTGGGGACATGGCGACGGACACGGCGAGTGGCAGCTCCCTCGAGCGCGACGAGCTCCTGCGAGCGATCGGTTTCGTCCTCCTGATCAACGTCGTCGGCAGCGTTCCCGGCATCCTCTCGAGTCCCGACAGCCCGTGGTTTCGCGCCCTCGAGAAGCCCACCTTCTACCCGCCCGAGATCGCCTTTCCGGTCGTCTGGACGCTCCTCTTTACCCTGATGGGCGTCGCGTTGTGGCTCGTCTGGCGCAGCGACGCGGCCGGCCGGCGGCTCGCACTCGGGCTGTTCGTCCTCCAGATGGCGTTCAACGTCGCCTGGACGCCCGCGTTTTTCACGCTCGAGGAACTGCTCCTCGCCCTCCTCGTCATCGTGGTCCTATGGATGCTCGTCGTCGCCACGATCGTCGCGTTCGACCGGGTCGATCGTCGGGCCGCGGCGTTGCTCGTCCCCTACCTGGCGTGGGTGACGTTCGCCGCCGTGCTCAACGCCGAACTCTGGCGGCTGAACGCCTGACGTCACCCTGTCTCGACAGTTTTCGGACCGAAGAAATCGATCAGCGGGAACGGCTCGACCGGGTATCGGTAGTTGCCTCGAGCAGCGACGTCCTCGAGGCTGACAATCACCGATAGTACCTCGATCAGCTCGTCTCGGCTGCCTCGGCGTTGTCAGCGGGAGTCGGCAGCTCGCAGCTGCGCATCTCCTCTGGCATCGGATGGTCGGTGCCCGACGCGAACTTCGGATACGGCGTACTCTTGTGCTCTCGGCGTTCGAACGCCACCGCCGCCTCTCGTGCGCGTCGGAACGCCTCACGCTGGCTGTCGACTGGCACCGTCCGCACGACGGTGACCGAATCGCCGTGTTTCACCTGCAATCGGAGCGCAAGAAACGCGCCGAACTCGGTCCCCTCGAACAGCACCGCGCGACCGAACCGTCTCACGACGGCTGTTTCGTACGCGTTACAGGTATTCCAGAGCGTCCGTCGCGCGTTCGGCGAATCGGCGACGACGAGCATCGCGCCCCCTAAATTCCCGTTCATTTCAACCATAAGTAATCTCCACATTATAAAATTCCTTGGCATACTGTCAAATTTGGCAGTGTGGTTCGCCACAAGATATAGTAACCGTTGAAAGTCATTGCACACCCGGTCACGACCATCGGCGGTCTGCCTCGTCGACGAAGCCGAGGTAGACCGCTCGGCTGTGACCGGGTGTAACTCGTTTCAACGAATACGATAGCAACTGGTCACCAGTGCACCTGCGAGGAGTGTGTACGCCGCTCCAGTTGGGAGCGATGGTGGTCGTCGAAACGGATACGACCTGAGAACCCGGGAACCGACGCTCGCCAGCGAGTCGATACGACGCCGGTCGTCGCCTCTCAGCCCGCTGGGTGGCGGCTCGTACCGATTCTCGCCGTCCCGGTGGGACGATCATCGGTACACAGTTACACCCACCCTATCAGGTCGTCCGCAGGTGATCGGTGCTCGGCTCGTACACCTCGCCTTTCTGTTTGAGCTTCTCGATCTCGTGCTCGGCTTTCGACTCGTCCATGCCGATCTCCCCTGCCCGCTCGAGCACCACGTCGATCGGCGCCCCGTCGTCGTACTCCTCCTCGACGTCGGCGATCAGTCCCTTGATGTTCTTGATCCGGTCGCGCTGGGACTTCGAGGTGCCCGCCTCGACGATGTCCGCGTCGAACTCGCCCGTCTCGGGATCGACCCCGATGTCCTGCAGACACGAGCGCACGATCTCGATCACTCGCTGGGCGTCCTCGAGTTCGACCGTATCCGACAGGCGCACCCGCGCGCTGGCCTCCGAGAGCCGAACCAGTCCCTCGAGCTTTCGCGCCGTCACGGGCACCGGCGCGTCCTCGTCGGTCCCCTTCGAACGCAGATCGACGTAGAAGTCCCGGATCGCCTCCCGGGCCGCCTCGGTCATCCGCGGGTGGCAGTTCTGCTTGGCGTAGGCGATGTACTTGCGCAACAGCTCGGCGTCGATCACCGGGTCGACCTTCGCGGTCATCGCCTCGATCTCCTCGGTGCTGACCTCGAGGGAGGTCATCTCCCGTTGCTGGGTCGTCAGCTCGCCCGCGTAGTTCGTGTTGATGATGTGCTCTGCGAGGTCGCGGTCTTTCTCCTCGTCGGGCTGGTCGGTGACCGTGAAGATGAGGTCGAACCGCGAGATGAGCGCCGGCTCTAAGTCGATCTGCTCGCCGATCGGCTCGTACTGGTCGAACCGGCCGTACTTGGGGTTCGCCGCGCCGAGCAGCGAGCAGCGGGACTTGAGCGTCGCGTTGATGCCGGCTTTCGACACCGAGATCTTCTGTTGCTCTAAGGCCTCGTGCATAGCCGAGCGGTCTTCGGAGTTGTGGACGACCATGCCGTTTGCGAGGAAGTTGTGGGTTCCGGAAACGGTGAGGTCGTAGACGGACTCCCGGTCGCCGCCGTCGATTCGTCGGACCTCGACGATCTCTCGTGGCTCGACGTCACGGAGACTCGAGTCGACCGACGAATCGGCGAGTACGGCACCGCCGTCCGTCGCAGCGATGGACTCACTGCGTGGCGCGAGCGTGTCGTCTCCAGGCTCGAGGTGCTCCGCGGCTCGTTCGACGACGTGGCCGTTCTCGTAGACGAAGAACGGGTGGTCGGACGTCGATCGAAGCCGATTCCCGTCTTCGGTGACGACTTCGATCAGTTCCGCCGGAGCGTCGTACTGATGGACGGCCGTCACCGGACGTTCGATGATCGCGCCGTCTTCGGTCATCGTCCGAACGGAGATGTCCACGTCGCGAATTGTCCGACCGTTCTCGAGGTGTTCGATCGTCCCTTCCAGCTCGTGGGATCGCGCCACGTCCCGAATCGGAACGGTCGATCCGTCGGCCAGCTCGACGAGTGTCTCGCCCGTCACACACCGCATCTTGTCGAGCTCGTCGACCGCCGCGATCCCCTGGTCGGCGAGCACGAGTGCGCCGGCCTCGAGCGTCCACTGCTGGCCGTCGCCGAAGTCGTCGCGTACCGCAGCGGCGGTAAGCCCAGCTGAGCTGCTACCTTTGCCAGACGTGTAGACGGAGCGGGGGGCGATGTTTTGGATATACCCGAGCATCTGGGAGTTGTGCGAGACGATCCCGTTCGAGACGTAATTGTGCGTGCCTTCGACCTCGAGGTCGTACACCCACTCGTAATCGGGTTCACTCGTCTCGATCGAGACGATCGAGTCGGTCGTTGCCCGACGACGGTGTACACCACCGTCGGCAATCACGTCATCCGCAACCTCTCCGGAGACTCCCCCTTTGGGCTCTGCCGCGACACCATCCCCGACGGACAGTTCGTCGGCACGGATCGCTTCGTATCCATCAGTCGGATCAAAGACGAACAGGGGATGGGACGGCGTCACCTCGAGTTCTCGTCCACTCGAGGTTCGAATCCGGTACATCCGATCCGGAGCCTCGCGCTTCCAGACCTTCGTGGCACGCTGTGGGGCGATCGATCCGTCGTCCTGTACCGATGGAACCTCGAGATCGATCTCGTCCCACCAGCCGTCATCGATCGGTTTGGGATCCTCGAGGTTCGATTCCACGAGAGTTCGGATGGGCACCTCGCGGTCGTCGGCCAGTGTCACACATGTATCACCCGAGACACATTTACCAGTACCAGGATCACCAATCAGTAACATGTGCAGGTCACCCCGGATCCTCGAGCCGTCGGGCAGTTGCTTCGTCACGCCGGAAAAGAGCTGGAGGATCATCGCGAGTTTCTCGTCGTCGTAGCCGAAGATCGCCGGCGCGATGGAGCCGATCATCTTCTCGTAGATGTCGTCCTCACCCGAGAGGCGGACGATCTCCTGTTTGTCCTCCTCGGTGATGTCCATGTCCTCGAACTGCTCTTCGTCGACGTCGACGGAGATGCCCTCCATGTAGAAGTCGAAGATGGGCGACTTCTCCTGCTGGTTGCCCTGTTGCTCGAGGCGGAGGACGCCCACAGCGGAGACGTGGTCGCCAGGGGTCACTTCGCCGGTGATGTCGTCTTCGACGTGGACGTCGATCGCCTGAGGAGTCTCCCCCCCTCTGAGCCCTTCGGGGCTCTCCTGGATGCGGAGTTTCTGGGCGTCGACGAACTCGGACTGGTCGAAGTTTACCCGGAAGGGTCCCTGTCGTTCACAGCCCTGGCACTCGTGGGGTTCCTGGAAGTCGCCGGTCGATTGGGGGACGCGATTTAAGGTGCCACAGAGCTGGCACTCGAAGGCGGCCTCCTCGATCTTCGGGCGGACGTCCGTGGCCTTGCGAATAATCCCGCGCACCTGCACGAGTCTGTTCATGTGGCGGGCGCGGATCTCACGGATCTCGGGCGACTCGGAGTCGGGGAGATTCCGGATCCGGACGTGTGCCTGGCCGAGGCTCACGTCGATCGGGAGGTCGTACAGTCGGAGGGCCTCCTCGGCGTAGCGCTGGAGCTGTTCGGGCTGGTTGAGGTAGTCGTCAGCCAGATCGGGGTCGAACCGGTAGAGGTCGTTCCAGTCGACGGAGAGCGAGCGCTGTTCGTTGGGGTACCGTTGCGCAAGCTGTTTGACCTCGTTGTCGTAGTAGTTCCGGAAGAACTGCTCGAACGCGTCGACGAGTTCGGAGTTTCCCGCTTGCGCCATTGCAGGTGGCTAGGTCCGCCATACGGTATAAAGGGTCGCAAACCGGACCGGAAGTGGTCGGGCGAACAGGTGTCGACCGGGTCGCTCGAGTGCCGACTGCCCGAGAGACGAAACCATCAGGAACTCCCGAATGTAGCCGCGAGAGGCCACTAGGGAGACTTTTGTCCGTCGGTGATCTACAGAAGTGGATGACCCAACGTCGCATGCCACCACGGCTCGAATCGAACGCGGAACTGGCTGAGCGAGTCGACGCGCTCGGGCGTCGCCTCGAGCAGGTCGAGCGGACGCTGGCGGCAGTCACGCGCGACGCGACGGGCGTCTCGGTCGCCGGCCCCTGTGCGAGCTGTCAGCGGAGTCTGTTACTCGTCCGGGATGGGGTGCTCGAGTGTCCGGCCTGTGGACACAGCCGGCCGCTGTGACGGTCGACGGCGGCAGCTGATACTGCCGGACAAAAACGGTTCACACATCGATCGCACGCGACCGGCCGTCAGCGAGTCCGACGGCCGGTCACAGCGCGATCGAGTGGTTACTGACTGTTGTCCAGTAGTATGAAAACCCACCACGGTGATGGAGGACGTCGGTGAACGCGCCGACCGGTCGACGCCCCAGACGATCAGTAGTCGTTCTCTTCGTCGTCGTGATCGTTTTCGACGGGTTCGTCAGGATCGTCTTCCGGGACGTCCTCTTCGGGCTCGTCCTCCGGGACAGCATCGTCGTCGGGGTCGTCTTCCGGGACGTCCTCTTCGGGCTCGTCCTCAGGCTCCTCCTCGGGCGCTTCTTCCGGCGGCTCGTCCGGCATCACCTCGGGTGGCTCCTCGTCGGCGAACGGGCCGTCGACGGTGACGTTCACGTCGAACGCCGGCTGGTCGCCCTCGGGCATCAGGTAGCCGATCGCGTAGCCGGTGTAGGCCGTTGCGGGCGCGAGGTCGACGCTGACCGTGAAGACGGCCTCCTCCATCTCGTCGACTGGGAGGTCGTCGTCGACGTCGTTCTCGTCGTGATCGGCATCGTCGTCGACGTCGTTCTCCTCGACATCGTCGTGGTCGTCAGCGGCGTTCTCGTCGTGATCGGCAGCGTCGTCGGTGGCGTCGTTCGCCATCGGTTCGTCCGCTGCCGGGCGAACCTCGAGTTCGTACTCGCCGACCGGCAGTGGGACGTAGTCGGTGGCGTCGCCGAAGGAAACGTTCGCAAACAGGGATTCCTCGGCACCGGCGGGGAAGACGTCGACCGCCGGGGCGTCGGGCGAGGCGTGGACGAGCCGGGCGAGTGCGGCGCCCGCGTCGACGAGCACCAGCGGTTCGAAGGTGCCGGCCTCGAGTTCGCCGATGGCCGCGATCGTGTAGAACGCCTGGCCGAGTTCGACGTCGCCTTCGAAGGCGACCGTCTCGGGGTCGCCGGCGGCCGTCACCTCGACGGTGTAGGTGCCGGGATCGATCTCGAGGTAGTCGGAAACCTCGTCGTACGCGAGGTCAGCGAGGACCTGCTCACCGTCGACGTAGACGTCGACGTTCGGGGCGTCGGGGGAGAAGTGTCCGACGCGGACGGCCGCACCGGCCGGGTCGACTGGTTCGACCTCGTCGTCTTCTTCCTCGGCGTCCGGCTCGCGTTCGTCGTCTTCGTGTTCGCCAACGGCGAGGACGGTGCCGCTCGCGGCGAGGGTTGCGCCAGCCGCCCCGAGGGCTCTCAGCGTCGTGCGTCGTGTTACGCTCATGATGCACCCGATACGGGGGGTGCTGACCGGAAAAACTCGTTAGTCAGTAGTCCTGATTGTCGAGTCGTTTACTCGAGCGACCCCGGCGTAGGGTGTCCATGACGTCGGAAACGGCCGGCTACACGTGACGGTCACGTCGACGAGTCGAACGTGATCCGTGATACGTCCGCCTCGAGCTCGTCGACGTGGTCGTTGAACGCCTCGACGAAGCCGGCGACCTCCTCGGCGTAGCGGCGGACGTCGAGCGCCGACGGCTGGCCGTACTGTGAGACGAGGTAGGTGCCGCCTTCCCCGCCGACGCGCAGGTAGGAGGCGGCGTCGCCGTCCCACTTCAGCTCCCAGCGCGTTCCCGAGACGCGCGCGGTGAACGTGCCGTACTCGCCGTCGTGTCGGTGGAGTTCGCCGGCCATCGCGTCGGCGACGTCGCGGATGCGGTCGGCGATCCGATCCCGCTCAGCGACCAGCGACGCCGTCGACGCGGGTTCCGGAAACTCCGTCGGCACGTCGTCGAGGACGCCCTCGAGCGACGCGACGTGGTCCGCGTAGGCGTCGACGAACGCCCCGTAGTCGGTCATCGCCGTCGCGAGCGCCTCCGGCTCAGGCGGCGACTTCGAGGAGACGACGTACGTCTCCGACCCCGAGCGCGGCTTGTACCGCAGGTACTCGACGTCGCCCGCTTCGAACTTCAGCGTCCACGTCCCGGCGTCCGTCTCGAACGTCTCGCTCCCGTACTCGCCGCCGTCGAGCACGGCGAGTTCGCGTGCGATGCGGCCCGCATGTGCGCGAACGCGAGCTGCGACCTCGTTTCGACGGGTCGCCGCCTCGTCGGCCTCGTCGACGGCTCTCTCGAGTTCATCGGTCATTCGGCGGTCAGAAGCGTGGCGGGCGCTTAAGCGTGTGGTTCCAGCGGGACAGCGCCCGCGAGGCCAGTCGTGGACGCTCGTCCGATGAGCACCCCACTCGAGACGACCGTCGTTCGGCGGAGACGTTCAGGTAGACCCTCGCTAACTGTTTTGGAAACGGGGTTAATTCGCTGGTCCGGCTACGATGGCTGAAGACCCATGACGACAGTAGCAGATCTCCACGTACCCGCGACGGACACCGTACTGGGATCGGTGTTCGAATCGAACCCGTCGATCGTCTGTGAGATGGAGCAGGTGATCGCATCCAGCGGCCACCGGCTGTGGCTCGCCGGTGCGACGCGAGCGGAGATCGAATCCGCGCTCGAGGCCGCACCATCCGTGGCGTCGCACACGCCCGTGCTGGACAGCGAGGAGCGGTGGCTGTACGAGGTCGAGTTCGCCGACAGCGGCGTCAACGTCTTCGAGCTGATCGCCGACGAAACGGGGACGGTGCTCTCCGCGTCGGCCGCCGACGGGCGGTGGCACCTCACGGCCCGGTTCGCGGATCGCGAGGACGTCAGCCGTGTCTACGATCGGCTCGTCGACCGGGACGTCACCGCGAACCTCGTTCGACTCACCGACCTCACCGAGACGCAGTCGTCCACGACCGGACTGACGCCCAAACAGTACGAGACGCTCGTCGCCGCCCACGAGTACGGCTACTTCGGGATCCCCCGGGAGACGTCGATGCAGGAGCTGGCCGAACAGCTCGGCGTCTCACACCAGGCGCTCTCCGAACGGCTGCGCCGGGCCTACCGTGCGCTCGTCGCCACGGAGTTGAACGCCGCCGAGGACGGGGACGCCCCGCCGATCGAGGCGAAGTGACCGACGCGAATCGATCCAGTACGTTTTCGACGACCGTCCCATCGGAGAAGTGACCACGGCGTCAGAACGACGGCGTCGCTCGACAGTACCAGGTCGTCCACTGTTCGACCCAGTCGGCGTACAGCGACGTCCACTGGGCGGCCGCCCCCGTCGCACTGTGAGCCGGCCGGCTCGCGATCGTCGTTCGGCAGACGGGACACTGATAGACCAGCGCTCCCCGCTCGCGACGAACGAGCCAGTCGCCGTCGACGAGACTCTCGTGCTCACACTCGAGACAGAAGAGCACCGACTTTCGAGACCGCGGTCGCTCATCCGGCGACGAAGCTGAACGGGTCATCGGTCGAACGACCCTACGGCGAGTGATAACGGTGCCGTACTAGGAATTGGGGAGGAATTTAACCACGCGGTCGGTGACCGCCGAACTCGAGCTGGACGCGATGCGACTGGCGGACTCGAGCTGGACGCGATGCGACTGGCGGACTCGAGCTGGACGCGATGCGACTGGCGGACTCGAGCTGGACGCGATGCGACTGGCGGACTCGAGCTGGACGCGATGCGACTGGCGGACTCGAGCTGGACGCGATGCGACTGGCGGACTCAAGCTGGACGCGATGCGACTGGCGGACTCGACGGACGGACGCAATGCGACCGGCAGACTGGACGGACGCGACTGGCGGACTGGATGCGAGCGGCGAGTCGATGAATCTAACATATAACTGTTGTGCAGGGTTAGCGGGCCGGGAGTCGTGGGAGCCGTTATACGGCCGTTGGGCCGCTACGCTCAGGTAGCGATGCACGCAACCGAGACACTCGATTCAGAACTCTCACCCCGTCGACTAGTGACCGCCCCGTTGCGGGCGCGAACCTACCTGAACCTCATCTACCTCGTGCTGGCGTTCCCGCTCGGGCTGGCGTACTTCGTCGGCGTGGTGGTGGGACTCTCGACGGGGGTGGGAATGGCGATCACGCTCGTCGGTATCCCGCTGCTGATCGCGACGATCCTCGGCGCGACCATCGTCGCGGCGTTCGAAGCCCGCCTGGCGACCCACCTCGTCGGCGTCGACGTCCCGCTCCCGGAAGCGGTCCGCGACGGCTTTCTCATGGACGAGGACGACGGCGTCCTCGAGGCCCTGAAGCGGCTGCTGACCGCGCCGACGACCTGGACGAGCGTGCTGTTGCTGGTCGTCAAGTTCGTCTACGGCGTCGTCGCGTTCACCCTGCTGGTCACCGTCGGCGCGGTCGTCGCCACGCTGCTCGCGGCGCCGCTGGCGTACGACCAGCCCGGCGTGACCTACCAGTTCGGCACGTACACCGTCGAGACGCTGCCGGCCGCCCTCGTCCTCTCCGGTACTGGCGTCGTCCTCACGGTGCTCGCGCTCAGCCTGTTCAACCTCCTCGCGATCGGAGGCGGCCTGCTCAACGCCGCCCTGCTCGACGTCGGCCTCGAGCAGGAGCCGTGTTAAGGGGTTGCACAGTAAGAACGGCCGCTTTTTCTGCTCGAGTGCGTACAGTATTGTGGTCCTAGAACGGACGACACGTCGCCCACGTGTTCCTGAATTTTCTAGGACCACTCCAGCACGCCGGCAGCGAACGCTGTGGCGCCAACGGACCGGTAGCGGCCGGTCTGACGCCGTTGGCACGTGGTGAGCGGAATCGAATCGGTCGGCGACGACGGAGTCGGCCGCTCGGCCGGGCCGTCGGACTCGCTGACGGTCGGTCGCGTGCGATCGATGTGTGAACCGGTCCGACAGTATCAGTAGACGTACTCGTCGGCCATCTCCTGGGGCGTGATTACGTCCAGTTCGCCTGCCGATACGAGTTCGTCGAGGTGGGCGGCCGTCTCCTCGAGGCCCTCGATCGACTCACTCTCCTCGAGTCGGTAGAACGGAATCGTCGTGATGCCGCCGAGTTCGGCCGTCCAGTCGAGCAGTTCCGCTGCCTCCCCGGCGTCGGGGCTAGAGGCCACCGAGCAGAGATGCGGGTTCGCCGCGTAGCCCTGAGATCGGGCGTCACCTGCGAACGCCAGGTCGTAGTGCTCCTGGACGAGCTGGTACGACTCCGCGTCGTATCGCGAGCCCGGGAACGCGAAGAACCGAGCGCCGTCCTCGTAGCCGTGCTCTTCGAGCCAGTCGATCGGATCGACGATGTCCGACTCCCGCTCGGTCGAGCCAGCTTCGTCCAGGGGAGCCCCGCGAGCCGAGTAGCTTCCGATCGTCCAGCCTGCACCGGCGAGCGTCTCGACCTGCGCCTCGGTCAGTCGGTCACCCGAGGCCTGGTCGTCGGGGCGGATTCGGTCGGTCGGGACGAACACGGTCGCCGGGAGGTCGTACTCCTCGAGGATCGAGAGCCCCTCCGTGTAGTGCGTCTCGAAGCCGCCGTGGAACTGGAGCATCACCTTGCCGGTGGTGGGTCTGGGGACGAAGTGGAAGTCGTCGACCCACAGCGACCCCTCGACGTCTTCGCCGAACCAGTGGATGATCTGGAGGAGCGTCACCTCGGTCAGGTCGGGCGCTCCACGAACTCGAGTGAGCCCGAAGTTGTGGCGAACCAGTGGCAGTCCGGGACGAACTCGCTGGCTGTACTCGACGTAGTCGCCATCGCTGTCTTGCAGCTGGATGAGGACCGTCCCGGTGCGATCGGCGGCCATAGCGAGTCCGGGAGCGACGTCGGTGACGTCGATCGAGTCGTCCAGCTCGCGGCGGACCCGGACCTGGCCGTCGTCTTCTCTCGGCCCGAGGAGCGCCGACTGGGAGCCTTCGTAGTAAAATTCCGTCTCGGCGTCGATGGAGCCGATGAATTCGTACCACGGGTCGAGCGCTTCGAAGTCGTCGAACGTTCCGACCAGTTCCGAGTGGTCCCCGTCCGACTCTTCGTCCTCGTCTTCTCCCTCCGATTCTTCCTCGTCTTCCAGTTCCTCGTCCCCGTTTTCGTCCTCGAGTCCGTCGTCGTCACCGACATCGTCGTCCCCGTCGTCGGGACTCTCGCCGCCCGCACACCCAGCGAGCACGAGCCCAGTAGCCGTCACCGTCGCAGTCGTGAGATACGTTCGTCGCTTCATTGGTACATCCTGCAGTGACTCAGGCCAGACGAATTGTTATGCGCGGGGGTAGTCAGAATCGAACGTTCTTACTGCGAACAGGGTCACCAGTAACCGAATCGAACGGGTGGGACCGAGCTCGGAACCGACGGACGGGGCGTTGCCAGCCGTCTCGAGACCGGCGCGACGAGGTGACGAGACCACCACCGAGGCGGTGTCCAGCGTTCGCGCGTTCCACTGGTCGCCCGTGCTCAGAGGGTTCCCATCACACGCCCGTTCAATCCGTCCGTATCACGTCGGTGGCGAGCGTACGCTCGTCGTTCACGACGCCAATCGTGACTGTCCCCGTATCCGATCAAAACACCGATGTCGACGTGGCCGTGGCTGCAATCGACACCGGAGAACGCGACGGCGTTCGTGAACGTTTCGACGCGATTTCGGCTGCGGCACCGGATGCATCGCAACCACGTAAGGGAGACGTATCGCCGACAGCCGTCGAACTCGAGCCGGGTTCAGTTAGAATCAGATAGTGGAACCACTGACGACACAGTTCGTCGCCTGACCGCTATAGTACTCGTTGAAACGATTTACACCCGGTCACAGCCGAGCGGTCAGCCTCGACCTTGTCGACGAGGCTGACCGCCGATGGTCGTGACCGGGTGTGCAATGACTTTCAACGGTTACTATAGGTCGGACGCCCAGAAGGGAACCGGCTGACTGGGAGATTACGCTCGAGCCATCGCGTTCGTCGGTGGCTGCCAAACCGTATCCTGGGCGACTATAGGGCGATACAGCAATCGACGCGACAGTACTTTCATACAGGAATCACTTATCACGGTCACGGTCGAGTGAATAGCAGTTTCCGATGACTACTCCACGCGAATCTGGATCGAAGGTGACCCCCGCCCACCTGATACTTCGAGAGGTCTGGAGCACGGGCGACGTGGCGCTGATCGACGACCTGCTCACGGACGATCACGTCCACCACGAGCCGCTCCTTCCGGAGCCGCTCGAGGGCCGGGAGCCGCTGAAAGAGTGGATCGAGACGGTTCGGGAGGGAGCACCCGACCTGACGAAGACCGTCGGCGAGACGTACGTGGACGGCGATGCGGTGATCGTCACGTACACCGCGACGGCCACCCACGAGGGCGACATCCTCGGAATCGCGCCGACCGGCCGATCGATCGAGGTCGACGGCGTCTACGTCCACCAGGTCGAAGACGGCAAACTCGCCGAAACCACCGATTCGTGGGACGCGTTCGGCCTCTTCGCCCAGCTCGGTGCGTTTCCGGAGGTGAGGTGAGCGGGATCGGAAGACGGCGTCTCGACGACTCGTGGCTCGAGTCCGAGCCCGATACGCACCGCTGTCCGTCGGTTCTGACCCACCCGTAACTCGATCTCGGGTGTGCCGGGCACTCGGTACCGCAATCCGTATGAACGGGCGCTCGTGCGTTCTGTACTCGTCTCTCGTGGAGTTGCTCGCAGCGAGAATGGGACCGCGCGGATTTGAACCACGGTCGGAGCGAAGCTCCTCCCTGATTCAAATCCGCGCGCTTTCCAGTCCCGCTGCTCACGGGATTGTTCGCAGCGAGAATGGGACCGCGCGGATTTGAACCGCGGTCACGGGCACCCAAGGCCCGAAGTATACCAGGCTAACCCACGGTCCCGCACCAACACTTTCGAGCGAGCACCATAAAGGGTTTCGTTCTGCGTCGGAACCGCTTTTCGCGCTACCGAGCGTAACTGCTGGCATGAGTGGTGTCCTCGAGCTCGCCGTCCTGAGTGTCCTCCTCGTACTGGTCGCCGGCGTGGCGGCAGTGATCAACGCCGTCAGGCCGTTCATCGCCAACGCGGTCGTGGGGCTGCTCGTGTTCGTTCTCGCCGACGTGCTCTTCGGACTCGAGGTCGCACTGACGGTGCTCGCGGTGGCGATCGTCGTCCTCGGCGGTGCCCCGGGGGCGGCGCTCGTCCTCTTGCTGTCGGCGTTCGGACTCGCGTTCGTCCCCTGACGTTAGTTCTCGAGGCGTCGTGCGAGTTCCTCGTCCGTCGCCTCCGAGATCGACCCGGCTGTGGTGATGCCCTCGAGCGGATCGTCCGAGGCTGGCGTGGCGAACAGCTCGGCGACGTCCTCGTCTGAAGCCTCCGGAAGCGGTTCGCTGGCGTCGTCGAACCGCGATCGATCGACAGCGGCGTACGTGGTCGCGCCGACCTGCTCGAGTCGGGCGAGGAGGGCGTGAACGAACCGGAAGGCCTTCTCGGGGGGAGCGACGCGGAGGAGGCGCTCGAGCGATCGAACGGAGACGACGATCCGGTCGACGCCCGCCCAGCGTTCACAAAAGCGGCTCACCGAGACGCCGATCGCCCCGAGGTCAGTCGGATCGGAGATCACGTCGATGGCGACCGGCGCCGAGCACTCTGGAAGAGAGTCGGCGACAGACTGGAGGACGTCCCCCACGGCGACGACGCCGCGTGTTACCGACGCGTCGTCAGCAGTTCCCACCGCAGCTCGCTGATCGGGGAACGTAACCGTGAGCTCGGCCAGGTCGCCGTTGCCGGGATCGATCGCTCGAGGGTTACCCGGTTCGGTCCCGCCGGTGTTGACGAACAGGACGCTCGACGACGGCTCGAGCACGGTCGGTGCCCGTCCCTCCATGACTCTCCCCCTTCCGTTTTGATGGAGGGAGAACCGTACCTTGGTCGTTGTGGCCGTTCGGTCCCGGGAGTCGGCGTCACCGATCGGCGTCGCGCAGTTCGATGGTCGCGACGAGGTCGTAGGGGTGGGCGTTCTTGCGGATGCCATCGAGCAGCGCGAACGCCTCGCCGGGATCGAGGAAGTGTTCGGTGACGACCCGACCCAGCGGCGTCGGCTCGAAGCCGTCGAGAAAGTCGTACTGCAGGAGCTTGCCGAGAGCGTGTTTCGTCGGGACCTCGCCGAGCATCCGGTCGTTGAGCCGTTTGGCTGCCTTCCCGCCGACGGTGACGTTCGCGAGCGTCTCCTCGACGGCGGCGTCCTCGTCGTAGTAGGTCATCACCGACTCCATCTCCCCCTTGAGGAGTTTGAAAGCGATCTCGTCCTCGGTTCCCTCCATCGAGTTGTGGTAGGAACAGTCCGGCTCCACGAGAACGTACACCTTCCCCTCGTCGTGATAGTCGGGCCGACCCGCCCGCCCGAGCATCTGGTGGAACTCCTGGACGGAGAGCCACTCGATACCCATCGCCAGCGAGTCGAAGACCACCTGCGAGGCCGGGAAGTCGACGCCCGCCGCCAGCGCCGCCGTGGTGACGACCGCCGCCAGCTCCTGGTCGGCGAACTTGCGCTCGACCGTCTTCCGGCGCCTGTAATCGAGTCCGGCGTGGTACGGGGCGGCCGAATACTCGAGTTTGCGGCTGATCTCGTGACAGCGCCGTCTCGAGTTGGTGAAGATGATCGTCTGGCCGCGATAGCCCTTCGAGGACTCGGTGTCGAACTCGCGTTTGACCAGCTTGTTCTCGACGCTGATCTTCTCTCGGCCGTCGGCGAAGGTGACGTGGCGCTCGATGGGGACCGGCCGCTCCTCGAACTCGATGAGCGTCGCCTCGAGTGCACCCGCGAGCTGTTCGGGGTTGCCGACGGTCGCCGAGAGGTAGATCCACTGCGCCCCCTCGTAGTCGTCCTGTCGCTTCGCACGTCGTTCGCAGGTGTATTTGAGCCGCGAGATCAGACCGTCGAGGCGGTGACCGCGCTCCTCTTCTTTGAGCGTGTGGACCTCGTCGATGACCACCGTGCCGATGTCGCCTAAATCCTTGCCCGTCCGGAGGGCGTGGTCGATCCCCTCGTAGGTGCCGACGATGACGTCGGCGTTCGGGTCGAACCGGTTGCCCGAGTCGGTGATCCGGCTCGCGCCCACCCGGATCGAGACGTCCACGAGGTGGCCGTATTCGTCCTCGAAGTCCTCGTGTTTCTGGTTCGCCAGCGCGACGAGCGGGACGAGAAAAAGCATCTTCCCCTTGCCCTCGAGGACGCGGTTGAGCCCCGCGAGTTCGCCGACGAGGGTCTTCCCCGTCGCCGTCGCGCTCACGACCAGCTGGTCGTCGCCCTCGAACAGACCGTTCTCGGCTGAGAGGCTCTGGACGGGGAGGAGCGTCTCGAAGCGGTCCTCGAGCAGCGCCTGGAGGTCGGGGTGGAGGTCGAGGGTGTCGACCCTGACGGGGTCGACTTCGTCGGTCGTCGCGCTGATCGTGTCGAACTTCGTCAGGTCGGGATCGAGCCGTCCCTTGAGCAGGTTGACGATCCGCTCTAAGTCCTGCACCTCGAACATGAGCTCCTCGAGGCGCTCTTTCGCCGCGCCGGTCACCGAGCCAGTGTAGGAGAGCTGGCGCTCGAGTTCCTGTCGGGCGCAGTCGGCACAGATCCAGTCGTCGCCGTCCTTGATCGCCGTCTCCGTCGTGATCGGCGAGTACCGTCCCGCCGAGGCGCAGTAGCGACAGGTCCGGACGACCTTCGCCTCGAGCTGGTAGCCGTCGAGCATCGCCTGGAGCTCCCGTCGCCCCTCACGGGAGGTCTGCTCTGAGATGCGAATGCGTTCGGCCCGCCGGGCCAGTTCGACGAACTCGTTTGGCTGGCGGGGTTCCTCGCTCGAGCCGCGCTTGACGCGGAACTTCGATGGGCGGGGGCCTGCGTCGGTTTCTGCGAGGCCGAGTTTCGCCCGGAACAGCCGCTCGTCGTCCCGGATGGCGACCACGAAGTAGTCGTTCCCGGTCTCGTGACAGAACAGGGTATCGAGCGCGGCGACCTGCTGGGACACTGTCCGTTCGTACTCGCGCGGCGTACTTGAGCGGTTCGAAACGGCGTTTCACACGCGTCGGTTCGAGCCTCGAGAATCGGTCGTCGTGGGGTTAGACGAACGGAATCCGGCTCCGGGTGTCGATCTCGAAGTGGATCGGTGGATTGAGGCCGGTACCCGCGAGCGTGGAGTCGTCGTCACCGTCGGCGTCGGCCGCGTCATCGCCGTTTCGCTCGTCCGAATTGGCCCGACGGTACGTGACGACGTCGTCGCCCCACCCACCGGCGAGCGTGTACACGCCCCCATCCCGTGGGACGTCGTCACCGTGGATATCGTAGTCGAACGAGACCGTTTCGTTCGGCTCGATCGGCGTCAGGAGTTCGTCGCTGTCGACGCTCGTGCCATCGGATCTGACGTCCACGTGGGGGCTTGCTTCGTACTCCTCGCTCCACAGCCCGACGCGGGCGCTCCCGACGTCCGTCTCGGTTTGCAACTGGAGCATCCCGAACGGGGCGACGCCCCTGCTCACGAGTTCGAGTGGCTCGTCGCCGTCGTTGGTCGCTGCGAGTTCGAACGAACCCGGCGAGCCGATTCGGATGTCGGGATCGAGCACCGCGACGTCGAACGACAGCGGCTCGTCGGTGGTCGTCGACTCCCGTCTCACGTCGACGATCGTGTACTCGGTGTCGGCCAGACACCCTGCGAGCGAGGCGGTGGCACCGACGGCCGACGCCAGGAGAGCTCGACGTCGAAGCGTCGACTGGCCGGCGCGTTGGTCGCTCATCGGCGCTCACCTCCGGTCGGCGCCTCGTCCGTGTGGGCGACGAAAATCGACTCGATCGACGGTTCGTCAACCGCCGACCACGTGACCGGGATTCCTGCCCGCTCGACCGCCTCGAGGACGGCCTCGCGACGGTCGATCGACCCGAGTCGAACGACCAGCGTCTCGTCTGTTCGATCGCCCCCACGCTGGGTCGGCTGGGCCGCCGCTGCAACCGCCCGCTCGGCCGGCACCGACGCGTCGACGACGCCGTCGACGTCGGCGGCGATCCGGCGAGCGCGCTCGAGGTCACCGTCGACGACGAGTTCGAGTTCGGTCGCCACCGACGCGCGCTCGCGAAGCTCCTCGAGCGTTCCCTCGGCGACGAGCCGACCCTCGTGGAGGATGCCGAGTCGGTCACAGACGAGTTCGACCTGCCCCAGAACGTGACTCGAGAAAAAGACCGTCGCGCCACGGTCGTTCTCCTCGTGGACGACCTCGCGAATCGTCCGGACGCCGTGGGGGTCGAGGCCGGAGAACGGCTCGTCGAGGATCAGCAAGTCGGGGTCGCCGACGAGCGCCATCGCGAGCGCCAGCCGCTGGCGCATGCCCTTCGAGTAGCCGCCGGCTGCGTCGTCGATCGCGTCCGCGAGTCCGACGCGCTCGAGGAGGGCTGCCGGACTGTCGTCCGTTCCTTTCGTGTCGATCACCAGCCGCAGGTGGTCGCGACCGGTTCGATTCCCGTACACGCTGAAGCCGTCCGGAAGGATGCCGACCCGCTGGTGGACGGCGACGACGTCCGCGCGTGGATCGCGCCCGAGGACGCGAATCGAGCCGTCGGTCGGTCGGGCGAAGTCCATCAGCAGATTGATCGCGGTGGACTTGCCGGCGCCGTTCGGTCCGAGGAAGCCGTAAATCTCGCCCGCCTCGACGGTGAGCGAGAGGTCGTCGACGGCCGCCGTCGAGCCGTAGCGTTTCGTCAGCCCGTCCGTCTCGATGGCGGGCCTCGAGTCGCCGTCGGCCGACGTCACGTGAGATCACCCCGGCTGAACCGGTAGTACGCGATCGCGAGCGGCACCAGCCCCCAGGCGGCGAGGACGAGCAACCCACCCGCTTCGTGGAGGTACGGCGGGACGGTTCCGGGATCGAACGTCGTCTCGACGACGAGGACGTTCGTGTTCACGTTCGGCTGGCGTTCCTGTAACACGCTATTGTGGAAATCGGCGGAGTTGCCGACGTCGAGGATCCAGTTCGTCACGGTGTTGTACGCTCCGGACGGGGAAAGGCGCGCGAGCAGGAACAGCCCGCCTTCCGCCGGGGGATTCGACGGATCGACGGGAACGCCCGTGAGTCGTGAGTAAAGCGTCACGGACAGGAACTGCCAGGCGAGTTCGAAGATCAGTATCAGACCGACGAACAGCGTCGCCGCCGCAGTCGTCGTTCGCTCGACCAGTGCCGAGACACTGACGACGATCGAGACGAGCACCGTCACGTAGACGAGCGTCACCGCGAGGACCGCCAGGTAGCGCAGCGGCGAGAAGAGGCCGTACTGGACCGCGCCGAGGACGGTGACGGCGACGAACGAGAGGACGGCCGGAATCGCAATGGCGGCCGTCCGCCCGACGAGTTTCCCAGCCAGGATCTCGCCGCGGGTGAGCGGCAGTCCGAGGACGAACGTGAGGCTACCGGACGTCCGGTCGCCGACGATCGCCTGATAGCCGAGCACCACGGCCGCGAGCGGGAGCAACAGCCCGGCACCGAACTGCACGAATCCAATCGTCATGTCGGGACCGAGCCCGTCCCAGGTGTCGTACGACGGTCGATACGTCCACAGGAGGAGGGCCAACGCGAGCAGCCAGACGCCTTTCGAGGAGAGTAACGCCTTGCACTCCTCGCGGGCAAGGGGGTACCATCTCATTGGTAAATGTAAATATACAAACCAGATTGATAGTAATATCGGTTGGTGTGAGAGTTGTGACTCCGCGGAAGGGACAGTCTACGCAGGCGTGGATTCGGCTGCACCCAGCCCTCCCCGGTATCGACGGGAGACGGCTGCACACCCTCGAGTTCGGGCGTGGAGCCAGTCGTAATCGGGGAGCACGCTCGAGGGGTCACGGCCGGTCAGCTCGCGCCGTCGTGGCGATCACGAGGTCGGGACCCCAGACGGGGCCGGTGACCGCGTGATCGACGTCGGTCCATCCCGCCTCGCGGAAGAGCCGCGTCCCTTCCTCGGGGTCGTAGCGGAAGAAACACGTCGCGTTGAGCCACTCCTGGACGTTCCGCGCCGGGTTCCACGGCGAGAACGGCCGTCGATTGAACCCCATCACGAGCACTTCGCCGCCCGGCTTCGTGACCCGGCGGAGTTCCCGCAGCGCCTCGAGTGGGTCGTCCCAGTAGAGGATCGAGCCGACCGAGACCACGACGTCGAACGTCCCGTCCGCGTAGGGGAGGCGGTCGACGTCGCCACAGACGAACGAGACGTCCTCGAGGTCGGCTTTCCCCGCGGCAGTCTCGAGCTGCGGAACGCTCAGGTCGAGCCCGTGGACGGACGGGACGTCCGGCTCGAGGTGGCGGGTCGTCTCACCCGTCCCACAGCCGACGTCGAGGGCGCGCTCGGCCGACTCGAGGTCGAGCCGATCGATCGCCGACTGCTGGATCGCGTCGGGCCAAAACAGCGACGGGACGACGGCGTCGTAGCCCGGCGCGAGCAGGTCGAACCAGCGGCGAGCAGCCTCGCGTTCCTGCAGGACTCCCATGGCGGTTCGATGGGGACAAGCAGGCATAACGGTTGGCCGTGCACGAGCAACGACCGCAGCCGGTACTCGAGGAAGCTACTCGCTGCTCCAGGAAGCTACTCGCTGCTCCAGGAAGCTACTCGCTGCTCCAGGAAGCTACTCGCTGCTCGAGCCCCGGTCGACTCACTCGAGTAGCTGGATCTCGTCGTCGCCGTTGGGCACGGCGCAGATGAACGCACCCGACTCGTCGCCCTCGTTGCGGTACCAGTGGACGACGCCGGCGGGGATCAACAGCGAGTCGCCGGCGCTCACGGGGTACTCCTCCTCGCCGATGCCGACCGTGTACTCGCCCTCGAGGACGTACTGCTCGTGTTCGACCTCGTTCGTGTGCTTTGGCACCTCGGCACCGGGCTCGAGTCTGAACCGGCGGATCGCGAAGTTCGGCGCGCCGTGCTCGTCGCCGATCAGGACGCCCTTCTCCATCCCGTCGGCAGCCCCGACGGCTTCGTACTCGATTTCGTTGCGTCGGCGGATCAGCGGTTCGGGGTCGGTCATGTCCCAGTGTGGGCGGGCAGGGAACAAAACGTTGGCTCATACGGGCTGCTGTACCGGGTTACCGACCCGACTGCGACCGTGCTACGGCTGAGTCCGAACTGGCCGACAGTGGTGTGTATGACGCGAGCCGTTCGACCGACGGATACGGCCGTCGCTCGAGGGCGTAAAATACTGCAGTTAAGTGCCGATTCGTCCGCGAATTCGCCTTACAGGCGCTCGACGTTCGTCGCGCGCGGGCCCTTGGGGGCCTGCTCGATATCGAACTCGAGCTCCTGTCCTTCTTCGAGATCCGGGCCGCCGATGTCTTCCATGTGGAAGAACACGTCGTCGTCCGCGTCCTCAGTCGAGATGAATCCGTAGCCGCCAGTGTCGTTGAAGAAATCAACGGTTCCTTTCGCCATTGCTTCTAAAGAGAACGGCCCACCACGTATAATACTTCCGTCTCGAGGGAAACGCCGTTCCCGGGTTCGGTGAGTCGCCTCGAACGGATACTCGCCGAAATGGTGCCACTAGTTGTCACGCACCGTCGTCGGCCAGTCGGTAGATCGACAGCGAAACGGCGTACACCACGATGTAGAGGAGAAAGCCGACGACGAGGCCGACGAGTTCGACGGTCCCGATGGCGCCCGGACGGACCACGGCGAGGACGGCCAGTGCGAGGGCGAAGACGACGACCGTGAACGCGCCGACGGCGTAGTAGAATCGGGCGTCCGACTCGAGGATCGTTCGCATACCGTCCGATTGGGGAGGCGACCGCAAAACGCTGCTGGCAGCGGCGAGTCGTCAGTAGAGCAGACTCGAGACGGCGGGTTCGTACTCCGTCGGCAGTCCCTCGGCGATCGCCGACGGCTCCGTCACGCCGTCGTGGTTGACGAGGTAGGCCCGGCCGGCGTCCTCCCCGTAGACGCCGTGGAAGTCGTAGACGAAGCCGTAGACGGGAACGTCGTCGGGGACGTCCTCGGACTCTCGGAGGAACTGCGCCTGGTGGTCCACGTTGTACTCGACGAGCTGGTTGATCACCGTCTCCTCGTCGGCGTCGCGGTCGACCAGGCCGCTCTCGAGGCCCGCCTCGATCACGGGGACGAGTAACTCGACCCACTTCGTGACGCCGAGGGGACCCGGCGGTTCGGCACCCGTCGCAACCTGGTAGGCGGCGGTCACCGCGCCGCAGCCGGTGTGGCCGACGACGGCGACCGCCTCGGTTCCGGTGTAGTGAATTGGGTAAAGGAGACTCCCGTCGACGATCCGCTCGCCCTCGTGGTCGTCCCAGACCTGGTTGCCGATGTTGCTCGGGGTGAACACCGATCCCGGACGCTCCGTGTGCCACATCCGTTCCTGTGGGACTCGTGAGTCCGAACAACAGATCGTGACGACGTCCGGGTGCTGTTCCTCGCGGACGTCCTCGAAGTAGCCCGCTGGCAGTTCGGCGACGTGGTCGGCGTTGCCCGCGAGCAACGCGAGCAAGATCTCGTCCGATCCTCCGGTCATACGTGAACTCCCGACGAGCGACTCCAAAAGGGTTGCTTCTCGAGGAGATTGGGGCCGGCTCCAGCAGGAACGACGCCGGGACCGGGGGGTATTTTACACGCCGAGCCGTCAGTTCGGCCGTGACGTTCTCGGCAGCCGGCGTGAACGACCTCGTCGTGCGCCAGGCCGAGCGTGCCGACCTGCTCGCGATCGTTCGCATCGAGCGAGCGTCGTTTCCACAACCCTGGCCGTACGACGCGTTCGAGGGCTTTCTCGGCGAGCCGGGTTTTCTCGTCGCCGTCGAACCGGACGGGGCGATCGCCGGCTACGTGGTCGCCGACGTGACGCCGACGCACGGATACCGGATCGGCCACGTCAAGGACGTCGCCGTCCACCCGGATCGGCGACAGACGGGCGTCGGATCGGCGTTACTCACGCACGCGATCTCGTCCCTGGCGGCACAGGGCGCCGACACGGTCAAACTCGAGGTTCGCGAGTCGAACGACGGCGCACAGCGACTCTACCGTCGCTTCGGCTTCGACGAACTCCGGCGCGTGCCGGGCTACTACGAGAACGGCGAGGACGCCATCGTGATGATCCGGGATCTCAGGTGAGCCGGGATGCGTCGAGCGACTACGGACCGGACGCCGCGTCGAGCGACTACGCCGTCGACAGCTCGACGACGAAAACGGCGCCGCTGGGATCGTTGTCCTCGACCCAGACGTCGCCGCCGTACGCCGAGACCATGACGTCGACGAAGTAGAGCCCGAAGCCCGTCCCGGCGCTGGTGGCGCCGGTCTCGCCGCGGTCGAAGATCCGCTCTTTGAGGTCGTCCGGGACGCCCGGCCCGTCGTCGGCGACGCGCAGCGTCGTCGTCTCTGAATCCCGGTCGACGGCGATCGAGACGTGCGGTTCGTCCCCATCGTGGTGTTTTACCGCGTTGAGCACCAGGTTATCGAGGACGTCCGCGAGCAGCGAATCGGCCAGCACCGGCGCGTTCGACGGTGCGTCGACTGATACCACCGCATCGGGGCAGGAGTCGGCGAGCGCGTCGGCTCGCTCATCGACGATCGTAGCGAGGTCCACCGGCGACAGCGAGGGTTCGTGGTCGTCTGACAGCCGCTCGAGCACCGATCGAACCCGCTGGGTCAGCTCGACGACGTCGCCCGCGCGCTCGTAGACGGCCTCGGCGTACGGGTATCGATCGTCGTCCTCGGGGAGCGAGTCGAGCAGGAACTCGGCGTTCCCCAGGACGATCGTCATGCCGTTCAGCATGTCGTGGCGCAGCAGGCTGTTGAAGAACTCGATCTGGTCGGTGTACTCTTCGAGACGCCGGTGTTGGTCCTCGAGCGTCCGCTCGCGTTCGCGACGCTCGGTGACGTCCTGGACGACGCCGATGGCCCGTCGGGGCTGGCCCTCGTCGTCGAACTCGATCTCGGCTTTCTCGCGGACCCACCGGGTCCCGCCGTCGACCACGATCCGGTGTTCGATGTCGTAGGGCTCGCCCTCGAGCGCGCCCTCCCAGGCCCGGTCGACGAACGCCCGATCGTCGGGATGGACGAACGAGAGGAACTCGTCGTGGCTCAACGGTCCCTCCTCGGGCGACCGACCGAAGATTGTGTGCACCGCCGCAGACCACCGGATCTCGTCCGCGGTGACGTCCGTGTACCAGCTCCCGAGCGTGGCGACCGCCTGGGCCTGTCGGAGGTGCGCCTCGCGTTCGCGCAGTTCGGCGACGGCTTCCTTGCGCTCGGTGACGTCCTGGATGACGCCGTCGAAGAACACCTCGCCGTCTTCCTCGACCCGCAAGGCGGTGACCGACACCCAGATCGCCTCGTCCTCGAGCGTCCGGAGGCGGAGCTCCTCGTCGACGAGAAGGCCCTGCTCGAGGAGCCGTTCGCTGAACGCCGCCCGCTCGTCCGGATCGTCGTACAGCTCGTTGACGGGGCGCTCGAGGAGTGCCGTCTCGTCGGCGGCGTCGAACAGCTCGACCATCCCCGGATTGACGAGCTCGAATCCGCCGTCGTCCCCGGGCGTGTTCCGGTAGACGCCGACGGGAACGTTCTCGACGATGCGCTCGTAGCGCTCGAGTTCGCGTTCGTGTCGCCGCCGCTCGGTGACGTCGCGGTGGGTCGCGAGCGTCGCCGGCTCGCCGTCGTACCGAATGCGTGAGATTCGAACGTCGGTCGTCACGCGCTCGCCGTCGCCCGTCACGAGGTCGACGTCGTACCGTCGCGGTGGCGATTCGCCCCGAATTCGTCGCTCGTAGCGGGCTAGAACGAGTTCACGGTGCTCAGGGGCGATGATCTCCTCGAACGGACGACCGAGCAGCGCCGACTCGGTGCGACCGGTCAGCTCGGTGAACTCGTCGTTGACGAACCCGTACTCGCCGTCCTGGACGATGACCACCCCGTCCGGGCTCTGCTCGACCAGCGTCTCGTACAGCGCCCGCGCCTCCTCCAGTTCGCACTCGCGGTGTCTCACCTCGGTGACGTCCCGGGCGATCGCGAGGAACTGCTCCCCGTCGGGCAGCTGAATTCGGCCCAGGTTGACCTGGACCGGGAACTCGGAGCCGTCCGCTCGCCGGTGTCGACCCTCGAGGGTCAACGGCTCGCCGAACTCGTAGGTCGCCCAGAGCTTATCGAGTTCGTCGTGGTCGATGCCGACCTCGACGTCCTGGACGGTCAGCTCAAGTAGCTCCTCGTGATCGTAGCCGAGGCTCTCACAGGCCCGGTCGTTCGCCTCGAGGATCGCCCCTGCCTCGTCGTGAACGATGATGGCGTCCGGCGAGTGCTGAAAGAGCGACTCGAGGCGCCGTTCGGCCCGCTCACACCGGTGTCGCTCCGCGTAGTTCCGGACCCGTCGCGCGAGGAGCGGTGCCCGCCGCTCGTCGAGCGGCCCCTCGAAGACGTCGGTCACCCCCGCCTCGAGCGCGTCGAGCGGATCGACGGCGACCCCGTCGCCGGCGACCAGCACGACCGGGAGCTCCGGATCGTGGCGTCGAACGCGCTCGAGGACGTCGAGGCCCGCTGGGCTCGGCTCCGACGTCGAGGTCACCGAGACGACGCAGTTCGGTCCGTCACCGTCGAATCGGTCGTCGAGCGCGTCGACCGTCGCCGTCTCTACCGTGATCGGTTCGTCCGTCGCCGCCACCCGTGACCCAATCCGCCAGGACTGCTCGTGGTCGTCGGAGACGACGAGGACCTCGGCCGCGTCGGGTTCGTTCCGACGCCCCTGGTCCGCCGTCGACGCTCCGTTTGCCTCCTGCACACGGTAGCCCAGGCAGTCAGCTACCTTCAGCACTGGGGTATCAGCCATCGCGTCAATTTACTTATGTTGAACCACATAGTGGTTTACAGAATCGAGGTCCGAGCCGTCCGGACTCGAGACAGGCAGACTGGTGGGACGACCCGCGAGCCCGTCCAATCGCCTTTTAGGGCCGGGCCGTCTACGCCGACCATGAGCGAGATACCGGACCGACTGGCGACGCCGTGCCCGGCGTGTTCACCGGACCTCGAGACGGTCCACGAGGTCCTCTCACCCGGCGGCGGCGCGCTGACCGTCCGCTGTGGGGAGTGTGGCCACGTCCACAAGGTCCAGCCCGAACCCGAACGCGAGGAGACCCTCGACGTCGTCGTCTCCCAGGGCGGTGAGTCGTTCACCGCGAACGTCACGACGCCCGCCGAGGAGACCGTCGCCGTCGGCGACGAGTTCTTACTCGAGACCGAAGAGCTACTCGCGACCGTCCGCGTCACGAGCGTCGAGGTCGACGAACAGCGTCGCCTCGAGGCGGCGCCGGCCGAGGAGATCGAGACCGTCTGGACCCGTGAGGTCGACAACGTCGAAGTGAACGTCACGGTCCACCCGAAAGACGGCTCGAGAGACGACAGTCGGAGCGTCACGATGTACGTTCCCGGCGACTACGAACTCGAGGTCGGCGCCGTCGAGGAACGCGGCGACGAGGAGTTCGAGATCGACGCCGTCGTCGTCCGCAAGGACGCCACGGGCTACGACCGTGATCGGTACGAAATCGAGGGCGACGTCGTCTTCGCAAAGGACGCAAAGCGCGTCTACAGCTACGATCAGTCGAGTTCCGCCTGGTCCGCCTGGTGAGGTGACCGATCGTGAGCGACGAGTACGCCGACGAACGCCGGCAAATGGCCAACGCGCTCGCTCGCCGCTCCCGCGTCACCGACGAGCGCGTCCGCGATGCGCTCGCGACCGTTCCGCGCCACGAGTTCGTCCCGCCAGCCCAGCGCGACCGCGCCTACGACGATCGGCCGCTGCCCATCGGCGACGGCCAGACGATCAGCGCCCCCCACATGGTCGCGATTATGGCCGAGAAGCTCGACCTCGAGCCCGGCGAGCGCGTCCTCGAGATCGGCACCGGCTGTGGCTACCACGCGGCCGTCACCGCCGAACTGGTCGGCGACGAGGGCGCGGTTTACAGCGTCGAGTACAGCGACGAGCTCGCCAGCGAGGCCGAGAACCGGCTCGCCGACCTCGGCTACGACGTGGCGGTCCGGGTCGGCGACGGCCGCGAGGGGTGGCCCGAGCACGCGCCATACGACGCCGCCTACCTCACCTGTGCGGCCCCCGCGTTCCCCGACGCCGTCGTCGACCAGGTCCGCCCCGGCGGCCGACTGCTCGCCCCGCTCGGGACGGCGTTCCAGACGCTGGTGTTCGCCCGCAAGCGCGAGGACGGCTCGCTCGAGACGCGCGAGCACGGCGGCGTCCAGTTCGTCCGAATGCGCGGCTAGTTCGGGCGATCAACGCTGAACGAGAACGAGCGTCCTCGAGCGACGAGTCGACGCCGCCGAGGCCGAACGCGCCGGTGAACGGCCGAATCGCGCGACTGAGGGACGACAGGGACGGGCGTAAGCGCGCCATTGATTAGCGTCGGAGCGGTAGCCTGGCTATGGACCCCGCGGTGCTTAGAGAGGACATGGTCGACAGCCTCGAGCACGAGGCCAAGGCCGTCCTCACCGACGACGCCGTGGGCGTCGCGATGCGAGACGCCCCCCGCCACGCGTTCCTCGACGACGAGCGGGCCGCTTACGAAGATCGCGAGCACGAACGCCTCGGCACGCGCGTGCTCGCACCGAGCGCCGTCGCGCGACTGGTGCAGGCACTCGAGCCGCGGCCGGGAGACGCGACGCTCCTCGTGGGCGTCGGCGTCGGCTACACGGCGGCCGTCGTCGCCGAACTCGTCGGCGAGACGAACGTCCACGCGATCGATATCTCGCGGCCGATGGTGTACGAGGCCCGCGAGAACCTCGCCCGGGCGGGCTACGAGGGCGTGCTCGTCGACTGCCGGGACGGCGCGCACGGGCTGGCGGAGTACGCGCCGTTCGACCGAATCCTGGTCGAGGCGGCCGCGTTCGACCCGCCGCGGCCGCTGCTCGAGCAACTGCGCCCCGACGGGCGACTGGTGTTCCCGCGAGGCGGACAAAAACAGCGACTCGAGGCGATCGAGGCCGACGGCAGCCGCGAGACGTACGGCCCCGTCTCGTTCGACCCGCTGCTGATCGAGGGCGAACAGACGGGGGCGATCGAACGGAACCGGACCGAGCGAGAGGACCTCGAGTTTGCCCGCCAGCGCGCCGAATCACGACGGGGCTGGGAACAGGAGTGGATCGAGTGGGACTAGCGAGTCCACACGGGGGTGGTGGCCGTCAGTTCAGACGGATCGATGTGACGATGTACCGACCCAATCGCCCCACGGCCGCGGTTGGGCCGGAACTGACTCACAGCGGTCCGTATCAACTGGGACTCGAGAACTCGAGGTCCTCGCTCTCGACCACCTCGCCGAACAGCCAGTCGGCGTGCGCTAAGGCGTACTCGTGGTGGTCGTCTTCGATCGCGCCGATACAGTCGTGAACCAGCAGCGGCCGGAAGTCTCGCAGGCCGGCGCTACCGCCGGTGTGGAGCACGCAGACGTTTGCGAGCGTGCCACAGAGGGCGAGGTCCGTGATTCCGCGGGCGGAAAGCCAGCCCTCGAGTTCGGTCTCGTGGAACGCGTCGTAGGTGTGTTTCTCGACGATCAGGTCGGCCTCTTCGGCGGGTAGTTCCTCGACGATCTCGGCCTCCCACGAGCCCTCGAGGACGTGCTCGCCCCAGCGTTCGAACTCGTCGTAGTAGTGGGCGTCCTCGAACTGTTCGGGTGGATGGACGTCGCGAGTGTAGACGACCGTCACGCCGGCCGCCTGGGCCCGGCCGACGAGTTCGGCGATCGGCTCGATCACCGCCTCGCTGCCGGGAGCGTACAACGAGCCGTCGGGGTGGCAGAAGCCGTTTTGCATGTCGACGACGACGACCGCGGTGGTGTCTGGCTCGAGGTGCATACGAGGTGCTACGGACGCGACGCAAAAAACGCCCTCGCCGCCAGAGCCTTTATTTCGGCCCCGTCCAAACGGCAACCACGAACGAAATGAAGAGATCGAGTGCACTGGTCCTCGCACTGCTGGTCGTGACGTCGCTGGCGGCGATGCCGCTGGCCGTCGCAGGCGATGGCGGGCCGTCGACGGACGTCGCGAACGTCCACGCCGACGCACCCGTCGTCACCGACGTCACGTACGTCGGCGAGGACGACGATCCGAGCACCGACGGGACGATCGGCTACGTCGAGGGGATCAGGTACGACGACGAGTTACCGATCGACGAGCGCGACGACGCCGTCGTCGCCGAAGCCGAACTCGAGGCGGTCGTCTACCGGTCGATGGCCCGCGTCGAGGTGATCCGCGAACTCACCTTCGAAGAAGACGTTCCGGTCGAGGTCATCACCCGCGAGGAGTTCGCCGCGGAGGACGCCCAGTTCGGCGACCGCTCCGAGGCGGACCGCCTGTTCGAGGAGGTACGGCTCGAGGCGCTGTTCATGGTCGATCGAGAGACTGACGCCATCGACGAGTTCGAGACGTTTTACGGCGACGCGGTCAACGGCTACTACGATCCGAACGCAGACGAGATCGTGCTCGTCTCGGACGACCTCGAAAACCCGGAGCTGAACGAGGTCACGCTCGGTCACGAGCTCTTACACGCCCTCCAGGACCAGCACTTCGACCTCCAGCAGTACAGCCGCGACACGACGAACAAAGACCACGCCAAACTCGGGCTCATCGAGGGTGACGCCGTCTGGATCGACACCCGATACGAACAGCGATGTGAGTCGGACTGGGACTGTGTCACCCCACAGACGTCGCCCGAGCCGCCCGCGGAGTTCAACGTCGGGCTCTACCTGCTGCTGATCCAACCGTACGACGACGGGCCCGACTACATCGACGCCCTCCGGTTCGACGGCGGCTGGGAGGCCGTCAACGGCGTCTACGACGAACCGCCGACGAGCAGTTCGGAGGTCATCCGCCCCGGCGAGGAGCGCGAACCGGTGGCGATCGACCTCGAGGACACCTCGAGTGACGACTGGGAGCCTCTCGAACGAGAGCGCGCCCCCGACTACGACGTGTTCGGAGAGGCGGCGATTGCCGCGATCTTCATGCACCAGACGCTCGAGTCGCCGGGGTCGATCGGCGTCGAGCAGGAGGCGATCTTCGACGGGTTCACCTCCCTCAACTTCGATCACCCCGTGACCGACGGCTGGGCCGGCGACGAGTTCGTCGTCTACACTGCAGGCGAGACGCCCAACGAGGCCGCGTTCGTCTGGCAGACCGAGTGGCTCGACGAGGACGAAGCCGAGGCATTCCACGCGGGATACCGCGAGCTACTCGAGCACCACGGCGCCGAGCAGGTCGGCGAAACGACGTTCGTGATCGACGACGGCTTTCCCGGTGCGTACGACGTCGACCACAACGGCGAGACGGTGACGATCGTTCGTTCGCCCTCGGTCGACGACCTCGCCGACGTTCGCGCGGACGTCGACGTAGAAGCGCTCGAGCCGGCTGACGCGGACGGTGACGAGGAAGACATGACTGACGCGGACGTCGGCGGTGAGGAAACGAGTAGAGCGGACGTCGATGGTGAAGACGCAAGTGGAGCGGACGACCCCGTTCCCGGGTTCGGCATCGTCGTCGCGTTCGCCACCGTGTTCGGCGTGCTGTTCGTGATCGTCTACCGCGATTGAGGCCGAGTGAGAGACGTTCTCCGCGTTCGAGGACGGTCCAGAGACGGCTCGTGAGGGTGACCGCCGTATTTTTGACAGTCGCCTCCAAATAGGAGGCATCGTCATGATCTCGAGACGCGCGCTGGTTCTCGCGCTCCTCGTGGCGGTGTCGATGACGGCGGTTCCGCTCTCGGCAGCCGCCGTCGATCCCGGGAGCCAGCACGCGGAGGAGAACGTCTCCGAGACTGCCGATCCGGAAACACCGCCGGCCACCGTCACCAACGTCACGTACGTCGGTGAGGACGACGATCCGAGTACGAACCGCACGATCGGCTACGTCGAGGGGATCAGGTACGACGACGAGTTACCGATCGACGAGCGCGACGACGCCGTCGTCGCCGAAGCCGAACTCGAGGCGGTCGTCTACCGGTCGATGGCCCGCATCGAGGTGCTCCGCGAACTCACCTTCGAAGAAGACGTGCCAGTCGAGGTCAGCAGCCGCGAGGAGTTCCAGGAGGAGACCGAACAGCGGTTCGAGAACGTGACCGACGAGGAACGACTCGCTGAAAACCTGCGATTCGAAGCGCTGTTCATGGTCGATCGGGAGACGGACGCCGTCGCGGCGTCCGAGGCGCTGTACGGCGGCGCCGCCAACGGCTACTACGACCCGAACGCAGACGAGATCGTGCTCGTCTCGAACGATCCCGAGACGCCCGCGTTGAACGAGGTCATCCTGGCACACGAGTTGCTACACGCCCTCCAGGACCAGCGCTTCGACTTGCAACGCTACGAACGGCAGACACAGGACCAGCACAACGCCAAGAACGGGCTCATCGAGGGCGACGCCGTCTGGGTCGAAACCGAGTACGAGGAGCGCTGTGAGGAGACGTGGGTCTGCGTCCTCCCGAGCGACGACGAGGCCGGGGAGGGCGTTGACGAGAGTCTCAGCGAACTGCCGGCGGAGTTCAACTGGGGGATTTACTTCACCCTCTACCAGCCCTACAGCGACGGCCCCGCCTACATCGAGTACCTCCTCGAGGAGGGCGGCTGGGACGCCGTCAACGCCGCCTACGACGAACCGCCGGCGAGCAGTTCGGAAGTCATCCGTCCCGGCGAGGAGCGCGAACCGGCGCCGATCGAGTTCGAGGACACCTCGAGCGACGACTGGAATCGTCTCGAACTCGAGAACGAGACGGCGTACGAGTCGTTCGGCGAGGCGGCGATGGTGTCGATGCTCTCCCACGGCGCTCTCGATCGCTCCGCGGACGCGTCCGTCGTCACGCTCGGGGAGTTCGTCGCCACCGACGAGCAGGGATACATCGATTCGATCGAGTACGACCAGCCGTACACGAACGGCTGGGCGGGCGATACGTTCGTCGCCTACGCCACCGACGCGGAGACGATCGACGAGAGCGGATACGTCTGGCAGACGACGTGGACCTCCGTGACCGACGCCGAAGCGTTCGCCGACGGCTACCTCGAGTTGCTCGCCATCAACGGCGCCGTCGACGTCGACGACCGTCAGGATACGTTCGTCATCGAGACCGGCTTCCCCGGGGCGTACTACGTCGACATCGACGGCGAGACGGTGACGATCGTCCGTGGACCGTCGGTCGACGCCCTGCCGAAGATTTACGAAGGGGCCGCCCCCGACGGCGAGGACAGACTCGACTTCGAAATCCACGCAATCGAACCCGGCGACGCCGACGACGAGGTGCGTGGCTTCGGCGTTACCGCTACGGTCGTCGCCCTCCTCATCGCGATGGCGATCCGCCGTCGCTAACCGCTGGGGCGGGCGCCATCAGACATGCCCCACCATCCACCAATGCGAAGATACACACTCATCGCTGTCGTCGCGCTCGTCGTGCTGAGCGGCTGTGCGGCGCCGGTTTCGGGCCCCGTCGATCCCGTCGAGGCCGACGGTTCACTCGGCACCATCGCCGGCTACGCCCACGACGACGTCCTCGGCGTCGACGGGACCGAAGCGCTGAGCCAGGCCGAACTCGAGGCCGTCACCTACCGGGCGATGGCTCGACTCGAGGTGCTCCGCGGCCTCGAGTTCGAGGAGGACGTCGAGGTCGAGATCGTGAGTCGCGAGGAGTACCGCGAGGAGACCGGATGGGCGGACGAGCCGGCGTCGGCGTTCACGAACGAGCTCTGGCGGGCCACGTTCGTCGTCGACGGCGAGACGGACGTCAACGAGGCGTACGACGAACTGTACGGTGCGGCCGTCGCCGGCTACTATTCGAACGGGGAGATCGTGCTCGTCGCCGACGATCCCGACGCCATCACGGTCGATCGACGGGTGCTGGTCCACGAACTCGTCCACGCCCTGCAGGACCAGCACTTCGGACTCGGCCGAGAGGGCGAGACCCTCGACGAGCGGCGAGCCGAGCTCGGGTTGATCGAGGGCGAGGCCGAGTACCTCCCGGAGCGCTACGACGAGCGCTGTGGGGAAGAGTGGGAGTGTCTCGAGACGCCCTCCCGGACCGTCGCCGAGCCCACCGACCGGGGGTTCAACGTCGGTCTCTTCCTCTCGATCTTCGCCCCCTACAGCGAGGGGCCGACGTTCGTCGCCCACCTCCACGAGACCGGCGGCTGGGAAGCGGTCGACGCCGCCTACGACGAGCGACCGGCGAGCACCTCGCAGGTGATCCACCCCGAACGGTACCCGGACGACCGACCCCTCGAGGTGACGGTCGAGGACCGATCGTCGGGCGGCTGGGCGCCCATCGTCGAGGACGGGGACGAGAACGAGAGCGAGGCCGTGGTCCGGACCGAAACCGTCGGCGAGGCGACGCTCTTTGCGACCCTGTGGGCCAACGGCGTCATCGACCGACCGCTGACCGAGGGCGCCGGCGAGTACTCGCCGTACAACTACTCCCACCCGATCACCGACGGCTGGGCTGGCGACACGTTCGTCGCCTACGAGCACGAGGACGGTGAGACGGGCCACGTCTGGACGCTCGCCTGGGAGACCGACGAGGACGCCGAACGGTTCGCGGCGGCCTACGGCAACCTCCTCGAGCAAAACGGCGCGACGGAACTCGAGGACGGCCTCTACCGGATTCCCGACGGCGACTTCGCCGGCGCCTACTACGTCGCTCTGGAGGGCGACGTGGTCACGATCGTCGGCGGCCCGGACGTGGAGGCACACGAGGGAATCCACGGCGTCGAGGTCGACGGGTCGCTCGAGCCGTCGGTCTCGACGCAGAGCGTCGCTGGGCCCGTGGCGGCGGGGCTCGAGACCGTTCCCCGGACGCCCGCTGCGGGAGCGGCTGCGATCGCTGGACCCGGTCGCTGAGCCAATGTGACGTCGGTCATCCCGCGCGCGTAACGGGTGGCTTTTTATGCCGACCGTTCGTATCCCGAGTCATATGTTCAAGGCCATCGTGAGCGCGGAAACGCTCTCCAGCGCGCTCGACTCGGTGAGTGTGCTGGTCGACGAGTGCAAGATCCACCTCGAGGAGGAGGGCCTCGCGATCCGGGCCGTCGATCCCGCCAACGTCGGGATGGTCGACCTCTCGCTCGACGCGACCGCGTTCGAGTCCTACGAGGCCGACGGCGGGCTGATCGGCGTCGACCTCTCGCGGCTCGAGGACATCGCCGGCATGGCGGAATCCGGCCAGCTCGTCCAGCTCGAACTCGACGAGGAGACCCGCAAGCTGCACATCCAGATCGACGGGCTGGAGTACACGCTCGCGCTCATCGACCCCGACTCGATTCGACAGGAACCCGACATCCCGGACCTCGACCTGCCCGCCCAGGTGGTCTTAGAGGGCAAGGACGTCAACCGATCGGTGAAGGCGGCGGACATGGTCTCAGACCACATCGCCCTCGGCGTCGACGACGGGGCGGAGTACTTCTACGTCGACGCGGAAGGCGACACCGACGACGTCCACTTAGAGCTCACCGACGCGGACCTGATCGACCTCCAGGTCGGCCCCGCCCACTCGCTGTTCAGCCTCGACTACTTAAAGGACATGAACAAGGCGATCCCCGGCGACACCGAGGTCACCCTCGAGCTCGGCGAGGAGTTCCCGATCAAGCTCCACTTCGCGTTCGCCGAGGGACAGGGGCAGGTCACGTACATGCTCGCCCCGCGCATCCAGAGTGACTGACGGCCGTCTGCAGGGGTAGTTCATCCGTTCCGGGCCGGCTGACCGTCAACTCGTCCGGACGGATAAAAGAGCCACATAGTAAGGATCGATTCTACCTCGCATCCCGTTCACGGAACGACAATGGCCGACCCCATCGACGACACACCGGAGCCCGCGCCAGCGCACGAACGGCGGTTCGATCCGGCCGAGCGGCCGAGCGAGGCCGTCGTCACCGCCGTCGCGGCGGTTTCGGGCGTCTCACCGACGGCGCTCGAGCCGCTTTTCGACGCGATCGAACCCGACGCACTCGACTCGCTGGTCGCCCACGCCCAGCGCACCGGCGCCCCCGGCGAGCACCGCATTCGGTTCTCCTACGCCGGGTTCGACGTCCAGGTTCGCGGCGACGGCGTCGTTCGACTCGAGTGAGCCGCGAGCTACGGCGACCGCGAGCGAGCCGTCGATCGTTCGTGTTCGTCGAGAAACGCGAGCAGCGTCTCGTTCACCCGATCGGGCTCCTCGATGAAACAGAGGTGTGAGCCACCCTCGATCGTCTCGAGACGGCTGTTCGGGAGCTTCTCGTGGAGCAGGCGCGCGTTCTCGACCGGCACCACGCGGTCGTCGGTTCCGTGGAGGAGCAGCGTCGGCGTGCGGAGTTCCCAGACGCGATCGCGCACGTCGAAGTTCGCTCCGGCAGCCGCCTGCGCCACCCGTGCCGGTTCGGCGGCGTCCTGCTCGAGTCGCCACTCGAGGATGCGATCGATCAGGTGCGGGTTGCGGTTGGTAAAGCGGTCGCTGAACGCGGGGCGCATTCGGTGACGGATCGTCTCGCGCTCGCTGGCCCCCTTCGGAGCGTCGAAGATCACCTCCCGGGTCTCCTCGGGCATCGCCACCGCGTCCTCGCCACCGTGGGTCGTAGACAGCAGCGTGAGCGTCTTCGCCCGGCCGTACTCGAGGGCGTACTGCTGGGCGATCATTCCACCTAAGCTCGCGCCGACGAGGTGAACGTCGTAGAGGCCGGCGTCGTCGAGGACGGCCTCGAGGTCGGCGGCCAGCCCCTCGACCGAGTAGCCGGCGAGTGTGTAGATGATCGGCGTCCGGAGCTTCCCGGGGAGCTTCGTCACGAGCCTCGAGAGGCCGTCGTCGGATCGGCCGGTTCCCCGGTTGTCCGGTGCGACCACCTCGTGCCCGCCGGCGACAGCCTCGCGTTGCCAGCGCCACATCCACCGTCCGTAACCGAGCCCCTGGACGAACACGACGGGCTCGCCCGCTCCCTGCTCGTGCTCGTAGTAGATCGACACGCCGTCTCGAGTCGCCCGTGGCATATCCCAACCGACGCGACGGGGGTTCTTGAAATCGTGTGTCGAAGCCGGACGGTCTCCGGGGACGGACGATCCTGCCGTCGGCCGGTATAGTACCCGTTGAAACGAGTACGATATAGTAACCGTTGAAAGTCATTGCACACCCGGTCACGACCGTTGGCGGGCAGCCTCGCCAACGAGACCGAGGCTGCCCGTTCGGCTGTGACCGGGTGTAAATCGTTTCAACGAGTACTATAGCAGAACGGCCACCGAATACTGTGACGAGCAGTACACTTTTGCCCCGCGCGGCACTCTCGAGTGATAGTATGCCAACGTACGACACAATCGTCGTGCCGACCGACGGCAGTCGGCCGGCGAACCGGGGACTCGAGCACGCACTCGCCATCGCCGCAGACAACGACGCCGACGTCCACCTCGTCAGGATCGTCGACAGCGGGCGCTACGGCGAGGCAACGGCGTTGACGAGCTACGAAGTCGCCCTCGAAAAACTCGAGGACGAGGCGGCGTCGGAACTGGAGTCGATGGCCGAGCGCGCCCGCGAGCGCGGCCTGACCGTCGAGTGTCACTGTTCGCGCGGCACGCCCCACGAGCGGATCGTCGAACTCGCCGAGGACGTCGACGCCGACCTCGTCGTGATGGGGAAACACGGCGAGGGCCAGGCGGAGACGCCCCACCTCGGCAGCGTCGCCGACCGGGTGATCCGGAGCACCGATCGGCCGGTGTTCACCGTCTGACGCGGGTGTGGCACGCGTTCGTGCAGGAAGGCACGGGACGCTGCTGAGTGGCCGATGGCACGGCCCCGCCATCGGTCGATCAGATCGCACACCGGCGCCGGCGGGTCCATACTTTTATGTACGCGTCACGCGTTTGGCCTGTTAGCAATGGCCATAGATCCACAATTCCACGAAAACCGAGAGAAAGTGGGCGAAGAAAACGGCGTCGCCGTCTGGGGACCGGTCGACGAGCCCGAGCAGCTGGGAATCCGCGGCACGCACGTCGCGGTCGACTACGACCTCTGTATCGCGGACGGGGCCTGCCTCGAGGACTGTCCGGTCGACGTCTTCACGTGGGTCGACACACCGGACCACCCCGAGAGCGAGCGAAAGGCCGAGCCGACCCACGAGGCCCAGTGCATCGATTGTATGCTCTGTGTCGACGTCTGTCCGGTCGACGCGATCGACGTCGACGCCGGCCGTACCGCCTGAGCAGTCGTTACTCTCGGCAACCGCCGTCTGTTACTCCGCGCGGTCGACGTCGACTTTCTCTTTCAGGGCTTCGAGCCCGTCAGCCTCGGCGAGTTCCTGCAACCGCTCGCGGAAGTGTTCCTCGCAGAGACCGACCTTGACTCCGTCGGATTCGGCAGCGAAGGCGGCCTCGCGGTCGCAGTAATGACACTTCATGCCCACACGTACGGGGGCGTTCGGTTTGAACCCTCCGCATTACCCGCCTCTCCCCGGCGCATTACCCGCCTCTCCCCGGCGCATTACCCGCCTCTCACCCCTGCTCGCGAACCCGCGCTCACGTAGACGTCATCACGGCGCCGGGAGCTCGAGCGCCCGGAACTGCGCCGCCGAGAGGCCGGCGAGCCCGAGGCGCTCGTCGTGGGCGTCGCTACCGCCGGTGACGAGGACGTCGTGGCGGTCGACGACCCGTTCGACCGGTTCGGTGTCGACCGCGCGCCCGTAGGGGTAGTGTCGCTCCACGGCGTCGAGGTCGGCGACCAGCTCGAGTGCACTCGCCGGGTCGCGGTAGCGAAGCGGATGGGCGAGCGAGACGATCGGACACGCCTCCTCCAGGGTCCGTCGACCGCGGTCGAACGACGGGACCCATCGGGGGACGTAACACGGCTTCCCGGCACCGATCAGGTGGTCGAACGCGCCCTGGTAGTCGTAGTCGGCGTCGGGATGGTCAGCAATTGCGCGGGCGACGTGGGGACGACCGAAGCCGCCCTCGACGTCGATCGCGAGATCGATTCCGAGTCGGTCCTCCACGCAGTCGACGATCGCCTGTCCACGCTCGAGACGGTTGCGCTGGATGTCCTCGACGAGTTCCTCGAGGGCAGTCGTCGGCGTGACGCCGTAGCCGAGCAGGTCGACTCGGTCGCCCCCATCGGGCTCGACGCGGAGTTCGATCCCGTGGACGATCGTCACGCCATCACGTTCGACGACCGGTCGCTCGAGAGGCTGCAGCCGCTCGTGGTCCGTGAGCCCGACGACGCTGACGTCGGCCTGCCTGGCGGCGGCGGGAACGGCCTCGAACTCGAGCGTCCCGTCGGAGCGGGTCGTGTGCACGTGGAGGTCGGCGTACGGCATACGCAACTCGAATCACGGACGCCCTATAGCCGTTTCTCCGTCACGCTTCATGCCCATCGAGGGTCGTGTTCACGGCGGTCATTCTAGGCCACCTAGGGAAGATAAGGTCTTCCGGAGGCCTAGAGAACGTTTATGGACAATGTTTATAATTATCGTTCACAGAAGTTCGGGCGTAATGCTGCTCAATGGCACCGGCGAGGTCATCGACGCCCACGAGTATCCCGCGACCACCGAGGAACTGATCGAGACGTGCGGCGAGCACTGTCTCGAGCTCCCCAACGGCTCCGAGACGGTCGCCGAGGTACTCGGCCGGCTCGAGTCCGAAACGTTCGAGTCGCCGGAGGACGCTCGCTTCGCGGTCTACTCCGCGGTGAGCGACAAGGCCGTCGGCCGCGTCGGCTACAGCGACCGCGACCCGACCCCGCTCGGCAGCCCCCACGCGCCCGAGCCGATGTCGTTCTAGTGCTTTGTCAAGCCAGATCTGCAGGGTCGAATCCGTCGCCGAAGGCCGGTTCGACCCTGCAGTCGACGCTTGACGGAGTACTAGGCGCCACCGCGTCCGACGCGAGTTCGAGATCCAGTACACGCTGTTTTCGATCCCACTGTCACCAGAACGCAAGAGCGGTGCCTCCGCTCGAGGTGGGATGGCTGATGAGTGTTGGTCCGAACGGGTCAGTCGACGAACTGGAGTGCGTCGGCGAGCTTGAGCGGGACCGAGCCCTTGCTGTAGGCTTCGATGCGGCCGTTCGGCCGGGCGCGGTAGACGACGGCCGGGCGATGACGAACCTCGGGTCGTTCGCCTTTGACGGCGGCCCAGCTGTCGTCGCGGAAGCTCGAGCAGTCGACGAAGAGGACGGCGCCGCCGCCGTGTTCGGCGAGCTGGCCGTTGGTCTTGGTCTCGGCGGTGTCGCGAACGGCGGCGACGGGGCCGGCGGCGGCGCGGTTCGCCGGCGGCTGGGGACGGGTGACCTCGACTAAGACGTTCGTCGAATCGTCTCTCGCGCGGTAATCGAGCGAGTGACCGGTCGCCACCTCGATCTCGGGGGTGATGTCGTAGCCCGCGTCGGCGAGCAGTTTCGCGGCGATGAACTCGCCCATCGTGGCGCTCATGCGTACCCGATCGACGTGGTTGCTCGTGCCGAGCTTGCCCGACATGACGTGCCGGTACTCGTCGAGGACCCCCGCCCGGAAGAAGTCCTCGAAAAAGCGCATCGACTCCCGGCGGCCGGCGTCGGGGAAGCCGGCGGCGTGTTCGCGGAAAAAGGCCCGCGTCGACTCCCGACCGTCTTTGGACATGAAGACGGGGAGGAAGTACCACGAGATGTAGGGGTAGTCGGCGAGCCACGGATCTTCCTCGTGGAGGTCCGCGAGGAGTTCGCGCTGGGCCCATCGCGACACCTTGAAGGGAATCTCGCGCCAGCCGTATTTATCAGTCCGCCAGAGTGAACTCGGCGTCTCGGTGTTCCCCATCCAGTAGGCCTCGCCGTCCCTACGAGCGAACAGCGCGACGTCGCCGTTTTTCATCTCGAAGCGGTGGGTTTCCCACCCGCCGTTGACGTCGAAGCGGGGGGAGACGGCTCGAGCGCCGATGTTTCTCCGAAGCGGGTGCAGGATCTCTTGTCGAACCCGGTCTGCACTCCAGGACTGAGGCGAATATCGAAAGCGAAGCGGCCGTGCCACGGCGGTTGGTAGGTGAGCCGGCGGCATACGTCTTCCGACCGCCGAACGGCCGCCGATCCGGTCGGCGTGGGTCACGTCCGCCTCCAGAAGTGTACGAAGCGTGAACGACCGTTACATTAATAACCGAGAACTGCCAACAAATGAGTGTAGTTACCATGTCAATGGGTGCCTATGACGAAGACGAGCACGAGCGCCGTGAGATGCAGGCCTCCAAGGTCGACACCGACTTCGACGACGAGCGGACGATCTATCACGGAAAAGTCGAGTACGACTCCGGCGACTCCGCGGAAGCGCTCCTAGACAAGTTCGAGGAGATCAAATCGAGTTAGTCGCCTTTTCGTTCCGACGCCGTGACGACCACGCAAGCGGCGTCTACGGACTGGAGTCCAGCCACCGAGCAGCCCCGACCCGCCCTGCGGTTGCTCCGGGGACAGTCACAGCGAGCCGTCTCGGCCACGTGTCGTCTCCGACGATCCTCCCTCGAGGGCGTCCCAGCCGGGCGTCCCCGGCGCACCCCGTGCGTCCTCGATGCGGTCGGCCAGCGTCGCGTCCGGGTTCTCCCCCTCGAGCCGGTTCCACTCGTCGATCGCCCGGCCAGCCCACGAGTCGGCCTCGAGCGCCCGTGTTTTCGCGTCCTCGTAGTGTGGCTCGGAGATCGCGAGCGTGCCGGGACTCGAGGCGGCGGCGACAGCGACGAACTCCGCGCGGTCTTCGGTCGTCAGCTCGCCGCGCACAGCGCGCTCGACGACGCCCTCGAGGTCGTCGGGTCGGGGGTGGACGAACACCTTCCCGCCGATCGCCTGCTGCCCGAGGAGCAAGCCATCGGTCTCACCGGGATCGTCGTCCAGCAGCCGCTCGCCGCCGAAGGCACCTTCGACGCGCTCACACTCGGTTTCCTGTTCGAGCGCGAGGTTGTGGGCGGGGTATTCGCCACACTCGGCGGGGTAGCGGTCGTCGTCGTGGATCCGACACTGGAGCGTCGTCGGGTCGAGGAAGACGCAGGTCGGCAGCCACGTCGCCGTCTCCAGGTCGAACGGCGCGACGGGTTTCGGTGGCTTTCTGAGCCCGACGAAGAACGCCGGGCGCCCCGCGACCGCCGCGACCTCTCGGCCGTCGATGACGACTCCCTCCGCGTCGTCCGCGGCCTTCCACAGCCGCGGCGTCAGCGCGTCAGCGAGGCCAGACTCGAGAAACGACCGAACTTCGTCGCGCTCGAGCGGGACGAGGTTGTACGTCTCGTCGAGCGGTTCGCGTGGCCCGTGTCGTTCGTGTTCGACCTGCGCACGGCCCGCTACGTCGAGTAACGGCCGCCAGTCGATGCAACAGCCCGCACAGCCAGCACAGTCCACCTCCATGGTTCGGTGTACGATCGATGACTCCTTAACGGGTGTGCTGGCCGACCGTGGCTGTGACGCAGGGGAACGGTTTTCACCACTCGAGACTGACGGTCGTCCATGGCGAAAGCAGCGTGCGACGGCTGTGGTCGAGCGATCACGGTTGCCGGTGGCGTCGCCAACCTCTGGACGTTCGGCGATCGCGACGGCAGTGATGGAACCGCGTTGACGCTCGAACTCGAGGACGGGACAACCCACACGCTGTGTTTTCCCTGCGTCGAGGCGCTGCCGGAGAACCCATCGCTCGAGGACATCGACGCGCTCGAGACGCCCGACGCCGCGGACGAATCGTGAACCCGTGACGACTGGCGTCCGACAGGGGTGGTGAGCGGAAGGGGTGGGATTCGAACGCCACGAGGCCAGAAGCCGCCGCGGGTCGGATGACACCGCGGTGCCCTACCACTGAGCTACCCTTCCGTACACGCAGCTGTGGGTCGAGTTGGTATTAGTAATCGACCGGTTACTCAGGCGTACGTGACGATTTCGGTCTCGAGTCGGCCACCCCCGCCCGGCGACTGGCGGACGACGGTTCGTCCTGGAAGTGGTGGTCTGTAGCCGGCCTACTTCTCCCGACGTCTCGGATAGGTTGTCACCAGCGGTGATTACTGTTCAGAGAGAAATCGGTCGTCGACAAACCGGCGTTGCTCGACCTGCTACCGGAGATTTCCGAACCTCGGCGCGGACCAGTGTGCGTGAAAAAGCTAACCTTACGCGCCGATATGAAAAGTATCCCACACTAACCAATCACTCCAAACAATTATAAAGTCAGTTGTGGTGAGGTGTACTGCAATATGAAGTACCGGGTAGGGGAGTCCCGAAACGGGCGATTCGCGCGCGAATCGCTCGGGGATACGAACCAGGGGGGGAATCGAATGTGGGGCCGAGTAACCGCGTCGACAACAAGCCATCGACGGCACCGACGATGACCGACGGAGGGACGACCGCCGATTGTCGGAAGTCGGCGACTGGCGACGGTGGGGCGCAGACGTCGTCGGGCCGCGATCGACCGCGTCTCGACTCCGGGTTCGACGTCTACAGGGTGACGATTCGGTTCGCGACGGCGTCGTCGCCGAGCGATCGAGCTGCCGTGGTGCGCGAACTGGCCGAGTACCTCGTGGTCCTGTCGGATCACGATAGCCGGTCCTCGCTGGCCGATCGATCCGTCTCGATTCCGGTCGCGACCGAACACGACGTCGCAGTCGTCCGAACCGCGCTCGAGGAACTTCCGATCGTCGATCACGTCACGGTGACCGACGACGACCGCATCGCGTCCCGGCTGACCGCGGCGCAGCGATCGGCGCTGGCGGCCGATCACGAGCGCTCCGGCTCGTCGCGGACGGCGTTCGGTGACGTCAAGCGACGGACCGATGCGCTCGACGTCCACGAACTGCTCGACGATCCGGAGTACATCGAGTTTCTCGACGACTTCGGCGAGCTCACCGGTCCCGAAGACGAGGTGACGCTTACCGAGCTGCTGACCGACGCCGACTCGAGCGAGGCGAGCGATCGGTCGGCTGTCGACTCCTCGAACGACGCGACCGTCGACGGAGAAAGCCAGTCGACAGCCCGTCGTACCGTCGCCGAACGGCTCATCGACGAACTCGAGCGCGAGCAGGTGAGCGACGAGCAGCGACAGCAGCTTCGGGAACTCTTCGGTACAGCGCCCCCACCGAGCCTCGAGGCGCGGGTTACACACCTCCAGTCTCGGTTTCACGAACTGTCGTCGTACATCGACGCGATGGAGGCGTTCATCGACGACAACGGCGACGCCGCGACGCTCCTCGAGGAGCTGCGCGCAGATCTCGATGCGCTCGGGGAGGCCGTCGAGGCACTCGAGCGGTGCCAGTCGGCGCAGCTGAGCCGGCTGACGGCGATCGACGAGGAACTCGAGCGCCTCGACGACCAGACCACGACGCAGGTCGCCGCCGTCGAAGACTCCGTGTCGGCGTCGGTCGACCGTCTCGAGGACCGCCAGCAGGCCATCCAGACCGAGGTCGAAACGCTCACGGAGCGATGGGAACAGCTCTCGACGCTGTTTCAGTCCACAGGTCGCGAGTAACGCGGCCGAGGAGTCGGTGTCGGCTCGACACCGATCGTACCCATCAGCGTCCGAGACGCTTCGTAGCCTTTAGGGTTCGACCGATCGGTGACGTAATCAGTGAACCCCGAGCGGATATTCGAAGCCTTCCCCGCGCCGAGTTACCGCGGCAACCAGGAAGGAGCCCTCCGTGACATCCGCGACGCCTTCCTCGCGGGAAACGACGTCGTGCTGGTTCGTGCGCCGACAGGCAGCGGTAAGTCCCTGCTCGCGCGGGCGGTCGCGGGCTGTGCCCGACGCGTCGAGGAGGCCGAGCCGAGCGAGGCCAGCGGCGCCTACTACACGACGCCACAGGTCTCCCAGCTCGACGACGTCGCCGGCGACGACCTGCTGGCAGACCTCAACGTCATCCGCGGGAAGTCGAACTACACCTGCATCCTGCCGGGCGAACTCGACACGCCGGTGAACCAGGCCCCCTGCGTTCGCGAGCGAGGCTACGACTGTTCGGTGCAGCATCGGTGTCCGTACTTCTCCGATCGAGCCATCGCCTCGAACCGCGAGATCGCGGCGATGACGCTCGCGTACTTCATGCAGACGGCGGGCAGTGAGGTGTTTCGCAAGCGAGACGTGGTCGTCATCGACGAGGCCCACGGCCTCGCCGAGTGGGCCGAGATGTACGCGACGATCCAGCTCGGCCCCCGCACGGTGCCGTTCTGGGACGAGCTGCGAGTGCCCGCGGTCGACGGCGTCGAACGCGCTGCCCGCTACGCCGAGAACCTCGCCCAGGTCTGTGCCCGCCGCAAGGACGAGCTGCTCGCCCAGGAGACGCTCACCCCGGCCGACGTGCGCGAACGCGACCGCCTCCAGGAGCTGATCGGCGAGCTCGAGTGGTTCGTCAAAGACTACCGCGATCCGATGAGTCCGACGACGTGGCTGGTCGATCAGGCCGACCCCTCGGGCGCTCGAGGGAGCGACGACGGGACCGAGGACGACGAGGGCGGTCCGCTCACGATCAAGCCGATGAACCCCGAACGCTACCTCCACCACACGATCTGGGACCGGGGCAACAAGTTCGCCCTCCTCTCGGCAACCATCCTCAACAAGGAGGCCTTCTGCCGGGGCGTCGGACTTGACCCGTCGACCGTCGCGCTCGTCGACGTCGACCACACGTTCCCCGTCGAGAACCGGCCGTTCTACGACGTCACCCAGGGGAAGATGACCTACGAGCACCGCGAGGAGACCCTCCCGAAGATCGCCCGCACGATCGTTCAGATTATGCAACGCCACCCCGACGAGAAGGGGCTGATCCACGCCCACTCCTACGACATTCAGGAACGCCTCGCCTCGCTGCTCGCAGACTTCGGCGTCGGCGAGCGCGTCCGGGCCCACGACCGCGACAGCCGGGACGCCGACCTCGAGGCCTGGAAGGCCTCGCCCGAGCCGGACGTCTTCCTCTCGGTGAAGATGGAGGAAGCGCTCGACCTCAAAGGCGACCTCTGTCGCTGGCAGGTCATCTGCAAGGCTCCCTTCCTCAACACGAGCGACTCCCGCGTCGCCCACCGACTCGCGGAGGGCCAGTGGGCCTGGTACTACCGCGCCGCCCTCCGGACCGTCATCCAGGCCTGCGGCCGCGTCGTCCGCGCCCCCGACGACCACGGGGCGACCTACCTCGCAGACTCGAGCCTGCTCGACTGCTTCGAACGCGCGCGAACCGACATGCCCGACTGGTTCGCCGCGGGCGTCGACCGGATGACCCGACCCGACCTCCCCGAATTCGAGCCGCGGGCGGCGCTCACTGGGTCGTCAGGTGGCTCCTCGAGCGGCCCGGACGACTCCGGCGGCCTCGAGCGCTCCGGCCAGGGCTACGGGCGTCGTCGTCGCCGGCGGTCCTCGAGAGACAGTCCGCTCGCGGACGTCTGGGAGACGGACGGCTAGCGACAGCTCGATCGTCAGTCGGATCGGGTGGTCCACGGGCAGCGTTCTCGACGGTGGGACGTCGCCGGCCACACGTGCGCACACACTCCGAAACTGGCTGTGCTCTCACGGTTAGAGAAGGAGAACCGCTGCGCACCACGTATCGGCCAGTTTTTTGTCAAAGCTATACGATAGATGGTATTTTATGAGGCGCTTCAGTCTATGAGAAGCTAGTTAACAACACTCAATACTGATGTTTTAGCAGTGAATCGATACACCCAAATGTTCGTACTAAACAACTACGAGTGATGAAAGCAGAGAGACAGTTACAGATCCTGGCGGTAATCGGTCTCGTCATGGTCTTACTCGGCGGGATCGGCTACCTCGCCATGGTGGCCAGCGTGGACGAGGGAGAACGTGGCGTGATGAAAGCACAGGGTGCGGTGACCGGCGACATTCTGGACCCGGGCTGGCACTTTCCACTGATTCCGTTCTATCACTCGGTCGAGTACATCGAGATTCGACCGCAGACGTACACGATGAGCGGTGACATCCACGACGGTGACGTCGACGAAGAGGACGCAGTGGACTTCCGCTCGGCCGACCAACAGCACGTCGGTGCGGACATCACCGTCCGGTACGCCGTCGTCGAAGACGAAGTACACGAGTTCCATCGAGAGTGGAACACCATCAATCAGTACGAACAGCGGTTGCTTCGTCCCGAGACGATCGATACCGTCGCGCGGGAGGCGTCGGCGCTCAACGCCACCGAAGCGAACTCGCGGGACGGTCGTGAGCGGCTCGGCGATATCATCGCCGAAGAGTTGCGATCGGAGTCGCCGTCGTACGTCGAGATCGAATCCGTCCAGGTCCGAGACATCCACTTCGACCCGTCGTTCGAATCGGCCCTCGAAGAGGTAGAGATCGCCCAGCAGGAAGCCGATGCCGAACGGACCCGTGCCGAAGGTGACGCGGACGCCGAACGGATTCGCGCCGAAGGTGAGGCCGACGCACTCCGAGAAGTGCAGGAGGCGCTCACGGAAGAGAACCTCGCACTCGAGCAGATCCGGGCCTACGACGAGGGAACGGTCTACGTGATCGACGGCGAGACGCCGGTCATCCTCGATCCGGAGGACGTGGAGGCGACGGATGATTAGGGCCGTGTTCTTCGCCGGGCTCCTCCTGCTCGGGTTAGTGGCTGTACTCCTGCTCTACCGTATTTCGGTACGCAAGATCGATGCGGAGGCGGAGCTGAAAAAACGGGAGATGGAACACGAAGAACGAGCGAAGCTGTTCGAAGACGAGGAGCTGTAACGACCACGACGCTCCCGTGACCGATCGTCGCCTCGCTCGGGAATCACCGGGTGTGCGGCGTCCGACCGCAACTGGAGCACTCGATCGTGAGCCACGACGAAACCGTGCTCGGCGATCCTCAGAACCGTCACGTTTCGACTCCCGGTTTCGATGGGAGAGCGCTCGTCACGCCAGTCTCAGCCGGACCCCCTCGAGCGCCTACCGGCTCTGGACCGGCGCCGCGTCCTCGAGGAGCTGGTCGACGAGGCGGGTGAAGCGATCGACGAGCCGGTCGGCGACCGAGGGCGTGACGCGCGCCAGTAGCTTGCCGGTTCGCTCGGGGTTGGCGAGGTGAAGCGTCACCCGATTTCGCTCGCCGTACTGCTTCTCGACGAGCTCGCACTCGAGGAGGTGGCCGAGGTGCCACTCGAGCGTGCTGCGGGCGATCTCGAGTTCGTCGGCCACCTCGTCCGGCCGGGCCGGGCCGTACTCGATGAGGTAGACGAGGACGTCGCGGCAGGTCTCCCGGCGAAACAGTGCGAGCGCCCGTCGGTCCCAGTCGTCGTAGTCGGTCGGGTAGTAGTGGGTTCGTCCGTAGAGCTCCTCGGAGACGATCTCGCCCGAGCGCAACAGCCGCCGGACGTGATACTGCGTCTGTCCGGCAGCCAGATCGAGCTCCCGGACCAGCGCGTTGAAGTGAATTCCCGGATCGGTACTAACTCGCATCCTGATATTGTGTCGTACGTCACTCATGTTCTGGTGCCTCGCCAGTAGACTCCTTACAGAAAACCAGCCACGACGTGACAATGGGGGTATCTCTGGTTACCAGAATCTGGGAATGGCTGGAGGGGTTATACACGTCTGCTGACTAATATTCCGATCGTCCGTCACAGTCGCCGTTCGGTGCCGGTTTCACCGACCGTTCTGGTGCCCTAGAACGACGACACACCGCGGTCCACGAGCCAGTGATTCGACCATGACTCCAGATGTAACGCTCGCGCTCTCGATGCTGTGCTGGGACGAGGTACGCCACTCGCCGTTCCTCCACGGCGTCCTCCTGCTGGCCGGAACCGGGACGACTGTCCTCTTTCTGCTGGGAGTGAGTGCCTACTACCGGCGGCGATCGACGACCTACCTGCTGATCACGCTGGCACTCGGCGCCCTCGTCGTCAGGACGATCGTCGGGACCGGGACCGTCCTGGGAATCGTTCCGATGGGGCTCCACCACCTCGTCGAGCACGGCCTCGACGTCGTCATCGCCGCGCTGTTGCTCTGTGCGATCTACGCGAACGGCTCGAGCCTCGAGCAGCCAGCCGACGGTGACCGAAACGACCGACGGTGACGCCAGAGCCCACCTTCAACCGGTGTATCGACCGCTTAGAAGAGATACATCGCCGGCATGGCGACGATCGAGGTCGCCATCAGGATGGCGAACAGCAGCGCGATGGCCTTGTTCATCTTGCTCATACGGAACGCATTGCGCTCCTGATGCATGAATCTCACGACCCACCAGTTACCATCACTCGACCTGCACGTCGACGACGACGTGGGAAACGCCGGCGCTATGACTTTTCACCCGGCGCGTCTCGAGCACCTCGAACGTTCGCTCTGCCTCGTCGACCGCGGACTCGAGGCGCTCGAGCGGCCGCTCCCACAGTCGCGAGTCGGGCGTGGCCTCGTGGTAGTGGAGGATTCCTCCGGAAACGAGCGACGAGAGGGCGTCCGGAAGGAACTCCTGAGCCTCCTCGCGGCGCGTTCCGTGACCCTCGGCGTCGATCCCGTCGGCGCTGCCGTAGTAGCCCATGACGACGCGGTCGGCCTCAACCTCGCCGGCGAGGTCGCGACAGTCGGCACGGTAGGCGTCGACGCGGTCGGCGACGTCGTTGAGCACCGCGTTCTCGAGTAAGTAGCGAAACGAGGCGGGGTTCACTTCGGTCGCCGTCACAGTCGCGCCGGCACGAGCCATCGGCAGGGTGAAGTAACCGATGCCGGCGAACATGTCGAAGACGCGCTCGTCCGGCTCGACGACCTCGCCCATGCGCGCCCGTTCGGCCTGGTTACCCGGCGAGAACAGCACCCGCGCCGGATCGAGCGCGTAGCGCGTCCCGTGCTCGGTGTGGATCGTCTCGGTGTCCCGCCGGCCCGCGAGCAGCCGTCGCCTCGGCTCGCGGTGGGTTCCCGCCGTGCCGTCGTTCGCGACTCCCTCGTCCGCCAGCACCGACTCGGCCCCCTGGACCTCGAGCAGCGTCTCGCCCAGCTCGCCCTCGTCGGGACAGCCCTCGGGAACGCGGACGACGATCACGTCGCCGATCACGGCCCAGGACTTCGGCGCCGACTCGAGGTCGGCGTCGCTCCAGCCGCGGTCGGCGAGGCGGCCCTCGAGGCCCCGGTTCCGGGATTCGGGATCGACCTGCCGGATCACTTCGCGAACCCGCGTCTCTGCCGGTGGGTCGGTCACCGGCAACGCCACGGTGTCGACGTCGTACTCGCGAACGCGCCTCGAGTCGTCGTAGACGCACTCGGCGCGCAAAGACTCGATGGCGGCCTCGGAACGGGGTTTGTCGACGACGACGGCGAGCGGTTCCGGATCGTTGCCCGGTTCGACGGTCGAATCGACGCTCGAGTCGGCGCCGGGCCGCCTCGAGTCGGAGTCAGATCGTCTCGGGTCGGCGTCGTCGTCACCCATTGCCGGTGCCGTTGTCGGGGAGGATGTGGAGTCCGGCGCGGCTCTTGAGGACGGGAACCGTCTCGGCGTCGGGGGCAAAGTAGTCGGGACGGGCGATCGTCTTCGCCTGGTACGTCTCGGGATCGAGCACCTGGACGGCGTTCTCGTCCTCGACGGTGACGACGGTCGTCTCGACGGCGTCGTCGACGTCGCCGAGTCGTCGGGCGTCGGGCGAGTTTCCCTCCTCGTAGCTCGCCTCGTAGCGTTCGCCGGTCGTCAGCCGCGTCCCCTTGAGGTTGCCGTGGGCGCTGCGGACGAGGACGGGTCCGTCGCCGTCGTCTTTCAACTCGATGACGTCGCCGGGCACGTACGGCGGCAGGCGGACGGCGAACGTGACGCGGTAGACCTCGTTGCCGTCGGAGTCTTCGGTCACGAGCGTCTCCGCGTCGGTGACGGTGCCGCCGAACTCCTCGACCATCTTGTTCGCGATCTTTTTCCCGATCTTGTTGGTCGAGACCCGCATGTTCAGCCCGTCGGGTGTCTCGTTCGTTTCGGTGATGAACGCGTTGCGATCGCCCGTCGCTTCCATGTCGGCGACGATGCGCTCTGCGATCTCTTTCGCTCGCTCGAGTTCCTCGCTCGAGGGCGTCCGATCCTCGGCGCGAATCTGGACGATGCTCGCGTAGTAGTCGCCGGCGATTCGGCCACACCGGGTACAGGTCTGCCGGGAGATCTTGACGGGAACCGTCACCTGCTCTTCGACCGGCGTTCCCCGCACGACCCCGGTGAAGTAACAGTGCATCCGGATCGTGTTCTGGTCGACCTCCTCGGGTTCGACCTGCCAGGCGACGTCCTCGACGTCGACGTGGACCGCGAGCGCCTCGCTCACTTCATCGATGGCGACGTCGGTGTAGTCTTTCGCCCCGACGTCGACCCACCGTCGGCCGCGGTGGACCGCCCCACACTGCGAGCAGACGCGCACGTCGATCCGGTCCGGAGCGTCGACGAACTCGAAGTCGTCGAAGTAACAGGCATCACAGAGATCGACCTCCGCCCCCGGCCTGAGCGGATCGGACGCGTCGCTCTCGGACCGGTCGGGCACCGGTGCCCCACAGCGGGGGCAAAACGCACGCGTATCGGTCATGCCCCCCACTTTGAGGCAGACCGAGTTAAGCGGTGCGTTCGTCGTTTCCCGGCTCCCGCGTTCGATTTCACCACGTGAGAACTCCACACGAAATCGAGGGGTTGGTTTCCGAACGATTATTCAGGCACGTTCTGGAGCAGTGCTGGACCACACTCCGTTCAATCAGCCTCCGTTGAGTGGTTTCGGCAGGCTTCCGGTGTTTCGAACGTCCATGCGAGGACGAGCCACACCGGCTGGACCTTCCTCTCGAGTGGAACGCTCCCCCGCAGGTCTGACGGCCGTCAGACGATCGCGAGACAGGTCGTGTCAGACGTGTTTCAGTCGCCCGGTTTCCATGCGAAACGAGGGGGTCCGGCGCGCTCGAGTGATCGACTCACAGGCCCCGGTTTCGCGTAGAGCACGCCGGTGGCACTTAACTCGTCGGGCCGCCTCTAGTCGACCATGGACTGGAAGCCGGACTGGGGACTACGGTTCCGGATGTTCGTCACGATGTTCCTGTTGTTCGTCCTCTACATCGTCTTCGCGAGCGTGATCACCGCCTACGTCGGCGGCGGACCGTCGCTTTTCATCGTGCTCTTCGCGAGTTTCTCGCTCGTACAGTACTACTTCAGCGACACGCTCACCCTCAAGAGTATGGGTGCGAAAACGGTCTCGGCCGAGGAGTATCCACAGCTCCACGCCTCGGTCGAGCGCCTCTCCCAGCAGGCCGACCTTCCGAAGCCGAAAGTCGCCGTGATCGACTCGCAAGTTCCCAACGCGTTCGCCACGGGTCGAAACCAGAAGAACGCCGCCGTTGCGGTGACGGTGGGACTCATGCGGACGCTGAACCGCGAGGAGCTCGACGGCGTGATCGCTCACGAACTCGCCCACGTGAAAAACCGGGACATGATGGTGATGACGATCGCATCGTTCCTCTCGACGATCGCGTTCATGATGGTTCGCTGGGGCGCGATCTTCGGCGGTGGTCGCGGTCGGGGCGGTCGCGGCGGCGGCGGCATCGCCGTCGCGATCCTCGTCTCGCTGCTCGTCTGGATCATCAGCTACCTCCTCATCCGGGCGCTGTCGCGCTACCGCGAGTACGCCGCCGACCGCGGGGCTGCCGCGATCACCGGTAACCCGTCGGCGCTCGCCTCGGCGCTCATGAAAATCTCGGGTGAGGTCGACAAGGTCCCCGACAGGGACCTGCGCGAGGAGGCCGAGATGAACGCCTTCTTCATCATCCCGCTAAAGTCGGGCGTCGTCGGAAAGCTGTTCAGCACCCACCCACCCACCGAAAAGCGGATCGAGCAGCTCCGGAGCCTCGAGCGAGAGATGACCACCATCTAACCACCATTGCTCGAGTCCCATCGCTCGAGTGAGGAGCCAGGCCGATCACTCGAGTCGGCGGACGGTGACGAATCCGTCACCAGAGACGGTCACGGCGCACTCGTCGAGCTGGAACCACAGGTGGCCTCCGTTCCGCCGGGCGTCGTCGCTGCGGGGTTCGAACAGTTCGTCCAGCGCGTCCGGGTCGACGACCTCGTAGAGCACCTCGAGCTCCGTGGGGGGCTTCCGGGAGCAGTCGGCGACGGCGGAGACGATGGCGGCGGCCAGCGATCGGTCGCCGTCCCAGTCGTGGTGGAAGTGAGTCGTACTGGCGGGCGGCTCTGGGCACGTGTGAGAGTTGTTACTGGTTGCGTTCATGCGGAACACCCTGTCGCGTGTGAGTCTCTGGTGTGCTGACAGGGATACACTGCTACCACAGTGGATACTATAAAACCCCGTCAGACAAATTCCACTCATTTGTCTCACAAAATAATGTCGATCTCTCGCGGGGTGTGGGTTTTCGTCCGCGGTCTGTCTTACGGCGTTCCCGCTTGCGATTCGTGTCGCCCCGTCGACGCACGGTTGCGATTCCGACCGTCTGTCGACCGATTCGTGCCTGTCTTCGGTCGCTGCCGAGAGCGGCCGCGCTCGAGGGCTCACATAGATGGCGACAGCTATATTTGATTGTGACCCGCCCGTTATCACGTCACATGCATCCCTCCCGGCTGGTGTCGCTGTGTTGTGCTGGCGTCGGCGTCCTCTTCGTCTCTCAGACTGCCGTCGGATCGTTCCAACTCGATCTCGAGCACGGGTGGCGGCTGTTCGGCGGCGTGGCGCTCGTCGTCGCCAGCCTCTACGCGGCCGTTCGGTACGAGACCGAGCCGATCGTCACCGAGTACGGTCCGACGACGTACCTGCTCGTCGGTGTCGCGCTCGCGTGGATCGGGACGCTGGCGGCGCGACTCGCGCTCGGACTCTCCTAACCCCCCGCCGCCGCTGCTCGAGCGATCGATACCCATCGCGTGACCCCAGTCCGTCGCGTGACCCCGGTCTTTACTACCTCGAGCGCGCCATCGGTGCACATGCCAGCACATAGCCGCGACGTCGTCCTGCCGCTCAACGAGTACGACAGCATCGACGAGGCCGTCTCACTCGCCCGGCGGGCGGAGGACCTCGAGTACGGATACGTCTCGATCGGCGAGACGGCGGGCCGGAACGTCCCGCTCGTGTTGAGCGTGATCGCCGAGCGCACCGACGAGATCGGCATCGCCGACGACGTCCTCTCGCCCTTCGCCCGCTCGCCTGCCCTTCTCGGCCAGACCGCCGTCACGCTCCAGGAGATAAGCGGCGGGCGCTTCCGTCTCCGGCTGGGGGCCTCCTCGCCCGCGCTGACCGAACGGTGGCACGGCGTCGACTTCGACCGCCCGCTCCGGCGCGTGCGCGAGGCCGTCGAGATCGTCCGCCAGGTCCAGGCCGGCGAGCGACTCGACTACGACGGCGAGATGTTCTCCCCCAGTGGATTGACACTCGAGTGTGAACCCCCAGCGCAGCCGGCTCCGGTCGACGTCGCTGCCCTCGGCCCGAAGGCGACGGAACTCGCCGGCCGCTTCGCCGACGGCTGGGTGCCCCAGCTGTTGCCGTACGAGCAACTCGAGGCGCGCCTCGAGGACCTCGAGCGCGGGGCCGAACTCGGCGGCCAGGACCCCGACGAACTCCGCGTCGCGCCGCTGTTGCGCTGCTGTGCCCTCGAGGACGGCGAGCGCGCCCGCGAGTACGCCCGCTCCCAGCTGGCGTTCATGATCGCGATCTACGGCCCCTACTACCGGGGAGCAATCGCCGACGCCGGCTGGGCTGATCTCACCGAGACGGTCAAAAATCGGTGGCACGAGTCGGGTCGGGAGGCCGCCGTCGAGGCGGTCACCGACGACTTACTCGAGGCGGTCGTCGCCGCCGGGACGCCCGAGGAGGTTCGCACACAGGTCGAACGGTTCGAATCGATCGACGGCGTCGACGCCGTCCAGATCGGCTTCTGTGGCGGGATGAGCGAGGCAGAGCGCGAACGGACCCTCGAGGCGCTGGCGCCGTAGCCACCTCACCGGCGGACGGGGACGTTAAAGAGGACTGCCACCGCTTTTCGACGCATGGGACTACTCGACGGACTCCGCGCCGTCCTCGGCCTCCGCGCCGAGGCCGACGCGAAACGCGACGCCCACCCCGACGACCTCTTCGGGATGAGCACCGCCTACCTCACGATGGAGGCCGACCTCGGCTACGAGTCGATGAACGAGGGCGCGCTCTGTTTTGCCGGCGTCGACTCCCGTCGCTTTCGCGACGCCGTCGACGAGGTCGAGGCCATCCTCGAGGCCGGCCGCGAGGAGACCGGCACCGACTTCTCGGTCACCGAGGACGATCACGGCTACCACTGGGTGATCCTGTCTGACTCCGATCCCGAGGACCTGATCACGAGCCTGCACTTCGCCGCCGACACGTTCATCGAACACGGCTACGGCTCGCGCCTGCTCGCAGCCGTCTTCGGCTACGAAGACCACGAGGGTCCGGCCTACTGGATCTACTCCTTTCGCCGGGGCGCCTACTACCCCTTCGCCCCCCGCTCCGGCCGCGAACGCGACTCGAGCACCGAGTTCACCCTCGAGGCGGCGCTGGACGGCGAACTCGAGCTCGAACGCGAAAAGGAGTACTGGTATCCGCTGTGGCCGAGCCAGAGCGGCCGCCGCCCGTGGGAGTGACCGCGGACCCGAAACTCGTCTTCTCGCATAAACCCGTGGCTCGGCGCTCGACTCACCCGGTCGCCGTCCACCACTTTCACTTTCACTCTCCTGTTAACGAGGGTTTATGAGGGATCCGGCGCAAGGCCAGAGCATGGCAGACGTAGACCTCGAAACCCTCCCCGGCGTTGGACCGGCGACCGCAGACAAACTCAAAGACGCTGGCTACGACTCCTTCGAGAGTCTGGCCGTCGCGGCTCCCGCCGAACTGTCGAACACGGCCGACATCGGTGACTCCACGGCGGGTGACATCGTCCGTGCGGCCCGTGACGCGGCCGACATCGGTGGCTTCGAGACCGGCACGACGGTACTCGAGCGACGCAACGAGATCGGCAAGCTCTCCTGGCACATCGACGAGGTCGACGACCTCCTCGGTGGGGGCGTCGAGACCCAGTCGATCACCGAAGTCTACGGCGAGTTCGGTGCCGGCAAGTCCCAGGTCACCCACCAGATGGCCGTCAACGTCCAGCTCCCCAAGGAGGCCGGCGGCCTCCACGGTCGCGTCATCTTCGTCGACTCAGAGGACACGTTCCGGCCCGAGCGGATCGACGACATGGTCCGCGGGCTTCCCGAGGAAGCGATCGAGGCCGCTCTCGAAGACCGCGAGATCGAGGGCTCCCCGGACGACGAGGAGACACTCGACGAACTCGTCGACTCGATGCTCGAGAAGATCCACGTTGCAAAGGCGTTCAACTCCAACCACCAGATGCTGCTCGCCGAAAAGGCGAAAGAGCTCGCGAGCGAGCACGAAGACTCGGAGTACCCCGTCCGCCTGCTCTGTGTCGACTCGCTCACCGCCCACTTCCGCGCGGAGTACGTCGGCCGTGGCGAACTCGCGAACCGCCAGCAGAAGCTCAACAAACACCTCCATGACATCGACAAAGTGGGCAACCTCTACAACGCCGCCATCATCGTTACCAACCAGGTCTCCTCGAACCCCGACGCCTTCTTCGGCGACCCGACGAAGCCGATCGGTGGCAACATCTTGGGCCACAAGTCGACGTTCCGGATCTACCTCCGCAAATCCAAAGGCGACAAGCGGATCGTCCGCCTCGTCGACGCGCCGAACCTCGCCGACGGCGAGGCCGTCATGCGCGTCCAGGACGCGGGGCTGAAACCCGAGTAACGACAAAACTCTAGGTCGTATCCCAAACTCGTCTAGAGTCGGAACTAATCCCTGTGGAAACGGAGTTACCTCTGATACCTTGCCCGAAGTGACCCACGCACGCCACAATCGACGCGCAGTTCACAGTTAGTCTCGACCCAGACAAAACGTCACCGTCTGTCACACTCGCTTTGTCTCTCACTGTGATTCAGTTCGAGGCGGCGATCCGAACGATTTGGGGGTGTGGTTTTTGAACACGTTGCACCGAGAGATTGCGAGTTAGACCACACATAAAATAGTGGGTTAAATATATAATAGTATAGATAAACTTCGAAGTATGGGTAACAACCCTACCCAGACAAACAGGCCAGGTGTGTCGCGTAGGAGAGTACTTCAATCAGTGGCAACTACATCTACAGTGGGTGCGAGTGCTCTTAGCGGCGTTGCTAGGGCGGATGATGAGAACATTTGCGAAAAGTATAAATCAGCCAATAGTTTTAACAATGCGATCGACGAAGAAGAGGAATTCATTAACGCACTTCTCGAGTTCATCGATGGAAAGTGTGACGAGTTCGATCGATACGTCGATACAGTCTCTAAACCAGATGAATTTGGAGAGGGAGAGATCATAACAAAGAGAAAAAGCGGAGAAGAAACCGTTCCTCAACTGAATCTGATCAGAAAAACGGCTAGCGGCCCACTCAACATTGTACTATACCCAGATTCAGACGACGATCCTTTCGCAACACGAACTGTCGAAAAAGAAGACGAACTAGAACGGTTCACGATAAGTAAAGAAGCGGACAGTGGAGTCGAAATCGAAAAATCCACAAAACATCTACCTGAGGAGTCATCTCCAGATATTGGTTACGACTGCCCAATAACCTGTCCGACAGATGATGAATGCTGCGAATGTGTCGAAGAGTGTGTCAGCTGCTGCAACGAAAGTTGTACACCTGTATACACATACGGATGCAACTGCTGTCAGTACACTAATCCTAGTTGCTGGGGAGATTGTTACTAAGAATGACTATACAAAAGCGATTTACCAACCCAGACAAAGTAACGGTAATAGTATTCCTCGCACTACTAGCATTACCTATTCAGTATTTCGTGTTCATACTACTTTTCCCCGACGGAGGACTTGCAACAGTCAGATCTGTATTGGATAACCTCACAGAACTAGTACTATACCCAGTAAACCTTCTACTTAGCATCTTAGCCCCACCCCTCGAATCAACCCCTCTAGTTAGCCAAGGACGTTTCCAGGGAGCGATTGGGTTTATTACGATCCTGGTTTATTTCTACCTTATCAGTGTAGTTGTTAGCTCCTTCTTCGATCTCATTACCAGCCAAATGAATTACAAGAGTGATTGATACGGTCTGTTGTAATTCATTGGTCGTGTCCCAAACTCGTCTAGAGTCGTAACTGACTCCTGTGGAAACAGGGTCACCTCTGGTATCCAGCCCGAAGTGACCCATGCACGCCACAATCGACGCGCAAGTCACGGTTAGCATCGACTTCATCCGTCTTTAGTTAGGCGCAAAACCGCACGATAGCGTCGGCTTATCGGAGTTGCTTTTTCGAAGGAATGAGGAGGCGGAAGATGTGCAGTCTAACCCCTCCTCACAGGAAGTGGAACGCCATCTCACTAACTTCCTTCCATCTGAAGCGCTCGAAGACCACGCCGATGCCGTCGGCGTGGTCGAGCGCGATCGGAAGCTGCAGATTCCACCGCTCGTCTGGTCATTTGCGTTCGGCTTCGCTGGTGGCGCAAGCCGAACGCTCGCCAACTTCAGACGAAGCTACAACTCGACTGCAGACAAGACATTGTCCGCAGGAGGCTTCTATCAGCGGTTGACGCCGACTCTCGCAGAGTACCTCTGCGACCTCGTCGAGTACGGGCTCGACGAGGTCGCTGTTCCTCACACCGTCTCAGAGGAGTTCAACCGATTCAGAGACGTGATAATCGCAGATGGAACGGTTCTCCGGCTCCATGAGTTGCTTGCTGAGGAGTACGAAGGTCGCCGTGATGAGCAGGCTGGAGCACGGCTCCACCTGCTCCACAACGTCACTGAGCAGACGATCGACCGGTTCAGCGTCACAGATGAGAAAAGACACGACAGCACGCAGTTCGAGACAGGATCGTGGCTCGAAGGTCGGCTAGCGATCCTTGATCTGGCCTATTTCAAGTACCGGCGGTTCGCGTTGATCGACGAGAACGACGGCTACTTTGTGAGTCGACTGAAACGCAGCTCTAACCCGGTTGTGACCGACGAACTTCGGGAATGGCGCGGCCGCGCCATTTCCTTGGAAAGGAAGAAAATTTACGACGTCGTGGACGATCTCTGTCGCAAATACATCGACGTCGAAGTTGAGATCGAGTTTGACCGGAGAGAGTACGCGGGCACGCAGTCACGCGATACGAAACGGTTCCGCGTCGTCGGCGTCCGCAACGAGGACGCCGACGACTACCACCTGTACATCACGAATCTCTCACGCGAAGAGTTCCTGCCGGAGGATCTAGCGACGATCTACTGGTGTAGGTGGGAAGTAGAACTACTGTTTCGGGAGCTGAAGACGCAGTACAGGCTGGATGAGTTCGATACGACGAAGAAGCACGTCGTAGAGATTCTGCTGTACGCGGCGCTGTTGTCCTTGGTTGTGAGCCGTGAGTTGCTCAGTCTGGTCATCGAACACGCAGATGATGAGCTCGTGTTCCCGCCGGAACGCTGGGCGGCGACCTTCTGGTCGCACGCCCAGCTCATTCTCTACCGGTTGAGTGACTACCTCGGGTACTCTCCACCGCCACTGCTTGATCGGCTGATCGCCGACGCGCAGAAGATCCACAAACAACGGCCGGTTCTCCAAGAACAGCTCGCTACCGCCATCAAACCGGCTGCTGAGGCCTAACTAAAGACCAATGTATGGCACACAGACAAGTATTAGTTGGTGGAAAAGAAAGACTTAAATCCAACCACATATTATATAGATATATGTCGTATGAGGTGGCTCAAGCTGTTGTGAAAAACTCTGAAATGATCCATCTACTTTACAAGAATCTAATGTATAAGCGAGAATTGGCAGAAGAGATGGGGGTTTCAAAGAGCACTGTCGGTACTTCCCGACGATCGCTTCGTGAGTTGTGCTGAGTTACGGTCAACTGGGGCAAACGCTGGTGTGGTAGCTGAGCGAAGGACGAAATAGAGCTCTTGGGTGAAGAAGTCCGGGGTGAGAAAGCTGAGCTACGCTGTTCGAGGCGAATGCTGTTGCTCATTGGAGGCTTGCCCAAGGCCGCGGGCTGGCGTCAGCCCGCGGCCGATGCGTACGCTTCTGGCACACCTGTTCCGTTCATCTCGATCTCCCAGGTCCGCTCTAGCTCTTCCTCTAATGCGTGTCTGATCCAGTCAGAGAAGGTCTTGAACGTGAATTCCTCGGGCAGGTCGCGCCCGCCCCGCCGGGGGCGGGCGACGACCGCCCATCGAAGCACAAGCCAGAGGTTCTCCAACAGGAATCCAACCAGGACGAACGCAAAGCGGATGATTGGGTCTTGTGTCGTCGTTACCACCCGTGCTTGGCGAAATACACGGTAGCTCGTTTCGATCGCTGACCGTTTCCGATAGAGTCGTTCGACTTGTTTCGGCGTGCGATCGGCCAGATCGCACGCTACATAGCCTCGAACGACTTCGCCGCTTTTCCCGCGATCTCCGGCGTGATAGGAGACAGCGACCGCGAGCGGGAACTGGAATTCCCGCTCGCGGCCTTTGTACATCCGATAGGTCGTCATGTACGAGCAGTGCGTATCCAGCTTCTTCCTCATGCGCTTGCCCTTCTTTTGGACGGGTACGACAGTCGCAGCAATCTCCCGCGAACGACGCAGGATACGTTCGTTGTAGAAGCCACGATCAGCCAAGAGAAGGTCTATCTCGAAGGGATAGGCTTCGACGCGGTCGAGAACGCGCTCGACCGCGTCGGCTTCCTTCTCATCGCTCCGGACGTACGTCATGGCCAACGTCACCGGCTTCCCGTTCGAGACGAGATACGCGGTACAGTACCGGTGACACGTCGTTGTTCCGTCTTTCGCGTGCATGCGACAGAGTTCACCTTCTTCATCGGCGTGCGTTCCATGATAGGGGTTATCGACGAAGTCGATGGAGACGATCCTCGACCGGTCAGGGTCGAGGATCGTCATCGCTAACTGCATGAGAAGGCGGTTAGCAACCCGCTCAAGCCACTCCCGGTTGAGCGTATGGAGCCAGTCCATGACAGTGTCATCACAGGGGGCGTTGTCGTTGTCCTTGCACGTCTCCCAGATGGACGTCTGGTTGACCGCTGCAAGAATGACGACAGCCCAGATCTCGCCGGGATCGAGGGGCGAGCCCTCGATTCCCGGCAGCGGGAGCTGACAGATGACGTCTTTCGCTAAGTCTTTGACGTCCGAATCCGAAAGAACACCGTCTGGTTGAGGTATGGTGAACACATTCTCTCAACCGGACATTCTCCCAATCAGAGCAACGCTTTAGCTTCGGCTCTCACACCGGTCGGGAAGTACCGACTGTGTATAACGCGCACAAGCAGCTCGAAACACATAATTTAGTCACAAAAAGAAGTGGGAAATATACGCTGACGAAACAAGGAGAATTTGGTCCCGTCACAAACTCGTCTAGAGTTCGCCTCTGGTAGCGTCAACTGACACCTCCATTGTGATGGCTGTTTTGGCTGATCGCTCGAGCAGTTCGTCGGCGAACGCCGCGAACTGCTCAGGATCGGCATATCTCACGAGATTAAGCCAGAGGAGCGATTCTAGGCCGGATTCTGTCCATCGCATCCACTGGTTTTTACACCGTTTCGAGATTTCTCCCATGGCTCGTTCAACCACGTTCGATGTCCACGGTATCTCTTGTCCCTCGAGCGCGAGTTCGGCGAATGTCACGGTTGCTTGTGCCCATTTTCGGAGGTACGCCGCTGCTTTTGGAGAGTCCTGTTGCTCTAAGCGCCACGCCTCCTTCGTGAGGTTTTCGAGCGTTTGGTCGATCCGCTCGCGGATCGCCAAACGCTCATTCTTCGGTGCGTGAAGCGCAACTGAGTTCTTCAGATGAAACAGGTCGTTAGTGACGTCTGAGGCGATCTCTTTCCGCTTTTCAAGTGGGAAAGTACCGTCCTTCCACAGCTTGTACTTGAGCGTTCGACCAACGTGAACAAGATCGAGCTGGTGAGATCGATAACTGGCTTCGAACGCATCAACGAGGGAGTTTTCGCTGTCACTGACGACCGCAGCGTCGTCAGTGACCGCTTCCTTTTCCTTGAGATCTTCTGCTGTCTCAGCCCACGGTTCGTCCACATTGACGTCTAAGAGCGTGGTTTCCGTGTCGTCACCCTCGGTGATCTGTCCGAGGGTGACGTTGACGTCGTGGTGCGTGCAGTGGTCCTGCTGGCTATGACACTTCGTTCCGTCAGGAACGACAGTGTCTGCGTTCGTCCCAGGAAGCCGATCACGAACGAAGTCACCGAGTTTGCTGCCGTACTCACGGACTCGGCGGTTGATCGTCGTTCTCGAAGGCATCGGAGTGAAGCCGTCGCCGTGGGCGACGGCATCACGAAAGCTGAGCGACGTAGCGAGTTCGGTACTCTGGAGCGAAATATCCTCTTGATAGATGCGCTGCCCGTCGAATTCGATGAGATCTTCGAGAGGGCGGAAGTAGGTAGGATCGTCACCGGTGGCAGCGGTGTCTTTGACGTGATGAAGGGAAAATTCGTGCTCTCCTGCGGTTGTCACAGCTGTTCGTGTTGTGGTTCCGGCGCGCTGGAAACGGCGATCGCCGTTTCCGCGCGCGTGCTTCTCCCCACAGTACGCCTCGACGAGGCGCTCGTCGAGGCTTTTGACAAGCTCCTCGAGGATCGTCGCCTCGAGGTGAAGCTCTGTGAAAGATTCAGCGAGAGTGGCAAGCGGTAGCGTTTTGTCTAAGTCGATGCTAACCGTGACTTGCGCGTCGATTGTGGCGTGCATGGGTCACTTCGGGCTGGATACCAGAGGTGACCCTGTTTCCACAGGAGTCAGTTACGACTCTAGACGAGTTTGGGACACGACCGAGAATTTGCTGCAGTCGTTCATTATGGGTTCCTCAATCAACTGTATTATATAAAATCCAGTGAAAATGTTTTGTGAAGAGTATTTAAATCAATTAGTTAAATATATAATTATACAAGGACACTTTGAGATGTATGTCGGGCAGAAACGACAATACTGACCCCGGAAGTGTAGATAACACCCGCCGAACATTCCTTGGAACTGTTGCAGTGAGTGTCGGATTCGCTGGCTTTGGTTTAGGGACTGTTGTCGCGAAATCAGGGCCAAGCGTAGACATGAAAGATTTTGCTGTGGGTGGTCGAAAAAGCACGACCGTCGAAATCAGGCCAGAAGAGGTGGTCGTCAAAACGATAAAGCAAAGCCCAGAACTCAAAGAGCGGTACGGAGACGATAAAATACAGAATATTGAAACTTATGAACGCCCTGAGCCGGAAAGGGACGATCTTCCTCAAGAAGATACTATCGTTGAGACGGGAATGTGGAGAGGGTTCGTCGCAAAAGAGGATGAGTGGGTCACCCTGGCCGAATCAGACAATGCTGATCAGTTGATGTTCTCGCCCGAAGAAAAGAATGAGAGCGATATCGAAGTGAATTACCCAGACGAACACCCGAAATACTACCATAACAACGAAGATAACACCTTTGTCCTCAGTGGACCGATCAATCTGATTGGTAGTGTCCAATTTGATGATGCCGATCATTGTGCAAGTAACATCGCAAGTAATGGGACTGGGAGTTATACCTGGACTACATCAGTAGCTGATGCAACTCGGTACGCCCTGACTGGCCTTCAGTTCCAGGCTCATGAGTCATCTGTCGCTTCAGGTCCACTCGGAATTACTGGAAGAACGCACGGGCGGTTGTGGAATTCGAGCAGCCAAGTGCTTATTGCAGCACATGAAGACAATTGGGTTCCTCACGAAGCAGTCTCATATAAAGAGTCTGAAGAGCGGATCGACAGCTTCATGGAATCCAGCTTTAACCACTACGATGCCAATAATGCCGAAGATCCTGATGGAAACCAACTTCTTGATCACGATGGTGAGGTAACACTGGTTTTCGAGACGTAATCTCTTCCAACGTAACCATCGTGCAATTTCCCATCTACAGATTGAGATACTGTTACTTGTCTACGATACGTTCTATTCTCGCAATACGAAGTCTTTGTTTTCGGGACCAAATAGAGTTGCTCTTGGCTGATCGTGGCTTCTACAACGAACGTATTCTACGACGCTCACGGGAGATTGTCGCGACTGTCATTTACGTCCAAAATAGGCAAACGCATGAAGAAGCTGGGCACACACTGCTCGTACAGCGTCCGGAAAGCATCGGCCATCGTATGTGGGTTGAAACCACGGGACAACTGCGACATGATCCATACCTCGACGAGCTCGACAGACTCGATCTGAAACTCCATGATAACTGATCCGATCCATACTGACAGAAAAGTACGGAAACAGCGAGCCGACCAACTGATGGAGACAAAGAGCCCAGAAGCTGGACGAAGTCCTATGACGAACGACCCGAACAGACCAGTTATCCAGTATTAGTCTTCGGTTGTCGTCTTCTCCGACTCGAGTTCGCCGCGGTAGATCTCGGCGCCGTCCTGAGCGACCTTCTCGGCCAGAACGGCACACTTGATCCGCATCGGCGAGATCTCGACGCCGAGCATGTCGACGACGTCGTCGCGATCCATCTCGAGCAGTTCGTCGACGGTCTTGCCCCGGAGTGCAGACGAGAGCATGCTCGCCGACGCCTGGCTGATCGCACAGCCGTCGCCGGTGAACGCAACCTGTTCGATCGTCTCGCCGTCTTCCTCGAGGCGGACGTCCATCCGGATCTCGTCACCACACATCGGGTTCTCACCGACGTGGGAAAACGTGGGATCCTCGAGCTCCCCGTAGTTTCGGGGGTTCTTGTAGTGGTCGAGGATCTGCTGTCGGTACATATCCGAGCCCAGTCCCATGTTGTATTCGGATACGGAAGTGTGCTGTAAAAGGGTTCCGGGGCTGTTCGACCAGTGTTACCACGATCGGTTACGAGTTGCGGTTGGAGCGGGGAAAAATTCCGACGAGTCGGCGATGAGCTAGCACATCTGGTTACGACACGACGCTCTCGAACCGCCCGCGATCGCTCCTCGGCCGACTTACGACGGGGGCTCCTCGGTTGGCGGATTCCGGTAACAGACGTCGACGATCACGAAGAGCGCGACGAGCGTCGACGGAACGATCGCCGTGAGCAGCCCAGCGCCGAGTGCGTACGCACCGAGCAGTGCAACCGCGAACGCGAGCGGGATGAGCGCGAGTGCGACGTCGTACCGTGTCGTCGCGGCGAGGCCGTCGGCCAGCGTCTCCAGCTGGTCTCGGCTACTGCCGTGACGACCGAGCAGGGACTCGTCTATAAGTCTCACCTCGGAAACCGAGCGTACGACACTGCGTCGGAAAAATCCAGTGTGGGTCTCCATCCCAGGATTCGACCCGACTCACCCGCGCTCCTGCGCGGCGACAGTCGTCGGTTTCCGATCCGAGACTGAAACCTTCTTGACCCGTCGCCCCGGCAACTCGAGTATGTATCGTGGCGGCCGCCCGGCGAGGTGTTTCGCGTGACGAGTGTCAAGGAGTTCCGGATCGAGGAGGAGGCGACGGCTGATTCGGTCGGTCGGGGATCGTTCGTCTTTACGGACGCCTACTCGGTGTTCGACTGGGGACAGATGCCCGACCAGATTCCGGACAAGGGCGCGAGCCTCTGTACGATGGGTGCGTTCAATTTCGAGCGACTCGAGGAGTCCGGAATCCCAACGCACTACCGCGGCGTTGTCGAGAACGGAGACGTCCTCTCGCTCGAGGACGCGTCCCGTCCGCCCTGGGAGATGGCGATCGACCTCACGCAGGTTCCCGACCTCCCACACGAGGGCCGGGCGTACGATTACGACGCCTACCACGCCGCGGCGGGCGAGAACTACCTCGTCCCCCTCGAGATCGTCTTCCGCAATCGCGTGCCCGTGGGCTCGAGTCTGCGGCGACGGACCGAGCCAGCCGACCACGGCCTCGACTTCGAGACGTGGCCCGCGGAGGCCGTCGACCTCGAGGAGCCGATCGTCGAGTTCTCCACGAAGTACGAGGAGGGCGACCGCTATCTCGATCGTGAGGAAGCCGATTACATCGCCGGCGTGGCGGAGATCGACGCCCTCGAGGTCATCGCCCGCGAGGTGAACCGAGTCGTCACCGAGCAGGCCGAATCGGCGGGGCTGGTTCACGAAGACGGCAAGATCGAGTGTCTGTACTACGACGGCGAGATCCGCGTCGCCGACGTCGTCGGTACGTTCGACGAGAACCGCTTCAGCTACGAGGGGACCCAGCTCTCGAAGGAGGTGATCCGCCAGTACCACAAGCGAACCCAGCCCGGGTGGGTCGAGGCCGTCGAAGCTGCGAAAGCCGAGGCGAAAGCACGCGACGTCGCCGACTGGAAGGCACTGTGTGAGGCCGAACCGGAACCGCTCGAGGAGGACGTCGTCGACACTGCCCGCGACATGTACTGTGCCGGCACCAACGCCTACACCGGCCTGGAACTGTTCGACGCACCGCCGCTCTCGAGCGCGATCGGGGCGCTGCAGCGGCTGTAGCGATCTTTCGCCGTCGAATTCAGCGCGTTTTGGAGCCGTCGTCAGTACTCGAGGTCGTGGGCGTCCGCGATGTCCGCGAGGATCTCCTCGACGGCGTCTCTCACCTCACCCTCCTGCTCGATCGGTTCGCGGCCGTCGAACGTCTCGTGGACTAGGGCGATACTCTCGGCGAGTACGTCCAGCGCGTAGCCGCCCTCGAGGACGAACGCCAGGGCGGCGTCGGTCGCCTCGGCCGCAGATCGAAGCCGGTCGGTCATCAGTGCGTACGTTTCCGTCGGGAGCCGAACCCGCGAGATGGGATCGTGACGGTGGGCGTCGAAGCCCGCGCTGACGAGCAGGAGGTCGGGGTCGTACGACTCGAGGGCGGGGCAGATCAGGTCGTCGAATGCCGCCAGATAGTCGACGTCGTCGGCGCCGGCGGGCATCGGGAGATTCATCGTCGCCCCCTCGCCGTCTCCCTCGCCGACCTCGTCGACGTCACCGGTTCCGGGGTAGAGGCCACCCTCGTGGATCGAGACGAAGAAGACGTCGCCACGATCGTAGAAGAGGTCCTGGGTGCCGTTGCCGTGGTGGACGTCCCAGTCGACGATCGCGACCCGGTCACAGTCGAAATCGTCGAGGGCGTGCTGGGCGGCGACCGCGACGTTGTTGACGAAACAAAAGCCCATGGCGTCGTCGTACACTGCGTGGTGACCCGGCGGCCGTCCGAGCGAGAACGGCGTCTCCCGGCCGTCGTCACCCTCGAGTGCGCGCGCTGCGGCCCAGCAGGCCAGTCCGGCGCTCTTGACGGCTGCATCCCACGTCTGGGGCACCGCCGTCGTGTCCGGATCCCAGTTCCCGCCACCGTCCGCACAGAACTCCTGGACCGACTCGACGTATCCCCGGTCGTGAACGGCAGCGATCGCTTCGACGGAGGCGGGATCGGCGTCGGTGTATTCGACCCCGTGCTTGCGCTTCAGACCCTCACGGATCGCCCGGAGCCGGTCGGGCGTCTCCGGGTGGCGGGGGCCGGGATCGTGCGCGAGACAGGTGTCGCTGTAGCCGAATCGCATCGGTCACTCGAACAGCGAGAAGTACGTCTCGATGTCCTCGGCTTTGATGGTTCGTCGGTCGGCGTGACGGGCGAGTGTCGCCGCCGCTCGGGCGACGTTGTCGGCGTAGTCTTCGAGAATGTCAGCGAGGGCGACGCGCGCTTCCATCGAGACGCGGTAGCGACCGTCGATGTCGATCCGTGCGATCCGGTCGACCGGCGCGACCGGCAACTCGAGATCGTCCGTGTCGACGACCAGCTCGACGCCGAAGTCCTCCGCCATCAGCGTTTTCCGGCCGTCTTCGGTCGCCCGTTCTGCCGCGTCGGCTGCGAGTTCGGCACCGTGTTCCTGGATGCGCTTTGCGAGCTCCTTCGACGCGTCGGCGCTCACCCGGAGGCCCCCCGCGTTCCGCCGGATGATCGTGTCCACCGGAGCGAACGGCAACTCGACGTTCATACTGTAACGCGTGCAGTTGACACCCTTAATCGTTTTCCTAGTGGGATCGGACTCGTAGCCGGCTCAGAAGACGTCGTTCGCCTCGAGTCGCCCATCCCGGACGACCCCGCGGGCAGTCACTTCCTCGCCCAACCCGACGTCGGCGTCGGTCTCGACGCTCATCGTCTCCTCGCCGTTGTCGAGGACGACCGGACTTCCCGCCTGGACGACGACGCCCGTGAACTCGAGTTCCTCGCCGTCGTCGGGGTCGTCGTCGCTCGCTGCCTCGGCGGATGCGTCCGCGCTCGCGTCGCCGCTCGAGCCGTCGGCGAACGCCGAGAGCCCCGCCGACTCCTCGGCCGTCTCCGCAGGCTCGGCTGGCCCGCCACCGTCGAGCACCGTGATCGTCGAGCGCCAGCCCGCCGACGCCTCGAGGTCGTCCTGCCAGCCGTCTTTGATCTCGACGTCCGCGAGTGCGACCTCGTCACCCGGGCCGACGTCGACGTCGGCCTTCTCGCCCCACATCGCGACGCGGATGTCGCCCGTGGCGTCCTGCACCCGGACGTTCCGGACCTGGCCCTCCGAACCGTCGTCGCGGTCGAACGTCCGTTTCGGATCGGCCGACCGGACCACGCCCGCGATGTCCACCGTCTGGCCGATCTCGAGGCTCTCGATCGGCGTACTGTCGGGGACGTACTCGACCTCCTCGTCGACCTCCTCGACAGCCCCGCGATTGCCGACGTGGAGCTCGAGGGCGCCGTCGCGCTCGCGGACGTAGCCGTCGACCACCTCGACCGTCGTGCCGGCCGAGAGGTCCTCGGCGCGATCGGCCTGCTCGTCCCAGAGCGTCACCCGCACGCGCCCGGTCGAGTCCCCCAGCGTGAGGTTCGCCACCTTGCCCTCAGAACCGTCGTCCCGATCGAACGTCCGGATCGAGTCAGTGTCGAGGACGAGGCCGACGAGGTTGACGTTCGAGAGGCCGAGCGAGAGGTCCTCGACCTGGTGCGTGTCTGAAACCGTCACGTCGATCTCGGTGTCCTCGTCGACCTCGACGTCGTCGACGCTCACCTCGACGCCCGAAAAGCCCTCCTTCGGCCGACCCTTGATCCGCAGCACCTGTCCCTCCTCGAGTTCCTCGATCGCGGCCTCGGCGTGCTCGTCCCAGAACGCCGCGCGGACGGAACCGGTCTCGTCGGCCACCTCGACGTTCACGACGCGGCCGTCCTCGTCCTCGCCGTCGCGCTCGAACGTCCGCAACTCGCCGATGGCCGTCACCTTCGCGACGAACTTCGCCTCCTCCATCCCCGGCTCGACGTCCGCGACGCCCCCGACCTCGCTCTCGCCGAGTTCGTGAGCGACGAGCATCGCCGCCGTCTCCTCATCGGCGAGTCCGCCCATCTGCTCGACTTTCGCCTCGACGGCCTCGCGAAACTCCTCGAGGGAGACGTCGGCCTCGAGGTCCTCGTAGACACCCTCGATGTCGCTCATTCTATGCTCGTGCATGAGCACCCCGCGCATAAACGTTGTCGTTGTCCAGTCGTTCAGAGCCCGTCGCCCTCGGTGACATAGCCGGAGATGGGCCCGTCATCGTACGTAAACTCGAGGATGGACGACTCGAGCGTGGCGCCAATGTCTGAGGAGCGTGAGCAGTTCACGTGTGGGTGAAACCGGCAGACAGTACCGGGACGGCTTTCGAAAGGGCTTTAACCGGAACCGCACTACGTGTAGTTGAGTCCTGATAGGGTAGTGGACTATCCTATTGGCTTGCGGAGCCAATGACCGGAGTTCAAATCTCCGTCAGGACGCTCACTTCTTGCGAGTGCTTCACTGTCGTTCAGCACTCGCTTCGGCGTTCGGTCCTGACGTGCTCCACGCTCGCTTCGCTCGCGTGGAACTCCGTCAGGACGTTTTCACGCGACAAACTCACGAGCGCCGCGTAGCGGCGCGAGTATCCGTCGCGTGAAAACGGAATACCGGAGATTTGAGCAGACGAGTCGCAGCCCGGGAGCGCAGCGACGCGAGCACCCCGGAACGTCTCGACGAGTTCAAATCTCCGGAAGACGCTCGCTGCCGCTCACGTCTTCCGTGCCCAGCGCTCGTTTCACTCGCGCTGGACTCCGTCAGGACGTTTTCAGGGAACGACAGGGCGGATGGTGCAATCACGCGCCGGACACCGGACAGTGGACAGGGTTTTCCCCTCACGCTTGAGAGTACCACGTACGCTACTCGAGCCGATCACGATCGGCTCCATCGAATCATGCCCGACTCAAACGACGTGCACGTCGACCAGGAGGTGATCGACGCCATCGGCTCGCTCGGGAACCGGACGCGACTCGAGATTATGCTCGCGCTGGCCGAAGCCGAACGGGAACACCGGACGCAGTCGTACGCGATGAGTTTCACCGACCTGTACCGGGCGGTGGACGTCGACAGTACGTCCCAGTTCTCCTATCACCTCACGCGACTCGTCGGTCGGTTCGTCGCCGAGACCGAGGACGGCTACCACCTCACGTACGCCGGCAGCAAGGTCGTTCGGGCGGTTCTCTCCGGAAGCTACGAGAGCGCCCCCGACTTTGGGACCGTCGAGGTGGCTGGGGTGTGCGTGTTCTGTGAGGCGGCGTCACTCGTCGCGACGCAGGACGACGACCTCCTCGTCGTTCGGTGCACCGCCTGTGACTCGCCGCTCGTGACGGACTCGCTCTCCCGAAGTCAGGCCCGCAATCGTACCCCGTCGGAGATCGTCACCAGCTCCGGCTACCGGATCTGGGGATCAGCCGTGCAGCTCCGGGGCGACGTCTGTCCGGAGTGTCACGGCCGGGTCGACACCGTCCTCGAGGAACACGAACTGGACGGGCGATCGACACACCTGCTCGCCAGCACGTGTCCCGAGTGCTGGCTGGTGCTCCGGCTGCCCCTCGAGATCGCAGCTGCGTTTCACCCCGCCGCCATCGGATTCTTCTGGGACCACGGCGTCTCGCTGCTCGATCTGACGCTCTGGGAGGTGCTCGAGTACGTCACGTCAGGGGCGCTGGCGGCCGAGGTCGAGTCGGTCGATCCGACGGCTGCGACGATCGAACTCACGCTCGACGAGGAGACGCTTCGATTGCGGATGGACGAGACGCTGACGATCACTCCCACCTAACTGGCGATGGCGACCGGTCCCCCCTGTCGGCCGTCCGTCCGCGATCGGTCACAAATCAGTCAGGTCCGATCGGTCGTCTCTCAGGACGTCCGTCTCAAGCGAATTTGAGTAGCAGCGTTGTCAAAATGTAGATAGGGTGATAAGACTTATCCACACCGGCGTTCAGGCGACGGTATGCACGACGGACAGACAGTGAGCGATACCATGGTGATCGACGATGGCAGCGATTGAGATCGACGGCCTGACGAAGCGGTTCGGCGACGTCGTCGCCGTGGACGGGCTCGACCTGACCGTCGAAGAGGGCGAGATCTTCGGATTTTTAGGCCCGAACGGGGCGGGGAAGTCGACGACGATCGACACGCTGCTGGATTTTATCCGGCCGACCGAGGGCACCGTAACCGTGCTCGGACACGACGCCCAGGCTGAGGGGCAGGCCGTCCGCCAGCGGACCGGCGTCCTCCCGGACGCCTACCACGTCTACGATCGGCTCACCGGCCGCCAGCACCTCGAGTTCGCCCGCGAGCTGAAAGGCGTCGACGAGGACCTCGAGGCACTGCTCGACCGGGTTCGGATCGCCGACGCCGCCGACCGGAAGGCAGGCGGCTACTCGAAGGGGATGCGCCAGCGGCTGGTGCTCGCGATGGCGCTCGTCGGCGACCCCGACCTGCTCGTGCTCGACGAGCCCTCGACGGGGCTCGACCCGAACGGCGCCCGCGAGATGCGCGAGATCATCCGCGAGGAGAACGAACGCGGGACGACGGTGTTCTTTTCGAGTCACATCATGGAGCAGGTCGAAGCAGTCTGTGACCGCGTCGCGATCATCGACCAGGGCCGGCTCGTCGCCGTCGACACGATCGACGGGCTGCGCGACGCCTCGGAGACGGGCGAGACGCTGTACGTCTACGTGCCGACCCTCGAGGAGAGGATCGTCGAGGACGTGGCTCGACTCGAGGGCGTCGGGAGCGCGTCGATCGACGACGGCCGGCTGCGCGTGACCGTCGACGGCGTCTCGAAGTTCGCCGTCTTACACGCCATCGACGCAGACGTCGCCCCCGTCCAGGACTTCTCCGTGGCCAGGTCGTCGCTCGAGGACCTGTTCGTCCGGTACACGACCGAGAACCGTGAGGCCGAGAAATCGGAGGTGCGGGCATGACGTGGCTCGCCGTCGCGAAGAAGGACTTCCGGGACGCCGTCCAGTCGCGGGCGCTGTGGGCGCTCGTCGGCGTTTTCGTCGTCCTCTCGGTCGTCTCGACGTACGCGTACGTCGAGGTCCCCGAGATGTTCGGGTCGCCTGCGGGGGCGACCGTCGGCGGATTGATCTTCTTCACGGTCGGCCTCACCGGGCTGTTCGTGCCGCTCGCAGCGATCGTGGTCTGTTACAAGTCCCTCGCTGGCGAGCGGGAACTGGGAAGTGTCAAACTCCTGCTCTCACTCCCGACCGATCGGCTGAACGTCTTCGTCGGAAAGGTCGTCGGACGCGCGGCAGTGCTCGCGTTCGGGCTGGGCGTCGGGCTCGTGGTCGGCCTCGGGTTCGGATCCGCGATGCTCGGCGACCTCGAGTTCCTCCCGATGCTCGTCTTCGTGCTCGTCACGCTGGCGTTCGCTGGCGTCTACGCGGCGATCGTGGTCGGCCTGTCGGCGACGACGGGCTCGACCTCGCGGGCGACGACGCTGGCGCTCGGCTTCTTCGTCGTCTTCGAACTCCTCTGGGACGTCGTCCCGATGGCCGTCCTCTACGTCGTCGAGGGGTTCACGTTCCCCGCCGAGATACCCGACTGGGTGTTCCTCATCACGCAGCTCTCGCCGTCGTCGGCGTACTTCTCGACGGTCGTCGCGCTGCTGCCCGACCTCGCGGGGGCCGTCGGCGCTGACCCGGCTCAGGCCGGTGCCGGCGTCGAGGTCACGCCGGCCGAAGCCGACCCCTTCTACGTGAGCCCCGAGGTCGGCATCGTCGTACTCGCACTCTGGCTCCTCGTCCCGTTCGCCGTCGGCTACTACCGGTTCGCCGCCGCCGACCTCTGAGGACCGTTGTACGATAGGCATTCAGCTGGTCGGTTTCGACCGCGCGTCGCTCCCACCGCTGATCGACGGTGGCAGGGGCACTCCACCCGTCAGGGTGGGGACTGGACGCAGAAGCCGTTCTCCTCGGGATCGCGCATGACCGTCCAGGTCTCGGTGTAGGGGCCGGTGGTCTCCGTCTTCGTCTCGACGACGGTCGCACCCAGTTCGGTCAGCCGCTCGACCTCCGCTTCGCGATCCTCCGTCTCGAGGTCGAGGTGAATCGGGAGCTGCTCGGGCGACGAGCGTGGCAGCTTCTTGAAAAACAGCCGCGGTCCACGCCCCGTCGGGTCGACGGCCGCAGCGGCTGCGTTGCGGTCACCGCCTTCGGCCTCGATGGCCTCGAGGAGATCCGGCGGAGCCTCCTGCACCTCGTAGTCGATCGCCGCGGCCCAGAACTCTGCGAGGCCACCGGGATCGTCGGCCGCGAACGTGATGTTGCCAATCGATGCCATAGTGACACGACGGGACACGCCAGCAAAACTGTGTGCCTCCTCGCAGCCTCGAGGCGTCAGGACGCCGGCTCGAGGACGCCGACCAGCAGCCCCTCCCACCAGTCGGTCTCGAGCAGGTCGATCGTCGCCCCCACGCGCTCGAGGTCCTCCCCGGAGAGCAACCAGGGGGCGAGGGCACAGCCCTCTCGCTCGAGGCCGGACTCCTGGTCGACGAAGATGGCGGTCTGCATCTCGTACGTACAGCGGACGGCCTCGCCGTCGGCGGGGACGGTCACGGTGTGGCCGTTGACCGACACGGCCAGCTGGGCGGTGAACGCCACGACGCTGCGTTCGTCGGCGTCGACGTGGGTCGCGAACCACTCGGCCACGCGGTCGTTGTCGAGGGTGATCGCGAACGTGAGCTCCTCGGTCTCGCCCGGCAGGATGATCGCGTCGTCGGGGCCCTCGAGCACCTCGGCGTCGCCCGCGTCCCAGGCGGCGACCGGGACGTCGTTGAGCTCGAGGTCGCCCGTGAAGGCGGGCGTCGCGAGGGGGTAGGGGTTCGGGTTGTGGACGTGAAACGTCGCGTGGAGTTCCGTCTCGTCCTCGGTCACCGCGCCCCACTCGGCGTCGGTGTCCTCGATCACGACCCTCGGTTCGACCGTTTCGGTCACTGGGCCGTCGTCGAGTTCGACCGGCGAGGCGGTGTGTTCGCCCTCCATCTCAGTCAGCGAGTCAGCAATTAGCTCCTCGAGGTCGGTCTCGACGGTGTCCGTGTGGGTTCCCGTGGGCGACCCCGAAAGTGGGCCGACGCTCACGTGCGTCTGTGCCTCGACCGCGAGGTCGCTCACCTCGTCGTTCTCGATGTGCGTAACCCACCACACGGGGATGCGCTCGTAGTAGAGGTCCGTGTGGAGGGTCGTCGTGTGGTTCCCCTCGGGGACGTCGATCCCCGCCTTCGATCCCTCGGCGAGGCGCACGTCGTTCAGCGCGAGCGCGTAGTCGAGGGCGGCGTCGCCGGCGGAGAGACCGGGATTCGGATTGTCGATCCAGACCGTCGTGACGACCTCGATCCGCTCGTCGTCTACCTCGCCCCAGGCATTGTCCTCGAGGCCTGCGTCGGGAACGCCGAGCACGCCCGCAGCGAACAGTCCGCCGAGCAGGACGGCCACGCCGACGACGAGCGCGGCGACGACAGCGGCAGCGCGTCGGAACATAGGCGGGAAACCGAGCGCCCCAGAATAGGTTTTGTGGATTCACCCGCGTTCATGTCGACGTGCGGTCTCGTTCAGAGTGGTAGATTTGGGAGTTCTAACGCGACTTCACAGAGAGGTCCGGACGCGACCCCCGAAGGAATTCGCGAACGCGAGCGGCTACCGACGGACCACGAACACCGCGATTCCCAGCACCAGGAGCCCGATTCCCCACCAGACCGAATCGCCCGGGAGCACCGTGAGGACGAGCGTGACGATTCCCGACGTGATGAGCGACCAGCCGATCGTCGTTCGATAGGTCATAGAGCGACGTACCCGGGCGAGCCGGTTGTGTCTTTTTCACCGTTTTCGGAACGTCAGCGATGGCGAGTCGATCGATCGTCGCGTCGCTGTCGAGACGTCACCAGCAATCGAGAGGGGCGGGCAACTCGAGGTCGGTTCCGTCGTCCCTCGAGTCCCGACCTGGCTGTCGCCCCCCGAATTCTGATCCGGCCCTCACCCCTCGAATCTCGACCGGCACGCCACGAGCCCCGAACCGACCGTCACCCCTCGAGTTCCCGACGGTACTCGTCACCGGCACGGGCGGCCAGTCGGGCGACTCGAAGGGGTTCCGGACGGCCGCCCTCGGGCGTGAACGCACGGACGACGGTCGCCGCTTCGTTGGCCTCGAGGCCGACTGCGCGCACGTACACCGTCTCGTCACCCACGTCGACCGCCTGGCGGGGCGGCAGGGCGCGGTAGCGCTCGAGTCGGTCCGCGAGCTCGTCGTCGGAGAAGGCGTCGCGGAGGCCGGCCTCGAGGCCGTCGTCGCTCGCCTCGAACGTGACCGCGAGGACGGGTCGGCCGGCGCGTTCGTGAATCCGCGAGAGGTCGAGGAGGTTGTACCACGCGGGAGCGACGGCCCCGAGAAAGACGTAGCGGACGTCCTCCCGTGCGAGCCGGTCTGTGAGCGAGCAGACGGCGTCGGTCGCGTCCGTGCCGCCGACGGTGCACGACGCGAAGGCGAACTCGTCGACGACCCGATCGGCGCGGACGACGACCCCTGCCAGCGTGCTTCGCTCGTCGCGAAAGGATTCTGCGACACCCAGCGCCCGGACGCCGGGTTTCATCACTCCTCGTCTTTGATCTCTTTGAGGCGTTCGATCAGCTCGTCGCTCGAGGCACCGTTTTCGAACTCGATCGTCCCCTCGTGGGCGTGTTCTTCGGCCGTCACCCCGTCGTCCTCGTCAAAATCCGCGTCGGGTTCGCGCTGTTCGGATTCGTCGTAACTACCGAATCCCATGCAGGTGACTGTACGCGACTGAACGGCAAAAATTCCACGGGTCAACGCGATTCGCGCGGTGGCCCGGTCAGGGTTGTGACGCCGACTCCGTCTCGGCGTCGTAGCGCGTCGTGACCGCAGAAAGCGTCGGTTCGATGCTGGTGACGCCGTCGGTCGCCCGTTTCGCGCTCGCAGTGTCTTTCAGGCCGAAGCCGGTGACGACCGCGACCACGGTCTCGTCGGGCGCGATGATTCCCTCTTCGACGGCTCGCTGAATCCCCGCGATCGGCGCCGCGCCCGCCGGTTCGGCGTAGATCCCCTCACTGCGTCCGAGGAGCGTTTCGGCCGCGAGGATCTCCTCGTCCGTGACCGTGACCGCGGTGCCGCCGCTCTCCTCGAGCGCACGGCAGGCTTTCAGGGTGTTGCGCGGCCGGCCGACGGCGATGCTGTCGGCGAGCGTGTCGGCGATCTCGTCGACGTCGTCGTGCTCGTGGAAGGCGTCGTGGATGCCGCTGGCGCCCTCGGCCTGGACGCCGAGCATCTTCGGCGTCTCCTCGACGAAATCGAGGTCAGCGAACTCGGAAAAGCCCTTCCAGCAGCCGGCGATCGTGCAGCCGTCGCCCATCGAGAAGACGACCCAGTCCGGCACCTCGCCGCGGGTCTGTTCCGCGAGTTCGTGGCCCACCGTTCGCTTGCCCTCCACCTGGAACGGATTGATCGCCGCGTTGCGGTTGTACCAGCCGTACTCATCTGTGACCTCGAGGCTGAGGTCGTACGCCTCGTCGTAGCTGCCCTCGACGGCGAGGACGTCGGCCCCGTAGACCAGCGGCTGGACCAGCTTGCCCTCCGGGGCGTCGCCGGGGACGAAGATCCGGGCGTCGAGCCCGCTGCGGGCGGCGTAGGCGGCCAGCGAGGCGGCGGCGTTCCCCGTCGAGGCGCAGGTGACGACGTCCCGGCCGTGCTCGCGCGCGATCGTCACGGCGACGCTCGAGGCCCGATCCTTGAAACAGCCCGTCGGATTGGTACCGTCGTTTTTGATTCGCATCTCGACGCCGAGTTCCTCGCTCAGCCGCGGCGTCTCGAGTAGATCGGTACCACCCTCGCCGAGGGTGACGACCGCGGCGTCGTCGGCGACCGGCAGGAAGGCACGGTACTTCCACTGGGAGTCGATGTTGCCGTCGAGCTCCTCGTCGAACCGATCGAGGATCTCGTCGTAGTCGTATTTCACCTCGAGAATCCCCGCGACCCCCTCGTGTTCCGGACAGGTGTAGATGATCTCCTCGGGGTCGTAGGTCTCGCCGCAGAGCGTGCACTCGAGCGTGCGGACGTGTGGGAGTTCCATACCTGGGACTCGAAGTGAGAGACCGAGAATCCATCGACTTACGAACCCGCTCGAGAGACCTGTCGGTTGGCCGATAGTCACTCGAGCCGACGGGTGAACAACGCTTTGTCCGTCGCGCTCCTCGGTTCTCCTGTGCCCGAGGACGATCCACTCGACGACCTGCTCGACGAACTCGACGCCCACGGCGACCTCGAGACGGCCGCGCAGGTGCTCTCGATCCGCATGGAAAAACGCCGGTACGGCAAGCCGGTCACGATCGTCGAGGGGTTCGACCTGCCTCCCTCAGAGGTCCAGTCGATCGCCTCGGACCTCAAACGGTCGATGGGAACCGGCGGCACGGTCGACGACGGACGAATCGAACTGCAGGGCGATCACCGCGACCGGGTGCCCGACCTGCTTCGCGAGCGCGGATTCCAGGTCAGGGAGTGAAGACTGCAGACGTTTAAGTCGGCACACCTCCGATTCTCGACCGTGAGTGGGATGGCCAGAGAATACATCACGTCGCAGGCGGAGCTCCCCGAAGACAGTGACGAGGTCATCACGCTGCAGGTGACCGACGCAGAGACGAAGGAGATCTTTCGGACGGAAGCGCGCGTCGCCCGCTCGGCGGCACGCTTATCCGATCCCGTTTCGCTCACCGTCGTCAGCGGCCCACACGAGAATCAGCGCGAGCAGTGGTACGCCGAGTTCCTCTCCGAACGGGAGGTGGGACCGATCGACGACCGGCTGCTTCGGCAGTGTGCCAGGGAGACCCAGTCGACCACTGACGTAGTCAACACCCGCTCGAGCGACCTCAAGACGTTACTGGCGTACCTGGTCGAGACGGGCGAGTACGAGTCGACGTCCGAGGCGACGCGCGCGCTGCTCATGGACCAGTTCGCCGCCGAGTATCCCACCCTCGTCGAATCGTACCTCGAGGTGAAATCGGAGTTCGACCGGGACGAACTCGCCGACGCGCTCAGCAGCGGACGGCGGTGATCGGCGTCGCCAACGGGAAACGCCAGTGACCGACCGACTACGAGTTCGGTCCCGTTCCCCGGTAAGTTACTCATAGGTAATGGCACGGTCACCGACTGGTAAGCTAAATGTAAAGTAACCTTATAGTGAATTTAGCGAGCAGATGAGTGATCCCGAGTACACGTCTCCCCGTCGTTCACACGATTACGACTGTGGTGGAGCCGACCGCCGACCGACCAGTAACCGATCGATCCGTGAGCCGGTACGGCCCGGGTGGCCAGGGGGTCGACGGATAGGGAGAGCGGCCGTCGCCCTCCTCGCACTCGCGCTGTTCGGAGCGCTCCTCGTCGGAGCCGTGGGAAGTGCGAGCGCTGGGACTGATCAGGGCGTCGCCACCAGCGACTCCGGATCGATTGCCGACTACACGGACGACGATGGCGTCGTCGACACCAGCGGCCTGCGCGACGCCATCGACGACTGGCGAAACGGCGACGCCGACACCGACCTGCTTCGCGACGTGATCGACGCCTGGCGAAGCGGCGAGCCCGTCGTCACCGTCGAGAACGTCGACCTCGACACCACTCACGTGACACTCCAGGATGCCATCGACGAGGCCGAGGTCGGAAATACGCTCGAGCTCGGCGCAACCACGTTCGCCGAGGACGTCACCGTCGACGTCGACGGGCTGACCCTCCGAGGGACGGACGCTGGTGAATCGACGATCGATCCCGCCGAAATCGGCATTACGGTCGAGGCCGACGAGGTCACGCTCGAGGGACTTACCTTCGCGCTCGACGACGAAGAGGCCGACGAAGTGGACGGTGTCCACGTCACCACGGGGGCGACGGCTGTCACGATCGTGGACAATACGTTCCAGCAGGAACAAGCGGACTTCTCGACGAGAGTCAGGGGAATCTACCTCGAGGGTGCCGACGCGACGGTCGAAAGCAACGCGTTCGAGGGAGACGGTTCCGCTAATACACCTGGGATACGGCTCCGGACCGCCAGCGAAGCGACGATCGCCGCCAACGAGTTCACGGAAACGAGTACGGGTGTCTGGGCGTCCGGTAACGACGCCCGCGTCGAAGACAACACCTTCACGGACGTGTCCTCCTGGAGCATCCGCACTATTTCAGGCACGCAGGAAATCGTGAACAACTCGATAGATGGCGGGAGCTCCGGCATCTGGCTCAGTGGCGGCGATGTGGTGACGATTACCGAGAACGAGTTCGAAACCACCAGTAGCGGGATTCGGTACAATGGCCATAGTGTCGATGCGACGATTACGAACAACGTTTTTACCGGTGCAAATTTCGGGTTCTACGTTTCAGACTTCCCTGACCAGCACGTCGGCGGCATCGAGCTGCACTGGAACACCATCGCCGGCAACGGTGAGGGTGTCAACGCAACCCACGGAGAGGGGACGCTCGACGCCACGGACAACTGGTGGGGTGACGGGAGTGGACCGAGCGGCGAGGGCCCGGGCGACGGCGACTCGGTGACCGAGAACGTCGTCTACGATCCGTGGCTCGGGGCCCAGCCGGGCCAGACGATCACGGGTGCCGTCGGCGCGACCGACTTCGATCAGGGACAGGAAAGTGTCACCCAGACCCTCGGCGCGGTCGACGGCGGCGAGCCCATCGAGATCGACTTCGGCCCACACGACGTCTCGACGGCCGTCGTCCGGGTCGACCTGAGCGAGCTCCCCGCGACGATCGACGACGAATACCGATTCATCCTCGATGGGGCGTCGGTCGACATCGACGACGACGATATCACGAACGCGGAGGTGCACTACGTTCCCGTGATCGCGGGGTCCGACGAGGCGGCCATCTGGCTGGACGTCGAGGATCGGTTCGTCACGATCGAGGAGTTCTCCCTGACCGGCCTCGACACCCAGAGCGTCGTCACCAGCGACGAGTTCAGTTACGACGTGACGCTCACGGACGTCACCCTCGCCGACGGTACCGACGTAACGGACGTCAGGGAGACGACGGAGACCCAGTCGTTCGAGATCGTCCCCCCCGAGCAGACGCTCTCGGTCGACGGCGCGTTCGACGTGAGCGAGCTCGCGACTGGCGACGAAACCGCAACCCAGTACTTCGGCGACGCGGAAGACTTGACGATCGACCTCAACCGGGACGACGTCTCTACCGTTCAGGTCAACGTCGATCTGACGCCGCTGGTCGACCGGGACGTCGACCTCGACGGGGCGGATCTAGAGAACGTCGACGTGGGTACGAACTCAGTCGCTAACGTGCCCACTGGCGTCTGGCCGGATCGCGAACGAGCCAGTGTTCGAATCGCGGACCTCGACGGCGATCGGACCGTCGAACTGTCCAGCTTCGAGATGGTCGACGTGGACCTGAGCGACGCCGAATCAGGTGATGGGTTGGCGTACGAAATCGAACTCGACCAGCTCTTTATCGAGCTTCCAGGAGGCGGGGCTCAACACCAGCCTGGCGCCTACAATTTCGAGGAGATCGTTACTGACGAGTTCGACATCGAATCCTCGAGCAGCTGATCCCCGCTTCTAACGCACGTCGGTGACGACTCGCGGGACGTCGACCTCGAGGACGCGACGATCAGTCCTCGCGAAACAGTCGGTACGCACCCTGGCCGGTGGCGACGGCTTTCGGCCCGTCGTCGGGCGTCGGGCTCTCGACGACGATCTCGGTCACGCCGACGCTCGAGCCGGCACGCACCACGGTCGCCGTCGCAGTGAGGTCGCCCGTCGCGGGGCGAAGGTAGTTGACGTTCAAGTTGATCGTCGCGACGCCGCCGGCGAAGGGATCCTCGAAGTCGGTCCGGAGGGCGAGTCCGCCGACGGTGTCGACGAGCGTCGCGGCGACGCCGCCGTGGATGTCCGGCGTGCCGTTGGCGCCCGGGCGGACGTTCGTGAGTTTGTCATCGTAGGGGAGCGCCATCGTCATCGTCCCCGGGCCGACGTCCTCGACGGTCGCCCCGAGCCACGAGAGAAACTCGTGGTACTCGTCGATGTACTCCTGGAGGTACGACGCCATCGTCTCGTACTCGTCGGTCATACCGCTCAGTGGGCGATCCAGGGGTTTGTGTCCACCGCTTGTCTCGTTTTCCCCGTTGAACGGCGTTTACGCAAACCGGCGGACCGACCGCGATCCGCGGGTCGGTCGTCAACCCCGTCCCCACACCCGGACCGTTCGCGTGTCGCTGTCGTCGCCGGTCGTGACCGTCACGGGGAACGAGACGTCCTGCCTGACCGGGTACGTCTCGTACCGGAACGTGAGCCGCCTGGTCGCGCCGCCGGAAAGCGACACCGACTCGGCGTCTACCTGGTCCTGATCGCTCCCGACGAGGAGCCGTGCGGTTCCGCTGGTCGACGTCGTCCCGGTGTTCTGCACGTCGGCGGTCACCTGGAGCCAGTCGCCGGCGTGAACGGGATCGTTCGTCCCGACGATGGACACGTCGAGCCCCGGGCTCGGTGGTCCGTTCGCGTAGACCTCGACGGTCGTCGTGTCCGAGTCGGTCCCAGCCTCGACCGTCACCGGAAACGAGACGTCCTGCCTGACCGGGTACGTCTCGTACTCGAGGCCGAGGGCCGACCGCCCACGGGGTTCGATCCACACCTGTTCGCTGTCGACGATCTCGTCGCTGACCTCGAGCACGACGTCTACGTTCGACCCGGTGTACTCGAGGTTCCAGACCTCCGGCGAGACGTGGAGGACGTCGCCTGCACCAACCGGGCTGTTCGTGGCCTGGATCGTGACGCTCGTCGATACCTGTGCGCCCGTTCGTGCCTGCCCCGTCCCGCTGGCGACGACGGTCGCCCCCGCGCCCCCAACGAGACCGAGGAAGGTGCGTCGGTCGTACCCTCCCATGGTGTTCGCTACCGTTTTCGAAATCAATCAATTTTATTGGACGTTCGAGTGACACTCAGAGTCAGTGATGCGACTGTCCGGCGCCGGTCGACCAAGCCCGACTTCGACGACGGAGCGGGTCCGGAATCCTCGGTCAGTCGGTGGCGGCTACGCAAGCTCAAACGCGCGTTTCACCGTGGAGAAGACGTTTATCCGTTCCCGAGGGACGTCGATGCATGACGCTCGACAGGCGAACCGTGCTGGCGCTCTCTGGCGCGCTGGTGGCGGGAGCCGCCGGCTGTCTCGGGTCCGGAGACGACGACGGATCGAACGACGACGACACCGGATCCGGGGCGGACGACGGAACCGGACGCCAGCCCGACGACGGCTTCGACGGCTACGACGTTCCCGAGTTTCCGCAACTGGACCTCGTCACCGATCCCGACGTGGACGAGGCGGCCCTCGCCGCGCAGGTCAGGGGCAACGTCGCGTTCACGCTCGCGTTGCTCGAGCGACTCCGCGAGGAGGAACCGGCGGAGAACCTCTTCGTCTCGCCGTACAGCGTCTCGGTCGCGCTGGCGATGACCTACGCCGGCGCGCGCGGCGAGACCGCCGAGGGGATGGCCGACGCCCTCCGGTTCGAACTCGAGGGCGAGGAACTCCACGCCGCCTTCGGCGCACTCGAGGACGAGTTCGCTCGCCGCAACGAGGACGGCGAGGAGGTCGAACAACCGTTCGACGACGCCGGCGACGAGAACGACGGCCCCGCCTTCCAGCTGAACACCGCGAACGCGCTGTGGGGCCAGGAGGGGTACGGCTTCCGTGAGGCGTTCCTCGAACTGCTCGAGGCGTACTACGGCGCGGGGATGCAACTCGTCGACTTCGCGGGCGACGCGGAGGCCGCCCGCGAGGAGATCAACGCGTGGGTCGAAGCGGAGACGAACGATCGGATCGAGGACCTCCTTCAAGAAGGAGACGTCAGCGACCTGACCCGGCTGGTGCTGACCAACGCCATCTACTTCCTCGCGCCGTGGCGCCACGACTTCGACCCCGCGGAGACGGCGCCGGGGCCGTTCACCGGCCTCGACGGCGAGGAGACGGAGGTCGACCTGATGCACCAGACGGCGGAGCTCCGGTACGCCGAGGTCGAGGGTCACCAGCTCGTCGAGCTCCCCTACGCGAACCGCGACACCAGCATGGTCGTCATCCTCCCCGCCGAAGGGGAGTTCGAGGCCTTCGAGGAACGGTTCTCGGTGGATCGACTCGCGATCATGCTCGAGGAGATGTCCCAGCCGGAGGTCGATCTCACGTTCCCGAAGTTCGGGATCGAGTCCCGATTCAGCCTCCTCGAGGTGATGGCCGATCTCGGGATGCCGCTGGCCGGGGATTTCAGCGGGATGGACGACGAGGGCGGCCTCGAGATCGGCGAGATCGTCCACCAGAGCTTCGTCGAGGTCGACGAGGAGGGGACGGAGGCCGCGGCCGCGACGGCCGTCGTGATGGACGAGAGCGCGCCCGCAGATCACGTCGAGATGGTCGTCGACCGACCGTTCCTGTTCTACATCAGGGACCGGCCGACGGAGACGCCGCTGTTCTGGGGACGCGTCGTGGACGGGGAGACGTTGCAGGAGGAGTGAAAACGGGTTGATAGACGTCGGCGTATCGGCCGTCTACGGTTCGCTGCAAATCAATATGTTGCCTAGAGGCGCAATATACTATAGCACCCGGCCCGTATCGAATCGCATGAGCCTCGAAGACGGTTCCCACGAGGAGACGCTCACCCGCCTGCGCGAGGCGGCGATGACGGTCCGGGAGCCGCGAAACGCGGGCGAACTCGCGGACACCGTCGGCGTCGCGCCCAATACGGCGCGAAAGTACCTCGAGCAGCTCGTCGACGCCGGCCTCCTCGAGACCGTCACGGTCGGTCGGGAGACTCGCTACGCGCCGAACCGGAAGCGACAGTACCTCGACCAGCTGCGCGCGCTCACGGAGGAGTTCACGAAGGAGGAACTCACCGCCGAGCTCGCCGCGATTCGCGACGACGTCGACGCCTGGAAACGCGAGTACGACGTCGACTCGCCGGACGAACTTCGAATCAGCCTCGGCGAGGAGGGCCTCGACGCGTCCGATCGCGAACGACGGACCCTGGACGCGGAAGACTGGGAGTACTTCGATCGCCGAGCGACGATGCTCCAGCAGGCGATCGCACTGTACGACTCCCTCGAGGCGGCCGACTCGAGTCGCCCGCGGTCGACGGCGTAGTCGACGATGCCGGACGACGCCGCGGGAGAGACCCACCTCGATCGCTTCGAGATCCACAAGCGGATTCGCAACCGACTCGAGCGCGCGCCCTTCGTCTCCCAGGTCGACGCCCGCCCGAGCCCGATGCGCCCGACGAGCGTTCGGGCGACGATCGACACCACGGTCTGGTTCGGCGAGGACTACCGTGCGCCGACGGCGATCCTCGAAGTCGAGTGGCGGCCCCGTCCCGCTCGGGACTGGTTCAGAATCCAGTACACCGAGGCGGATGCGACCTGGTCCTGCGGCTGGCACCAGGACGGTACCCACGACGACCTCGGTCCGAACCACTTCCAGGTCGACCACGAGGGGTGGGACACGTCACACCGAGAACCGGCCGCCTTCGACGATCCAAATCCGATGGCCGTCCTCGAGCGGTGTCTCGAGGAACTCGAGTCACGGATTCCGGAACTGCCGGATGGCGTCGGTGGGGTCGACGGAGACTCCGGGTAGTGTGCCGGAGTCGTTCCCCGAGAACGACCGGTCGCGATCGTCGGCGATCGCGTCTTCGAGGGCCGTGGTGATGGACGAAAGCGCGCCCGCGGATTACGTGTCGTACTCGATTTCGGCGTCGCCGCAAAAAATTCGCGTTCGAGAGGGGAGGCGCGACAGTCGGGTCACGCCGGGACAGTTCTGAACCGGTTACGCTTCCGGTTCGGGTTCTTCGCCCTCTTCGGTCTGGGCGGCAGCGTCGGCCGTCGGTTCGGAGTTCTCCGGCGAGTGTTGTCCGCCGCAATTCGTATTCGAGTTCGGCTGTCCGCCCGCACTGAGGATCGCCCCGCTTCCGGGTTCGAAGCAGTACACCGGGCTTCCCAGCGTGCGAGCTTTCGGGTCGTTGCGGGACGATTCCTCCCAGTTGATCTCGCCGTCGTATCCCTCCACCTCTACGTCGACGTCACCTGGGTTGTCCGTCATCCGTCTTTAGCTAATACTCAGGAGGGTGTCATACAATAGTTCTCAAGCGAATAATTCCAGCCTTTAGGCTGCAAATTGAACCCCGATACGGCGTTTTCAGGAAGTGAGGTGCAGAATGAGTCCCCTATAATCACCAGATAGGGGGTGTGAGACGTATTCTATGACACCCTGAATACTCAGAGTAATACCGAATAACACCGTTTTGGAGGTGGGTTTCGTCAGTATACGACCGCTGCGGGGCGAAAAAGCAGTCTCTGCATTATCTGTACTGTTGACTCTCAGCCGCATCAGCGGTTCAGCCGCTAGATTCGTTCGACTAATACCATTAAGCATAATTCTGCCACGGAGTATAACCAGCAGTATTAGCTAAAGACGAATGGGGACGCGAGAAGGTCGAACGCGAACTCGAGGAGCTACGCCAGACGCCGGTGCCGACTGCGGAGTCGGCGCCCGACGTCGAATCGGAACTCGAGTAACCCGTAGCGGTTCTATCGTTTCAGCTCCACCGCGAGGTCGCTCTCGATCCACTGCGTCGACGGTCGGTCGGCGCCGACGAGGATATACGAGCCGTGGCCCGTCGTGTAGAGTTCGTCGCCCTCTGTAGCGGTGTCGCGTTCGTCGTGTTCACCAGCGGCGTCGTCGTCGATTCTGCGGTGACTCATTCAGTCTCTCACCTTCGTCCCTCGGTAAGGAGGCGACCCGGATAACCCGGGAGCCTGCTATCTCAGGGAGCCACGCGCTTTCTCGTCGAGGGAGGGGCCGCTCACGCGCGGTTTTCGTTCGCGTGGACGATCGCGACTCGAGTGTCCCGACGGTGGCCCGGCTCGGTCACTCGGAGCTCCCGTACCCCTCGCCGACCTCGACCGGCCCGGAGAACACCGAGTACAGGTACCGGAAGTAGAGCAACACGAGCACTAACACCGGAACCACGACGACCGTGAGGACGTTGAGCGCGAGCGGTGAGATCACCGCTTCGCGGACGGTCGTTCCGGTGGCCGGGTACAGGGTGGGGTAGAGAAAGAGAGCCACGAGGACGACGAGCGCGGCGGCGACGCCCCCGGTGGCGACGAACCAGCCGGTCGTCGCGTCTCGGGCGGCGGCGACCGCCCCGATGGCCAGCAGGACCACTGTCGCGACGACGACGGCCACGACGGGGGCCGAAAGCAGCGTCCCGCGGACGCCGAGCGGGTCGGTGACGAACACGACGGCGAGTAACAGGACGACGGTCACGAGGTAGCCGACGCTCGCGTACAGCCCGTAGGTGGCCATCTCCTCGCGGAGGTCGCCAGTCGTCTTCATCCCGAGGTAGGCTGCACCGGCCGAAATCGACAGGAAGACGATCGCCACGCCGGTCAGCACGCTCGGGAGGCCGAGCGTTCCCGTCCCGAACACCCAGCTTCCCGCGAGGGTGCCGATGAACAGCGGCGAGAGGAAACTCCCGACGACGAACCCGCGACCACAGGCGCGCTTCCACTCCGGGTCGTCCCGCTGTTCGCGGAGTTCGGGCGTCACCCCGCGCAGGATGAGCGCGAACACGACCGCGAAGATCAGGAGGTAGTGCTCGCTGAGCAGTGCGGCGTACACCGGCGGGAACGCCGCGAGCAGTACCGTCCCGAACGCGACGAGCCAGACCTCGTTGGCGTCCCACACCGGCCCGAACGCCGCGAGTAACAGTTCGCGCTCTTCTTCGTCCTCGCGCGTCGCGTAGAGCATCCCGATCCCGAAGTCGAATCCGTCGAGGAACACGTACATCCCGAGGGTGAACAGCAACACGCCGAACCAGAACTCGGGGAGGCCGGGGATCAGGTACTCGTCGACGGGAACGACGGGGCCGAACGATGCCGGGGAGTCCGTTCCCAACACGGCGGTGACGAACGCGTGCGCACCCTGCATCGGTCACACCTCCTCCGGGCTACCGGACGCCCGGTCGGCTGCTCGCTCCCGTTCGGCGCGCTCGAGGCCGTCAGTCTGCACGCGATCGAGTTCGTCGTCGACGATCCACCTGACGACGACGAGGAAGATGACGACGAGGATGGCGTAGGCGACCGCGAAGGCGGAAAGTGAGATCGTCACCTGGGTCGACGTGAGCGTCTGGGAGACGCCCTCGCTCGTAAGCTGCACGTCCTGGATGATCCAGGGCTGGCGGCCGATCTCGGTGACGTACCAGCCGACGATGGTCGCGACGAAGCCGAGCGGGATCGACGCCATCAGCGCCTTCAGGAACCGGCCCCGCTCGAAGAGCGTCCCCTTGCGCATCCGGTAGACGCCCCACAGGCCGAGGGCGATGAACCAGAAGCCGAGAAACACCATCGTCCGGAACGACCAGAAGACGTACGCGACCGGCGGGTTCTGCACATCGAACTCCTCGAGGCCGTAGACGACCCCGGTCGGATCGGCCTCGGCGAGAAACGACGCCAGATATGGAATACTGACCGTGAACAGTTCCTCGGCCCGCGGGTCGGTGATGTCCGCGAGGTTCCGTGGGAACGCGAGGAGGTGCAGCGGGGCGCCCTCTTTGGTCTCGTACAGCGCCTCCATCGCGGCGAACTTCATCGGCTGGGTCTGGACGACGTGACGGGTGTACATGTCGCCGTGGATCACCTGGAAGATCGAGGTGATCGCGAGGACGCCGACCGAGAGCTTGAGCGTCCCGCGCCAGGGTTCGCTGTCGGGGTTCGTCCAGACGAAGTAGGCGGCGACGCCGGCGACGAAGAGCGTCACGGAGATCACCGCGGCGTTCTGCATGTGGACGTACATCCAGAACAGCCGCGGGGTGAAGTACGCCGCGATGGGATCGGTGAGGACGAGGCCTGTCACGCCGTTTTCCTCGATCAGTTCGTAGCCCTGGGGCGTCTGCATCCAGGAGTTGACGATGAGGATCCACAGCGCCGAAAGCCACGCACCGACCATCACGAGCACCGACGAGAGGACGTAGACGCGGTCGCTGACCCGTTCGCGGCCGAACAACAGGACGCCGAGGAAGACGGCCTCGAGGAAGAACGCCATCGTCGACTCGAACGCGAGGGGGCCGCCGATGAGTTCGCCGGCGGACTCGGCGAAGACGGGAAAGTTGGTCCCGAACTGGAAGCTCATCGGGATGCCCGTGGCCGTGCCCATCACGAACCCGATGGCGAAGATCTTCGTCCAGAACGACCGCAACCGCTCGTACTTCTCACGACCCGTCGAGATCTCTTTATACGTGAAGTAGACGATGTAGGGGGCGAGCCCGACCGAGAGGGCGGCGAAGACGATGTGAACCGAGAGCGTGCCGCCGAACTGGATGCGACTCCCCAGTTCGGGGTCGATCAACAGCGGCTCGATCACGCGGTCTCACCTGGGTCGCGGACGGGCCGACTGCGTTCAAACCGGCAGACAGCGTTCATCGATGACATATACCTCACAGGACGTCTACTCAATCTCGAGTGATAAAGCTTGGACCCCTATCGTTGAGAAGCTACGGCGCTTCAGCAGAACGAACGCGGGCAGCTATGGCCCCGAACGTCAAGGGCCGTTCGCCGTCGGAGACGGCCGCGAGTGACCGACCGGCGAAAGAGGTGTATAGCCACGGCCGCTAACTACCGCTACAGATAGGAATGGATCAGGACGAACTCGAGGAGACACTCAGCGACCTGCCGCCCAGTTCGAAGTACATCCACCAGACGCTGACGCTCCAGGGGCCGATGACGCTCAAAGACCTGTCAGTGGAAACCTTGCTCTCCACCCGGACGGCCCGGTACGGCCTCGACAAACTCGAGGACGCCGGGCTGATCGACTCGTCACCAGCGTTGCACGACGCTCGCCAGACCTGTTACCGACTCGCCGACGAGGTCGGCGAGGACGACCACGACCACCGATCGCTGGTGACCGTCGAGTGGGTCAGAGAGCGGCTCTCGGCGTTCGAACGGGACGATCCCGACCTCGTCCTCGTCGAGGCCGACGACGAGTACGACCGCGGCCACCCGGTGGGAGCGGTCCAGATAGACATCATGAACGAGCTCGTCGACGTCGGTGGCTGCGGACTGGCCGACCAGTCGACGTTCGAAGCGTTCGTCGGCGAGCGCGGCATCACCGAGGACAGCACCGTCGTGATCTACAGCACCGAGGGAAACCAGTTCGCGGCGTACCTCTACTGGCTGTTCAAGTACTACCGGCACACAGACGTTCGACTGCTCGACGGTGGCAAGGACGCCCTGCTGCGGTCGGGCTGTCCGCTGACCACCGAAGAGCCCGACGTGACTCCCCGGGAGTACGTGGCTCAGCCCCCGGACGAACGGATTCGGAGCTACCGCCGAGACGTCGAGGCGGCGCTGTCCCGGGAGATCGCCATCGTCGACGTCCGCTCGCCAGCGGAGTACGAGGGCAGGCGGGCACGCCCGTCGAGTGACCTCCCGGAGGCACGGACCGCCGGACACATCCCCGGGACGATCCACTTCCTGTGGTCCGAGGTCGTCGACGACGACGGCCAGTTCAGGGACGTCGACGAACTCGAGCAGATCGTCGAGGACCACGGGATTACCGACGACACGGAGACGATCGTCTACTGTCACTTCGGCGAACGATCCGCCGTCGTCTGGTTCGTCCTCTCGGAACTGCTCGAGTACCGTGACGTCTCGAACTACGACGGGTCGTGGATCGAGTGGGGGAACCTGATCGGCGCACCCATCACCGTCGCACCGGAGGAAAGCTGATCGCCCCCACGCCCCTGTTCTCGAGATCGCCGTCGACGTGATCGGTGCACAGCCGGTCGAGGCGCTCGTCTCCGGTCGAGTCGTGTCGGCTGTCGCAGTGACGCGCCGTGTGGACGGATCCGCGCGAAGCTCCTCGTTTTCGCACGGCTCGAGTACGCTGGACGGTGGAGCAAGCGTTAAGCCGGTCGATAGCATCGATTGGTGCATGTCGACGACCGACTCGTGTGCGGCCTGTGGCGAACCGCTCGAGGCGGGAACCTACGCCTGCCCCGAGTGCGGAAACGCCCCGAAGCGGGCGGTGAGAAAGAACGGCGCGCTCGTGTTCCTCGCCGGTGTGCCGCTGTTTTTCCTCAATCCACCGATCGGGGTGATCCTGGGGATCGTCGGACTCTTCGTCCTGTTCGGTTCGTGGTTCACGTCCCCGACCCGGCACGTCGCGTGACCGATCGTACCGAACGCGTGACCTGGAGTCTGTCGACTCTCGAGCGGTTACGCGTTACGCCCGGTCGAACGGTTACGCGTCCTCGGACGCTTTTTTGAATCCGACGTCGGCCGCACGCGGACCGAAACCCGATCGCCGACGGTCAGGTCGTGGCCCGGACAGATCAGCTTCGCCCCGAAGTCGGCGTCTCGAGCGCAGAAAAACGAGAGGCCGGTGATCGCCTCGCCGTCGACGGTGACGGTCACGTCGTCCCAGGCGACGGTCCGATCCGTCGCCACCCCGAGCCGGTCCCCGTTCAGCCGGACCGTTTCGTTCGGCCCCTCGAGCGACCCGCCGGGGCGCTCGAGCAGGCCGCCGCCGTCGTAGTGGGGGAGGCCCCCGTCGAGGACGCCCCCGTCGTCGGCGGCGATGCCGACGAATTCGGCACCTGGAGTCGGGTGGCGTGGCGCGTCGAGGAGGGCGTACGTCTCGCCCGTCTCGACGACCGTTCCGGTGCCGTCCCAGGCGAGCGGGCGAACGGTCGTCTCGAGGGCGAGCGGCAGCGAGCCCGCGGCACGGTGGAGGTTCTGTGCGGGATTCCGGAAGCCGACGTGGAGGTGGTTGTCGACCCAGGGGGCGAAGAAGCCGGCACGGACGAGTTCGCCGAGATTCTGGCCCGCCGCTACCCGGTCGCCGGCCGAGACGGCGGGGTCGACGTGGAGGATTCGCGCTACGAGCCCCTCGACCGTGGTCGGGCCGTCGCACTCGAGCAGAATCAGGTGGTCGTGGTCGGGTGCGTAGGGTTTCGGGGGCGCGCGAACGGTCCGCGTCTCGAGGACGGTGCCCGAGACGGGGCTCGGCGCGGCGGTCGTCCGCCCGTCCCGGCCGGTCCCCGGGTAGAGGTCGATCGCACACCCCTCGTCGTGGGCGGGGTACGGCGAGTTGTACAGCGTAAAGCGGGCGTACCTGTCGAGCAGCTCGTCGCCGAGGGTGACGGCCATCGGCCGTCGGTCGGTGCCGGGAGGGTTTAGCCCCGTCGGCTCCAACGGCCGGCCATGCGCGTCTTCAGGGGCCGGGCCGGAACGATCGAGGCCGACCGCGCCGCGAGCGAGCGACTGCTCGAGGTCGCCGCGGCCGGCGAACCCGCGGTTCGGGTCTGGGCCCCCCACCGGCAGGTCGCCTTCGGTCGGCGCGACGCCAGACTCGAGGGATACGAGCGCGCCCGGGACGCTGCCCGAGAGCGTGGCTTTCCGCCGATCGAGCGCAGCGTCGGCGGGCGGGCGGTGGCCTACGACGGCGAGACGGCGCTGGCGTTCGCCCGCGCGGAACCGATCGCGGACTTCCGACGAGGGACCGACGAGCGCTACGAGCGGCTCACGGCCGACGTCGAACGAGCGCTCGCCGCCCTCGGCGTCGCGGTTTCCCGCGGCGAACCCGATCACTCGTTCTGCCCCGGGGCGCACTCGCTGCAGGCGAGCGCGTCGGCGGGCGGGGGCAAACTCGTCGGCATCGCCCAGCGCGTTCGCAGCGACGCCGCCCTCGTCTCGGGCATCCTGCTCGTCGACGCGGCGACCGACCTCGCGGCGGTGCTCGAGCCCGTCTACGGCGAACTAGACGTACCGTTCGACCCGCAGTCGGTCGGGTGCGTCGCGGCCGCCGGCGGGCCCGCCGACCCGACCCGGGTTCGCGAGGTACTCGAGGCCGCCCTCGTCGGCGGCCGACCGATGGTCGAAGAACGCATCGGTCGTCGACTCGTCGACAGCCGCGGCGAGGTCGCCGACGACCGCACCGACGGTCGTCAGTGAGGACACTCGGGGGAACCCTTTTCCGGCCGAGGCTCCCCGGTTCGAGTATGGACACGCGACGGGGGCCCGAAGGGGTTCGGTGCGGGGGGAGTAGATGACCGACGTCGAGGAGCACGGAGCGGCCGATCCCTGGGCAGAACTGCTCGAGGACGCCGAGTCGATCGCCGCGGAGTACCGCGAGTACGGCTGGAACGCCCTCGTCGTCCCGACGGCGGAGACGGCGTTCGTCGCCGAGGGCGAACGGGCCGGGATCAACGCGTTCGTTCCGGAGGACGCCTACGAGCCCGTCGAAATGGCGGTCGAGCACGACGGGTCGACCTTCGACCGAGCGGACGTCTACCGACGGACCGTCGAGGAGACGACGTACGTCCTCGCGGTCGAACTCGACGAGCCGACCGAGACCGTCGTGGCCGTCCCGCTCGCGTACTCGCTCGAGCACGCCAGTGCGGTCCTCGAGACCGCGCTCGAGGAAGGACACCTGCCGGTCCACGTCCGCCCGCCGTCGGTCGACGCCTGGGTGTCGTTCTCCCACGCCGATCCAACGCTGTTCGTCGACGCTGAGGAGCTCGAACGGTAACGAGCCGAACTACTCGTCGTCCTCGCGCTCGCGTAACTCCCGGCTCGCCTCCCGAACTTCTCGCATCACGCTCGAGATGCGCTCTTCGGCCTCGAGTTCCTCCTCGACGGTGAGGTCGACGCCCTCGACCTCGAGGAGGAATTTGGCGACCTCGGTGGCCTCGTACATCACGTCGTCGAGCTCCTCGGCGGTGAAGAAGTCACACATCGCGCCGTAGAGGAACGTCGCGCCGGATTTTCGGACTTTGTCCTCGAAACTCGACCGGGCCTGGTTGACCGCCTGCGGGGTGTAGGTGTCGGTCATGAACGGGACGAGTTCGGGCAGGTTCTCGCCGATCTTGGTCATCTCGACGCCCGTTTCGGTCCGGAAATCAGAGCAAAGGCGGGCGATGGCCCACTCCCGGGCCGTGACGTATGTCCGATCACGCAGGAACTCGTTGACCCGGTCGTACTGCGCGCCGTCCATCTTCTTGAATCGGGCGTACTTTCGCACGTCTTCCGGTACCTCGTCGGCCTCGTCGACGGCGTCGGGATCGGGAACGCCCGGCATCGGCCCATCGTTCGTCGTTGGGCCGCCACCGCCGGCTCGTTCGTCGGCGTCGCTCGCGCCGGGGTCCTCGTCGGCGTCGTTCGCGCCAGGATCCTCGTCGGCGTCGACGTCGCTCGCGCCGGGGTCACTCGAGTCGTTCGTCGACGGTTCGTCGTCGCGGCTCGCGTCGACGGCGTCACCGGCAGCCTCCTCGTTCATGCGCTCTTATTTCCAAACGTTCGAAATAAGGATTGTCCTCGTCGAGAGCCGAGTTCTGGCCCCACCGTCGGCGGCGTCGGCCGAACTCGATCATGTCATAGTTCGATCTGTTCCAGCCACATGTAAGTCACATATCCATTAGATATTTATCCGGGTTATGCGCCATCTACGTACGGTACGGCGTTTGCCGACCGCCCAAAAAACCCCCTTCGGATCGCATGATCGACACTGTGCTGTACGTCGCCGCGTCCAACGCGGCAGCCGACGACGGAGCGGCAGAACTCGAGCGCGCCGGCTCGAGTCTCGCGGTCGAGCCGGCCGTCGACATGGAGAAGATCCATGGATACGCCCGCAGCGTGGACTGCGTCGTCTTCGCCGAGACGCCGACGACGCCCGAGGGCGCACACCTCCTCGAGGTGCTCGAAGCCTGCGGGTCGACGCCGGTCGTGCTCTACACCGACGCGGCGTTCGGGCCGGCGGTCGCCCGATCGACCGACGGCGTCGAGGGGTACGTGCGCCGCGAGGGCGACGCGTCGGTATCCCACCTCGCCGACGAGATCGCCTGGGTGTGCTCCGCTCCGGACCGGCCACCGTCGGCGGAGCCGGCAATCGACCAGCTGCACGAACTGGCCAGCCGGCTGCGGAACTGTCGGGACGAGGACGCCGTTCTCGAGGCGGCGATCGAGACCGCCGGAGAGGTCGTCGAAGCTGACGCCTGGGTGGCCTTTCTGTGCGAGTCTCGCGAGGACGGCGACTGGCTCGTCCCGGCGGTGGTCTCGACGGAGGCGTCGACTGACGACGTCCGGGACCGACGGACGGACGAGGGCGTGACCGGGAGGGCGTTCCGAGAGGGACAGGCGTACCGCGTCGACGACGCCGACGAAATGGTCGTCGGCGAACGCGAGCCATACCAGTCGGTGATCGCCGTCCCGATCGCCGAGTTCGGCGTCTTCCTGGCCGTCGCCGAGCGATCGGACGCGTTCGGCGAAGCCGATCTCACGTTCGCCGAGCGACTCGGCACCCACGTCTTCACGGCGCTCTACCGCCTCCGGCTCGAGGAGCAACTTCGAAACCGACACAGAGACGCAACCAGACTCGAGGAGGACGTCGCCGAACTCGAGGAAACCGTCACAGACCTCGAGGAAGACGTCGCCCGGCTCGCCACAGCGCGTGCGCGACTCGAGACGGCGTTCGACGCCGTCCCGGCCCCCGTCGTTCGGTACGAGGTCGTCGACGGGACGGCGGTCGTCAGCGAGGGCAACGAGCGGTTCGAGGAAGTCTTTTGCGACGAGCGAGCGACGAACGGTGGAACGCCCCTCGAGGACGTCCTCGCCCCGCCGGCGGGCGCGGGCGAGGCGACCGACCTGAACGACCGCCTGCTCGCTGGCGAGTCCCAGCGGGTCGTCGCTCGCCAGTCGGCCGGAACCGAAAGCCGACCGTTCGTCGTCCACTCCGTCCCGCTCGCAGACGGTTCGCGGGGTGTCGCCATCTGTACCGACGTCACCGAGCAGGATCGGCTCGAGGAGGAACTCGCCGACCGGGACGACCGACTCGAGGAACTCGCCGAGTTCGTGAACGAGGAGCTCCGTCCCCCGCTGAACGTCGCCCGGGCGTACCTCGAGATCGTCACGGAGACCGACGATCCCGAGCACTACGCCGAGATCGAGGACGCCCACGAACGACTGTGTGAACTCCTCGACGACGTTCAGGTGCTCGCCAGCGACGAGAACGCGGACGACGACGCGAAACGAGCAGAAGAGTTCGTCTTCGGTGTCTAATATCAGCTTTTCACAAAGTGTTCTCAGGAAATCAAGTTGCATATGAGCGCTTCCGGCGAACCGCAGTCTTCGATTGTATGACATCCTCCCCGGCGTAAACAGTAGACGCCGAACCTAATTTGCGGCGTTGCTGGTAGGGTGGCTATGGCCAAGACGGCCGAAGTTAAACAAGTCTGTCGTGCCGCTTCCACCGTCGTGTACCTATAGTAGCCACTGAAAGTCATTGCACACCTGCTCGCGATCAAGCGGCCAGAACTGGCAGTGTAAGCCAGTTCTGGCCGCCCCACTGCGAGCAGTGTGTAAACTAATTCAGTTGTTACTATAGCAGAGGGTGTCATACAATAGTTCTCAAGCAAATAATTCCAGCCTTTAGGCTGCAAATTGAACCCCGATACGGCGTTTTCAGGAAGTGAGGTGCAGAATGAGTCCCCTATAATCACCAGATAGGGGGTGTGAGACGTATTCTATGACACCCTGATAGCACTCAATTTCGATATCAAACCCTGTGGGAACTATACGAGAGAAGAGTTCTGAACGTCTTCTCTCGTGTCGCTTCAACTCTTGTTTCAGTTATTGTAGCACTAAAATTACTCTTTTTCACCTTATTTAAATATGCTAACACACTAGTGCTCTGTGAAGGAATATTGGCATAGAAAACACTATAGCCTAGTGAAATGACTTGCAGATGACTGAGAACATGGGCAATGCAAACAGTGTTGAGTGGGTCCGTAGGGTAGAGCTTGCACTGGCGATCCTGATCCTTCTGTTCGCCGTACTGTTCCGTACCGTCGATCTCTCTGGTGTCGTCCTCGACAACGAACTCCTGGGCGCAGGCCTGTTCTTTGGGGTACTCTTTTTCCTTCCGCTGGGGCTCGCCATCGTCTCGTTACTTTCTGCAGTCTTGGCAAAATCGACCGTTCGCTCGTATCTGGCTGGGGCTGTCGCGACGGTAGCGCTGCTTGGCGTTCTCGGCTCCTGGACCCTGTACTTCTTGCTCGGCAGTGGCGGGATAGTGGTCGGGCACCTCCTCTCGGTTGCGTTTGGAGTGATCCTTGCTGTCGTAGTCCTGCTCACACAGGCAACGACAGTGGTCGGTAGCTATCGTTGAACGTCATTGCACCCCCGATCGCGAACCAGCGGCCAGCACGAACGCTGCTGGCCGCTCGAGTGCGAGCGGTGAGTAAATCGTTTCAATGACGACTATTGGCCTCAACGGCCGTCTGGATCGAAGGCGAGGCGAGTCGTTCTCGAAAAGTCGGTCACTGCTCGTAAAGTACCTGGTACCGAAATTCGTCTGACTGCTCGGCTGGTTCGAAATCGGTTCGAAACCGCTACTCCTCGAGCGCGAGCGACGCCAGCATCGCCTCGAGCTGGAGCCGTTCGTTCGCGCCCTCCGTGATCCGGTAGTCGACCTCGCCGAGACGCTCGAGGAGTCGCACGGTCGCCTGCTCTGGCAGGTCGAACTCCCAGACCGAGCGGTGGAGCTGGTCGATGACGTCGCCGCCAGCGAGCCCGCGGTCGGTGAGCAGCGTCTCGAGGGCCGCGCGGGCGGCGGTGAAGTCGCCGTCGATGGCCTGTTCGACCATCGCCTCGACCTCCTCGGGACGGGCGGTCGAGGTGATCGCGAAGACCGACTCCTCGTCGACGACGTCGCCCATCACGGCCGCAGCCTGCAGGCCGTTGATCGCCTTGCGCATGTCGCCTGCGGCGGCGTAGACGACGGCGTCGACGCCGTCGTCGGTGAGTTCGATCCCCTCTTCGGCGGCGATCTCGCGGATCTGGGCCTCGACGGCCTCGTCGCCGAGTTCGGTGAACCGGAAGACGGCACACCGAGATTGAATAGGATCGATGATCTGACTCGAGTAGTTACACGAGAGGATGAAGCGGGTGTTGTGAGAGAACTGCTCCATCGTCCGGCGCAGGGCGGACTGAGCGTCGCTCGTGAGCGCGTCGGCCTCGTCCAAGAAGATGATCCGGTAGTCGTAGCCGCCGAACGAAGAGCGCGCGAAGTTCTTGATCCGATCTCTGACGACGTCGATACCGCGCTGGTCGGAGGCGTTGAGCTCTAAGAAGTTCTCGCGCCAGTCGTCGCCATAAATTTCACGTGCGATCGCGACGGAGCTGGCGGTTTTCCCCACACCTGCTGGACCGGCAAACATGAGGTGGGGGACCTCGTCCCGTTCGATGTACCGTTTGAGCCGGGGGATGATGTCGTCGTGGCCCTTGACGTCCGCGAGTCGCTCCGGGCGGTACTTCTCGATCCAGACCTCGGTCCGGCCCGTCGGTGCCGCAGTCTCGGCGTCGGCCTCGCTCATAGCCGGGCTAAGGGGGAGGCCGAAGATAAAACGACCGACGTCGTTCGCTCGAGTCCTCCAGACACCTGTCTGACCACTGTACCTTTAAGCCGTCAGCGGGTCTCTGTTCCGATATGCACTCGAAACGCGCGCGTCGAGCGGCGCTCGCGCTCGCGGTGGTCGCCGTGGTCGTCCTCGGGATGGCTCCCGGCGCCGTCGCGGCCCAGTCCGAATCCGGCATCGCCGGCACGGTCGTCGTCGAGGAAGGTGAAACGGTCGAGGAGGTCAGCGGCATCGCGGGCAACGTGATCGTCGACGGAACCGTCACGGGTGACGTCAGCGGCGTCGCCGGCAACGTCTACGTCACCGGCGACGTCGGCGGCAACGTCGACACCTTTGGCGGCAACGTCGAGATCACCGGGACCGTCGGCGGCGACGTCAATGGCGCAGTGGGCAACGTCGTGATCGCCGATGGGGCGACGGTCGGCGGCGAGGTGAATCTCGCGGCGGGCACCGTCCTCATCGAGGGGACGATCGACGGCGACGCCTCGATCGCCGCAGACACCATCACGCTCGGCGAGGAGGCGTCGATCGGCGGCGACCTGACCTACGACGGCGACCTCGAGGGCGAGACGGACGCCGTCGCGGGCGAGGTGACCCGCGACGAGTCGCTCGGCCCCACCGGCTTCAGCATTACCGGCCCGGGAATCGAGATCGTGCCGTCGCTCGAGCCGCTGACCACTGTGCTGTCGGCCGTCTACGCCTTCTTCCTGAACCTCGTCCTGGGTGCGGCCCTGCTCGCGCTGTTCCCCCGGTTCTCCGCAGACGTCGCCGACCGCGTGGCGACCGATCCCGTCCGGAGCGGCCTGGCGGGCCTCGCGGTCCTCGTAGGCGTGCCGGTCCTGTTGCTCGCAGTCGCGATCACGATCATCGGCATCCCGTTCTCGATCGTCGGCGCGTTCGCGTTCGCGTTCGTCGTGTGGATCGGGGTCGTCTACGGCCGGTTCGCCGTCGCCGCGTGGCTCCTCGAGCAGGCCGACGTCGACAACCGCTGGCTCGCGCTCGTCGTCGGCCTCCTCGGTGGAGCGATTCTCACGCAGGTGCCGTTCATCGGCGGACTGGTCAACTTCCTCGTCTTCCTGCTCGGGCTCGGCGCGCTCGCCGTCGCCCTCTATCTCAGACGCCAGCAGCCCGACGCGCCTGAACCCGTCGAGTCAGGGGAGCCGACGGTGGACTGAGTCCGGCCCCCGGTCGGCCCCTATTGGGTGAGAGCACCGTACGCCACGCCCAGGATCAGTCCGTAGACGGCGTGGCCGACGAGGCTCCCCACGTCGAGGTTCGGGACCATCTCCGGCATCCCGAGCCAGATCGGCATGACGACGACCGCGAGCGTCGCCCAGACGATGAGGCCGTACCCGAGACCAGCGCCCGCCGCAGCCCCGACGCCAAGGTCGGATCGGCCGACGCCGGCCAGAACGGCCGCGAAGACGACGCCGAGGATCGCTCCGTGGGAGACGTGGACAATCCAGCCGGCGATCCCGCCCTCGAGGCCGTACATGGAGGGAATCATCATCTCGAGCATCTCGGGTGCCGTCGCGATCATCAACACGCCGAAAGCGACGCTGCCGAGGATGCCGCCGACGACGCCCGCCTGCCACGCTTCGAGTCCAGTTTCAGTTGCTACCTCTCGTTGGCTCGCCGTTTCCGATGCCATACCGTCCGACACACCATGGGCGTGTGTATCACTGGCGCGGAGGTGTGTGAGCGATGCACGACCGCAGCCGGCACCGAGCGGGCAAAAGTTCTTTTCCTCGGTCCACCGATTCACACGCCATGGCGAACCCGCTCCGGATCGGCGAAGGCGAACTCGAGGCCGACGCGATCCTGGAGGTGCTCCACGAGGGGCGATGGGTCGTCGTCACGACGACGGTCATGGGCGAGGAACACGAGGTGACGCTTCGACACGATGGCTCGACGTATTACTGCGATACGCCGACGCGACTCCATCGCCACGAGAGCGAGGCGGAGATGCGGACCTGCATCCGACGGATGGGGTACGGGAAGGAGGCGGCGACGGACGGCGCGTGATCGACTGCGGACTGCCTCGAGCGCGTAACCTTTTGACCGCCACGTGCTATAGTAACAACTGAAACGGTTTACACACTGCTCGTAGTGGAGCGGCCAGAACTGGCTTATTCTGCCAGTTCTGGCCGCTTGATCGCGAGCAGGTGTGCAATGACTTTCAGTGGCTACTATAGTACCCCTCATGGACGAGCGCCCTCGGCATCGACTCGGGGAGTTGATGGAGGAGTCAGATCCGTCGTTCGAAACCGTGATGAGCTGCGTCTTCGGGATCGAAGAACACGAGACGAGGACCTACCTCGTCCTGCTCGGCTACCCGGGGAGCACGATCGAGGAACTCGCGGCGGTCTTAGAGCGCGACCGGAGCACAGTCAACCGCTCGCTGGCGACGTTGTGCGATCGCGGACTCGTCCAGCGCGACCGACGACTGCTCGACGGCGGTGGCTACGTCTACCAGTACACCGCGATCGCGCTACCGGAGGCGAAAGAAGCGCTCCACGAGGCACTCGACGCCTGGACGGCGACGGTCCACGACGTGATCGACGAGTTCGACGAGGAGTGAGCGCGGAACCCGCCCACTTTTCCCCCTCGAGGACCTCCCGGCGGCTAATGAGTCTCAGTCTCTCCGCCGAGACGCCCGACGTGTCGGCCGACGCGGTCGACGGCGTCTGGCTCGAGTGTATCGAGTGTGGCGAAACGTACGCCCCGTTCGAGGACATCCGCTACACCTGCGACGAGTGCGACGGCTTACTCGAGGTCCGTTACGCCGAGCCGGCGACGTTTTCCGAGTTCGAGGGCGAAGGCGTCTGGCGATATTCGGCAGCGCTGCCGCTCGACGAAGGCGTCTCGATTCAGGAGGGGGCGACGCCGCTGTACGAGGTCCCCCGGCTCGAGGCCGACGTCGGGGTCGAGGCCCTGCGGATCAAACACGAGGGGATGAACCCGACGGGCTCGTTCAAGGACCGCGGCATGACCGTCGGCGTCGCCGTCGCCCGCGAACTCGGCGTTGACCGGCTGGCGTGTGCCTCGACGGGGAACACGAGCGCTGCGCTGGCGGCCTACGGCTCCCGCGGCGGCGCGGAGGTGCTCGTCCTCCTGCCGGCCGGCAAGGTCGCCGCCGGCAAGGTTGGCCAGGCCGCCCTCCACGACGCGCGCATCCTCGAGGTCGACGGCAACTTCGACGCCTGTCTCGACATCGTCCGCGATCTCGCCGACCGCGGGGAGGTCTACCTGCTCAACTCGCTGAACCCCTTCCGGCTCGAGGGCCAGAAGACGATCGGCCTCGAGATTCTCGAAGCGTTCCAGGCCGACTACGGCACCTGGCCCGACCGGATCGTCCTCCCCGTCGGCAACGCCGGCAACACCTCGGCGCTGTACAAGGCCTTCCGCGAACTCGTCCAGGCGGGCGAACTCGAGCCCGAGGAGGTGCCCAAACTCACGGGCGTCCAGGCCGAGGGCGCGGCGCCGATGGTCGAAGCCATCGAGAACGGCGCCGACGAGGTCCGGCGCTGGGAAGAGGTCGAGACGATCGCAACCGCGATCCGGATCGGCAACCCGGTGAACGCCCCGAAGGCGCTCCCCGGCATCCGTGAAACCGGCGGCACCGCCGTCTCGGTCACCGACGAGGAGATCACCGACGCCCAGCGCGAGCTCGCCGCGGAGGGCGTCGGCGTCGAACCCGCCTCCGCCGCCTCCGTCGCCGGCCTGCGGAAACTCCGCGAGGAGGGCGTCGTCTCAGCCGACGAGCAGGTCGTCTGTCTCACCACCGGTCACCTGCTCAAAGACCCCGACGCAGCCGCCAACGCGGGTAACGAACCCGAACCCGTTCCCGCGAGCACGGACGGCGTGCTCGCGAGCCTCGCGAGCGAGCGCTCGTCGGATCAATAGCTCCGACGGCGTGCGCGAGCACCTGCAACACTGAACCGGTCGCTGACGCACGCACGACTCGTGTCTGACACGTCTGACGCGCGACTGACTGAGCTTTTTCCCGGCTCACGTACTAGTCCTGTCTGCGATGTCCACCCAGCATCGTCCCGCTGACCACCCACCCAGATCGCCGCCCGACGAGCCGACTCGAGCGGCGACCCCTTCGAGTCGAATCACCCCTGCTGAGACCGACCTTCCCGACCGCGTCGAACGCCTGCAGTTACAGGCGCGAATCGCCGCCCTCGAGCGCTCGCTGGCCGAGAGCGAGCGTCGCCGACAGGCCATCGTCGACCAGTACGAACTGGTCCTCGACGACTGCGTCCACGAGAAGCGTTCCCCGAGCGAGTCACGAGCCAACTCCGACGAGATGTTCCCTCGACTCCGTCGACTGCTCCCGATCGTCGGATAGCCCGCCCTACCTTATTTTTCGAGGAGCGTCGACTCGACGAGCCGGCCGGTTCCTCGCCGGATGCGGCCGCCGACGGCCGTCGGCGAGATGCCGAGACGCTCGGCGAGTTCCTCGAGTGAGGTCTCACGGGGCTCCTCGAAGTAGCCCGCTTCGTACGCAGCCACCAGCGCGTCACGCTGGTGGTCGGTTAGCTCCGGAGCGAAGCCGTTCGTCCACTCGTCCTGGCGGAACATCCGGTAGAGTTCGAACGAGATGCCCTCGCGCTCGCAGTACTCCCACAGGTCGGCGAGCGCCTCCCGGTCGGGGAGGTGGAGTCTGACGGCCCAGCCCCGATCGGTACTCTCGGCTTTCAGCATCAGCCCACCGAGTGCGGCCGTCTTCGGCGAGATGAGCTTCGTCTGCTCGGTGTGGCGGAGCCGATAGAGGCGCACCGACTCGAGGTCGTCGACGAGCACCCAGCTGTCGACCGTCTGATCTCGCTCGAGCGCCTGGTCGAACCGCTCGTCGGCGCCCTCGACGAGGAAGAAGAACAGCCCCGTCTCTGGGTCCGTCGTGGTGTGAGAGACGACCTCGATTGAGACGTCGGGACAGCGACGGATCGTCGGCGCCAGCGCGAGCTCCGGATGGGCGACGTCGGCGATGGCGACGAGGCTCACGGTCGGTCGCCTCGACTGCCGGACGCTGGCGGGACGCACCAGCCGGAGCGAGCAGCCGCCGAGCGATCGAACGCGAGCGGGGTGTGAACGTTCTCACCGATCATACTGTTAGTAACTGGCACAGTCCAGCGCTTAACCGTTTGCGTCCATCGTCGACTGAACGTCAGGGATTTCGAGGTGAGTTCCGAGTCGGGTCGTCTCGGGAACACGTGAAGGAAGCGGGTCAGTCGTCGGCGGGTTCGGCGCCGGTCGGCTCGACGTCGACCGCGATCTCGGCCGCTGCGGCTTTGTACTCGGGGATCTTCGCCCGTTCGTCGAGGACGTCGTTCGTGAGTTTGTTGGCCGAGGCGGCCGCGAAGTGCGGCGTCGTCCAGATGACGCCCTCCTTGATGTCCTCGGTGACCTGCGCTTTGACGGTGATCTCCCCACGCCGGGAGCGGATCGTCACCTCGTCGCCGTCCTCGATGCCGTACCGTTCCGCGTCGTTCGGATGGACGTCGACGAAGTTCTCCGGTTTGACCCGGTTGAGCGTCGGCGACCGGGTGCTCATCGTCCCCGTGTTGTAGTGTTCTTCGAGACGGGCGGTCGTCAGCACCAGCGGATACTCCTCGTCGGGCACCTCGGCGGGCGGCTGGTGGCGCACGCCCTCGATGTGGCCCAGTCCGTTCTCGGTGTCGAACTCGTCCTCGTAGAGGTAGAGGTCGCCCTCGTCGCCCGGCTCGTAACAGGGCCAGTGCAGCCCCTCCTCACCCAGCGCCTCGTACGTCATCCCGTGGTAGATCGGACACACCTGCCGAAGCTCCTCGAAGACCGCCTCGACGTCCTCGAAGTCGAATCCCTCGTCAAAGAGTCGGGTACCGACCTCCGAGAGAATCTCGAGGTCGTGTTTCGTGTTCGGGTGGACCTTCTCGACGCCGCGCATCAGCTGGACCCGTCGGTCGGTGTTGGTGACGGTGCCGCCGCGTTCGGCCCACGTCGTCGCCGGCAAGATGACGTCGGCGTACTCCGCGGTTTCGGTCGGGAAGATATCCTGAACGACCACGAACTCGAGCTGTTTGAACCGTTCGGCGACGACGTTGGCGTCCGGCTCGGACATGATCGGGTTCTCACCCATGATGTAGAGGCCGTGGACCGACTTGCCGGACTCGTGGGAGATCTCGACGTTCGTCAGGCCGGGCTCGTCGGGTACCTCGAAGCCCCAGACCTCCTCGACGGCCTCGCGGGCCTCGTCGTCGTCGACGAGCTGGTAGCCGGGGAGGACGTTCGGCATCGCACCGACGTCACAGGTTCCCTGGACGTTGTTCTGACCGCGAAGCGGGTTGACGCCGGTACCCGGCCGGCCGACGTTGCCTGTGATCAGCGCGAGGTTGATCTCGTTCTGGACGTTGTCCACCCCACTGGTGTGCTGGCTCATCCCCATCCCGGTGAAGATGGTCGCGTTCTCGGCCGTCGCGTACGTCTCGGCGGCGCGTTCGATCGCCTCGAGCTCGAGGCCACACTCCTCGGCCGCGGATCTCTTGTCGAAGTCCTCGAGTGTCTCGACGAGGTGGTCAAAGCCCTCGGTTCGCTCCTCGATGAACGCCTCGTCGATCCAGTCGTTCTCGAGGACCGTCTTGAGCACGACGTTCAGCAGGGCGACGTCGGTCCCTGGCTTCACCTGGAGGTGCTGGTGGCGGTCGGTCTCGTCGATCTTGAACGACCGCGTGGTCTTGTTCGCGTGTGGGTCGACCTGGATGACGGTCGCCCCCTCGAGCACCGCCTGGCGGAAGTACTGGCTGTTGGCGATCGGGTGCTGTTCGGCCGGATTCGCCCCCTGGATCCAGAGCACGTCGGCGGCGTCGCGGAGGTCTTCCATGCTGTTGGTCATCGCCCCGGCACCCAGGCTGGTGCGCAGCGCCCAGACGGTCGAGGCGTGACACATCCGCGTGCAGTTGTCGACGTTGTTCGTCCCGTACCGGCGGGCGAGCTTCTGGAGGAGGTAGTTCTCCTCGTTCATCACCTTCGAGGAGCCGTAAAAGCCCATGGCGTCCGGGCCGTGCTCCTCGCGGATGCGCTCCATCTCGGAGACGATCAGCTCGTAAGCTTCCTCCCAGCTGGCCTCGCGGAGTTCGCCGTCGTCCTCGCGGATCAGTGGGTCGGTGAGTCGATCCTCGTGGTCGACGACTTCGGTCGCCGCACCGCCTTTGATGCAGATCCGCCCCTCGTTGACCGGGGCGTCACCCCACGGCATGAACTGCATATCCCCGGGCTCCTCGCCCGGTTTCACCTGGATGCCGCAGCCGACGCCACAGTACGGACAGATCGTCTTGACGGGATCCTGTGCGTCACCGGACATTGGTGCTCCCCTCGCTGTGATGGCTCATTCGTCTGTGATAGACGGGCTCACGCCACAATAATGTGTCCCCGAGCTCTCGGGAACTGAACCGTTTCACTGCGGTTTCGGGGCCGAGAACCGAGTCGACGACCGCGAGGAGGGAAACGTTCACCAGCGCGGACGTCGAAGTGGGCGCGTCGATGACACTCACTCGGTCGACCGTCGAACGCGCCGCCGAGGCGTACCGCGAGGAAGAACCCCTCTATCCCGTCGAGCAGGAGGGAGTTGAAACCCTCCCGGCGGCGCTGTCGACGGGCGAGTTCGGCCGCCGGGACGCCGAGTGGGTCGTCAGGTGGTACTACCGGCGCTTTCTCGGCGCGATTCCGAACGACGAACGCCGGGCCGCCGAGGAACGGTTCCGGCGCAACGACTTCGAAACCGTCCTCGAGACGGTCACCGACGCCGCCGACGCGGCCGACGCTGGCGCGGCGCTCGAGCGACTGACGACTCTCGAGGGCGTCGACGTCCCTGTGGGCTCAGCCTTCCTCTTTCTCCTCGACCCCGAGCGGTACGTCGTCGTCGGGGAACGCGAGTGGACGGTCCTCGAGGAGAACGACGAACTCGAGAAACCCTACCCCGACCCGCCGTCGATCGAGGAGTACGAGACGTACCTCGAGCGCTGTCGCTCGCTCGCCGACCGGTTCGAGTGTGAGCTATGGACGCTGTACCGGGCGCTCTGGCGGCTGTGGAAGGCGTAGTGGTGCACTCGAGTCGCTCGATCCGTCCGAAAACCGTCCCGGGAGCGGACTCGAGTTGCGGAGCCAGAGCCCGGTTACTCGGCTTCGCGGTCGGCGTCGCTCGTGGCGCCCTCGAGTTCGATCGTGAATTCGGTGTTGGCGGCGTCGAGCGTGTACGTCTCCTCGACGGGCTCGAACTCGCCTTCGGTGCTCTCGACGGTGACGGTGACGTCGCCGACCGGGAACGCGACTTCCACCACACCGGCTTCGATTTCGGCGCCGAACGAGTGGTTGCGGCCCCCATCGACTGCGGAGAGCCGCCCGTCGATGCCGTGGGAGACGGGCTCGCCGTCTTCGGTTTCGAATCGGAGAGTCAACGTCTCTCTGTCCGGAATCTCGAGGTCCGGCTCGCCGTTGGTTTCGTCGTTGGTTTCGTTGCCGTTTTCGTCACCGTTTTCGTCGCCGTTTTCGTCACCGTTTTCGTCGCCGTCACCGAGGCAGCCGGCGGCGAAAACGGCGGTGAGGGCGGTCGTGGAGGCGATAAACGTTCGGCGGGATTCAGGCATTAGTTTCCCTCTGAATCACGTATATAAATATGTCACGGCATCGAGTTTCAGTGGTAAGAGGAGCCATGCACAGCGTGAAGCGGTACCACCGATTCCGAACGCGAAACGCGTCTCGAGAGCGTGACGCGTGACTCGCTTCCCCACAGCCAGCAGCCGACGCGGGTCGACCGAAAGCCGGAGGGTTTTGACCACCCCCCGCCAACCGTCGGTCGTGATCGTCCGCGCTGCTCGTCCCGACGAACGCCTCGAGGTACTCCGACTGCTCGACGCCGCGCTACTCGAGGTCGAGGGCGTCGACGCCCGACTCGAGGCCGGGGACGTCCTCGTGGCAGTCGACGACTCGAGCGGCCGGCTGGTCGGCACGATCGTCCTCGAGCCGGAGCCAGGCGGCGCACACGTCTCGGCCGTCGCCGTCAGGCGTCGCCGACGCGACCGGGGGATCGGCACCGCGCTGATCGAGCGGGCGCTCGAGCGCGAGGGACGGCTCACGGCGCGGTTCGACGAGCGCGTCAGGCCGTTCTACGAGTCACTCGAGTTCTCGATCGAACGGATCGACGAGCGACGCTACCAGGGGAAGCGCGGCGGATGAGTGGCGAGTGAACGAGGCGGTGGGTGAACGGCCCCGTCAGTCGGCCGCGTCCTCGCCGACGGCCTCGTCCGCTCCCGTCTCGCCGGGAGCAGACTCGTAGCCGAGTTCGAACCAGAGCCGCGCCGTGCAGCTCATCGCTTCCTCGTCGAGTTCCGTCTCCCCCTCCCGCTGGTCGAGATAGCCGTTACAGCGGCCGTGTGTGACGACGTTCGAAAGCGACGCAGCCGACCCACACTCCGGACAGTCGACGTAATAGCGGCCCTCGTCGGTCTGGTGCCAGGCGTCGGGTGTCAGTTCCATATGCGCGGCGTCGCCGGAGTCGCTCATGACTCGAGCGAGGCGACGAAGGGGGATAACCGTCGGCCCGGAGCACGCAACCCGCCGATAGCCGACCGCCGAACGCGCTCACCGCCGGCTCGCCCACTCGAGGCCGGTTCCGATCACTCGAGGTCGAGACCGTGCTCCTCGAGGAACGCCCGGAACTCGCCGGCCGTCTCGTCGAGGACCGGCACGTCGTTCGCCTCGGCGTCCTCGCGCTTTCTGGCACCCGGGTTCTCGCCGATCACGAGGTAGTCCGTGTTGCCCGAAACGCTGCTCGTGGCGTTCGCGCCGTGGGCCTCGACGAGTTCCTGGGCCTCGCTGCGGGTCAGCTCGGAGAGCGACCCGGTGAAGACGACCGTCAGCCCCTCGAGTTCGTCGCCGCCCTCGCCCTCGGCCGCGGCGCCGTCTGCCCGCGGTGAGACGTGCTCGAGGAGGTCGTCGACGGCCGCGGCGTTGGCCTCGCTCGCGAAGAAGTCGCCGATCGCCTGAGCGACCGTCTCGCCCACGTCGTCGACTTCTTCGAGCCGTTCTGGCTCCTCGAGAGCCGTCGCGCTGAGCGCCTCGAACGAACCGAGCTCGCGAGCGAGGTTGCGAGCCGTCGTCGGGCCGACGTGGGGGATGCCGAGTGCTGAAAGGAAGCCCGACAGCGGAGGTTCACGACTGGCCTCGAGTTCAGCGAGCAGGTTGTCGGCACTCGTCTCGCCCCAGCCCTCGAGTTCGAGCAGCTCCTCGCGCTCGAGCTCGTAGAGGTCGGCGACACTCCCGACCAGGTCGGCGTCGACCAGCTGGCGGACGGTTCGCTCGCCGAGCCCCTCGAGGTCGAGGCCGTCGTCGCTCGCGTAGTACTCGATCGAGCGGCGGAGCTGGGCGTCGCAGGCCAGCCCGCCGATGCAGTAGGCGATGGGTCCCTCGCGCTCGAGCGGACTGTCACAGACGGGGCACGTCTCGGGGAGCTCGTAGTGACCCTCGCTGCCCTTCTCGAGCACGTCCTCGACGTAGGGAATGACGTCGCCAGCGCGCTGGACCCGGACCGTGTCGCCGACGTTCACGTTCTTCTCGGCGATCTCCGCCGGATTGTGCAGGCTCGCCCGCGAGACCGTCACGCCGCCGACGTCGACCGGCTCGAGCAGTGCGACGGGCGTCACCCGGCCCGTCCGGCCCACCTGGACGGCGACGTCGGCGATCGTCGTCACCTCCGCTCGAGCGGGGAACTTGTAGGCGAACGCCCAGCGGTCGTGCCGGGCCGTCTGGCCGAGTTCCTCGCGAGCCTCGCGGTCGTCGACTTTGATCACCACGCCGTCGATCTCGTAGGGCAAGTCGTCTCGCTCCTCCAGCAACCGGTCTCGATAGCTGATCGCGTCCTCGATCGAATCCACGCGTTCGACCCGGTCGTTCGTCCGTAAGCCGTAGCTGGGGAAGGTCCGCAGTTCCTCCCAGTGGGTGTCTTCGAGCTCGCTCGCGTCGAGCACGTCGAAGTAAAAAACAGAGAGGGGTCGTTCGGCGACGACCGACGGATCGAGCTGGCGAATCGTCCCCGCCGTGGCGTTCCGGGGGTTGGCGAAGGGGTCGTCGCCGCGCTCGAGTCGCTCGCGGTTGTACGCCTGGAAGGCGTCTTTCGGCATGTAGACCTCCCCGCGGACGGCGAAAAAGTCCGGTGGGTCGTCGTGTAACCGCCCCGGCACGGAGCCGATCGTTCGGGCGTTCCGCGTCACGTCGTCGCCCTCCCGGCCGTCGCCACGGGTGACCGCCCGCTCGAGCCGGCCGTCCTCGTAGACGAACTCCATGGAGACGCCGTCGAACTTGGGCTCACAGACGTACCGGACCTCGCCGACCTCGCGACGGACCCGTTCGTCGAACTCCCGGACGTCGGCCGCCTCGCCGCTCTGGGCGATCGAGAGCATCGGCGCGACGTGCTCGACCGTCTCGAACGCCTCGAGTGGCTCACCGCCGACTCGCCGGGTCGGGCTGTCGGGGTGGACGAGGTCGAACGCCTCCTCGAGTTCCTGCAGGCGGGCAAACAACGCATCGTAGGTCCGGTCGGCGACGATCGGGTCGTTCTCCACGTAGTACCGGCGGTCGTGCTCACGGATCGCCTCGCGCAACTGCGCGACCTGTTCGCGGGCGTCCTCCTCGTCGAGTTCCTCGACCGGCGCGAAGTCGGTCGGTGGCTCCCTGAGGTAGGGGTTCTCCTCGTCGGCGACGGACATGGCTCGAGCGTTCGTACCCACGGCCTGTAAAACCGCCGTCGTTCGCTCGAACGTTACCGTTCCTGGCGCAGCCGACGAACGATCGAGCCGGTCATCGAGAGTTCGCCGCTGAAGAGCGCGAGTGGCTCCTCCTCCCCGCCCGGAAGGCCGTTCGACTCGAGCATCGTGTTCTCGTGGATCGTCGCCGTCGCGGACTGGAGCGGCCACGGCGCGTGGGCGATCTCGCCGGTCAGCACGTCACCGTCGCGAGGGGCGTAGAAGCGTCGCCGCGCCGTGAGCCAGTGCTCGAGCGTGCCGGGGTCGGCGTAGAAGATCTTGCCGTCGGGTTCGTACGTCGCGGAGAAGCGGGCCCCATCGTCAACCCGGATGCTCGAGAACGCGACCCGGTCGTCGTCGCCGGAGACGTTCATCTTGGCGTGGTGGACCGGCAGCCGAGTCGCTCGCCTGACGCCCCGCGCGATGAAGGCGTTGCCGACGTCGATGCTGAAGAAAAAGAGTCCGGGCGTCCCCTCGTGGCGGACGTAGGTCCTGACGTTGAGCTCCGGGAACGAGAGCCGCGAGAGTCCTGGCGAGCCGCGGAGTCCAGCCCTGGCGAGGACGAACGGCAGGACGCTCACCCACGCCTCGCCGTTGCGCGTCTCGAGCTCGAGCGGCGCCGGGACGTGCGGTCGGAGCCGGTCGGGGGAAACGGGCCAGTGGAGGTAGAGACCGTCGCGCCAGGTCATCGAGAAGAGGTGCGGCGTCGTCGGCCCCGCAGCCCACCGCGTCTCACGGCGTGGCTCCTCGAGGGCTGTATCCTGCGCGTCGGTCATCCTCGCCGCCCGTCAGTGTGATCGCTTCGGTTCCGTCCCGGTCCCCCAGTCGACGGCGCGGTCGGTCGGCCCGCCGTCGGTCGGCACTCACGCAGTGTGCGATTTACGCGACCCATACCGGGCACACGTCGAACACGGCGATAAAGGACAAGACGCGTCTCAGGTGCTGTGAACGCCGGGACGTGACTCGAATTTCGGGAACGATCCGGCTTCAGTCGAGGTGGATCGCCGGCCGGAACGGCTTCGCGTGGCGGGCCTTCTCCGCCGGGTCGACGGGGTCACCGTCCTCGGCGTACACCTCGACGTCGGCGTCGAACTCCGCGGCGAGGAACGCGGCGGCGTCCTCGTAGACGGTCAGTTCGTCGACCGCGGCGAGCGTCTCGAGCGTGTCGTCGTCGCGCTCGCGGACGAACTCGACGAGGTCGCCGACGAGCTGGTTGACAGCGTCACCTTTCTCGCGCAGCTGTTCGTCCTGCATGACCGTGCCCATGACGGCGCCCTGGTTCGGCCCCTCCGCGACTACGGTTTCGAAGACGGTTCGCTTCCAGTCGGCGGCCGTGTAGACGCGGATCGTCTCGGGCTCGGCGTCGGTGACGTCGACGATGTCGCGGACGTCGTCGACCAGATCCTCGATCAGTCCCTCCTCGGCGATCACGGCCGGGTCGTCGAACTCGGGGACGGGTTCGGGCCACGGGACGTCCTCGGCGGGCTCGCCCGTCAGGCGCTCGTGGAGCTCGTTCGCCAAGAACGGGATAAAGGGCGCGAGCAGGCGCAGGCGCGTCTCGAGTGCCGTCCGGAGCGTCCACCGGGCGCCGGGGCGCTCGAGGTCCGTGCGCCGCCGGTACCACTTCAGATACTCTTCGAAACGGTAGAAGGCAGTCTGGCTCGCCGTGCGCGTCTCGAAGCGCTCCATCGCGTCGGTGGCTTCCCGCACCGTCCGCTGGAGGTGAGCGAGCAGCCAGCGGTCGATCCGCTCGAGGTCGCGCTCGCCGGCTTCGGCCTCGATGACCTCGAGCGACCGGTTCCAGAACCGCTCGAGCTGGTTGCGGGTCGCGCCGACCTCCTCGGCCCGCCAGTCGAAGTCCTGCCAGGGCTCGGAGCTGTTGAGCAGGAAAAAGCGGACGGTGTCCGCGCCGTACTCGGAGACGGCGTCGTTGGGCAACACGACGTGGCCCTTCGAGGAACTCATCTTCTCGCCCTCGAGCAAGCCCATCCCCATCACGGTGATGCCCTCGGGCCACTGCGCCTCCTCGAACAGCTCCGCGTGGTGATAGAGGAAGAAGGTGAGGTGGTTCGAGATCAGGTCGGGACCCGAACAGCGGAAGTCGAGGGGGTACCAGTACTCCCACTCCTCGCGCAGCTCGAGCGCCCGCTCGTCGGTCTCGGCGACCGCCTCGGGGCCGAAAAAGAGGGTGTCGAAGAACTCCGTCGTGAGCGCCTCGGCGGGGAGCTCCTCGAGTAAGTGGGCGACGGTGTAGTAGGACATGTAGATCGTCGAGTCGCTGAGGGGCTCGATGATGAACTCGTCGTCCCACGGCAGCGGCGTTCCCAGGCCGTAATTGCGGATGCAGGGCCACTCCTGCAGCCAGTCGACGGTGTGTTCGTACTGTTCGCGGGTGTTCTCGGGGATGGCATCGAGGCGCTCGATGGCCTTCCGGGTCTTCCCCTTCCACTCCTCGTCGTTGTACCGCAGGAACCACGTCTCCTGATTCGCGACGACGACCTTGCCGCCGGCCCGCGAGATCACGGGCTCGGGGAAGTCGTACATCGCGTCGAACGCGCCCTGGGACTGGAAGTGGGCCTTCAGGTCGTCGCGGACGTCCTCGACGACCTCGCCGCCGTACTCGCCGTACTCGTCGGAGAGCACGCCCTGGTGGAACTCGCGGTTGTAGACCTCCTGGGTGACCTCCTTCAGGCCGGAGTCGGTCGCCGAATCGATGCCCGCCGACTCGACGGCGTCTTTCGCAGGAATCTCGCCGTAGCTCTCGATCGAGAGGATCGGGATCGGTTCGATTGCCTCGACGTCGGCGGGATCGATGCCGTACTCGCGCAGGCGCGCTTCGTCCGCCGTCGCCTCCTGCAGCGCGAGGTAGTCGTCCGGGCTGTGTGCCGGCACCGACATGACGACGCCCGAACCGCTGTCGGGGTCGACGAAGTCCGCGGGGAGGACCAACACCTCGTCGCCCGTGACGGGGTTGGTCACCGACTCGCCGACGTACGCTTCGCCCGTCGTCTCGCGTTCGACCTCGACGTCGCGTTCTTGCAACTCGAGTTTCTCGACGGCCTCGACGGAGACGACCCAGCGCTCGCCGTCGACCGTCGCCTCGACGTAGTCGGCCGCGGGGTCGATATAGGCGTTCGTGACCCCACGGACGGTCTCCGGGCGCAGCGTGGCCATCGGGAACACCGTCCCGTCGCCCTCGAACTTCACCAGCGTGTACTCCTGGAACTCGACCTCCTCGCCCTCGAGTAAGTCGTGGGTCGTCACCGGATTCTCCTGCACCGTACAGTACTTGACCGGGTGCAGTCCCTTCTCGAGCAGGCCGCGCGCTCTGAGCGTCTCGTACTGCCAGGTAATAAAGCGCTGGTAGCGCTCGTCGTTCGTCGTGAACTCCCGGCGCCAGTCGATCGACAGGCCGAGCTCTTGCATCCCCTTCTTGTAGCTGCAGTCGGCCTCCTCGATGAAGTAGCGGGCGTAGCCCATCGGCGTCTCGAGGTCGGTCAGGTCCTCCTCGGGGACCTCGAACGCCGTCTGGAGGCTCTCGATCTGCTCTTCGTCGCCTTTCTTCAGCCGCTCGACGGCGCCGACGATCGGCGTGCCGGTGACGTGCCAGCCCAGCGGGAAGAGGACGTTGTCACCGCGCTGGCGGCGATAGCGGGCGTAGACGTCCGGTACGGTGTACGTTCGGGCGTGGCCGATGTGCATGCCGCCGCTCGGATACGGGTAGGCCACCGTCACGAACGTCGGGTCGTCTCGGCCGTCGGGGTCAGCCTCGTACTGTCCCGACTCGGCCCAGCGGGCGCGCCACTCGGCCTCGAGTTCCTGCGGGTCGTAGCTCATGCCCGCTCATTGTTCGGGACGGGGTAAAAGAACTACCACATCGACGCGGCGGCAGTCGTGAAACGTTCGATCGACGCGTCGTCGTCTCGACGAAAGGTCACCGCTCGAGCCTGTCAGGCCTCGAGTCGGGTGTTCCACCCCGAGCTACCGACCGACTCACGAGAGCAGGTCGTCGGCGATGATCTTCTTTTGGATCTCGCTCGTCCCCTCGAAGATGCGGGTGAGCCGGGCGTCCCGCCAGTAGCGCTCGACGTCGAACTCGGTGGTGTAGCCGTAGCCGCCGTGGATCTGGATCCCCTCGCTCGTCACCTCCTCGGCGATCTCGCTCGCGAACAGCTTCGCCATCGCTGCCTCCGCGCTCGCCCGTTCGCCCTCGTCGACCGCGTCGGCGACCAACAGCGTCAGCGCCCGGGCGGCCTCGACCTTGGTCGCCATCTCCGCCAGGGAAAAGCGGATCGCCTGGAAGTCCGAAATCGGCTGGTCGAACTGAACGCGTTCCTGGGCGTACGTCAGTGAGTCCTCGAGCGACGCCTGGGCCAGCCCGACGGCGCGGGCGGCCGTGTGGACCCGTCCCTCCTCGAAAAAGTCCATGATCTGGTAGAAGCCCTGGCCCTCCTCGCCGCCGACGAGTTTATCCGCGGGCACGCGAACGTCGTCGAAGTTGACCTCCCAGGTCTTCCAGCCGTGGTAGCCGATCTTGTCGATCGGACTCCCGCTAAGCCCCTCGCGGTCGAACGTGCCGGCCGGTTTCTCGACGATGAACCCCGAGATGCCCCGGTAGGCGGGCTCCGCGTCGGGGTCGGTGACGGCGTAGGTGAGGATGAAGTCCGATCCCTTCGCGTACGTACACCACATCTTCTGGCCGTTGAGGACGTACTCGTCCCCCTCGCGCTCGGCGCGCAGCCGCATGTTCGAAACGTCGCTGCCGGCGTCCGGTTCGCTGATAGCGATCGATTTCAACAGCTCGCCACGGGCCATCTTCGGCAGGTACGTCTCCTTTTGCTCCTCGGTCGCCCCCGCGAGACTCTGGCCGCGCGCGATGATACTGCCGACACTGAGCCAGCCGCGGGAGAGCTCCTCGGCGATCACCGCGTACGCCTTGAGGTCGAGCCCGAGCCCGCCGTACTCCTCGTCGATCAGGATGCCAAAAAAGCCCAGCTCGCCGAGCTGGTCGATCAGCTCGTCGGACATCGGCTCCTTGCGGTGGTCTCGCTCCCTGGCCTCGGGGACGACCTCGTTCTCGACGAATCGACGGGTCTCATCGCGGAACAACCGATGTTCGTCCGAGAGAACGACGTTGGAGAGATCGTTCATCAAGTGAGTGTCTACGACGAACGATCATTAATGTAACCCCCTCGACAGCCACTAAACCGGTCCACCTCCGTCCCGGTTCGCACGTTACGCCTTACAGCGAGCCCAGGTCTCCTCGAGCGTCGCGTCTGCCACGTCGAAGAATCGGCCGCAGTCGACGATGCCGGTCTCGGGATCGTGGTCGACGATTCCGGCGGTTGCGAGCCTCGGCAGGTGCTGGTGGCGAAGCGAGACGTGAACGCGCTCGCGCGAGGCGTCCGTCTCCACGCCACGCTCGAGGACGCGAGCGGCGAGGTCGGCTTCGGCGAGCGGCGACCGATCGCTCAGCACTTCGACCACGACACATCGGCGGGTGCTCGAGAGTGCGTCGAAGAGATCGACGACTCGTGGCGTCGATCGATCGGCCTCGTCGAAGTCGTCCGGCAGACCGAACTCGCTGCTCATCGTCCCTACTGATTGGTTCACATCTCGATAAGTTCTAGCCCTAAAATATTAGTAACTCATTAGTGTCATTTTCTGTGATAGAAGCTACCCGGATTCGTCGAACAGGGCATCGAAGAGTTTCCGCTCGGCGGCTCGAACGTGCTGGTGGAACGTTGGTGGGGCGATTCCGAGGGAGTCGGCGATGTCTTCGCCGGAGCTGTGTCGTGGCCACTCAAAAAAGCCCGCGTAGTAGGCCGTCTCGAGCGAGGCTCGCTGACGATCGGTCAGTTCCTCGGCCCAGGCCCGTCTGATCCCTCGCGACGAACTGCTCGTCGTCGATGCCTGCCGCCGGGCGATCGCCTCCGCGCCGGGGTAGACGTCCCGGATCGAGTCGATCACCTGGCGAACGTCGCTTCCCTGGGGGACGTGGGCCGTCATCCAGAGAGTGCCGTCGTCGATCGCCAGTCGACCTCGAGAGCCCCCGTACGGAGAAAGCGCCGACAGGAGCGGTGATTCGGACATCCGCAACTCGAACGTGACGTCGCCGAATCGGTCGGCGATCACCGTGGCGGTCTCCCAGTGAGGCCGACGATCGACCAGCTCCTCGAGCGTTCGCAAGCCGGCCTCGCTCGTCGTGCCGTAGACGAGATACTCGGAATCGCCGACGGAAACCGTTCGGTCGAAGTCGATCCGGTCACGGCAGTCGACGTCCATCGACTCGAAGAAGTCACGAACCAGGATCTCGAGTTCGATCACGTCGTCAGATAGCAACGCGCGCTTGCGCTCGACGGCGGCGATGGCGTGGCCGACGAGCTCGCCGAGCTGGCCGACGACGGTCCGTTCGTCCTTCGTGAACGCGTTCGGGCGGTCGGCGTAGACGCTCAGGACACCGTAGAGCGTCTCCTCGTGGACGATCGGGATCGCCGCCGCGGACTGGACGTCGTCCGCCTCGACTCGCTCCCGCCAGGGCTCGTACGGCGCCTCAGCGAGGACGTTCTGTGTCGTCTGTATCTCTCGATTCTGAACGGCCGTACTGGTTGGACCGGTATCACCGTCGGTGGGATCGAGCGGGATCGTCACGTCCTCGAGGAGGGACGTCGTGCCTGCCTGCGCCCGTGGTCGAACCGTGTCCGTCCCCCGGTCGACCGCTCCGATCCAGGCGAACAGGTACGAGTCCGAGTCGGCGAGCCGTTCACAGACGATCTGCTCGATCTGCTCGCGCGTCGATTGTTCGATGATCGCGTCGGTCGCCTCCCGGACGACGCCGTTGAGTTCGTTGAGCGCCGCGAGCTGTTCGCGCTGTCGCTCGAGTTGTCGTTCGCGTTCGACCCGGTCGCTGATGTCGCGGGCGACGCCGATCCGACCGCGGAGTTCACCGTCGTCGTCCGTGAGGACGGTGATGCGGCTCTCGGCGGGCACCAGCTCGCCGTCCGGCCGATGGACGAGCGCGTCGAGCGACGCGTGCGATCGCCCGTCGTCGGCCGCGAGTGCTTCGGCCAGCCGCCGCGCCTCGGCCGTCACCGCCTCGCCCGTGATCAGCGAGGCGTGTTCCCCGAGCAGCTCCTCCCGGCTGTAGCCGGTCAGCTCGACGTGGGCGTCGTTGACCATGACGAATCGGCCGTCCTCGTCGAGGACGAAGACGCCGTCTGAGATCGTCTCGACGATCGTCTCGTAGCGCTCGAGTTCGCGCTCACGTTCGCGGCGCTCCGTCACGTCCTCGATGACGAACACGACGCCGTCCGGTGTTCCGTCGGTATCGACGAGCGGGGCGCCGCTGGTCGAGAGCCAGACGCGGTCGCCGTCGGGCCGACGAACGCTACTGAGTTCGTCGAACACCGGCTCGCCGGACGCCATGATCCGTGAAAACGGACGGTTCTCAATCGGTTCGCCGTCGGCGTCACGCTCGTCCCACTCGGTACCGTCGTAGGCGAGGGCGTTCAGCTCGCGTTTCGTTCGACCGAAGATCTCCTCGGCGCGCTCGTTGGCGAATCTGAGGTTCCCCTCGGCGTCGACGACCGTGATCCCGACCGGGCTCGTCTCGACGATCTGTTCGGTCAGCTGTCGCTCCCGCCTGAGCGTCGTCTCCGTGCGCATCCGGTCGATGGCCGATCCCAGGACGCTCGCGACGCTCTGCACGAAGTTCACGTCGTCGTCGGTGAACTCGCGAGGATCGACGTCGTGGACTCCGAGGACGCCCCACTGTTCGCCGACCGCGCCGACGATCGCGCTGATCCCGCTCGAGACGTCGTGGTCGACGAGCAGGTCGGGGCTCGAAAAGCGCGTTTCGTGGTCGAAGTCGTCGACTGCGATCGGTTCCCCCGAGACGAGGGTGTAGCCGGCCTGGGAGCGCTCGTCGGTCGAGACCGTCGCCGAGCCGACGACGCCCTCGTCCCAGCCGACGCCGTGGCGGACGATCAGCTCCGGCGCGTCGGACTGGCGCTCGAGCACCTTGCAGTACGCCACGTCGAGAACGTCGGCGACGAGTCGGGTTGCCTCGGCCATGAGTTCGTCGAGGTCGTCGGTCTCGAGGGCCCGTCGGCCGAGCGTCGCCACGGCTCGTTGCTGACGGGTTCGACACTCGAGTTCACGTTTGCGCTCTCTGCGTTCGGTGACGTCCCGAAAGTACACGGAAAGACCGGTTTCGGAGGGATAGACGTTCGCTTCGACCCAGGCGTCCGCGGTGGCGGAGTACTCCTCGTACGTGATCGGTGTGCCGGTCTCCATCGCCCGTTCGAACCGCGCTCTCCGCTCTGGATTCGGATACTCCGTCCAGAGCTGTTTCCCGAGGAGATCGTCGGCAGATCGATCGAGAAACGCCTCGGCGTATTCGTTGAGGTAGGTGAACCGCCACTCGTCGTCGAGCGCGTAGAACCCGTCCGTGATCCGCTCGAAGACGTCCTCGAGTTCGCTCCGGAGGTCGTCGCGTTGGCGCTCGAGTCGGTCCGCCTGCGTTTTCAGCTGCGTGACGTCGGTCGCGGTGGAGACGACGTACTCGGGGTCGCCGTCCTCGCCGGCGATCGGCGTCGCGTTCACCGAGAGCCACCGCGTCCCCCCGTCTCGAGACTGAAGCTGGAGATCCCGGCCAGCGACCGGTTCACCCGTCTCGAACACCCGATTGACCGGTCGCTCTTCGAACGAGAGGCGCTCGTCGTCGGCGTCGAACATCGGCCGGTCACCGACGGTGTACGCCGCGACGTCCTCGTCGTCCTCGAGATCGAGAAACGCCGCTGCGCGCTCGTTCAGCCGTTCGATCGAGCCGTCGGGCTCGAAGACGGCGATTCCGACCGGACTCGCGGCGAGGACGCGCTCGAGCAGTTCGCGTTCGTGCTCGAGTGCGTCCTCGGTCTGCAGTCGAGCGATGAGCCCGCCGAGGCCCGAGCCGACCGAGACGACGGTTTCGACCAGATGGTCGTCGACCGGCAGTCGCTCGGCCGTCGCGAACACCAACACGGCGAAGACGTGTCCGTCGGCGACGACGGGCGCGCCGAACGCGGTGTCGAGACCGACCGCCTCGGCGAGGTCGGACCGGACGAAGTCGTCGCCACTCGAGACGTCTGCGAGCCACTCCGGATCGCCCGACGCCCAGACTCGACCCGGCAGTCCCTCGCCGCGAGCGAAAGTCGTCCCCGACGAGTGCTCGCCGAATCGACGGAACTCGGCAGACCCACAGTGGGCAACCGTCGCCCGTTCGATCCGGTCGGCGTCGCTCATCGGGAGCCACGCCTCGCCGTACTCCCAGCCGATCCGTTCACAGACGGTCCGAAGAACGGACTCGAGGCCGTCAGAGAGCGACGTCGCAGCGGCGATCCGACGGCTCGCTGCGTGCTGAATTCGGTGCCCGTCGACGGGCTCGAGTCGGTCACGACTCGCCACGACGGTGGCGATCGCTCCCCGGAACTCCCCGTCCGACTCGAGGCCGGCGAACCGCCACGTCGTCGGCACCGTTTCGCCACCCGCGGTTCGAAGCGACCACTCGACCGTGACGACGTCCCGACCTGGCTCCCGGAGGCGCGAGCGGACCACCCCGAATCCGTCGGCCGTCGGTCCGTGCAGCACGCTCGAGAGCGGAGCACCCCGGAGTTCGCCGCGATCGTAGCCGCTGAGTTCGACAAACGCGTCGGCGACGTCGACGAGCCGGCCGTCCGCGTCGACCTCGAGCACCGCCTCATCGACGGCGTTCCGAAGCGCCAGGTACCGACGGCGTGCCGGATCCGCCGGGGCAGAAGACGCGTCGCCAGCTGGACGGTCGTTCATATCCCGCCTCAGTAAGCCGAGCGACATAAAAGTCGTGGGGCGATAGCACACTACGTGCGTACAACTGACAGTCCTCAGAGCGAACGTGTCGACGAGCGTCGACGGCGCAGTCACCGCCGAGAACGGGTTCCGAGCCGATCGAGCGGACTCGTCTGCGATCGGGTGGACCGTCGGGCCGGTCGACGGTGATCGCTCGGACGGGGAGCGATCACCGGTCCCGAATCACAACAGTCCGTCAGAGGGACCAGTGGAGTTGCGTACCGCCGATCGCTGACCCCGCCGCTAGCGATCGGCGGTAAATAGTTCCAACAGTCCCTCTCAGTCGATGTCGATCTGCTTCGACTCCTCGCCTTCGGACTCCTTCGGGAGCGTCACGGTCAGCACGCCGTTGTTGTACGACGCCGTCACGTTCTCCTCGTCGACGGGTTCGGGCAGGCGGATCCGGCGACTCGCCGACCGCTGGCTGCGCTCTCGACGGAGGTACTGGCCTTCCTCGTGTGCGGTACGTTCCTCGTGACTGGCCTCGAGCCGAAGCGTCCCCTCCGACAGGGTCAGTTCGATGTCGTCGGTCTCATAGCCCGGCAAGTCCGCCGTCACGACGTACTCGTCGTGAGCGTCCGCGACGTCGACGGCCACGTCGCCCGGAACGGGGAGCCCGCCTCCCCGGGTCATTCCTTCTTCGACCTGGCTGCTCAGGCGATCGAGCATCTCCTCGAGTTCTTCGAAGGGGTTTCGCCGCATACGCTACCGGTACGCGCTCGAGTGAGATAAATTCTGCCCAGCCCGGGAGGACAGATCCGGGACGGTTACTCCTCGTCTTCGGGTTCCGCTTCGTCCTCGTCGTCGGTCGCCTCGAGGGCGTTCTCCGGTAAGTCGTCGATGTCGTAGCCAGGGATTGCCATACAGCAATGCATGTTCCAAGGTAGCATATAGCTATGGAGCTACAGGGAGAGCGATAGTACTCGTTGAAGTGAGTACTATAGTAACCGTTGAAAGTCATTGCACACCCGGTCACGACCGTTGGCGGGCAGCCTCGCCAACGAGGCCGAGGCTGCCCGTTCGGCTGTGGACGGGTGTAAATCGTTTCAACGAGTGCTATAGAGGGCAACAGAAGCCGAAATCGAAGCGCCCCGTCGGCAGCCCCGCACAATCGACGATCGGGAAAGGTCAAACGACCGTTTCAGCTTGGGGTGACGTGATATGTTCGGACCCGAATGTCTCTGGTACCGATGACGACGAACCGGCGCGACGTCCTCGCGCTCGCAGGAATTACGATGGCAGCCCTCGGAGGTTGTACGATGACCGACACCGACGACACGGATTCGGAACCGTCGCCGGAGCCGAGCGGTGGAGACGCACCGATCGACGGTCAGCTCCTCTCGGCCGACGTCGATCGAGCCGCTCCCGCCGTCTCCGACGACGCACTCGAGGCGCTCGTCGACGGGGTCAACACGTTCTCCCTCGCGTTGCTCGGCGAACTCGCCGACGACGAGGAGACGAACCACTTCGCGTCGCCGTACAGCGTCTCGCTCGCGCTGGCGATGGCGTGGGCGGGGGCCCGCGGCGAGACCGAGACGGCGATGGCCGACACGCTCGCGTTCCCTCACGACCAGCAACAGCTTCACGAGACGTTCAACGCCCTCTCCCAGTCGCTCGAGGAGGACACACCGGCCGACGGAGATGACGAGGACGAGGACGCCACCGAGTTCACCCTCCGCATCGCGAACGCGATCTGGGGGCAGGCCGACTACCCGTTCGGCGACGCGTTCCTCGAGACGCTCGCGCGCAACTACGGTGCCGGGCTGCGAACCCTCGACTTCGAAGCCGCACCCGAGCCTGCCCGGGCGGAGATCAACGACTGGGTGGCCGAGGAAACCGAGGACAAGATCGAGGAGTTGCTCCCCGAGGGCTCGGTCCACGGGGACACGAAACTCGTGTTGACCAACGCCATCTACTTCCTCGCGAACTGGGCGAACCAGTTCGACGAGGACGAGACCGAGGACGGACCGTTCACCGCCCTCGACGGGAGCGAGTCCACCGTCCCGATGATGCACCAGCATCTCCGGACGCGCTACGCCGCCGTCGACGGCCACCAGGTGCTCGAGTTACCCTACGAGGGCGACGCGACGATGGTCGTCTTCCTCCCCGCCGCGGGTGAGTTCGAAGCCTTCCGCGACTCACTCGACGTCGATCGGCTCGACGAATTACTCGAGGCGACGGCCGACGCGAGCGGCGACCTCGCACTCCCCCGGTTCGAGTTCGAGTCCTCGTTCAGCGTCCGCGACGCGCTGGCCGCACTCGGTATGGAGGTCGCGTTCACCAACCAGGCGGACTTTACGGGAATGCTCGAGTCGGACGAGTCGGCCCCCTCGCTCATGATCGAGGACGTCTACCACGACGCCTACGTCGCCGTCGACGAGGAAGGAACGGAGGCCGCCGCGGCGACCGGCGTGACCATGGTGCCGACGAGCGCACCCGCCGAAACGTTCGACGTAACCGTCGACCGGCCGTTCCTCTTCGCGATCCGTGACGACGAGACGGGGAGCCTGCTCTTTCTCGGCCAGGTCGTCGACGCCGGCGAGGCCCAGTAGCGAACCGTCGAGGCGGACGTCGACCGACGGGGGCTGCCGATGCTGGCTCCGGCCGCCGTTCGCCGGAGCCCGAGCGATTATGGCCGCGTGAGCGAAACGACCCTCGACATGGAGACGTTCGCCCCCGCAGCCGTCGACACCGACGTGAACAGTCGCGTAATCAAGTCGCTCGTGAGCCCCCGGCCGATCGCCTGGGTCAGTACCGTGAGCCCCGACGGCGTCGACAACCTCGCGCCGTTCAGCGCGTACAACTACGTCAGCTCGAGTCACCCGCTGCTGATGGTCAGCACGGGCGTCCGCGAGGACGACGATGGGGACGAGGAGCTGAAGGATACGGCGCGAAACGCCGTCGACACCGGCGAGTTCGCCGTCAACGTCGTCACCGAGGACGTCGCCGAGGCGATGGACCGGACGGCCGCCGCGCTCGAGCCCGAGGAGAGTGAGTTCGACGCGTTCGACCTCGAGCGGGCGCCGTGTCGCGAAATCGCGGCCCCACGGGTCGCCGACGCCATCGCCACGATGGAGTGCTCGCTGTTCGAGACGATGCGCGTCAAAGACCGGCTGGTGCTGTTCGGCGAGGTCGAGTGCGTCCACCTCGCAGACGAGCTCCTCACCGACGGCGAGATCGACGCGACGACGTTCGAGACAGTGGGGCGACTCGGCGGGCCGTACTACACGGTGGGCGAGCACGCCGACCTCGAGCGACGCTGACCGATCACTGGGCCGTCGGCGTCACGTCGTCGCCGACGGCCAGCTTCACCTGGAGCGCCGCGCTGGCGGCGAGCCCCCGGGCGACCTCGTCGCGATCGTCTGCGTCGATGAGTTCGTCGCGATCGTCCTCGAGTGCGGGGGTGAAGCCGGCGCTGACCGGATGGCCGATCGGCGGCTGAACGGCGACGGTCACCTGCGGCCCCGCGATCCCCGTCGAGATCTCGGCGTCGACGACGTACTCGTCGGGTAAGAGCTCGCGGGTACGGGCGGCGATCCGGGAGACGTCCCGCCGAAGCGTCCGGCGCTGCTCGCCGGAGAGCTCCGGCACGTCAGTCGCTGCCCGGTGACCCGCTTGCGTCACACCCGGTAGCCCCGCGTAGGGCGTGTTCCCGTTCATAAGAATTCGTTACCGTTCGTACCCGGCCAGGTCGTAAAAATGATTCGGCTCGAGAAGCGCTACCACAGACCAAAGGAGGCTACAGAATCGGATCGCTCTCGCCGTACACAGCCAGCACGACCGACGTGGTGTACGTGCCCGATTCGGCTTCGCTCGACTCGACGCGGACGCTCGGCTCACCCAGCTCCCAGTCCCGGAGTTCGCTCCCGGCAGCGAGTCCCTCGAGGACCCGGTTCTCGACGTCGGCCGCGTCGATCTCCCCCGACGCCTCGTAGAACAGCCCCGGCCCGTCGTCGACCGACTCGACCCAGCCCAGCGCCGCGGCGACGCTGCTCGGGCCGGCGGCCGTTGCCCGCGCTTCGACGACCGTCAGCCGTTCGCCGGCGGGCCCGAGGTCGGGAGCGGTGCCGACGGCCTCGACGTCGACGCCGGCGGGGATCACCGACGAGACGGCGACGAGGTTGTAGTTCTCGACGCCCGCGTCGGCGAGGGCGGCGTCGTAGGAGGACATCTTCGTCGGGGCCGAGGCCGACCCCCAGACGATTCGGATCGTGCTCATGGCCGTCCGTCGGGGACCGCCGGCGTAAGGCCTTGCGATTCTCGACCGTCACTCGAGCCAGTCGGGGCTCCACCTGGCGATCCGCCGCCGGGCGAGTGCGTAGGCGATCGAGACTGCAACGCCGACGACGACGAGCGCCTCGAGCCAGCCGTGACCGTCGACGACGACGAACGCGGGGACGGCCAGCGCGACCGCCAGCGCGGCGTCCTCGGGCGCGCCGTCGTAGCGGATCCACCGCCGGGGACGCACCCACCGCCGGCGCCAGTGGTCGTAGACGGCGCGCTCGGTGGGGTTCGTCCACGGATCCATCTCGAGGCCGCCGCCGAAAGCGTCGCTCGCCGCGTGGAGCCAGGCGGCGACGGCGACCGCCGCAAGCGCGACGGTGACGCTCGAGGGGACGAGAGCGGCGACGCCGACCGCGGGGACAGCACCAAGGAGCCCGTAGACAGGAAAGTGCAGCGTTCGGCGGTGCTCGAGGACGAGGTCGAAGTCGGGGGCGATCCCGCCGAGGAGCGCGCCGACGGCGAGGGGGACAGCGAGCTCGGGAACGGCGTAGGCGACCGGGGCGACGACGGCGAGTCCAGCGAACGCGTGCGTCGTCGCCATCATGTCGTGGCCACCTACGGGCTGGGAGGAGAAAACGGTACGCGAACCGGTCGCATCAGTATCACAGATTTTCGCCCTGGTACGATCCGTCGTACACCGTCTCGTGGTCGGCCTCGGTCAGCACGAGCTGGGCGATCCGCGCGCCGCGCTCGAGTTCGACGTCGTGGTGGACCTGGAGCAGTCCCTCGCCGCGGCCCTCGTAGCCAGCGTCCCACACCGCCGTGTTCAGCATACAGGAGTTGCGCAGCAGCGACGACCGCGGGTAGAGAAAGCCGACGTGACCCTCGGGGATGTGGATGCGCTCGCCGTAGCGGACGACGTAGGCGCCGGGCGGCAGGTAGTAGGTCGTCGGCACCTTCTGGTCGAGCTCCTCGAGCGGGCGGGCGATCCGGTCGCCGATCTCCTTGCCGTCCCGGCCGATGCGGCCGGGCTCGCGCTGTTCGAAGACGACGTCGAGCGTGAGGTCGACGCCGTTGGGCTGGACCTGTTCGTCGGCGATCGGCGAGACGTGGTCGGCGACGAAGGCTCCAGATCGGTACATGTCCCCGTGCGCGCACGGCGGGAGAATAAACGTGTCGCGTTGGAGCCGGTCAATCGGCCGTGCGGTCCACCCGCGAGGGATCCACCGAGCCGCTCTGCTGGACGACGTTCAGGGCGGTCATGACGTCGGTCCGGGAGACGAGCCCGACCAGGTCACCGTTGTCGCGTGCGTAAGTGCCGAACGCCTGATCGTCCCGATCGACGACCAGCAGCCGGCCGATCCGTTCCCGTTGCATCCGCTCTAAGGCGTCCATCGCGTCCGCGTTGGGACCGATCGTCTCGAGATCGGTCGTCATCACGTCCTCGACCCGGTAGGCGTCGCGTTCGATGGGATCGACCTCGCGGGCGTCCTCGAGGGTCACGAGCCCGATGAGATGACCGTTCTCGAGGACGGGATAGCCCGTGTGACGTTCGCTGAACATCCGGTGGATGAGTTCCTCGACGGTCGTCTCGGGAGCGACGGTGTGAAGGTCGGGCGACCGCGTCATGATGTCGTCGACGGTGATTCCCTCGAAGGCGGCTTTCATCACGACCTGCTGGGCCTCACTCGAGGCGGCGATGTAGACGAAGAAGGCGACGCCGATGAGGATTATGTTGAGCCCGACCAGGCCGAACAGGCCCATGGCGATGGCGAACAGTTTGCCGACGCTCGCGGCCTGCTGTGTCGCCCGTGCGTAGGGTCGGTTGCGAGCGAGCAGTGCCCGGAGGACGCGCCCGCCGTCCATCGGGAACGCGGGAAGCATGTTGAACACCGCGAGCGCGACGTTGAGGACGGCGAGGTAGCCGAGGACGAACAGCACGCCGTCGAGGGTCGCCGCGGCGACGAGGTCGCCGAGCACCGGCGGAGCCAGCAGAAACAGCCCGTAGGAGACGACGCCGACGAGAACGCTGACGATCGGCCCGGCGATGGCGATGTTCAGTTCCTGGCGCCAGTCCTCGGGCATCTCCGAGAGGGCGGCGATCCCGCCGAACAGCCAGAGCGTGATCGAATCGATCGGGTAGCCATACCGCTGGGCCGTGATCGAGTGGCCGAGTTCGTGCAGCAAGACGCCGACGAACAGCCCGATCGCGGCGGTCAGTCCGAGCACCCACGGCGTCAGACCACCGGTGATGGCGTCGGCGGCGATGTCGGCTTCCCAGAGCAGATTGAGGATGTCGACGACCGGCTCGATCTGGGCGCCGATGAGATACGCAAACAGCGGAAGAACGAGCAGAAACGTCAGATCGAGCTTGATCGGGATGTCGAACAGTGACCCGATCTGGAAACTCTTCATACTGAGCGATAGTGGCGGAATCGTCTTAAACGCGCTGCCGACATCGGTCTTCCCTCGACGCTCTTCGGTCGTCTATAGTACTCGTTGAAACGAGTTACACCCGGCCACAGCCGAACGGTCAGCCTCAACCTCGTCGAAGAGGCTGACCGCCGATGGTCGTGACCGAGTGTGCAATGACGTTCAACGGTTACTATAGCGGAATACGTTGACGGCGACGTAATCGACGAGGCCACGGATCGGTGCGCCGGTCCGGTTCAGTCGCTTCTTTCCCTGGTTTCCGCAGTAGTTTCCGTCGAAGCTGGAAGGCTCTGAGACGCTGTGTGAGTTTATCCCTCGAGATGCCTCGATGTGGCTCTCGCAGGTATTGACGTGGACGTCTTCATCGGCAGGGCGACAGATAAGCGGCATCAAGAATCTCCTGCAGAAGAGCAGATATTAAATCCTGGCGAGGCCTGAACTTTTATGATAAGAGCAAAAATCTAATATATGAGCGTATCCCTGCGATATGGTTAGAGAATATGATCGGCGTTCCAGAGATATTGGTGATATTGTTAACAATATTGGCACACCTTGTGTTCATATTCATTGGAGTGTGGCTCTACGATCAGATCTTCGGCCGCAGATCGTCTGGAAAATCGTAAATCCTCAGCAACTACATCTCCTGTTCATTTCGTCGTACTGTAATGTGCCTATCTATGAAAGTCAATACCTGCCCTGATAGTTGATGACAACCATATAGCGTCAGAATTATAGAGAAGAGCGAGGTATCACCGGCAACGGAACCCGGTGCGGACGATGCCATTGGGGTAACCGCCGACCGATGTCGTCCTCGCGACGCCATTTCCCTCCTGAGAGCGACGCAGCTCCACCCAAGAAATTATATAATCACATTATAATAATCTAGCTATACCCTAGTCCATAGGGGCTAGACTTATATCTCTGAACGGAGTTCGTGTGAATACGATGATAGAATCCCAGCCCCAGCTCACCGAAACACAGCTCGAGCCGATTCCCGACGAGATCGTCTCGCCGCAGGCGAAGCTCGTCTACCTCTACCTCGAGGCGGCCGACGAGGCGACGGTCGACGACTTGAACGAGATCCTCGCGATGAAGAAGATCGACGTCCTGAGCGTGCTGAACTGCCTCTCGAGCAAGGGGCTGGTCGAGATCGACGGCGAGCGCGTCGAACTGCGCTGATTCTGTCGGAGCCGAGTGGTCGTTCGGTGTCGAGCGACGCCGCCGGTCGCGACGGCGGGTAGAACCGGTCACCCTCGAGGTCGCCGACGGAGAGATCGACGACGCCAGGGCGTCCACCGACGGTTCGAAGGCTTTATCCGCGCGGTAAGCTTCGTTCCGGATAAGTAACCATGGCCGACAAACCCGCCTCCATGTACCGGGAGATCAGTAAACCGGCCTACACGCGCCGTGAGTACATCACTGGCATCCCGGGTTCGAAGATCGCACAGCACAAGATGGGAGACATCAACGCTGACCCCGACGACTACCCCGTCCAGGTCAGTCTCGTCCTCGAGGAGGAGTGCCAGATCCGCCACGGCAGCCTCGAGGCCTCCCGCCTCTCGGCGAACCGCCACATGCTCAAGAGCGCCGGCGAGGGCAACTACAAGATGATCCTCCGAAAGTTCCCCCACCACGTCATCCGCGAGAACAAGCAGGCGACGGGTGCGGGTGCCGACCGTGTCTCCGACGGGATGCGCCAGTCGTTCGGGAAGATCGTCGGGACGGCCGCTCGCATCCAGCGGGGCGACCGCCTCTTCACCATCTGGTGTGACGTCGACGACGCCGACTTCGCGAAGGACGCACTCCGACGCGCCTACAACAAGATCTCGCCGCCGTGCCGGGTCGTCGTCGAGAAGGGCGAAGAAGAGCTGATCGCGTAACGCCTCGCTGCGTTCTTCTCCGTCGAATTGCCGTCGACAGCAGAGCGGCCGGTTCGACCCAGCAGACCGACCGGTACTGGTGTTGGGATCCCCACCGATCGAACGGACGGCGAGAGCCACTCGAGCGCACTCGTCGACCCTGCCGGCTCGTGCAGCTTTTTCCTCCCGGACGCACAGTCTCGGGTATGATCGACCTCGCCGTCGTCAACCGCAAGGAGACGTTCGAGCGGATGCGCGAGCCGCTGGCGGACCGGGGAATTCGCTGTCACCACGTCCCCGTCCGGGAGCGGACGATTCCGCTCGGTTCGGACGCCCCGTGGTCGCCCGACGACTTCGACGTCGGCTTCGTCTACCCCGGGCGGCTGATGGAAGGCGGCGTCGCCGACGCCCTCCTCTGCGTGCCGTGGCTCAACGACCGCGACGCCGTGGTCACCTCGCGGAACAAAGCCGGCGTCCTCGCCCGCCTCGAGCGCGCTGGATTCTCAGTCCCCGAGTCGGTGTTCGTCTCGAGCCCCGTCGACGAGGCCGACCTCCGGGCGGTGTTCGAGCGGTTCGAACCGCCGGTCGTCGTCAAGCCCAACTCGACGACCCGAGGGGTCGGCGTGGCGAAGGCTCACGACCTCGATTCGTTTCTCGGGATCTGTGACTACCTCTCGCTCGTCCACGACTACCGTGCGACCGGTGATAAGTCGTTTCTCGTCCAGGAGTACCTCCCCGGAGCCGTCGACTACCGGGTGATGACCCTCGAGGGTGAGTACGTCGGCGCGGTCGAACGGCGACTCCCCGACGACGCCCGCGAGCGCGGTCAATGGAAACACAATGTCCACCGGGGCGCGGCGGCCTCGGGGATCGACCTCCCCGCGCCGTGGCGGGAGCTCGCCGAATCCGTGGCCAGCGAACTCGAGATTCCGTTCCTCGGCGTCGATCTACTCGTCACGGATGACCGGGTGGTCGTCTCCGAGACGAACGCTCGGCCGACGATCGACGCGGCGACGAAGTACGAGCCGGACTTTTACGATCGACTCACGGCGGCGATACGCGCGGCTCGGTCGGAGACGGGAGACAGCAGCTGAGACGCCGACCGAACGTTACTCGAGGGTGATGTCCGAAGACTCCTCGGCGGGGTCGAAGACGATCTCGAGGACGCCGTTGTTGTAGGTGGCGGTCGCGGTGTGTTCGTTCACCCGGCGAGGGAGGGTGATGCGTTCGTCGTACTCGCGGTGGTCGCTCCGGGCCGAGATCGTGAGCGTCTCGCCATCGCACTCGAGGTCGATGTTCTGCTTTTCGACGCCGGGGAGGTCGGCGACGACGCGAATCGCCTCGTCGGTCTCGTGGACGTCGACGTGGGTGTCCATCCCGAAGCCGGTGTCGACGTTCGCCTGTGACTCGAAGTTCACGTTCGCGCCGCTCATCATCTCGTTCATCATCCGCTCGATCTCGCGAAAGAGGTCGTCGAAGGGATCGTCGCGGTCGTCTCGGCGCATGGACGGACGTAGTAGGCGACGTAGCAAAAACCTTCTGTCGGTGCTAGTTGTTGAACTCGAGCGACTAGAACCCGACGCCGAGCGTTTCGTCGGTCGTCGCCATGCTCTCGTCGGCGTCGGCGAGGCCGGTCACGGCACGGATCGCGTCGACGTTCTCGGGTACGACGTCGGACTCCTGGTGGATGCCCTGGAAGAAGTAGAGATCGCGGCCGACGGTGGAGATCGACTCCTCCCAGATGCAGTTCTCCCAGAGGTCGCCGCGCGGCCGACCCGCGTCTAAGGCGTACTCCTTGAGCTTCCCGCTGCCGTCGATGGCCATCCGTTCGGGGATGAGGAACAGTCGGTTCTCCCCGGCGAACAGCTCGCGGACGTCGGCGGCGTCGACGTCCGTCTCGAGCGTGACGTTGACGCTGTGCATGTGCATCATCGTCGCGGGCACCTTCATCCCGAGGGTGTCGATCTCGAGGTCGGGGAAGATGGTGTTCACGTCGGGGCCGTGGTGGGAGGGGAGGGTGACGGGGTTCGGCAAGATGTCGTTGATCGGGCCGCGGGAGGTCTGGCCGGGGTCGCCGCCGCGTCGGACCAGCGTCGCCCGGACCTTCTCGATGCCGTAGGCCTCCTCGAGCGGCGCGACGATCCGCGAGAGCCCGGTCGTGTTACACGAGACGACGCGGACGTGATCGGCGTCGGCCGCGTCCGCGTAGTTCGCGCGAGCGTTGAAGCTCACTTCCGCCAGGTCCTTGGCCTCGCCGCCCTGGTAGAGCGCGGGGGTGTCGTAGGCCTCGTACAGCTCCTTGTTCTGGGCGCCGACCCCCGAGGGCGTGGCGTCGACGACGACGTCCGCCTCGTCGATCAGGTCCTCGACCGGGCCGGCGATCTCGAGGCCGGCCTCCCCGAACTGGTCGGCGCGCTCTTCGATCGCCGCGTAGAGGGGGTACTCTTTCGCGATGGCCTGTTCGGCCTCGAAGTTCGGCCGCGTCTTCGCGACCCCGAGCACCTCCATGTCCGGCTGGGCGCGGACGGCGTCCGCGACGCGTTTCCCGATCGTGCCGTACCCGTTGATGGCGACCTGTAGCATGTACTGAGGAGTCCTGTACCGAGGCGGATAACCGTTTCGAGGCTTCTCGAGCGATTCGTACTCGGGTGAGAGTTGTGTTTGAACCGCACCACCGGGGTCCCGCCACAGATCGACGCCGACCAGCACCTGCGACCCGAAACACGTAGTACCGGCCCGAAAGAGACCGACACATGGACGAACAGATGGAGGGGGTATGCGTCACCGCCTGCGAGCGGTGTCCAGCACTCGTCGAGTCGCGAAGCCGGATCGTCAACGGGACCGGCCCCGAGGACGCCGACGTCCTGTTCGTCGGCGAAGGGCCGGGCGCCCAAGAGGACAGCGAGGGCGAACCGTTCGTCGGCCGGAGCGGATCGGTGCTCGACGACGGCCTCAGGCAGGTAGGCCTCGCCCGTGCGGACATTCGGATCACCAACTGCGTCCGCTGTCGCCCGCCCGAGAACCGCGACCCCACGAAGACCGAACTCGCACACTGCCGGGAGTACCTCGAGCGCGAGATCGAGCTGGTCGACCCCGAGGTGATCGTCACCCTCGGCAAGGTACCGACGGAACACTTACTCGAGCGCTCAGCGGCGGTGACCAAGGAGGCGGGCACGCTCGAGGAGATCCGGATCGGGGAGACGCCTCGCCGAGTGCTGATCTGCGTCCACCCGGCGGCGACGCTGTACGACCGCAGCCAGTCGGAAACGTTCGAGGCGGCGCTCGAGCGGGCAGCCGACCTCGCGGGCGTGGACTCGGGGAGCGGGCAGACGCGACTCGACGGCTTCTGAACTAGTTCCGAAACCGATCCAGGAGACTCGAGTTCGTGTCGGCGTTCACGTCCGAGTTCGCGGAGTCGTCCTCAGAGCCGAGCCGGCGCCGGATCCAGGTGCGCGGGCCGCCGATCCGGCGGACGAGGTACGACGGGAAAAAGAGGGCGACGACGCCGAGGGCGAAGAATCCGACGCCGCCGATCGTCTGACCTGTCCGGATGAACTCGAAGCCGACGATGAACATCGGCCCCGCCATCGACAGCCCCACGGCGATCTCGAGCATCTGCAGGATTCCCGGACCTCGCATTCGGGAGGAGCTAGCGGCTGGCCGTGCTTAATCGCAGCGGTTGCCACGCAGCGAACGACGACGTCGCCTCGCTCGTCGCCCGCAAATTCGGTCACCAAGGGCAACGCACTTGCCCACCCGCTTCCCAGCCTCACGCATGAGCACGAGCACGTCCGCCCCCGAGGAGACGCTGGCCGAGGTCGTCGTCGTCGACTACGGCCTCGGGAACCTCCGCAGCGTCACGCGGGGACTCGAGCGCGCCGGCGCCGCCGTGACGATCACCGACGACCCCGACGCCTTCGCGGCGGCCGACGGGGTCGTCCTCCCCGGCGTGGGGGCCTTTCGAGAGGGCATCGAGAACGCCGATCCGATCCGCGAGGACCTGCTCGCGGTCGCCGAGCGCGGCCAGCCGCTGTTTGGCATCTGTCTCGGGATGCAGATGTTGCTCACGACGAGTGAGGAAGGCGACACCGAGGGCGAGTCGGCCGTCACCGGCCTCGACCTGATTCCGGGGACCAACGCCCGGTTCGCCGAGGGGCAGAAGGTGCCGCACATGGGCTGGAACGAGTTGTCCGTCGAGCGCGACCACCCGCTCGTCGAGGGAGTCGACGGGCAGTACGCCTACTTCGTCCACTCCTACTACGCCGTCCCCGACGACGAGGAAGCGACCGTCGCGACGACCGAGTACGGCCTCGAGTTCCCCTCGATCGTCGCGGACGAAGCGGGCAACGTCTTCGGCACCCAGTTCCACCCCGAGAAGAGCGGTGAGACGGGGCTGCAGATCTTACGGAACTTCGTCGATCTCTGTGCGGAGTGAGTCGGTTTCGAGCGTTGGGCCAACGTTCTTGACCGCTCGAGCCCTGTTTCTTCTATGCGTTCCCGTCCAGCACCCCCAGGACCGAACGGCGCACCTGTCGTGGGCGTGCTCCCTCGGTACGCCCGCGACCCCTTCGCCTTTCTGACGGCCGTCCGTCGCTCCTACGGCGACGTCGCGGCGTTCGACCTCGGGCCGATCCGGACGCACCTGCTGACCTCACCGGACGCGGTCGAGCGGGTGCTCGTGACCGACGAAGACGCGTTCTCGAAACCCCGATTTCAGACGGATGCCCTCGAGGAACTCCTCGGCGACGGGTTGCTGTTAAGCGAGGGCCAGCAGTGGCGCGAGCGCCGGGACCTCGCCGGGCCGGCGTTCGCCCCCGACCGAATCGCCCGACTGGGACCCGTGATGGCCGACCGGGCGACCGCGATGGTCGACCGGTGGGAGCCCGGCGAGGTCCGGAACGTCGAGTGGGAGTTTACCCGGACTACCCTCGAGATCATCGTCGAGGCGATGTTCGGGGTCGACCTCTCTCCCGGCACGGCGAAACTGGTGGGACACCTGCTCGAGCCCATCGGCGCGCGGTTCGAGCCCGACCCGCGACGGGCGCTGGTGCCCGACTGGCTGCCGACGCCCGAGAACCGCCGATTCGAGCGGTCGATCCGGCGACTCGAGGAGGTCGTCGACGACCTCGTCACAGCGCGCAAGCGCCAGGGAATCGACGCGGACGACGCGGATCTGCTGGCCCGACTGCTGTGGGCGCAGGAGGCCGGCGCGATCGACGAGCAGGGCATCCGCGACGAGCTGTTGACGATGCTGCTGGCCGGCCACGACACGACGGCGCTGGCGCTCACGTACACGTTCGCGCTGCTCTCTGACCATCCGGACGTCGAGGCACGCGTCCACGCGGAAGTCGACGACGTGCTCGCGGGCGAGGCGCCGACGGCGGCCGACGTCCGCCGGCTGACCGAACTGCGAAACGTCGTCCGGGAGTCCCTGCGGCTCTATCCACCCGTGTACGCGATGTTCCGGGCGGTCGACCGGGACGTCGAGCTGGCGGGCTACGAGATCCCCGCCGGCTCGTTCGTCCTGCTCTCCCAGTGGGCCACCCACCGCGACCCGCGCTACTTCGACGACCCCGAGGCGTTCGACCCCGACCGGTGGAACGCGCCGACTCACCCCACGTACGCCTACTTCCCGTTCGGGGCCGGCCCGCGCAGCTGTATCGGGAAGGGCTTCGCCACTCTCGAGGCCGCGATCCTCGCGTCGGTCGTCGCCCAGGAGTACCGACTCCGGCGGGTCGACGACGGCCCGATCGAACTGCGCGGATCGCTGACGGCCCACCCGAAAGGCGGAATGGAGATGCGCCTCGAGCGGCGGACGGACGGGCCAACCGCCGGCTGATCGGGTGGACTCGATCCGCACCGGTGATCGGCGGGTTTCGATCCGCACAGGTTCAAGAGCTGCGACGACGAACGACTGCCATGCGACTGTTCGTCAGCGTCGACCTCCCCGACGATCTCGTCGAGGCACTCACCGACGTGCAGGCGGCGTTCGCCGACGCGAGCGGGTTGAACTTCACCGACCCCGAGCAGGCCCACATCACCGTGAAGTTCCTCGGCGACGTCGACGAGGATCGCGTTCCCGACCTGTGTACCGAACTCGAGGCCGCGGTCGCCGACGCGGGCGTCGAACCGTTTCCGGCCCGCTTCGGCGGCCTGGGCGTCTTCCCGAGCCTCGAGTACATCAGCGTGGTCTGGCTCGGCCTCGAGGACGGTGGCGAGGAGCTGACGCGGCTGCACGAGGCCGTCGAGGAACGGACGACGGCGATGGGATTCGACCCCGAGCGTCACGACTTCACCCCGCACGTCACCCTCGCGCGGATGGAACACGCCGGCGGGAAGGAGCTGGTCCAGGAACTCGTGGCCGAGCGCGATCCGACGGTCGGTGAGACGACCGTCGAGGAGCTTCGGCTCACCGAGAGTACGCTCACCGCCGAGGGACCAGTCTACTCGACCGTCGAGTCGTTCCCGCTCGAGTGAACTCCCGCGCGACCGAACGCGTATCCGGCCGGCCCCAGGCTGATCGATTAGCCGCCCCTAACGAACGAGACGGCCCGGTCGAACGATTCGCGTTCACTTCTCGAATGCCAAGGCTGAAGTTTAGACTAGCTCTAAAACGTGTATGGGCGACGACGCCGAGCGCACTCGGTTCGCTCGAGCGGCGTGGGCGAACGTGCTGGGAAACGCAGCGAAGATCGTCGTGGAGGGAGCCGTCGGCCTCGCCTTCGGCAGCGTGGCGCTGCTCGCCGACGCCGCTCACTCCGTTGCCGACCTGATCGCGAGCGTCGTCGTGCTGATCTGGGGCGATACCCGCTTCAAGGACCCCGATGCGAACCACCCCCACGGCCACGCCCGAATCGAGCCGCTGACGGCACTGTTCGTCGGGGCAGTGATCGTCCTCCTGGGAACCAACCTGCTGTACGAATCGATCCACGGACTGGCGTTCGGCGTCGACGCGGTGTTCAGTCCCCTCCTGCTCGGCGCGCTGGCGTTCGCGATGGGCAGCATGTACGCCGTCTACTGGTACACCGCGACCGTCAACGAGACGATCGGGTCGACGGCGCTGTCGGCGCTCGCCGCGGACTGTCTCAACGACATCTACACGTCCATCGCCGCGACCGTCGGCGTCGTCGGCCTGTTCCTGGGGTACCCGATGCTCGACCCCATCGCCGGTGGGCTGGTGAGCGTCCTGGTCATCTACCAGGGGGTGAGCATCGCGCGAGAGAACCTCGTGTACGTCGTCGGTGCGGCGCCACCCGACGACCAGCGGGACGCGGTCCGTCGACGACTGCTCGCCCACCCCGACGTCGAGGGCGTCCACGACCTCGTCGTCTACTACGACGGGCCCGTCCTCGAGGTCGAAGTCCACGCCGAGGTCGACGGCGAGCTCACGCTCCTTGAGGCCCACGACCTCGAGACGGAGTTACTCGAGTCGCTTCGCGAGGTCGAAGACGTCGGCGACGCCCACGTCCACCTCGACCCGTCCGGCATCGGCGAGTGGAAAGACGCCGAGGAGGGCCGCGACCCGCGACGCGACCGATGATCGCGCACATCCGGAATCACTTTGGGGACGCCATACCGAGTACATCGTAATGGAAGTGTTCGGATCGAGTGGGACGCGGGGTGTCGCCAACGAGGAGGTGACGCCGGCGTTCGTCCTGCGCGTGGCGAAAGCCGCGGGGACGGTCTGGGGGTTCGACCGGGTCGCCGTCGCCCGGGACACGCGACTGACGGGACGGATGCTCGCCGACGCGGCCGCCAGCGGGCTGGCGAGCGTGGGGGTCGACGTCGATCGGGTCGGCGTCGTCCCGACGCCGGGGGTGCAAGCGTACGCCGAGCGCGAGGGGATCCCGGCGATAATGATCACGGCCTCGCACAACCCGCCGAAGTACAACGGCGTCAAACTGATCGGCGAGGACGGGGTCGAACTCGCCGTCGCCGACCTCGAGCGAGTCGAATCGACGTTACTCGAGGAGGTGTTCGCGACCGTCCCGTGGAGCGAGATCGGCCGGATGCGCGAGGTCGACGGCGTCGGACGGGCGTACGTCGAGGAGGTGCTCGCCGCCGTCGACCGCGACCGTATCGCCGACGCCGAGTTGACCGTCGCGCTCGACCCCGGCCACGGGGCGGGCTCGTTGACCAGTCCGGAGATCTTCCGGGAACTGGGCTGTCGCGTCGTCACCGTCAACGGACAGGCCGACGGCCACTTCCCCGGTCGCGATCCGGAACCGATCCCGGATAACCTCGGCGACCTCGGCCGGCTCGTCAGCGCGGCCGGCGCCGACGTCGGCATCGCCCACGACGGCGACGCGGACCGGGCGATCTTCTTCGACGAATCCGGCGCCTACGTCGAGGGTGACGCCACCCTCGCTGCCCTCGCCGCCGCTACACTCGAGGCCGGCGACGTCACCGTCTCGGCCGTCAACGTCTCCCAGCGGCTCGTCGACGTCGCGAACGACGTGGGTGCCGACCTCGAACTCACCCCCATCGGCTCGACGAACATCATCACCCGCATCCGCGACCTCGAGGCCGACGGTCGTCGGGTGCCGATCGCGGGCGAGGGCAACGGCGGCATCTTCTTCCCCGACTACCGGCTCTCCCGAGACGGCGCCTACACGGCCGCCAAATTCCTCGAGCTGATCGCAGACCGACCCGTCAGCGAGGTCGTTGCCCCGTACGGGGGCTACGTCAACGATCGACGGAACGTCGCCTACGAGTCGACGGCCGAGCGCGAGGCAATGCTCGAGGCGGTGGCGACCTTCGCCCGCGAGGCCGACGCCGAGTTGAACACCCGAGACGGCTACCGCCTCGACTACGGCGACGCCTGGGTGCTCGCCCGCCCCTCGGGCACCGAGCCACTCGTGCGCGTCTACGCCGAGGCCCGTGAGGAAGGGCGGGCACGCGACCTCGCGGAGGGAATGTACGACGCCCTGCTCGAGGCGAAAGCCGACGCCTGATCACGGTTCGATTGTTCGGCGTGAAAGGGAATCGCGTTACTCGTCGTCCTGCTCGAGCGCTGCCCCGATCGCCGTCCGCTCTCGACGGAGCGACTCGAGTTCGTCCTCGAGTCTGCCGTCGGCCAGCCGCTCGCGTTCGTCCTCGCTCAGCTGATCGATCGCGACGGCCGCCGTCTGCAGGCGGTCGTAGTCGGGGTCGTAGGTCAGTTCCTGAATCGTCCGGAGGATGGCTATCACGTCCTCGTCGGCGACGCGGGCGACGAACGGGCGGCGCTCGCGGACCTGAAATCGGAGCGTCGCCGCGTCGGCCGGCGGCCACGGGATCGTCAACGGCTCGGCGTCGATGCCGGTGAGGTAGGTCCGTCTGGTCGCCACGTTCCGCTTGAGCGCGTCGGCGTCCTCGACGAGGTGGTCGAGTTTCGATCGCGAGTAGTCGGCGTACTCGAGCAACTCCGGGATCGTGGATTCGCCTGCCGGCGACTCCGAGACGTACGCCCGGAGGTCCTCGGGCGGCCGTTCGAACTCGACTAGCGGGTAGAGGCGGCTGCGCTCGAGCAGCGCGAACACCTCGCGGGCGGAGGCCGAGGCGACGTAGTCGGTAACGGCCTCCCGGACGGCGTCGTTGTACGCCTCGATCGGCTCGCGGAGCCGCTCGACCGGCGCGTCGAGGTCGACGGTCGCCAGCTCGAGCGTTCGCTCCCGATCGGCGATCTCCGCCTCGAGTTCGCGGAGGCGGAGCCGAGCAGCTTTCCGGGCCTCCTCGAGTTCCTCGCGGGCCGCCTCGCGATCCGCGAGGAGTCGGCTGAACGCCTCGGCCGGCTCGAGGGCAGCCTCGGCGCGCTCGAAGTCGTCCTCGCTGAGTCGGCGCTTGTCGATCGCGTCGAGGGCGGCCTCGAACGCGTCGCGTCGGTAGAGGTCGTCCGGAAGTCCGTCGACCAGCGCGGCGAACTGCCCCTCGAGCTGGACGTACGCCGCGAAGTTCTCCCGGCCCGTCCCCGTCGCCCGATCGACGTAGTCATCGAGCAGTTTCGCGGCGTTCCGGTAGGCCTGCGCAGCGGCCTCGACCGTCTGCTCGCCGTGGTCGTCGATCTCCGCCTCGAGGGCGGCGAGACGCTCGCGCGCTCGCTCGAGGCGGGCGACGGGCTCGGGTCGAGCGACGGATTCGCTCATGGCAGGATCACTCGTACACTGCGTCGGGGTCGAAGACGCGCTCGCCGACGTCCTCACCGTCGATCGTCCGGAAGAAACACGACCGGCGACCCGTGTGACAGGCCCCGCCCTCCTGTTCGACGAGGTAGAGCAGCGTGTCTTCGTCGCAGTCGACCCGGACCTCCTCGACGCGCTGGACGTGCCCGCTCGTCCCGCCTTTCTGCCAGAGTTCGTCGCGACTGCGCGAGTAGTAGTGGGCCAGCCCCGTCTCGCGGGTCCGCTCGAGCGCCTCGGGCGAGACGTACGCGAGCATCAGCACCTCGCCCGTCTCGGCGTCCTGGGCGATAGCGGGGACGAGTCCGTCCTCGCCGAAGTCCACCGCAATGCCGTCGTCCATGTACGAGGGGATGACCGTCCGGCGGATAGGTCTTTTGCCACCCGCAAAGGCTTATCCGGCTGTCCGTGGCAGGACTTCCCGACAGCCATGACCGAGTACACCAAGACGAACTACCACGACGTCGACGACACGAACGGCTTGCACTTCCTCCGGGACGAACTGGACTGTGAGAACGTGGGCGTGACCGTCCTCGAGGCCGACCCCGGCTGGGAAGGGAAAGAACACGACCACGAGGAAGAGGGCCACGAGGAGGTCTACCTGCTGATCGAAGGCGAGGCGACTGTCACCATCGAGGACGAGGCGGTCGACCTCGAGGAAGGCGACGCGATCCGGATTCCGCCGGAGGCGACCCACCAGATCCACAACGGCGACGTCGAGAGTCGCTTCGTCCTGATCGGCGCGCCCTGAACGGTCGGACTATCCTTCCGTACCCGTACTACTGCGAATGCTGACGAGCCAATGTATTGAGGAGGAGTTCTTTCTGTCCGCGTCGGAGGCGTTCTGACAGCGCCGTTTTCGAGATGCCGAGTTCCTCGGCGACCGTCGCCAGCGTCGCCTTCCGGGGCTCGTCGAAGTACCCCTTCTCGAGCGCCGTGAGAAGCGCTTCTCGTTGCGCAGTCGTCGTGCCGTACTTACTTTCGAAACCGATGGTACCGTCTACCTGTTCTTCCTCATACAAGTTCAACAACGTAAACTCCCGGTCCCGTTCGAGACTGCCGTCTCGTAACTGGACGACAGCATCGCGCGTTGGAAACCGGGCGAGAAGTTCCTCCCGTTCGGCCGTTGCTGTAAGCCGGATAATCGTGATGTCCTCCTCGACGGAGACGGAGTGGAGCGTTTTGCGCTGCCCTTCTGCTGAAAGCTCCAGCCGATACAGGCGTGCATCCGGCAATTCGGTGAGACAATCGTAGGTGTCGATCTCCGGATCGGCGGTGAGCGCGCGCTCGTACCGCTCGAAGTCGTCGCCCGTCGCCCAGATGATCATCCGCCACGGTTCGTCCTCGAGCGACCGAATGTCCTCGAAGAGCAGTTCCATGTCGGGAACGGCTTCCAGTGCCGCCTGTCCCGGCGGCGGACCGACCTCCGCTCTCCCAATGAGGGCCATACGTACTCGTTCGCGCTTCCAGCAGATGTGCATTTAGTTCCGACTGTGGTGACGCGAGCGTACGGTCGAACAGCCGGCGACGAACGACGTGGAACTGGAGAAAGAAAAACGCCCGAGCGAACCGTCAGACGTTCTGGACCTGCCGGAGCACGTCGGGGGCGTCCTCGAGGGCGTCCTCGAGTGCGTCGACGTCGGGGCCACCACCCTGGGCGAAGTCGGCGGGGCCGCCGCCGCCGCCGCCGACTCTCGCGGCGAGTTCGCCGACGACCTCGCCGGCGTTGACGCCCGCGTCGTCGGGGACGGCGACGACGAACTGGGCACCTGACTCGCCGCTTGCGAGGACGGCGATCTTGCCGTTCTCGGCGAGGGCGTTCGCCGTGGCGCGGAGTTCGTCCATGTCGGTGTCGAGACGCTGGATCACGGCCGTGGCGTCGCCGACGTCGACTTCCTCGCCGCCGCCACCGCCGCTGGCGCGGGCCTCGGCGAGCTGTTCTTTGAGTTCCTCGAGCTGTTTACCGCGATCTTTCCACTCCTCGAAAAAGCGCTCGGCGGTCTCGGGAACCTCGTGCGGGGAGACGTCGAGGATCTCGGCGGCCTCGTAGAGGGCGTCCTCGTCGCGCTGGCTGGCCTCGATGGCGGCCTCGCCGGCAGCGAACGTGATGCGTTCGACGCCGTCCTGGACGCGCTCGGTCGAGAGGATCTTGATCGCGCCGACGTCGCCGGTGCGGGCGACGTGGGTGCCACCGCAGGCCTGGACGTCCTCGTCGACCTGGATGAGCCGGATGTGCGTCCCCGGTGGGATGCCACCCTGGTAGATGTCGAAGCCGTATTCGGCCTCGGCCTCGTTGCGGTGGGGCCACTCCTGGGTGACGGTCGTGTTGTCCATCACGATGGCGTTGGCGATGCGCTCGATCTCTTTGACCTCCTCGCGGGAGATGCGCGCGTAGTGGCGCAGGTCGATCCGCGAGCTGTCGACGCCCTTCTGGGCGCCTGCCTGGCGGATGTGTCCCCCCAGGACCTGCCTGGCGGCGTGAGCGACGACGTGCGTGGCCGTGTGGTGGCGCATCAGCCGGCGCCGTCGGGTGCCGTCGACCTGGCCGTTGACGAACTCGCCTTTGCCAAGCGGTTCGTCGGTCCGGTGGAGGACCACACCCGATTCGATCTGGACGTCGCGGACGTCGACGGTCGTGTCGTCGGTCGCGAGCGTTCCGTGGTCGGCGGGCTGGCCACCGCCTTCGGGGTAGAACATCGTCTGGTCGAGGACGACGTCGTAGCCCTCCTCGCGCTCGAAGACGTCGAGTACGACCGCCTCGAACTGGGTTCGCCTCTGGTCGTCGTAGTACAGTTTCTCGGTCTCCGGCAGGTCCTCGAAGCGTTCGTCGGTTTCCTCCTCTGCCGCCTCGAGTTCGCCGGCCGTGTCGTGGCGGGCCGCGACGAGGCTGTAGAAGTCGTCGGGGACGTCGACGTCGGCACCCACATCGGCGGCGATCTCCTCGACCATATCCGGCTGGAGGCCGTGGCTGTCGTAGAGCTCGATCAGTTCCTGGGTCGGGATCGGCTCGCCGCGTTCTGCGTACTCCTCGGCGATCGCCTCGACCCGGCGGCTGCCGCGTTCGAGCGTCTCGCGATATTTCTCGAGTTCGGTCCGGACGACGTCGCGAATCGTGTCGCGGTTTTCGTACTCGAGACGCTCGGCCTGCATGTCGACCAGTTCGTCGAGCGGGGCGTCGACGCCGACGGTATCACAGAGGCGTTTCGTCCGCCGGAGCACCATTCGCGCGAGGTAGCCCGTCCCGACGTTCGAGGGGACGATGCCGTCGCCGAGCATGTACGCGAGCGTCCGGCAGTGGTCGGCGATGGCGTAGACGTCCTCGAGGGGTTCGACGAGGGCGGTGAGCTCCTGAGTCGAGACGCCGAGTGCGTCGGCGATGTCGCCGCGGGCGGCCTCGACGTCGTCGACGTCGTCGATGTCGAGGTTGCCAGAGAGGCGGGCGGCCCGGCCCACCAGTTCGGCTTCCTCGTCGGTGTGCTCGATGCCCGCGTTCTCCTTGAGGAAGGCGATCATCTCGGGGTAGACCGCCTCGTACACCGTCGGCGTCCCCTGGCTCATCCAGGTCCAGCGCTCGAGCCCGTAGCCCGTGTCGACGATGTAGGTGTCCATGAACGAGTAGCGGTTCCCGTCTTTGAGCTCGTACTCGCCCTCGGGGTCTTGCTCCATACACATGAAAACGAGCGTGGCGAGCTCGAGCCCGCGGTAGATGACCTCGATGGCGGGACCGGCGTTGCCGCCGCCGACCCACGGGTCCTCGATGTAGACGACCTCCTCGATGTCGACCCCCAGCGAGGCGAGCAGTTCGTCGCAGTAGGCAACCGTCTGATCCTTCCAGTAGACCTCGCCCTCGTAGGCGTACTCGTCCTCGGCGTCCTCGCGGACGTTGAACGCGTGGTGGGCCATCATCTCGAAGGCCATCGTGTGTCGACCCGTCTTGCCGACGTTGTCGATGTCCTGCATCCGAATGCAGGGCTGGCTCACTGTCAGGGGGTTCGCCGGCGGGGGCGTCTCGCCGCTCGTCACGAGCGGCTGGAAGTCGTAGATCGACGCCTGGGTCAGCAGGACGTCGTCGCGCCAGCGATTCGCGGCGACGGGATAGGGGTCGATCCGTTCGTGATCTCGGTCCTCGAAAAAAGAGAGGAAGATCTCGCGCATCTCCTCTAAGCTGTACTCCTCATCGAACCCCGGGTTGTCGATAAAGTCGTACTCCTCACACGGCGGCTCCCCGCAGGTCTCCCGGTCGTGGTCGCGCGTCCAGAAGTGTACCCCGCACTTCGGGCACGCCTTCCGCTCGAATCCCTCCTCCCGGAAGTACTCGAGGCGGTACTCTTCCTCCAGGTCACTCATTTGTGTATACCCTTGGCCAGTCGGTCGGTAAAACAGTTCCGCAACGGTCACACCGGAAAATATCGCACCCGATGAGCGTCCGGGCCGGCGAATCGAACCGCCTGTTGTGGCTGGGGCCACGGTCCGTCACGCGACTCGGTCGTCGGGGTCACACCGCCAGTAGCCTTCGCGCTCCTGGACGACGTACGGTCGGTCGGCGAACAGCGACCGAAGTTCGCCGGGAACGTCGCCCTCGAGTCCATCCTCGTGGACCTCGAGGAAGATCGTCGGTCGGTGACGCTCGAGCGTCTCCCGACCGCCCCGGAGGACGGCCGGGGCGGCCCCCTCGACGTCGAGCTTGAGGACGTCGGGTGCCGGGAGCGAGCCGCTCAAGTCATCGAGGCACTGGACAGAGACTGTAACGACCCCGGCGACGGACGCCTCCCAGCGGCTCGCGCTCTCGGGATCGAACGCGGAGAGTTCGGGGTACGTCGAGCGGTAGAACGGCCGCTCACCGGCCTCGTGGCCGAGCCCGCAGGCGTGAACGTCGATCCGGTCCTCGAGGCCGTTCAGTCGGACGTTCGCCCGGAGGCGGTCGACGGTCGAGGGGGCGGGTTCGAACGCGACGACCCGTCGGTCGGGAGCCCCACTCGCGAGCGCGAGTGCGTAGACGCCGACGTTCGCGCCCACGTCGTAGATCACGTCTGCCGGCCCGCAGTGGTCGGCGAGTTCCGCGAGCATCCGGTCGTCGCCGTGTCGGGGGAGGGGCTCGTAACACCGGAACGTGCCGGCCGGCGTTCGGTTGGCCCGGGCGAGCCACTCACGCTCGTAGTTGGCGCGGGTCAGCCGGTGGTAGACCCCGTAGGCGACGCCACGCGCCCGGTAGAACGCTCGCGTCGCGATCCCGACGTCACTCGCCATGTGTCGATCCGAGAGACGACCCCCTCACTGTTGGTCGTTTCGGCGAGTCGGCCGGCGCTCGAGGGCGCGGACGGACCCAACTTCGCCATCGGCTCGAGCCGGCCATAAACCGGATGCTCGAGCGGTCGTGACGGCGTCGGTCGATCAGGAGTCGGGCTCGAGTCGAAATCGCACCGTCCGGGCACCGTCGAACTGCGGCCCGAGGCCCCCTTCCTCGAATCCGAGTTCTCTGGCGGCTTCCATGACGGTGTCGTCACCGAGGGGAACCAACACCTCGACGGCCATCGACTCGCAGTCGGCGAACCGGACGGGTTCGGCGAGCAAGCGTCGGCAGGCCGCCTCGGTGCCGTCGATCTGGGTGACGTGAACCGTTCCCGCCTGCGCGTCGAAGCTGATGAACCCGAGGATGTCCTCCGGACTCGAGCCCCCGTACCGCGTGGCGTCGACGTCCGCGTTCGGATCGTGCGACCCGTCCTCGGCCACGCGCACCGTCCGGTCGTGGACGAGGTTACGCATTACGTCCGTCGGCGCGTCGGCGATCGCCGCCAGCGCGTCGGCGTCGGCCTCGAGTGCATCCCGTACGTTCATTGGCGTGTGTCAATGCCACCCACGAATATAAATCCCGGCCGACGCCGACCTGTAGCGAGAGGCGGCCTCGAGACACCCGTTCGCCGCCGACGGCGCCACCGCAACACGCCGATCGGTAAATTTCCGGAGGGAAGGAACAGTTATCTGCACCCTCAAGTAACGAACCCTCACATGAGTGTATCCACCAGCGCTTCACGCAGCCGTGGGGTGACGTCATGCGCGTCGTAGCGAAGTTCGGCGGGACGAGTCTCGGCAGCGGCGACCGGATCGACCGCGCCGCCGACTCCGTCGCCGCCGCCGTCGAGGACGGTCACGAGATCGCCGTCGTCGCCAGCGCGATGGGCTCGACGACCGACGACCTCCTCGAGGAGATCACCTTCGAGGCCGGTGACCAGGACCGGGCCCAGATCGTCAGCATGGGCGAACGGACGTCGGTCCGGATGCTCAAGGCTGCCCTCTCCGCCCGCGGCGTCGAGGCCCGCTTTCTCGAGCCCGGCAGCGACGACTGGCCCGTCATCACCGACGAACACGGCGAGGTCGACGTCGAGGAGACCAGAACGCGCGCCCTCGAACTCGCCGAGGAGATGGACGAGGTCGTGCCGGTGATCACCGGCTTCCTCGCCGAGGCACACGACGGAACGGTCACGACCCTCGGCCGTGGCGGCTCTGACACCACAGCCGTCATGCTTGGCAAGTACATGGAGGCCGACGAGGTCGTCATCGTCACCGACGTCGAGGGCGTCATGACCGGCGACCCGAACGTCGTCGAAGGCGCGCGCAACGTCGGCGAGATCTCCGTCGACGAACTCCGGAACCTCTCGTTTCGCGGCGCAGAGGTCGTCGCCCCCTCGGCGCTCTCGTACAAAGGCGGCAATCTGGGCGTCCGCGTCGTCCACTACCTGCACGGCGATCTGCTGACCGGCGGGACCAGCATCGAAGGCGAGTTCGAGAGCCTCGTCGATATGCGCGAGCAGCCCCTGGCCTGTCTCACCGTCGCTGGCCGGGCCATCCGCAATCAGCCCGGCGTCTTCCAGTCGCTGTCGGCGGCCCTCGGCGACCACGACGTCAACATCGACGCCGTCGCCAGCGGCGTCGACACCATCACGTTCTACGTCGACGTCGACGAGGCCGAGTTCGCCGAGAACATCCTCCACCGGGAGGTCATCAAGCAAGACGCCCTCTCGAGTGTCACCCTCGACGATCCGCTGGCCGTGGTCCGGGTCACCGGCGGCGAACTGCCCAACCAGCCCGGCGTCATCAGCGAGATCGTCAATCCGCTCGCAGAGGCTCACATCAACGTCCACGACCTCATCACGAGCGCGACCAGCGTCGCCATCTTCGTCGGCTGGGCCGACCGCGAAGAGACGCTCGAGATCGCCCAGGACCTGTTCTAGGACCTGTCGCGGTCGTTTCCAATCGAGTGCTCAGCTCTCGGCAATTCGACCGTGAAGATCGCCCCTTCCGGCTCGTTGTCTTCGACCCACACGCTTCCACCCCACCCCTCGAGGAGCGTGGAAACGAGATAGAGTCCGATACCCGTCCCCTCACTTTCGATCCCTTTCTCACCTTTTCCGAAGATCTCAGCTCGCTGTGCCTCGGGGACACCTGGCCCATTGTCGGCGATCCGTACTTCCACGTGATCGGCACACATCGTCGCCGAGACGGCGACCTCGGCTCTCTCCTTGTCGTTGTGCTGGATGGCGTTTTTTAGTAGATTCCGGAACACTGACTCGAGCAGCTCGTCGGCCAGTACGGTCACGCGGGGAAGCTCCCCGTCGACGGAAACCTCCGCATCCGGAAACGACGTCGCTATTCCCTCGAGTTGCCGTTCGAGGACTCGCCAGAACGCGACGCCTTCTCGGCTACTCTCGGTTTGGAGCATCACTTCGGCCACGTCCCGGGCCGTTTTCGTCAACTCGACGGCGTTGTGTGCGCTCTCGAGGACGGTGTCGAGATACTCCTGCCCCTCCGGATCGACGTACTCCTCGAGGGTCTGGGCGTACGCCAATACGAGTTGCAGGTCGTTTCGAATGTCGTGGCGGACCATCTGGTTGAGCACTTCCAGGTCGTCGCGCTGATCCTCGAGGCGCTGTTCGTACTCCTTGCGTGCCGTAATGTCCTGGATGACGCCGTCGAAGTACGTCTCCCCGTCGACGGTGGACACGATCGCCGAGACCGACCCCCAGAACGTCTCACCCGACAGCGTCTCGAGTTCGAGTTCCGCCTCGGTCACCCGACCGTTCTCCTGGACCGCCTTCGAGAACGCTTCCCGTCGTACTGAATCGACGTACAGCCTGCTGACGGGCTGGTCGAGCAACTCCTCCGCTGAGTCAGCGTCGAACATTTCGACCATCGCGGGATTGATCTCGACGAAGGTCCCGGCCTCGCCGGCGGTGTTCCGGTAGATGCCGACGGGGACGTTCTCGACGAGTTCCTTGTGACGCTCGAGTTCGCGCTCGTACTCGACTCGCGCCGTGATGTCGTGGACGATCGAAAAGAGGAGGGTCCCATCCTCGAGACCAATCGGCGAGGAGTGGACCTCCACCGTCCGCACGTCGCCATCGGCGAGTTCGTGATCGAAGACGAAGTGATTCCGGTCTTCCCGCTCGGCTCGCCGCCTCTCCCTGGCGACTTCTTCGGGGGAGAGACGATTGATCTCTTGAATCTTCTTCTCCGTGAACTGGTCGACCGAGTAGCCGTAGAACTCGGTTGCGGCCTCGTTCGCGTTTCGAATCGCCCCCGTCCCCGGATCGATCAACAACATCGGTGCGCTGTGGCGCTGGAACATCGTCCGGAACCGTTCTTCCCGTCGACGCAGGCCTTCCTCCGCGTTCTTGCGCTCGGTGACGTCGTTGAGAACCGCCATGAACCCCTCGATCTCGCCGCGCTCGTCGAAGACCGGGGCGATAGTCTGGTAGGCCGTATACTGTTCACCGTTTTTGCGGCTGTTGACGATCTCCTCTTCCCAGACCTCGCCGGCTCTGATCGTCTCCCAGAGGGCTTCGTAGTACGGCTCGTCGCGTTCACCGGATTTGAGAATCCGCGGGGTTTCCCCGAGTGTCTCCTCGGCAGGGTAGCCCGTGAGCTTCTCGAACGCGGGATTTACGTACTCGATGACCCCGGCGGGGGACGTCATGTACACCGCGTGGCCGGACGACTCGACGGCCCGCCGAAACCAGGACAGGTCCCGGCCTCGTCGCTCGGCGGCGTCCGCGTCGGCGTTCGACGACCAGCCCCCCAACTTCTCTCCCATATCTGTCTGTTCGTTTCGCCGTTATTAAGCAAACGGAATAGTATCCAAACCCACACATGTTGGGATGCTGTTACGGCTGTGGTCACGAGCGCCCGACTGCGGCCTTTGAGATCCACCCACGACTGAAGATCGTGGGCTTTCTCCCCGAGCCTCTGTAACAATCCGTTCATCGACCGCCGAACTCGCTCGAAACACGCCGCCTCGAGTCCCCGACACCCAGTTTCCCTCAGCAGGATTGAATTCCAACCCACGCGTTCGCGGGGGTATGGTCACCTACAAGGCCCGGATGGTCGAACGAATCTCCCTCCCCTCTCGAGAGTACCGCGAACGCGCCCTCGAGCAGGCCGGCTACAACGTCTTCAACCTCGCCTCCGAGGACGTCTTCGTCGACCTGCTGACCGACAGCGGGACGGGGACGATGAGCGAAGCCCAGTGGGCCGCACTGGTCCGCGGCGACGAGGCCTACGCCGGCTCGTCGAGTTTCGACGCGCTCGAGTCGGCCGTCGCGGACGTGATGGGCTTTTCCCACGTCGTCCCCGCCCACCAGGGCCGCGGCGCCGAGAACGTCCTCTACGGCAGCCTGCTCGAGGAAGGCGACGTCGTCCTCAACAACACCCACTTCGACACCACACGGGCGCACGTCGCGAACCAGGGTGCCGATCCCGTCGACTGCCCGGTCGAGGAGGCTCGCGATCCGGACTCGCCCGCCCCGTTCAAGGGAGACTTCTCGCTCGAGCGCGCCCGGGCGGTCGTCGAGGAGGTCGGCCGCGAGCGCGTCCCGGTCGTGGTCCAGACGATCACGAACAACTCGGCGGCCGGCCAGCCGGTGAGCGTCGAGAACACCCGTCAGGTGCGGGCGTTCGCCGACGAGATCGGCGCGACGTTCGTGATCGACGCCTGCCGGTTCGCGGAGAACGCCGCCTTCGTCCGCGAGCGCGAGGCCGACTACGCCGACGCGTCGGTTGCCGAGATCGCCCGCGAGCAACTGGGCTACGCCGACGCGCTGGTGATGAGCGGAAAGAAAGACGGCCTCGCGAACGCCGGCGGCTTCGTCGCCACGAACGACGACCTCATCTACGAGCAGTGCAAGCAGCGGGCCATCCTCTACGAGGGCTTTCCCACCTACGGCGGGATGGCCGGCCGCGACCTGGCGGCGCTGGCCGTCGGCCTCCGGGAGGCCGTCGAAGATGCCTACGTCGAGGACCGACTCGAGCAGGTTCGCCTGCTGGGCGACCTGCTCGTCGACGCTGGGATGCCGATCTACGAGCCGACCGGCGGCCACGCGGTCTACCTCGACGCCGAAGCCGTCTTCCCACAGCTCCCCGCCGAGCAGTTCCCCGGCCAGGCGCTCGTCTGTGAACTCTACCGCGAAGGCGGCGTCCGGGGCGTCGAGCTCGGGAGCTTCGCGTTCCCCGGCACCGACCGCCCGGAGCTCGTCCGGCTCGCACTCCCGCGTCGGACCTACGGCCGCGAACACTTCGAACACGTCGCCGATACCGCCACTGCCGTCCTCGAGAAGCGCGAGACGGTGTCGGGACTGCGGATCGAAACCGAGCCCGAAATTCCCGAGCTCCGCCACTTCACCGCCGAACTCGAGCCGGTTCGATCCTGAATCAGCGCTCGAGCTCCTCTTCGAAGAAGACGGCCCGCTCGTCCCCGTCCACCCAGGCATCGTGCCCCGGCGGAATCAGGGCGACGTCGCCCGCTGAAAGCGTTTCACGGGCACCGTCGTCCATCTCGACGGTCATCCGACCGGCTACCACGTACAGCCGGTGTGGAACTGGACACGTCTCAGTTCCCAGGGCAGGAGCGTTATCCCTGGAAAACAGCCATCCCGGCTCTACTGTCGTCAGCCAGAACGTCCGCCCGTCGAGCTGGACCCGTTCGCTTCGACCATTTTCGAACGAAACCGTCTCGTCCGGGGTCTCGAACGATTTCACCATTAGCTCGCCCACCATGACGTATGCTAGAACAGCACGTGTCCGAATAACGGTTTCTGAGCCAGGGGTGACGGAAACGCGAGAACGCGACGGGGTTCGACGTCGAACGGTCGGTGACCGCCGCAGCGAACGTCACTCCTCGACTGGCGTCTTGACGACCGTCACCGGCCGCGAGGAGAGGCGGACAACGCGCTCGGTGACGCTGCCGAGCAGTCGTCGGTACTCGCCCGGCCGATCCTTCGATCCCATCACGATCAGGTCGACGTCCTCCTCGTCGGCGTAGGCGATGATCGCCTCGTGTGGCCCACCGTGGCGGATCGCCGTCGTGACCTCGAGGCCCGCCTCCCCAGCCCGTTCGGTGACGGCCTCGAGCGCCTCGTCGCCCTCCTGCTCGAGGGCGGACTCGAGGCCCTCGAGTTCGTGGACGTACTCGTCGCCGGCGTAGGAGGCGTAGACGTCGCTGTCGACGACGTAGAGCGCGTACAGGTCGGCGTCGTGTGCTGCGGCGAGCTCGATCGCGTGGTCGGTCGCCCGTTCGGCGCCCGTTCCCGCGTCCGTCGGGAGGAGGATTCGGTCGTACATCAGCGGGACATACGCGACGGACGACAATAATGGTAGTCCTGGCCCCGATCACGGGCGGGTCGGGACGCTCGTGGCGACTCACCCCGAGTCGTCGCGTGGGGCGTCTGGGGCATCCGAGGAATCGACAGCCGATGGCGTCCGGTCGTCGGCAGGCGACGTCCCGTCTGCAGTCGGTGGCGTCCCGTCGGCGGTCGAAGCGGGATCGGCAGCCGACAGCCGGTCGTCGAAGCGGTGTTCGGTCCCGTCGTCCAGGAAGCTGAGTTCCCGCTGGGGGAACGGAATCGTGATCCCGGCCTCGTCGAAGGCGTCGTAGACGCCGCGGTTGATCTGATCGACCGCGCGCTTTTCGACCAGCGGGTGGTTGATGTACAGCCGGAGCTCGAACACCAGCGCCGAGTCGCCGAACTCCGAAAAGAGCAGCTTCGGCGCCGGCGAGTCGCGGACGAGCGGGCACTCCCTGGCGACCTCGATGACGAGTTCCTCGACCTCGTGATAGTCGGTGCCGTAGGCGGCTGTGATCGGAATTCGCAGGCGCATGTGGCGCTGTGGAGCGCTCTCGTTGACGACCTGCGTGGAGTTCAACACGGCGTTCGGCACGGTCACGAGCAGGTTGTCTTCGGTCAACACCGTCGTACTCCGGATGCCGACGTCGGTGACCGTCCCGCGCATCTCGTCGTCGATCCGGATCACGTCGCCGATCTTGTACGTGTTGTCGAAGTAGAGGGCGACGCCGCCGATCAGGTTGCCGATGGCGTCCTGGGCGGCGAAGCCGAGAACGATACCGAGGATGCCGGCCGAGGCGAGAAACGGCGTGAGCTCGAGCTCCCAGATCGAGACCACCAGCAACCCGGCGCCGACGACGATGGCGATCGTCCAGAGGTTCTTGAAGATCGGGGCGAACTCGTACTCGACGCCCGTCTCGTTGACGTACTCGATCCAGCGGCCGCCGATCCGGACCGACGCCCGCGCCCAGAGCACCACCAGCGCGGTCGAGACGACGCCGACGAGGACGGCACTCGACTCGACCAGGTCGAGGACGACCAGGTCGATGACGACCAGACTGAGATACACCCCGAACAGCGCGATGGTGGCCGCCAACGGGGCGTGGATCTCCTCGAACACCGCCCGCCCGAACGACGTGGTCGCCCGCTCCTCGGAGCCCGCCAGCCGTCGACGACTCCACCACTGAACGAGTCGAGCCAGCAGGTACGAGCCGACGAGAATAACCGGGACCGCAAGCCACGACCGGCCGCCGGTGGCCGACTCGAGCCACGCGGCGAGCGCCTCCGACCGGGCGGTCGAGCCGAGCGTCGCGAGCACCGTCAGGACGAGGTCGTAACTCGACCACGGGAACGAGCCCGTCTCGGCGGGCGTGAGCGGGAAGCTCATCGAGACACGGCTGCCCGGTAATCGATCGACTACCTTAACTGTTCGCCGACAACTCGACGTGCGTTATCCCGCGTCGTCTCGGCGTGACGTTCCGGTACCGGAACGCTAACCCCGCTGCCGTTCCCACGTCCGCCGATGACCGTCGGTCCGCGTTCGGGGGACATGCCGTGACGAGCGCCCCGCTCGAGGTCGTCGTGCTCGCGCTCGTGCCGGCGGTGTTCTGGGGATTCGCCCCCATCTTCGACAAGCGAGGGATGGCCGCTGGCGGCGACTCGGTCCAGGCCTCGCTGGTGGTCGTGCTCGTCGAACTCGTCATCTACTGGACCACCATCGTGCTGTTCTATCGGGGCGGTGCGTTCACCGGCCTCACGACCGAAGTGTTGCTCGTCTTCGTCTTCGCGGGCGTGATCGGGACGGCGCTAGGGAGAATCACCATCTTCGTCGGCGTCGACCGTGTGGGCGCAAGCCTCAACAGCGCCATCCTGAGCACGCGGCCGCTGTTCGCGACCGTCATCGCGCTGGCCGCTCTCGGCGAACCCCTCGGCCCCGTGACGGCCGTCGGGATCGTGATCCTCGTGTTCGGCCTCTCGGTCCTCGCGCTCTCTCGCGGCGGCGACCTCGAGGGCTGGACCGTCCGTGACCTGCTGTGGCCGATCGCCGCCGCCGCGACGTTCGCCGTCGCCAACGTCGCCCGCCGATACGGCATGCTCGAGACACCGATCACCGCGCTCGAGGCGGTGACGATCAACGAGACCGCCGGGCTCATCGCCCTCCTCGCGTACGTGCTCGCCCGGGGCCGGACGCGAGAGATGGTCTCGATGCCCCGGGAGACGTACGTCTACTTCCTCGGTAGCGGCCTGCTGACGACCGTCGCGATGCTCTCGCTGATGGCCGCGCTCGGACTCGAGGAGGGACGCATCGCCATCGTCGATCCCCTCGTGGCGACGGCGCCCTTCTTCACGATCCTCTTCGCGGCCGTGTTGCTCCGCGACCTCGAGCGCGTGACTCGAGGGGTGGTCGTCGGGGCGACGCTGATCGTCGTCGGGGCGGTGTTGATCACGATCTGAGGGCACCGAGACGCCGGAACGCTGGATCGATCCGCGATGGGGTATGTGCGTCTGGTCAGGAGCCGTTCACCGTCACGCTGGACCGGGACGATCCGAGAGCCTGAACGGTCTCCAGCTGGATCTTGTGGCCGAGCAAGCGGAACAGCCACCCGACGGTCAGCGCCTCGTCGGTCACGACGAGCGCCCTCCGGGCCCGAGGAGTCGGTTTCGGCCACTCCCCAGGTGCTTCACGATTACCACCATCCGAACGCGGGTCGCGACGACCCGCGGAAATTGACAGTGTGACAACAGCAACGCCGTGCTGAGAACAGTTATTCACAATCCACTACAACTCTGGCTGTTCGATCACCACTCTCCCCGGAACCCGTCGATGGAACGCAGCCGAGTGTGGGCCTATCCGACGAGTCACGGGGAAACGACGACGGTACGAACACTGACGACACGATATTCATGCACGACACAAAAAACGGAGAGACGGCAGGCGATGGTTCGCCGTCGCTACAGCAGTTGATCGACCACGAGGGAACCACGTTTTCGGTCGCGAATGCGGACACGCGGCTGGAACTCGAGTCCGTCGACACGTCCTGGGACGTCACCGAGGGGTGGGAGCGGTTCACGCTGGTGTTCGACGCCGACGAGGGAACGGCGCTGGAACAGGACACCTACCGCCTCGAAGGTGGTGGACTCGACCCGTTCGACGTGACACTGGGCCCTGCGGCGACGCTCGATCCGGACGCGACGCGCTACGAGGCGGTGTTCAATCGTCGCACGCCCGACCGTGACGCCGCTGACCTGCTCGGGAGTTCACAGGAAGCCTCGCCCGACGGTGGGGACGTGGACGGTCCGAACTCGACGGACGACGCGAGCGGTCTCGGAATCGGCATGGAGCCGTACCTCGGGACCGTTGGGATGTTCGCGGGGAATTTCGCGCCACAGGGATACATGATCTGCAACGGTACGACGTTACAGGTCTCTCAGAATCAGGCGCTGTTTTCGCTCCTCGGGACGACCTACGGCGGGAACGGACAGACGACGTTCGAGATTCCAGACCTTCGGGGTCGCACGCCGATCGGGGTGGGTCATGGAGGCGGTCTCACTCCCCGGCAACTCGGAGATTCGGGTGGCGAAGAGAAAGTCGTGCTGGAGCAGAACCAGATGCCCCATCACACACACGAGCTGAAAGCGAACCTGCCCGTGAGTCGGCAAGGAGCCGATGAGCAGTCGCCGGTGGGGAACGCACTCGCACGAGTTTCAGGTGATGCCGACATCTACACGGGCAGCGGGGCGAATGCAACGATGGACGTCGACGGCACGATCCATCCGACGGGAGCTGGAATGCCCCACCAGAACATGTCGCCGTTCCTGGCGCTGAACTACGTTATCGCGATACAGGGCATCTACCCGCAGAGACCCTGACCGGCAGTCCACGGAGATCCCCGGTTTTGGTCGTCGGTAGCTACTTCGACCGAAGCTGGAGGCGACGCGCGGCTCGACACTTCGGCAGGAGATAAATGACAGTGTTCGAGCAGTAACTGAGTGCTGTAATTTTCATTGAGAAAGTGATATAGATGTATAGTATCTTGAAGAGGTGATGAGTGTTAGACGGGTTCTAAGGTTACTTGGGGTGTTCCTGATTGTCGGCTGTGTCGTCCTCGCCGGGGGAGTGATCGGCGCGGCGGCTGACGGCAGTACCGGTCCCATAGCGAGTGGTCCGGCCGAACGAGGGGGAACAGCGCTTTCGAACCTGCAGGAAACGAGTTCGGAAGAGGGGAGTCTGGGGCCCAATTTACTGGATAATCCCCAGTGCATCGTGGATGGGCAAGGAGAGGGTGAAGAACCGCTCTACTGGACCGTAGAACAGGGCGAGCTCGAGTGTAACGAGCCCGAAAACCAGTTCATGCCCGACCCGATCGAAGGAGAGTATGTCTTCATCGATTGGGAGGATCTAGAACCTTCGACAGACGAGTCTGTCGCCACGCAGACGGTTCCGGTAACGGGCGGTTCGGGGTATCAGTTCAGCGTGTGGGTCGGGTCGGACGACGTAACAGACGACTACGCCCAGTTCGAGGTGCAGTTTCTCGACGACGGTACCCCCATCGACGACGGACTGATAGACAGCGGTGAGTTCCAGCCCGAAGACCACACAGAACCCGACCAGTTCGTCGAGACGACGGTCGCCCCGGAGAACGCCGACGAAGCGGTCGTTCGAATTATACTGGTAAACGGTGGAGATTTTGATCTCGATAGACCGCTGCTCTGGGCAGACGACGTCCGATTGCAGGAGTTCAGCGACGCACCGACGGCGTTCGACGTCGATGGTGTCGAGACGGGGATCGAGCAAACCCTTGCTCCCGACTGGACGCTCTTCGATGACGAGTTCGGTGAGGACGAAGATGACCGCGGGTTCGACGACTCCGGAGAACTCACTCACTTCGGCGGTGGCGACCTCGGTGGGAGTGTCACTGACAACGCGGCGGGAGAAACAGTCGGGCTCGCCGGTGGCGACTTACAGGTCAACGCCGACGGCTCGTTCAGTTTGACGAACCCGACGCAGACGGGGACGTTCGCGTTCGAGTATCGACTGGGCTATGAGGGCGACCACGACGATGCGGCGGTCGAGATCGAAATTCTCGATCACGAATTGGAGAACCCGCTGTGTGACGAGTGGGATAGCAACGCGCAGGACCAGCCCATCGGGTGGGATGGGGAAAGTATCTCCTGTCATGACCTCGAGGATCTACCGTGGACCGACACCGATCACACGGCCGTCGGAGAGCGGTCGTTCACGGACAATTACATCCTGCTGGACGACGAGGTCCACACCGAACAGACCGTCTACGTCGTCGGTGGGGAAACGTACACCGTTTCGGGACTGTACGGAACTGACTCCGACGACTACTCCGGGGAGGTCGAGTTCGAGTACCTCGATTCGGACGGCCACGTGATCGCGGATGAGGGTTTCACACTGGAGGACCTCCAGTCCGAATCGACCACGGATTTCGACCGATTCACGGAGACCACTGACGCGCCCGACGACGCGAAACGGGCGACGCTCCGGCTTACGGTCGTCCGCCCGAGTGGACACGAAGATCCTGCAGGCGTCTACTTCGACGACCTCTCGATCGAGGACGATGATCCGAGCGAGGATCCCGTAAACGCCCGCGACGTCGAAACCGAGGTCGGCATCTATCATACGTTCGACCCCGACGACACGCTGTTCGATGACTGGGGCAACGGGGTAGACGAACTGGGGACTCCCGAAGCTGAACTCGTAAACTTCGGCGGTGGCGACCTCTCGGGAAGCGTGACCGACCACGATCCCGGTGAGGAGATGTCGTTTGCTGGCGGGACGCTCACCGTCGAAGCCGACGGCTCGTTCAGCCTCGAGGAACCGACCGACGTCGGGGCCCACACCTTCGAGTACGAGATCGAGAACGAACACGACTCGAGCACTGCGACGGTCGAGATCTGGGTGCGAGACAGTACCCTGTTCGACACCGACTGTGACCCGGACTCGTTCGACGCGTGGGATGACGTCTCGCCGTCGGGCGGTGGAATCGGCTGTATCGACCCACAGCGCTCCGGAGAGGTCGATCCGAACGGCGAACAGAACCCCCCGGTTCCGCCGTACGCCATCGGGGACACGGTCGGCGACGGCGAGGACGCCAGCGCCGAGCAGACGGTTCCTGTCCGGCCCGGATTCACGTACGAGCTGGCCGGATACGTCGGAACCGAAGAGACGCCCGAGGACAGTTACGTCACGCTCGAAGTCGACTACCTCGACGAGGACGGAACGGTCCTCACCGTCGACGAGGAAGCCGACGTCGACCTCTCCGAGATGCGTTCCGAGGAAACGACGGAGTTCGACGCGTTCTCGGATACGACTGTCGCTCCGGAGGATGCGACGCACGCAACGGTACGGATTCACGTCAACAACGCCGCCGAGATGGACCTCGGTGGAGACGCCTATGCACGCGCGTACGTCGATGACCTCTCGTTCGACCTGCTTGGAACTCCACCCGAAGCGAACGACGCCGATCTCGAGGTCGATGCTGCCGACACGCTCACCACCTCCGTCGTCGAGGATCACGGTCACGGCGCCGACGACCTTGGCGAACCGGACGCAGAAGTCGTGAGTTTCGGCGGCGGCGACCTCGCTGGCGACGCGACAGAGTACAACGCCGGTCAGACGACCGCCCTCGCTGGCGGTGACCTGACGATCGAGTCCGATGGCTCGCTCGAGTTCGTCGCACCGACCGAGCCCGGAACGTTCGCGTTCGACTACCGCCTCGAGAACGACGCGGGATACGACGAGGCGACGGTAACAATCGAGGTCGAGTCATTGACCGTCGACGGCACTGTCACCGACGCGGTTGCCGACGGAGAGCCGGGCATTGCGGACGCGACAGTGACGCTCGACCACGAGGACAGCGAGGAGAGCTACGAAACCGAAACCGCCAGCGATGGCTCGTACGAACTCGCGGTCGGGCAGGTGGGCGAGTTCGTCCTGACGGTCGAAGCATCCGGATACGAGATGAAAAGCGCTCCCATCACCCTCGACGGCGGAGACGAAACCCGCGACGTCGGCCTGACGGGGAACGCGTCGGTGAGCGGCACCGTCTCGGATACGACGTTCGAGACGGGCATCGAAGACATCGAAGTTGCCGTCGAGAACGGACTCGGGGCGTACACCGCCGAGACGGACGACAATGGCGAGTACACCGTCGAGAGTGTGCCCGGAACGGGCGAGGAGTACGCGGTGACCGTCGATCCAACCGGCTGGGACGGGAACTCGACAACTGTGACCATCGACGATGGCGACGACGTGACCGACGTAGACTTCGAAATCACCGGCGATGGGCGAGATTCCATTGCGCTCAGCGACTGGAAAACGGGCGAGCCGCTCGAGGGAGCGACGGTGCGCATCGAACACGAGACGTTCGGCGTCGCCGAGGACGCGTTCACGGCAGACGGCGACGGAAACATGAAAATCGTGCTCCCGGGCGGCTTCACGTACGGGTACACGTTCTCACAACCGGGGTACGATCCGGTCGAGATCCCGGTCCGCTCGTTCGGTCCTGGCGATGAACTGTCGGCAAACTATGTGCTGGGCGGCAACGCCGAGATCGACGGGAAGATAACCGACGCAGAAACCGGTGGGGGGATCGGGGGCGCGACCGTGACCGCCCAGAACGGGACGGGGGCATACGAAGCGACGACGAGCGCCGACGGCACGTACACCATCGAGAACGTTCCCGGTGGACACGACTACGACGTCGAAATCGAGGCGGACGGCTACGACACCGTCGTCGAATCGGACGAGTCCGTTGGAGACGAGGCGACCCACACCCTCGATGCCGAACTGACCGGGACCGCAACGCTCAGCGGGACCGTTACGGACGAAACGTTCGGAGCGGATCTCGACGGCGTGGAGGTCGAAGTGTCCGGCGAGCAGGAGTACGTCGTCGAGACGGACGAGAACGGCGAGTACACGGCCACCGTCGCCGGAACCGGTGAGGAGTACGTCGTGACCGTCGATCCCGATGGATGGGGCGAAACGAGTGAGACCATCGAGCTCGGCGACGGGGAAACTGAGACCGACGTCGACTTCGAACTCGCCGGCGACGCGGCGATCGAGCTCACGGTCGAAGACGCCGAAACCGGGAGTCCGATCGACGGGGCAACCGTGATCGTAACGAACGGGACGCTCGGTGAGAGTGATTCGTTCGAGACCGACGACGATGGCGCGGCCGAACTGGCGCCGCTTCCGGGCGGGTTCACCTACGACTTCACGATCGAAGCCGACGGCTACGATGACGGCGAGCTGACCGACGTGTTCCTCACGGAAGATACGTCAGCGAGTCGAACCCACGGCCTGTTCGGAAACGCCGGGATCACCGGGCAGGTAACCGACGAGGTAACCGGTGGTCCGGTCGATGGCGCGACCGTCACCGCCGAGAACGGTGCCGGAACGTACGAGACGACGACCGACGAGGGCGGCGAATATTCGCTCGAGAACCTCCCCGGAACCGGCGAGGCGTACGACGTGGCGGTCGACGCCGAGGGCTACGAATCGGTCCAAGAGACGGTCGCCGTCGGTGACGAGGCGAGCGAGGTGCGAGCGTTCGTCGTCTCGGGCGACGCCGAGCTCACCGGCACGGTGACCGACGCACTGACCGGGGAAGGAATCGACGGGGCGACCGTCACAGCCGAAAACGGTGCCGGAGCGTACGAGGCGACGACCGACGAGGACGGGAAATACACGATCGAGAACGTCCCCGGCGAAGAAACGTACGAGCTCACGGCCGCCCACGAAGCGTACGAGACAGCGAGCCGAGCAGGCGTAGCCGTCGACGCTGGCGAACAGCAAACCGAGAACCTCGAGTTCGAGCCAGTCGGGCGGGCGACCGTCGTGGGAACGGTGAGCGACGAGGTGACGGGCGCGGCAGTTGCCGACGCAACCGTAATCGTAGAACTGGACGACGCAGCTACCGAGATCGAATACGAAACGACGACCGATGCGGACGGCGGCTACGAGGTGGACGAAGTCATCAGTGGATACGGCTACACCGTCACGGTCGTTGCGAACGGCTACGAACGCGTTTCCGAAGCGACGACCGTCGACACTGACGGCACGATCGAAGTCGACGTCACCGCGGCTGGAAACGCGTCCGTGAGCGGCATCGTCGAAGACGAGGCGACCGGCGCCGCGGTTCCCGACGCCGTCGTCGTCGTCGCCGGCGAGCAAGGCGAGTACATCGCCGAGATGAACGCTTCGGGCGAGTTTAGCGTCGAGCAGGTCGCCGGAACGGGCGAGAGCTACGAGCTGTCCGCGAGCGCACCCGGCTACGCGACAACCACGATGACCCTCGAGGTCGGCGACGGGGACGTACTCGAGGACGTGCTCGTCGAACTACCCCACGAGCTCGCACCGTACGCCGACGACGACGGAATTGTCCAGACAGACGGGCTCCGGAACGCGATCGACGACTGGCGAAGTGGAAGTGTCGACACCAACCTGCTGCGTGCGGCGGTCGACGCCTGGAAAACCGGCGATCCGATCGACTGAGACGGATCGTTGTGACGATTCACCGGCTCGTTGTGACGATTCACCGGATCGTTGTGACGATTCACCGGCTCGTCACAGCGATTTTACCGGCGCAACCACACCACGTCGCGGTTGGACCGGAACTGACCCACAGCGGTCTGTATGAAGCGGTCCGACCAGCGCCGATGGAAAGACAGTTGCCGCCCCACCCCCAAACACGTCCCACATGCGAATCGCCGTCCCCAACAAGGGCCGCCTGCACGATCCGTCGATCGACCTGCTCGAGCGGGCGGGGCTCCATCTCGAGAACGGGGCCGACCGCAGGCTCTACGCCGCGACGGTCGATCCGGACGTCACCGTGGTGTTCGCCCGCGCGGCCGACATCCCGGAGTACGTCGCCGACGGCGCGGCCGACCTGGGGATCACGGGGCTGGACCAGGTCCACGAGGCGGGCGTCGGGAACGTCGAAAGCTTACTCGACCTCGAGTTCGGCCGGTGTCGGCTCGTGCTCGCCGCCCCCGAGGACGGCGACGTCGAGACGGTCGAAGACCTCGAGGGTGGCACCGTCGCGACGGAGTTCCCGACGATCACGCGCAACTTTTTCGACGACGCGGGCGTCGAGGCCGCCATCGTCGAGGTGTCGGGCGCGACCGAACTCACGCCGCACGTCGAGATGGCCGACGCTATCGTCGATATTACCAGCACGGGCACGACGCTGAAAGTCAACCGCCTGGCCGTCCTCGAGGAGGTGCTCTCGAGTTCGGTCCACCTGTTCGCCCGCGAGGACGTCGTCGACGACCCCAAGGTCGAGGAGGTCCGGACGGCGCTCTCGTCGGTGATCGCCGCCGACGGGAAACGGTACCTGATGATGAACGTGCCGAAAGCGCGACTCGAGGACGTCCGGGAGGTCATCCCTGGCCTCGGCGGGCCGACGATCATGGACATCGCCAACGACGGTGAGTCGAGCGACTCACCGAGCAGTCAGAACGCGTCGCGTTCTGCCAACGGTGGTGGAGAAAAAGTCGCCGTCCACGCCGTCGTCGACGAACGGGACGTCTTCGAGACGATCACCGACGTCAAAGCCTGCGGCGCGAGCGGGATTCTGGTGACGGAGATCGAGCGGTTGGTCGAGTAATCGGGATCCGAGCGCCGACGTTACTCGAGTGCCGACTCGAGTTCGGACAGCTGCGCGGCCGGAACGACGAGCCCCCGGAGCCGTTCGTACTCGAGCAGTCCGTACTCCTCGAGCAGGGGCAGGTGAGTCCGCCGGAGCGCCGCGTGGACGCGCTGGCGCTGCTCGAGGAGCGTGCTCCCGAGCGTCGCGTCGTGCTCGGCGTCGGCGATTTGGCTGACCAGCGTCCGAACGGCGACCTCGTCGTCGGCCTCGAGCACGTACCGGAGCACCGCCCGGCGGCGGTCGTTGCACAACACGTCATCCCAGCGCGGGCGCGAGTGCTCGTCGAGCCGGAGTCGATCGGAGACCGTCGTCGGTCCGTAGAGAGTCATGGTCGACTGACGATCACCAGGACGAACATCCGAATAAACGCGGTCGGTCGTTTCGACGAGTCGAGTCGGATTCAGGCGAATTAGCACCGTTCAACGCGGGTCGAAACAGCCGTTCGTGGCCGATTCGGGGTCGGGTCGGCGAGTCGAGAGATCGGCGTCGAGTCCGAACCGTTCACGATCGCGAACCGATACGAACGCGGCGAGCGGACCTGAACTCGAGCGAACTGGGCCAGCGAAGCGAAACATGCGAACGACTGGGGCAGCCGATTCAACGCGCGTGAGCTGGCGCTCGCAGAACGTAATCAGACAACCGGTTCGAACGCCCGCTACGATCCGTCGACCGGCGCCGACGCTCGCTCGCGGCGGCTCCGCGGGGGACGTCGCGTTACTCGAGCAGGCCGAGATCCTCGAGCCGGGAGACGATCTTGTCGACGGCGTGCTCGGCGTCTTCGGGCTTCTTTCCGCCGGTAATAACGAGTTTACCGGAGCCAAAGAGCAGGGCGACGACCTCGGGATCGTCGAGGCGGTAGACGAGGCCGGGGAACTGCTCGGGTTCGTACTCGATGTTCTCTAAGCCGAGGCCGATGGCGATCGCGTTCAGGTTGAGGTTCCGTCCCAGGTCGGCCGAGGTGACGATGTTCTGGACGACGATCTCGGGATCCTCGTTCACCTGGATCTGGAGTTCGCGCAGTTTGTCGAAGACGATGCGCAGGCTCTCGTGGACGTCGTCGGTGCTTTTTGCACCCGTGCAGACGATCTTGCCCGAGCGGAAGATCAGCGCGGCGGACTTGGGATTCTGCGTGCGGTAGACGAGCCCCGGGAACTGCTCGGGGTCGTAGTCCGCCCCTTCCAGGTCCATCGCAACGCTCTGGAGATCGAGTTCCTGTCCGATACCGGTCGACGCCACCACGTTTTCGATGTTGATGGTCTCCTTCGGATCCGTCATTATTCGCTTAAAAAGACGTATTTAAGGTTTATAAAGGTTAGTACCGCTGTCTGATATTTCCGGTACGTGACCACGGCAACCCACCGCTCATAGTCACCGGTTCACTCCCCGGAATTCGAGGGCAGGAACGTCGATGCGGTGGGTCGAGCGGGGGTGTCCAGAGTCTCCCAAAACGGTAGGCTCATAGCGCGCGCGAAGCGACGGTTCGAGTGTGTACCTGCTCGAGTTCGGCGGCGAGGATGACGCGTTCGCAGCCTGCGAAGCGCAAGCGGCCGCCACCGGCGTCCGGCGGATCGCGCCCGGCCTCGCCGTCGCCCGCGGGATCGTCCCCGAACGAGTCCGGGGGCTGGCCTACACCCACCGCGCGAGCGAACTCCTCGGACGCGCCGACGCCGACCTCGAGAGCGCCCGGGCCGTGCTCGAGGCGGCTCCGGCGGATCGGGAGGGGACCGTCGCCGTCCGTGCGACCGACGTCCACGGCTCGAGCGGCGTCGACACGCAGCGAGCCGAGCGCGTTCTCGGGAGCGTGCTGGTCGATCGGGGCTTCGCGGTCGACCTCGAGAATCCCGATCACGTCCTCCGGGTCGCCTTCTCCGAGGGCGAACCCGAGGGCGACGACCGCCTGCAGCCGGCCGAAGGAGCGTCGGAGAGCGAGTCGGCCTCGGTCTGTGCGCTCGGCTGGCTCGCGGCCGAGAGCGTGCGTGACTTCGGAGAGCGCAAGCCGACGGAGAAACCCTTCTTCCAGCCCGGCAGCATGGACCCGCTGCTCGCGCGCGCCGTCGCGAACGTCGCCGGCGCCCGGCCCGACCGGACGGTCCTCGACCCGATGTGCGGGACGGGGGGTGTTCTCGTCGAAGCCGGCCTCGTCGGCGCGGACGTGATCGGGACGGATGCGCAAAAGAAGATGGCCGCAGGCGCCCGCGAGAACCTCGCGCACTTTCTCGGCCGCGAGGGCGACTCGTCCACGAGCGTCCCGACCGGCGCGTGGCACGTCGGCCGCGGCGACGCCACCCGACTTCCGCTCCGGGACGGGGTGGTCGACGGCGTGGTGTTCGACGCCCCCTACGGCCGCCAGTCGAAGATCGCCACGCACCGCCTCGAGGACCTCGTCGCGGGCGCGCTCGCGGAGGCGCGACGCGTCGCCCCGCGCGCCGTCGTCGTCGCCGATCGGTCGTGGGCCGGTGCGGCGAGGGAAGCGGGATGGGAGCTCGAGGCCGCGTTCGAACGCCGGGTGCACCGCTCGCTGACGCGGTACGTGCTCGTGCTCGAGTAGCACCGCTTTGACTGTCTTCGAATTGATTCCATCACCACGGTTCATGGGTAGTGAGCCTATCACCGTTCGTACGGGTGATCGGATGGGCGAATCCGGGAATCACGAAACTGAGGAGTACGGGACGACGCGGCTCGACCAGCGCGGACGACTGACGATCCCGAAGGCGCTCTGTGAGGATCTCAACCTGGGAGACGGAACCGTGTTCCGGGTCGTTCGCGAGGGGAGTGCCATCAGACTCGTGCGGGCGGATTCGGACCTCGAGACGGTGACTCGAGACGAACCGTGGGGGAACGAGGCCTTTCGAGATGCCGGTGAGGCGACCTTCGGAGAACGATAGGGTCGACGAACGGAGGTTCGGTGCTCGAGTCCGGGTCGTGAGAACTCGTCCGTGTTCGTGCGTTACTCGTGGACGCCCACGAGGTCGAACGGCGTTCCTTCCTCGTCGCCGGCTGCCTGCGCGTAGACGGCGTGGGCGGCGGCGACGTCCTGGATCGCCAGGCCGGTCGAGTCGAAGACGGTGACGCCGGTGTCGGCCGTTCGGCCCTCCTTCTCGCCGACGACGATCTCGCCGATCTCGCCGTAGATGTCCTCGTCGTTGAGGACGCCCTCGTTGTAGGGAACGTTGACCTCGCCGGAGTGAGTACACTGCTCGTGGTCGTCGATGACGATCGTCGCCGCCTGGAGCAGCTCGTCGGCGAGTTCGTGTTTGCCCTCGGCGTCGGCGCCCATCGCGTTGACGTGGGTGTGCTCGCCGACGTCCTCGAGTCCGACGATCGGATCGCGGACGGGCGTCACCGTCGAGAGGACGTCACAGTGGCCGGCCTCTGTGATCGAGCCGCCGCGGACGTCGAACCGGTCGCCGAAGGTCTCGACGAACCGTGAAACGCGTTCGTCGTCGAGGTCGGAGACGACGACCTCTTCGATCGGTCGGATCTCGGCGACGGCCTCGAGCTGGGTGTACGACTGGACGCCCGCGCCGACGATTCCCATGCTCGTGGCGTCCTCGACCGCGAGGTAGTCGGTGGCGACGGCGGCGGCCGCACCCGTGCGCTTCATCGTGAGTTCGGTACCGTCCATGATCGCGAGCGGGAACGCCGTCTCGGGGTCGGAGTAGATCATCGTCCCCATCACCGTCGGCAGCTCGTGGTCGTCGGGGTTGTTCGGGTGGACGTTCACCCACTTCAACCCGGCAGCGTCCCACTCGCCGGCGTCGAGGTAGGCGGGCATCGACCGGAAGTCACCGTTGTACTGCGGCAGGTCGATGTAGGACTTCGCCGGCATCTGGGCGTCGCCGCGCTCGTAGGCGGCGAAGGCGTCCTCGAGTGCCGCGATCAGGTCCGCCATGCGAGTGTTCTCATCTACGTCTCCGCTGTCCAGAAGCAACGTCTGCATGCCGGCGAATATTGCTGGGGGGTACTTAGTTCATACTGAAGCCGGCTCGAACCAGGAATCGACTGACAGGACTGTCTCGGGCGGCTGGTCGCGTGCGACGAACCGTCACAAAAGTCGGTGTCGAACGAAACTGAGCCGACGTCGATGGTGCGAGCGGAGCCTCCAGTCGAACGGAGTGGGTGGATCTCCGGGCTGGTTACATCATGCCGCCCATGCCGCCACCCATGCCGCCCATGCCACCCATACCGGGGTCGGCGGGCATGTCGTCATCGTCGTCGTCCGAGGAACCGCCCTTGAGGTCGCCGGCGGCGATGACGTCGTCGATGCGAAGCAGCATAACGGACGCTTCGGTGGCCGACTCGATCGCCTGGGTCTTCACGCGCAGCGGCTCGTAGACGCCTTCTTCGGCCATGTCGATCGTGTCGCCGGTGTAGGCGTCGAGGCCGGCGGCGGTGTCGCCGCCGTCGTGGGCGCTGCGCAGTTCGACCAGCGAGTCGATGGGGTCGAGGCCGGCGTTCTCCGCGAGGGTGCGCGGGATGACCTCGAGGGCGTCGGCGAACGCCTCGACGGCGAGTTGCTCGCGGCCACCGACGGAGTCGGCGTAGTCGCGCAGGGCGAGGCTGAGCTCGACTTCGGGCGCGCCGCCGCCGGCGAGCACCTGGCCGTCCTCGATGGTCGTGCGCACGACACCCAGCGAGTCCTCGATGGCGCGGTCGACCTCGTCGATGACGTGCTCGGTGCCGCCGCGGAGGATCATCGTGACGGCTTTCGCGTCCTCGACGTCCTCGATGAAGATTCGCTGGTCGCCGCCGACGTCCTGCTGGGCGACACTGCCGGCGTAGCCGAGGTCGTCCTCGGAGATGTCGTCGATGTTCGAGACGGGCTTGGCGCCGGTGGCGCGGGCGATGCGCGTGGCGTCGGAGGACTTCACGCGGCGGACGGCCAGAATACCCTCCTGGGCGAGGTAGTGCTGGGCCATGTCGTCGATACCCTTGTCGACGAAGACGGCGTCGGCGCCGACGTCGACGAGCGTGTCGACCATCTCCTTGAGCTGGGCTTCTTCCTGCTCTAAGAACTGCTGGAGCTGGTCGGGGTCGGTGACCGAAACTTCGGCGTCGATCTCGGTCTCTTTGACCTCGAGGGCGCCGTCGATGATCGCGACGTTCGCATCCTCGACGAAGTACGGCATGTTCTCGGAGACGCGCTCTTTGTCGACGATGACGCCCTCGACGAGCTCAGAGTTCTCGATGGAGCCGCCGACGACCTTCTCGACTTTGACGTTCTCCGTGTCGATGCCGTCCTCGTCGGCGACCGCGCGGACGGCGTCGACGACGAGGTCGGCGAGGTGGTCTTTGGCACTCTCGGCACCTTTGCCCGTCATCGCCGTGGCGGCGATCTGGTGGAGGATCTCGGTGTCGTCGGCGTCGACGTCGATCGCGATCTCCTCGAGCGTCTCGCGGGCTTTCGCGGCCGCCTGCCGGTAGCCCTGGACGAGCGTCGTCGCGTGGATGTCCTGCTCGAGGAGGTCCTCGGCGCGCTTGAGGAGCTCACCCGAGACGACGACCGCGCTCGTCGTGCCGTCGCCGACCTCGTCCTCCTGGGTTTCGGCGACCTCGACGATCATGTTCGCCGCGGGGTGGTCGATGTCCATCTCCGTCAGGAGCGTGACGCCGTCGTTCGTGACGACGACCGAGCCCGCCGAGTCGACGAGCATCTTGTCCATCCCTTTCGGGCCGAGTGTGGTCCGTACGGCCTCGGCGACTGCCTTCCCGGCCGTGATGTTCATCGACTGTGCGTCTTTGCCGGACGTTCGCTGACTCTCCTCCGAAAGAACGATGAGGGGCTGGTTGCCCATCTGTTGTGCCATGGTCAAGAGAGGGATTGTTTGTTATTCTATATAAACCCTTCGTTATCGCCCATAGAAGAAGGCCACACGGGGTCGGAATCAGGCGTTCGTGACGGTACAGACCGTCGCCGATTTATATATTAAGTACGGCGAGAAGCGTCGAGCGGCGACGCTCGAGGCGACTCAGGGCTGGCCACCGGGGAACCGGTGGTACTCGAGGCCCGCACGTTTCATCTCGGTGTGTTTCTCCTCGAGGAAGGAGTAAACCGCGCCGTGAGGCGCACCGTCTAGGAGCATCTCGGCGGCGGTGCGGACGACGTCGACCTGCTGGGGCGTCCCGATCGCACCGAGGGTGGAGCCGTAGATGACGACCGAGGCGCCCGACAGCTCCTCCATCAGTTCACGGGTCCGGCCGCCCTCGCCGATGAGCCGGCCTTTCTTGCGTTTTAAGTCGTTCTTGTTTCGCGAGGCGGCGGCGATGTCGACGAGCTCGAACATCATCAGGTCGTCGGCGAGCAGGGCCATCGCGTCATCGGGGGCGAACCCGCGGCCGATCGCGCGAACGATGTCGGGACCTTTCAGGCCGCGAACGGGGTCGCCGACGCTCTCGATGGCGACCGAGCCGTTCTCCGAGTCGATGTCGAGTCGCACCTCGGCCTCGGCCTCGATCTCGCGCATCGTCTCACCGCCTTCGCCGATGAGCACACCGATGCGTTCCTGCGGAATCTTCACGTGCTGCATATACCCCGTCTACTTGCTCGGCCAGTTTAAGCCCTTGGGCGAGGGTGTGAAGGGCACGCACGTCGCTCGAGCCGGCGAACAGTTCAACGGCGACCGGTTCACGAGCGTCGATCGGTCACTCGAGCGTTCGGAACCGGACGGCTTCGGTCTCGGTGTCGAGGATCGCGACGGTTCGGTGGTCGTCGGGAACGGTCGGGAACTGTGCACCGGGGTTGATCACGGTCGTTCGTCCCGTCTCCGTCAGCTCCCGTTCGTGGTGGTGGCCGTAACAGACGTAGTCGTAGGTCTCGGCGGCCGCGAGCGCCCGGACCTCCGCGAGCGACTCGCCGTGGAGGACGGCGACCGAGAGGCCGTCGAACTCGAGGTCGGCGAACCGGCCGTGCAGTTCGCTGCCCGGACCGAGGGCGTCGAACGCCGCGTACAGCCCGCGGAGTTCGCCGTCGTTGTTCCCCAGCACGCCGTGGACTTCGAAGTCCTCGAAGTACGGGATCACGAGCGGGGCGACGTAGTCGCCACAGTGGAGGACGACCTCGACGCCCGCCTCGGCGAAGCGCTCGGTGGCCGACTCGACCGCCGCGACGTTGTCGTGGGTGTCAGCGAGGATACCGATGTTCATGGTCGAGAGCGCGTCCGCGAGCGACATGAGCGTTCGGGGTGGCGAGGAGAAGGAGCCGAATCGAAGCGACGGAGGTCAGTAGCCGAGCTCGAGGAAACGGTTTGTCGCGAGGGCACAGAACGCCCCCGCGAGCAGGACGGCGAGGAACGTGAACGCGACGGCCCACCCGAAGAGGTCCGCGAACAGCCCTGTAACGACGGAGCCCGACGAGGAGAGGACCATGTTCGCCGACTGGGTGAGTCCAAACGCCGCACCGCGTTCGTCCTCGGTGAAGACGTCCATGAACCGGGCCGTGACCGCCGCGTAGGCGCTCAGGCCGACGCCCGCGAGGGCGATCCCCCCGAGGATGGCGACGTCGCCGGGACCCACGGCGAAGGAGACGAAGCCGGCGGCGGCGAGCGCCAGACAGACGAGCGTCACGGGATCCCGGCCGTAGCGGTCCGAGAGGCCGCCGACGCCGACCTGGACGAGCCCCTGGACGACGAAGAAGCCGGAGAACCACAGCGCCGCCATCTCCGCCGACTGGCCGCGGTGTTCGATGAGAAAGGTCGGGAGAAACGAGGTGCTGGCCTGCCAGACGAACGTGATGGTGACGGCCATGACGACGGTGAAGGCGATCTGTGGCCGCGTGATGACCGCGAGCACCGGCTCGAGGGCGAACCGCTCGGCCATCGGCTCGTCGGGGCGGCGCGGCTCGGTCGGCCGGACGCGCCAAGCGAAGAGGACGAAGACGGGAATCGCGATCGCGGTGCCGATGGCGACGGCGGGCCGCCAGCCGTAATTCACGCCGATCCAGGCGGCGAGCACCGGCGCGAGCAGTCCCCCTGCGGTCCCGCCGAGCGTGTGGAGGCCGATGGCCGCACCGACGTCGTCGTCGTAGATCCGGGTGAGCAGTGTGGTCGCGACGCTGAAGTGCAGCCCCGCCAGTGCGCCGAGGACGATAGCCGCGAGGACGAACAGCGGGAACAGCGGCGCGACGGCGATCAGGAGGCTCCCGACCGCCGTGCCGCCGACGGCGACGAGGATGACCGGCCGCTCGCCGTAGCGGTCGGCGAACACTCCGCTCGGGTACTGGGCGAGGCCGTAGGCGAGCCACATCCCCGTGAGCCCGAGCCCCACGGCGGCGTTCGAGACCCCGAACTCCTCGGTGATCGCGGGCACGACCGGACTGATCGCCAGCCGGGCGACCATCGTCGCGAACAGCGCGAACGTACACAGCGTCAGTACCGTATGCCGGTACTGCCATCGTCTCGACTCGGTCATCGTGAACAGTCTGCGCTCACGTGAGCGTGACGGTCGGTCGTGAAGGATGTACTGATTCCGGCAGCCGGGGACCGACGAACCAGCTAGCGGAGGGTCGTCGGCAGCCCGGCCGACTCGAGCGCCCGCCGTCGCTCACTCGCCGTCAGGCGGTAGGGCTCGAGTTCGTCGACGAGGTCGCCCAGCGCGTCGCGTCGGCGCTGGTGGTCGGCGAGGAAGTCGGTGATGCGGTCGATCGCGACCTCCTTGAGGTCGCCGCTGAGCAGGTCCCCGGATCGGTAGTCGGAGGCGAGTCGCTCGAGGCGGTCGTCGTCGGGTTCGAAGACGTATCGCAGGTACTGGAACGGGACGTCAACCGTCGGGTCGCCGCCCTTCTCGCGGTGTTCCTCGAGGGTCGCCTGGCCGCCCGTGTAGGCGTGACGGCGGATCGTCTCGGCGACCGTCTCCGGGTCGTCAGTGAGTTCGATCGACGGAGCATCGCCCGAGGAGCTCATCTTGCCCGGTCCCTCGAGCCCAGGGAGGAACCGGCCGAGCAGCGCGCCCGGTTTCGAGACCGGTAGCGCCTCCTTGCCCGCCACGTCGCGACAGACCCGGACGTGGGGATCCTGGTCGACGGCGATCGGGACGAGCGTCGGCTGGCGCCCCTCGACGAACTGTGGGAGCAGGAGGTGGGTCGCCTGCACCGCGGGGTAAAACTGCAGCCCCACGGTGTCGGTCTCGCCGTAAACGGCCTCGACCGTCGCGGGCGTGAGGTGTTTCGAGAGGCGAACGGCGATCGGGTAGACGACGTCGGCGTCGGCGGTGTCGACCACGATCCGGGTCTTCTCGGGGTCGAAGCCGACGGCGAGAACGTCGCGGAGGTTCTCCCGCGTGTGCTCGCCGATCGACGCGAACGACTGAGCCTTCGCGAGGTACTTCTCGTCGTCGGACAGCGGGAGGTAGACGGTCGCCCCCGTCGCCTCCTGGAAGCGCTTTGCGAGGTACAGCGGGGGGACGTGTCCGAGATGCATCGGCCCCGACGGCCCCCGACCGGTGACGATCGCGTGGGACTCGCCTGCCTCGGCGGCCTCGAGGTGGCGGTCGACGTCCCGACCGGCGTAGAAGGTCCGCCGGCGAACCAGCGGATGGTCCGGGAACCGAGCGATCTGCTCGTCGGTGAGCGGATCGGCGCCGAACCGCTCGAGGAGGCGCCCGTAGTCGACCTCGCCGGAGACGGCGTAGGGAGTGACGACGAACGCCTCGTCGGCCCCAGGTCGATCGATGGACGGGTGGTCGGAAGTCGATTCATTCGTGTCGGCTGGCGTGTCCGTCATCGGAGTAGTGCGGTGGCTGGAGTGTGGCAGTTAGCGTGTGATTCACGACAGAACGAAGGGAGCGTCGCCGCCGCCCGCGCCGGGTTAGGCCGCGTCGCGTCCGACGGCGACACTGTCCGCTCTCGAGGGGGCGTACCAGGGCCAGCCGAGAGCGGACGTCATCGACCGACGATGCGGGTGGCGTGAGCTAAAACGTTTCGGCGACCGCGACGGTCAGTCGTCCGGCGCCTCGACTGCTGGCGCTGGGTCGGCAATTCGGCCGTCGTCTGTCGCCACTGAATCGTCGGCAGCCGTCCCGACGTCCGTCGTGTCCGCACCCATTCCGGGCTGGGTGCCGTCCTCCCGACGAAAACAGGCGGAAACGAGGAGCGGGACCGTGGCGGCGAGCACCGATCGACGCCGGACGTGACGCGTCATGCCCTCCCGTATCACGAACCGGTACATATGTTTTGAGGGAACCTACTCTCGTGACGGGTCGGGATCGGCGTCGGTCACGAACTCGAGGACGTCGTCGCCGGTGACCTCGAGTCCCTGGCGGGCGAAGAAGTTCGCGACGTTTTTGCAGTCGCGCTCGAGGAACTCCCGGCTGTTTGGGTGATGGACAGTGACGGCCTGGCCGAGGTCGATCACCACCAGCTGGCCCTCGTGGAAGACGACGTTGTACTCGCTCAGGTCGCCGTGGATGAGTCCCGCCGAGTAGAGCCGGCGCATGTACTCGCGCATCACCTCGTAAGCCGTCTGGGGGTTCTCGATGTGAACCTCCCCCAGTCGCTTCGCGCGGCCGTCCTCGTTGCCGATGTACTCCATCACGAGGACGTTGCGCTCGGCGGCGATCGGTTCGGGGACGCGGATGCCCGCCTTCCGCGCCCGCTCGAGGTTCGCCAGCTCCTTTTTGACCCACGCGAGGACGACGTCCTTTTTCTTCCCACCCAGGCCCTCGAAGCGGGGGTCACCCTCCAGATAATCGCGCATCTGCCGGAAGTTCGAGGCGTTGATCCGGTAGACTTTGACCGCCACGTCGCGCTCGTCCCCGAGCGCGTGGTAGACGTTGGCCTCCTTGCCCGTCGAGATCGGCCCGCCAAAGGCCTCGACGTAGCCGTCCTGAACGAGCTTGTAGAGGGCGGCGAACGTCGCGTCGTCGAACACCGACTGCTCGACCTTGAACTGGTCGGCGTCCTTGATGCGCTTCTGGAAGTCCTCGAACTCCCGGTCGCGCTTGCGGGCGATGCGATCTGCCTCCGTGTCGGCGACGTCGATCTCCTCCCACTCGTCGCCGGGGGTGTCGGCTTCCTCCAGGTCTACCAGCCCGAACTCGTCTGCCATCTACGCGCTAGTACTACGCCGGGCGGCTAAAGTGATCGGGCTCGTTCGTCGGCCGTCACGGCGCCGATCGACCGCGAGTCGACACGGCGGCCGACCACGGTGACCGGTTCAGGCGTCGAACGACTCGAACAGTTCCACGAGCAGCGCCTTCTGGGCGTGGAGTCGGTTCTCCGCCTGATCGAAGACGATCGAGCGCTCGCCCTCGAGGACGGCGTCGGTGATCTCCTCGCCACGGTGGGCGGGCAGACAGTGCATAACGGACGCCCCGGGGGCGTGTGCGAGCAGTTCCTCGTTGAGCTGGAAGCCGTCGAACCGCCGCAGACGGATCTCGCGTTCGTCCTCCTGGCCCATGCTGACCCAGACGTCGGTGTAGACGACGTCTGCTCCCTCGACCGCCTCGACGGGATCGGTCGTCGTCGTCGGTGCGGCACCGAGTTCGGCCGCCCGCTCGAGGGTCGCCTCGTCGACGGCGTGTTCTTCGGGCGTGGCGACGGTGAGGTCGACCCCCGCCATCGCACAGCCAAGGACGAACGACTGGGCGACGTTGTTGCCGTCGCCGATCCAGGTCGCCGAGACACCGTCGAACCCGCCGTCCGACGAGCCTCCGGTCGCGTCGCTCCCGGAGACACCGTCGAACCCGCCGAACTGCTCGCGGATCGTCTGGAGGTCCGCGAGCGTCTGGCAGGGGTGGGCGTCGTCGGTGAGCCCGTTGACGACAGGGACATCGGCGTACTCGGCGAGCACCTCGACGTTCTCGTGTTTGAACACCCGGGCCATCAGCACGTCGACGTACCGCGAGAGTGCCCGTGAGGTGTCCTTCAGCGGCTCGCCCCGGCCGAGCTGGATGTCGTCGGCGCCGAGGAAGATGGCGTGGCCGCCGAGCTGGGTCATCCCCGTCTCGAAGGAGACACGCGTTCGCGTGCTCGCCTTCTGGAAGAGCATTCCCAGCGTCTTATCGGGGAGGTGGGCGTGCTCGTCGCCGGCCTCGAGGGCGCGTTTGTACTCGGCCGCCCGGTCGAGGACGGCGAACAGCTCCTCTCGGGAGAGGTCGTCGACGTCGAGGAAGTGTCTGGGCTGTGCGTGACGGTCGTCGGTTGGTGTGTTCGTCGTCATGTAAACCGTAGGTTCCTGGCTCAGGCGTCGTCGCGGAGTCGCGCTGCGACGCATTCTAAGACCGCGACCGAGCGGTCGAACTCGGCGAGCGAGAGGCGCTCGTCGGGGGCGTGATCGAGGTCCGAATCGCCGGGTCCGTAGGTCGCCATCGGGCAGTCCCACGCACCCGCGTAGACGTTCATGTCGCTGGTGCCGGTCTTTCGGAGCAGTCGTGGCTCCATCCCCTCCGCGCGAATAGCGACGCGGAACGCCCGGGCGACGTCCGTCCGCGGGCTCGTCATCACCGGCGGCACCGCGTCCTTCCAGGTGACGGTCCCGACCTCGAGTTCGGCCTCGGCGGCCTCCCGAACCGAGTCGACGTCGAGCGACGGCGGGACCCGGAGCTGGACGTCCATCGTCGCCTCGACGGAGAGGCCGTCCTCGCTCGTGCCGCCGTCGACGTCGACGGGCTTGGCCGTCACCTGCTCGAAGACGGGTTCGTACTCCGCTCCCTCGAAGGTCGCCTCGACGGCGGTCCACCAGCGGATCGCGTGCTGGATCGCGTTCGGATCCGGCCGGGAGGTGTGGCCCGACTCGCTGGTCGCGACGTACGTACCGGAGAGGATCCCCCGGTAGCCGAGGGTGATCCCGTCGGCGCCCGACGGTTCGCCGTTGACGACGGCGTCGGGGGCCTCGCGGTCGCCGACCAGGTAGCGCGCGCCGCGGGAGTTCTCCTCCTCGCCGACGACGCCGACGAACGAGACGCCCGTGCGGACGGCCGCCGCGGCCATCGCGGCGAGCGGCCCCGTCGCGTCGACGCTGCCACGGCCCCAGAGGATCTCGTCGTCGCCGGCCTCCTCGACCTCGACGGGGATCTCTCCCGGGACGGTGTCGACGTGCGAGGTGAGCAGGACGGCGTCGTTCGCCGGCGCGCGAACGTTGCCGACCGCGTCGATCCAGACCTCGCGGTCGTGCGTCTCGAAAAACTCGACGAGTCGCTTCGCTGCGTCGCGTTCCTCACCCGAGGGCGAGGGGGTCGAGACGAGATCGACGAGCAACTCGCGGGCCTCCTCGAGTGAGACCGCCGTCGGCTCGCTCGTGCTCGTGCTCATGAGTCGGTGTTCTCGGGTGCGATGACCGCGCCCAGCGCGTCGACGAGCTGGTCTGCCTCCTCCTGGTCGATCACCAGCGGCGGCAGCAGGCGCAGGACGGTGCGACCCGCCGGCAGCGCCAGCACCTGGTGTTCGATCGCCAGGTCGCGGGCGGCACGGTTCGCCCCCCGTTTCAACTCGATGCCGATGAGCAGGCCCTCGCCGCGGACCTCGCGGACCTCGTCACCGAGTCTCGCCTCGAGTTCGGTCCTGAGGTAGTCGCCCATCGACGCGGCGTGGGCGGGCCACTCCTCTTCGACCAGCGTCGAAATCGTCGCGTGGACCGCCGCGGTGACGACGGGGCCGCCGCTGAAGGTGGCGTTGTGCGAGGCCGCGCCGTCGGCGATCCAGTCGCGAACGACGACGCCGCCGACGGGCAGGCCGTTGCCGAGGCCTTTCGCCGTCGTGAGGATGTCCGGCGTGACACCGACGTTCTGACAGGCCCACATCGAACCCGTCCGTCCCATGCCGGTCTGGACCTCGTCGAAGACGAGTGCTGCGCCGGCTTCCTCGGTGAGCTCGCGGGCGGTCTCGAGGTAGCCCGCCGGCGGGACGTTGATGCCGCCTTCGCCCTGGATCGGCTCGAGGATGACCGCCGCGGTCTCCTCGTCGACGGCCGCTGCGAGTTCCTCGCTATCGCCGTAGGGGACGAACTCCACGTCGCCGGCTAAGGGCTCGAACGGTTTCTTGTACTTGTCCTTCCAGGTCGCCGCGAGCGAGCCCATCGTCCGACCGTGGAACGATCGGGTCGCGGCGACGATCTTCGAGTTCCCGGTCGAAGAGCGGGCGAACTTCAGTGCGGCCTCGTTGGCCTCGGTTCCGGAGTTACAGAACCACGCCGAGTCGAGGCCGTCGGGCGTCGACGCGACGAGTGCGGCGTAGGCGTCCTCGCGGGACTGGACCGGGAACGAGGAGTCGACGAACGTCAGCTGGCCGACCTGCTCCTGGACCGCCTCGACGACAGCCGGGTGGCTGTGGCCAAGCGGCGTACACGCGTAGCTCGCGCCCGCGTCGAGATACTCCGTCCCGTCGGTGCTGTAGAGGGACGGTCCCTCACCGCGCTCGAGCGGAATCGGCTTGCTGCCGGAGATGAAATCGTGGTCGCTCATTGTGCGGCCTCCGTCTCCGATTCGGCGTCGAGCGCGCCGGGCTCGAGGGTCGTCCCCTCGCCCGCCAGCGCACTCGAGATCGGTTCCTCCGCGTTGGCGTCGGCGACGACGACCGAGGCGGCGCCGCCTTCGAGGGCTTCCTCTGCGGCCATGACTTTCTTGGTCATGAAGCCTTCCGCGGCGGATTTGACGGTCTCGAACGCCTCGGGGGTCGACGCCGAATCGATCTTCGTCGACTCGTCCTCTGGGTCCTCGTAGACGCCCGAAACGTCGGTGAGGAGTACGAGGTCGGCCCCGAGCGCACCCGCCACGGCGGCGGCTGCGCGGTCGGCGTCGGCGTTGACGGCCGTGTAGCCACCCGACTTCTCCTTCCCGAGCACCGGGACGGAGACGACGGGCGTGTAGCCGCCCGAAAGCAGCATCTCGAGCAGGTCGGCGTTGACCGACTCGATCGTGCCCGAGTGGTCACCACGCTTTATTTTCTTCTTGCCGTCCTCGAGTACGCGCACGGCCGACTTGCGTTTCCCCTCGAGCAGTTTGCCGTCCGTGCCGGTGAGGCCGACGGCGTTCACGCCCTCGTTCTGGAGCGCCTCGACGAGGTCGGTGTTGAGCTTGCCCGGCATCACCATCTTGAAGACGTCGATGGTGCGCTCGTCGGTAAAGCGGCCGACGACGCCGCCGGGTGTCTCGACGTAGGTTGGCTCTTCGCCGAGTTCCTCGAGCGTCTCGTCGACGGCGGTCGAGCCGCCGTGGGTAAGGACGACCTCCTCGCCCTCCTCGACTAACTTCGCCACGTCGGCCAGTGCGCCCGCGGGGTCGACCGCGCGTGCGCCACCGATTTTGACTACCGTCGTCATGGCGCTCCCACGGGGTGCAGTCCCGCAAAGTCGAGGCCGGCCGTCTCCGCTAAGCCGAGTGCGATATTGGCCGCGTGGACGGCCTGCCCGGCCGATCCCTTCATCATGTTGTCGATGGCCGAGAAGACCACGACGCGCTTGTTGCTGGGATCGAGTTCGAAGCCGACCTCGGCGTAGTTCGTGCCCGCGACCGCTTTCGGCTCGGGGTAGCGGTAGACGCCAGAGCCACCGGCGGCCATGCGGACGAACGGTTCGTCCTCGTAGGCGCCACGGTAGGCTTTCCAGAGGTCGCCCTTCGAGACCGGTCCCGAGGGGAAGACGTGGCTCGTCGCGCTCGCGCCACGGACCATGTCCACGGCGTGGCAGGTGAACGCCACCGAGGTGTCGAGCCACTGCTCGATCTCGGCTTCGTGGCGGTGGCCCGTCGGCGCGTAGGGGCGGACGACGCCCGAACGTTCCGGGTGACTCGAGGCTTCGCCGCCGCCTGCGCCGCCTTCCGAGGAACCGACTTTCACGTCGACGACGATCTGCTGGTCGCCGTCGACGATGCCAGCTTCGACGAGCGGATAGAGGCCGAGGATCGTCGCGGTGGCGTTACAGCCGCCGCCAGCGATGATCTCGGCACCGGGGAGGTTCTCCCGGTTGATCTCGGGGAGGGCGTACTCGGCCCTTTCGAGGTATTCGGGCGCGTCGTGGCCCTCGTACCACTCCTCGTACTGTGCTTCCGTGTTGAGCCGGAAGTCAGCCGAGAGGTCGACGACGGTGTCGGCGATCTCGAGGAACTCCTCAATTTGGCCCATCGAAACGCCGTGGGGCGTCGCCGTAAAGAGGACGTCGACGCTCTCTAGGTCTTCCGGATCGCTAAAGCGCAGGTCTCGGCCGCGAAGCGGCGGATGTTTCGAGCCGACGCTCTTGCCGGCGTAGCTGCGACTCGTCGCCTGTACGATCTCGACGTTCGGGTGCCCGTCGAGCAACCGCAGCAGCTCGCCGCCGGTGAAACCGCTGCCGCCGACGACCGACGCGGTGACGGCGTCGGTCGTGCCGTCGGCATCCTGGTCCGTTCCGACGGCCATCAGGCGGTCACCTCGACTGCCTCGTGGTCGTCGTCTGCTTTCTCCTCGAGCCAGTCGACGACGGCGCCGGCGACATCGTCGTCGACGGCGTCGTTGAGCGCCTTGAACTCGACGGTGTGGTTGACCTCGTGGACGGTGTAACTGTCACCGGTCTCCATGAGGTCGACGCCGAGCAGGCCGCCACCGACGGCGTCGCTCGCCTTCTCGACGAGCTCGATTGCCTCGTCGTCGAGCTCGAACGCTTCGGTTTTCGCTCCCTTCGCGGCGTTCGTGAGCCAGTGCTCGGAAGAACGGGCCATCGCCGCGATCGGCTCGCCATCGACGGCGAGCACACGGACGTCGCGGCCGGGTTTCTCGACGAACTCCTGGACGTAGAACACCTTGTGCTCGTAGTGGCCCAGGGTGGCCTTGTGCTCTAAGATCGCTTCGGCGGCGTCGCGCGAATCGAGCTTCGCCATCAGGCGACCCCACGAGCCGACGACGGGCTTGAGCACGCAGGGATAACCGAACTCCTCGATCGCCTCGAGGGCGCTCTCTTTGGTGAACGCCACCTTCGTCGCGGGCGTGGGCACGCCCGCGGACTCGAGCGCCAGACTGTTCTTGACCTTGTCCGCACAGATCGCTGCAGTCTCGTGGCTGTTGACGACGGGAACCCCGTAGGCCTCACAGAACTGCGTGGCGTAGAGGCTCCGGCTCGTCGCGAGACAGCGGTCGATCACGACGTCGAGGTCGGCAAAGACCTCGGGGGCCTCGGCGATGTCGAACGACTCCTTGCGGACGTCGATCTTCTCGACCTCGTGGCCGCGCTCGCGAAGCTCGTTCAACAGGAGCTTCTCGTCCTTACGGATCCGGGAGTAGAGTAATCCTATCTTCAAGGTCACTCACCCCAGTCCTCTTCGAGCTCCGGCGCTCGCTCGAGGACTGGCGGCTCGACGTCCACTACTTCCAGTTCCGCACCGCATGTCGTACAGTCGACGATCTCTCCCACTTCCAAATCGTCGTGCAGGGTCACGTCCGCCCCACACTCAACGCATTCTGCCATTGTACTTCCACCTCCGGGAGCATCGGACTTAAATCCTTCGAACCTGTCTGAGAAATTATAAAACGGCAGTTCCACCTAATCGCGTCAAAAGGGGCATTTTGCGGCAGATTTTGTTTCGATTATCATCGAAGTAGTATGTCGTCCCCGGGCGGGGACGGCGGCGGTGGCGGGAGGCAGACGACCTCAGACATAGCCGCTCACCTCCGCGCGGAGCACCTCGTGGGCGACCTCGAGGTCGGCCCCGACGGCCGCGACGGTCTCCTCGTCGGCCGCGAGTTCGGCGCGGGCCGACTCGAGGCTCTCGGCGACCGTGTCGGGAGCGGGCCCGCCGAGGGAGTCGCGACTCGCCACGCTCTCGGCGGGGGAAAGTGCCGCCTCGACAGCATCGGGATCGACGTACGCCTCGAGTCCCTCGCCGAGCACCTCCCCGGCGGCGGCCTCGAGCGCGTCGTAGTCGGCTCCCCGTTCGGCGGCGTGGCTCACGGTTTCACCGTTCGCCCGTTCCGCGCCGCGTTCCGCCGCGCTGGCAACCAGTTCGTGGGCCGTCCGGAACGGCAACCCGTTCGCGGCCAGCAGGTCGGCGACGCCGGTGGCCGTCGAGAAGCCCGCACCGGCCTCCGCAGCGAGGACGTCCTCGTTCCAGTCGGCGGTTGCGACGGCGCCGGCGGCGACCCGCGTCGCCTCGGAGACGGCGTCGACGGTCTCCCAGGCGTGGGGGGTCGCCCGCTGCAAGTCGCGGTTGTACGCGCGGGGCAGCCCCTTGAGCGTCGTCGTCAGGCCCTGCACCCCGGCCGCCGCGTCGCCCGCGACCGCGCGGACGAGCTCGAGCGTGTCGGGGTTCTTCTTTTGGGGCATGATCGACGAGGTCGACGAATAGTCGTCCGAGAGGGAAACGAACCCCCGGTTCGCGAAGATGATCACGTCCTCGGCGAGCCCCGACAGCGTCGTCGCGAGCGTCGACAGCGCCTGGGTCGTCTCGAGTAAGAAGTCCCGGCTCGAGGAGGCGTCCATCGAGTTCTCGATCACCGACTCGAAGCCGAGCAGCTCGGCCGTCCGCTCGCGATCGATCGGGAACGTCGTCCCCGCGAAGGCCGCCCCGCCCAGCGGCGACTGGTTGATCCGGGCGTAGGCCTCGAGCAGCCGCGCCGTGTCGCGGCGGACGGCCGACTCGTAGGAGCATGCCCAGTGGGCGACCGTGATCGGCTGGGCGGGCTGGAGGTGGGTGTAGCCAGGCATCACCGTTTCTGCTCCCTCAGCTGCCACCGCACAGAGCGCCTCGCGCAGCGTCAGCGTCGCCTCGAGCGCCTCGAAGACGTCCTCGCGCAGGCGGTAGCGGATGCACGTGGCGACCTCGTCGTTGCGCGAGCGCGCGGTGTGCATCTTTCCGCCGTCGGGACCGATCTGCTCGATGACGGCGGTTTCGATCGCCTCGTGGACGTCCTCGCCCTCGGGCAAGGCGGCGTGGCCCTCGACCTCGATCGCGTCGAGCGCCGTGAGGATCTCTCCCGCGACTGCGTCCTCGATGATGTCACACTCGGCGAGCATCACCACGTGGGCGCGGTCGACCGCGAGATCCGCCTCGAAGATCCGCTTGTCCGCCTCGAGCGAGGAGAGGAAGCTCCGGGCGGGGCCGCCGCTGAAGCGGTCGCGGCGGATCACGCTCTCGTCTCCCTCCTGGGTCATGGGTACGTTACTCCTCGGTCCCGCCGTCGGTGGTCAGTTCGACCGACTCCTCGCCTTCGAGGCGCGCGATCGACTCGTTGGCCAGCCGGCGCTGAAAGCCGTGGTACTTTGCGACACCCGTGGCGTCTTCCTGTTCGATCTTGCCGACCGTCTCGGTGTCGAAGGAGGCGTGGGAGGCGGAGTACGCCGCGTACTCGCTGTCGCGACCGACCGCGCGGGCCTGACCGCCCTCGAATCTGATCGTCACCGTCCCGGTGACGCGTTTCTGGGTCTCCGCGACGAAGCCCTCGAGCGCGCTCACGAGCGGCGCGTCGATTAATCCCTCGTAGGCTTTCTTCGACCACTTCTGGTCGATCAGCTGCTTGAACTCGCGCTCTTCCTGGGTGAGGACGAGCCCCTCGAGCGCCTCGTGGGCGGAAAGCAGCGTCGTCGCCGCGGGGTGCTCGTAGTTCTCGCGCACCTTCAGGCCGAGCATGCGGTCTTCCATCGAGTCCGTGCGGCCGACGCCGTAGGCGCCGGCGACCTCGTTCAGGTACTCGATGAGCGAGACGGCGTCCAGCTCCTCGCCGTCGACGGCGACCGGGTAGCCCTCGACGAACTCGATCTCGATCTCCTCGGTCTCGCCCGTCGGCGCCTGGGTCCACTCGTAAATCTCCTCGCCGGGGACGAAGCTCGGGTCCTCGAGCTCCGAACCCTCGACCGAACGGCTCCAGATGTTGGTGTCGATCGACCACTCGCCCTCGTTTCCACCCTCGACGGGCAGGCCCTTCTTCTCGGCGTACTCGTTCTCCCACTCGCGCGTGAGCCCGAGTTCGCGGATCGGGGCGATCACCTCGAGCTCTGAGTCGCGCCAGACGGCCTCGAACCGAAGCTGGTCGTTCCCTTTGCCGGTGCAGCCGTGGGCGATGCCCGTACAGTCGTGTTCCTCGGCGACCTCGAGGATCGCGTTCGCGATCACCGGGCGCGCGAGGGCGGTTCCCAGCGGGTAGCCCTGGTAGCTTGCGTTCGCGCGAACGCTGTCGAGACAGAGTTGCGCGAACTCCTCTCGCGCGTCGACGACGTAGTGGTCGAGGCCGAGTGCCTCGGCAGTTTCTTCGGCTTCGTCGAACTCCTCGGCCGGCTGGCCGACGTCCACCGTTACACCGATTACGTCGTCGTATCCGTATTCTTCCTCGAGCAGCGGAACACAGATCGTCGTGTCCAGTCCACCCGAGAACGCGAGTGCCACACGTGTCATGTCGTACTCGAATGCACCGGGCGCACAGGTTTAAATTCACTGGTTTAGATTAGGTAATTATTGCGTAGAGCGCACGCTAACTACAGAATAAGCGTCGAAGGACAACCTTCTGTGAGGGATAGAAAACCGGGATCGAGGGATGAAGTAGTGTTGGGCCTAAAGGCCCGGTCGCGGTCGTCGCGCGACGGAGGCCGCGTCGCTACCGAACGGAGCGACGTCGAGGGACGCGGCCTGAGACATTGGAGAACGATAGCATCGGTGCAGTATTAAAAGTTGTCGAACCTCGAGCCATCGACACTGTCTGTTCTCGAGCCATCGACACCGTCCGTTCGCGGCGATTCGGGTGGCATAGCTCCTCACTCGTCGCCTTCAGGCAGCGTCAGGACGTTCTCCCGGCCGATCCGGAAGACGTCGACCGCGTCGTCCTCGCGGAGGCTGCTCACGACCTGGCTGGTCTTCGCCTCCGTCCAGCCCAGCTCGCCGACGACCTCCTGTTGTTTGACCCGGCCACCTCGTTCCTCGAGCAGCCTGAGAACCTGTTCTTCGTTGCTCAACAGCTCCCGTGGTGGGCCGTCCGTGCCGTCATCCGGCGGTGGCACCTCCTGCGAGGCCGACGACGGTGGTTCCTCCGACCCGATCGTCCGGACGGCCCACCAGCCCACCGCCCCGACGATCGCCACGGCAGCGACGCCGAACGCAGCGAGCCACGCCGACGGAACGGAGCGAGTCGGCTCGTCGGGCGACGGATCCCCTTCGATGAGCTCGATCCGTGGCTCGCCCTCGAGGAAGCTCGTCTCCCCGCCGTTCCAGATGACGGCCGTTTCACGAGCGTCGTCGGGGGCGGGTTCGACCGCCGTCTGATTGTCACGCAGGTCGTACGAGCTCGGCCAGATGACGACGAGTTGCGTCCGCTCGTCGAGATCGAACCCCACGAGCGCGTCACCGGCGTCGATCCGGTTGACCTCGACCTGGGAGAACGACTCCCACTCGAACGTAAAGCGCAGGGTCCCGTACTCCGGCGGCGTCGAGCTCTCGTGCATCTCGAGCTCGAACCCCGACAGCTCCATCGAGCGCTCGGTCTCGTTCTCGGCTTCGGCGACCGTCTCCATCCAGCTCTGCTCGAAGCGTTCGAGATAGGCGTCCTCACGCGACTCGACGTCCGCCCGGAGTTCCGCCCAGCCGGTATCGTTGTCCGCCTCGTCGGCACCGGTATCGAGCCGATAGCGGTACTCGACCGTCCACGTCGCAGAGCCATCGTCGCGCAGTTCGATCTCGTGTTTGAGTTCGTCGTACCCCGTTGGCCGTGGTTCGTCGGGGACGTCGGCGAGGACGGCCGCCGGCAGGCCGACGAAGACGCAACTGAGAATCACGAGGAGACACACCAGCAGTCGGCACCCCCTGGCGTCCATTATCGGTGATGACATGGCCTGACAGATAGCTCTTTCCGACCGCTATCCCCTGATTTCGAGACAGTCACAGGTTCTTATCGGTGATCGAACGACGAGATCGTCGAGGGTTCGAACCCGGTTCGGGACGGCTCGAGCCAGAGTCGACCGCAGACCACGACGACTCGAGGGCGGAAACCACCACACTCATACGCGATCCGGCCGTAGCACCGTCGAAGTGTACAGCGTCAACGTTCCGGTCCCCGGCCGCGTCCGCGAACTCGCCGCCGACCTCTATCCGTCGCTGCTCAGCTTCGACGCCGTCCGCGAGGACCACTCCTGTCTGCTCAAGCGCCTGGGCGACGCCGACAACGTCCACGGACTCCAGCAGCGCGCCCACCGCGCACTCGAGGGTGCCCCGGCCGTCGAGGCCCAGATCACGGGTATCGAGTACTTCGCCGATCCGCCGCTCGGAGACGCCCCCGTCGTCTACCTCGCCGTCGAGAGCCCCGGCCTCGAGGCCATCCACGCCGACCTCGTCGACGCCTTCGGCGCCGTTCCCGGCCTCGAGGCGGCCGACTACGTCCCCCACGTAACGCTGGCCCGCGGCGGCGACCTCGAGGCGGCCCGCCAACTGGCCGACCGCGAGGTCGAGCCCGTCCAGTGGACGGTGAACGAACTCGAGTTCTTCGACGGCTCCTACCGGCTGCCGGTGAGCCGCGTCTCGTTGCCGGCCTGATCGACGACCGATTCAGAGCGGCCAGCGATCATCCGAACGCCCGGCTAGCCGCTCGGCCGCGTCGTCGGTGAGCCGATAGCCGTCGTTCGTCCGCTCGAGATCACCCTCCCGGGCGAGGTGTTCGAGGTGGGCGTACGCTTCCCCGGGCCCGTGGAGGACGTGGATTCCCTCGAGGTCGCCGAAGAGGTGGGCGCTGACCGTCCAGGCGTCGGCGGGGCCGTGGTCGTCGAGCACGGTGAGCACGCGGAAGGCGCGTTCCTCGTGATGCTCGACGATATAGCGCGCGCGACCCGCCGGATCGTCGATCGGATCGCGATGCCCCGGCCAGGCCCGGTCGAATCCGCGGTCGGCGATCCGCTCGAGCGTCTCGAGGTAGCGCTCGAGGGGCCGGTCGACCCGGACGTCAGCGCCGCCGACGTTCGGGGTGTAAACCGGCAACAGGGCGTCGCCGGAGAGGAACTCGTCGCCGCCCTTGAGGACGAAACAGGCGTGGCCGGCGGCGTGACCCGGCGTGTGGAATACCTCGAGTTCGAGGTCGCCGAAGGTGAGCGTCTCGTCGGCGTCGAACGGCTCGACCGCGGGATCGGAGCCGCGGATGTCGGGGCCGTCGAAGATGTGTGCGAGAAGCGATTCGCGGGCGTCGTCGGGCATCCCCCACTCCTCGAACAGCTGGGCGTGCGTCTCGTGGACGGCGTCCCACGTGGACGACTCGCCCGCGATCAGGGGTGCGTCAGCGGCGTGAGCGTGGACGGTCGCCCCACTCGCCGCCTGGATTTCGCCAGCCAGTCCCGAGTGATCGGCGTGGTAGTGGGTGAGAACGACCGCGTCGACGTCGGCGAAGCCGAGTCCGTGGGCTGTGAGGCCGGCCTCGAGTTCGGCTCGAGCCTCGGAAACCGCGACGCCGGTGTCGACGAGGACGGTCGACTCGCCCGTGAACAGGTAGGCGTTGTTCTCGCCCTCGAAGATCGTGTTTCCGAGCGTAATTCGCTGCATCGAGTCGGGTTACGGCGTCGGCGGCTTACCGTTTTGTGATCGCGACCGACGTCGATCAGGGGCAAGGTTCTTGGTAACTAGCCAACGATTCGTACAGTCATGGATGGGAGCAGGGGACCGACCGAGCCGGGAGACGTGCTCATCGTGGGCGACGAACCGGAGGCGGCGTCGGCTGCCTCGTCGCTCGCGACCGGCGACGTGTCGCTCGCGGTCGCCGTCGAAACCACGATCGACGACGCGCTCGAGCGCGCGACGACCGGCGACGTCGACTGTCTCCTGTGGATCGAGGGGTCGGCGACGGGCTGGGCCGACGCCCTCGAGCGCGTTCGGGCGCACAGTCCCGCGCTCCCCGTCGTGCTCCTCGCCGAGGACGGCGTCGACACCGCGGCGGCGATCGCCGCCGGCGTCACGGACGTCTTCGAGGGACCGCTCGAGGGACATCGGGCGACGCAGCTCGGGCGGCGGCTTCGCGGCTACGCCGCGGCGTATCGGGCCGAACGAGCGGACGAGGAGACGTGGGGCGGCCCGCAGTTCCGGTCGATCTTCGAGCACTCGCCGAACATGATCTCGATCCACGACGAGGACGGGGTCATCCACAACGTCAACCGTCGTACGTGTGAAAAGCTGGGCTACGACCGCGAGGAGCTGATCGGGATGAACGTCGCGGAGGTCGAAGTGGACCACGACCCCGAGGAGCTCTCGACGCGCTGGCGCTCGTACGAGTTCGGCGAGCCGATCACGGTCGAGGGGCGCAACCGACGGGCGGACGGCTCCGAGTTTCCGGTCCGGGTCAGCCTCGGGCGGATCGAGGTCGACGGCGAGGAGCTGATCCTCGCAAAACTGCAGGATATGAGCGAGGAGAAGGCTCGGGCGAACGAACTCGAGCGCTACGAGCGGATCGTCGAGAACGTCCCCGTCGGCGTCTTTCGGCTCTCGCTCGACCCCGAGGTGGCGTTCGAGTTCGTCAACCCGGCGATGGTCACGATGGTCGGAGCGGATTCGGAGGGGGAGCTGCTCGGGCGCTCCCCCGAGGAGGTGTGTCTCGAGCCCGATGTCCGGGAGCGCCTCCGTGCCCGGCTGTTCGACGACGAGGAGCCGCTCGTCAGCTACGAGGTCCGCCTGCAGACGCTTTCGGGAGAGCCCTTCTGGGGAGCCGTCACCGCCATCCGGACCGAAGCGGACGGCGAGCGATACGTCGACAGCGTCGTCCAGGACGTCACCGAGCGGAAACGAGCGGAGCAGCGACGGAACGAAAGCGAGGCGCACCTCCGGCAGGCCCAGGCGGTCGCCGACATCAGCAGCTGGCACTACGACGTCTCGAGTGACACGCTCAAGTGGTCCGACGACGTGTACGCCCGATTGGGCATCCCGGTCGCCGAGGGCCGGTTGGACCTCGAGCGCTTCTTCGAGTACGTCCACCCCGACGATCTGCCACGCCTCGAGGCCGAGTGGGCGTCCGCGCTCGAGGGCGACTCCTACGACCTCGAGTATCGCGTCGTCGTCGACGGCGAACCGACGTGGATCCGGGAGCGAGCCGAGGCGACGGTCGACGCGAGCGGAGCCGTCGAGGGCGTCGTCGGAATTCTGCAGGACGTCACCGAGTGGAAAGCCTACGAACAGCGCCTCGAGGCACAGAACGAACAGCTCGAGGTGCTCAACCGGATCGTCCGTCACGACATCCGCAACCACATGAACATCGTCGAGGGCTACGCCGCCGAGCTTCGAGAGGGTCTCGAGGGGAGGCGGACGCGGATGGCCGAGCGGATCGTCGCCGCCGCCCGCGAACTGCTCTCGACCAGCCAGAAGATCCGCGAGGTTGACCGGCTGCTCGCGGACGGCCCCGATCGCCGGCCGACCGACCTGGCGGCGCTCGTCGACGACGTCCTCGAGGAGTGTGGCGAGCGATATCCGGAAGGGGAGTGCACCGCAGCCGTTCCCGACGGGATGTGGGTCGAAGGCTCCGACGCACTCCGATTCGCGCTCGAGAACGTGATCGAAAACGGCCTCGAGCACAACGACGCCGCCGAGCCACGGGTCGCGGTCACCGCGCTCGAGCGGGAGACCGACGGCGTCCTCGAGGTTCGGATCTCGGACAACGGCCCTGGGATCCCCAAGGCGGAGTACGAGTTGCTCACCGGGCGACGGGAGAGCACGCAGGTCGAGCACACGAGCGGGCTGGGGCTGTGGGCGGTCAACTGGATCGTCACCGACATCGGCGGCGACCTCCGGTTCGACGTCGACGAGCCAAGAGGGACCACCGCCGTCCTCGAGCTGCCTCGCGTCGAGGCGCCCGAGGCTAGCTGAACTTCTGGACCGTCACGTCGAGGGTGTCGAGGTCGACGATCGGCGCGAACCCGGAGTCGGGGTTGATGTTGACGCTCTTCTGGAAATCGGTCTGGGCCTGCCAGCAACCCGAGTTGATCGCGAGCACGTTGTGGTACTTGCCGAAGCCGAGTTTGTGGACGTGGCCCGTGTGGAAGATGTCGGGAACCTCCTCGATGACCAGGTAGTCTTTCTCCTCGGGAGCCAGCCGGGTGTGGCCCCCGAACTGCGGGGCGACGTGGCGCTTTTTCAGCAACTGGTACATCGCCTTGTGCGGTTCGTCGTAGCTGGCCTTCTCGGCGGGGAGCTCGGCGATCACCTCGTCCAGCGAAACGCCGTGATACATCAGGACGGAGACGCCCTCGAGCGTCACCGTCGAGGGGTTGCTCACGATGCGGGCGTCGTGGGCCGACATGATCTCCCGGAGGTCGTCGTCGAAACCCGGCTGGGGTTCGGCGAGTCGAACCGCGTCGTGGTTCCCCGGGATCATGACGATCTCTAAGTCCCCCGGCACGTCTTTTAAGTGCTCGTTGAACGCCTCGTACTGCTCGTAGATGTCGACGATCTGGAGTTCCTCGTCCTGGTTCGGATAGACGCCGACGCCCTCGACCATGTCACCGGCGATCAGCAGGTACTCGACGTGCTGAGCGGGCTCGGTGTGCAGCCAGTCGGCGAAGTCGTTCCAGGCCGCTTCCATGAACTCGTCGCTGCCGACGTGGACGTCGCTGATCAGCGCGGCCTGTACGTGACGATCCGCCGTCGACGGCTGGTGGGTGCGGGGTACGTCCGGGAAGTACATCGAGTCGACGAAGGCGATTCCCGCGTCGTCAGAGAGCGTCCCCTCCATCGCCAGCACCTCATCGCAGAGCAACTCCTCGACGAGGTCGACGTACTCCCGGTCTTTCATCACGAGCCAGGGGAAGGTTCCGGTGGCATCCTCGAGTTCGATCAACCAGTGACCGCTGGCCGTCGATCGGATGTCGTTGACGAGGCCGACCATGGCGACCTCGCTCCCGCCGGGCATGCTCTCGATGGAACTCGCCGGCCGGTGGTTGACCCGTCCCCGGAGTTTTCGCCCGAGACGCTCGAGTCGATCGCGAAAGACCGCCACGAAGTCGCGGTACTCGCCTGTCCCGGTGCTCGCCCCCGTCATGTCGTTTGCGATCTCGAGTTCACGAGCCGAGGCGTCGACCGGCCGTTCGAAATCGCCTCGAGACCCCTTCGTTTCAACTGGAGATTCGCCACCGCTTTCGGACGAGTTCGACGGAGAGTTTCCAGTTGAAACAGAGGGGTGAGATTGCGACGAGGGCTGGCGATTCGGTCCGTTCGAATCAGCCGAACGAGTGGTCGAATCGGCCACCGCAGCAGTCGACGCCTCCGGGTCGAGTGCGGCCCGAACGTGTTCGCTGTCGACCACGAGCACGTCGTCTGGAACGGCGTCGACGACGCGCTCGAGCGTCGCGTCAGGATCGGGGGCGGAGGCGATCAACGTCACGGCCTCGCGCTCGACGTTGTAGCCACGACTCGTGAGTTCGCTCACGATGCGCGCGGGGCCCTCGAGTGGCACACTCCCGGTATCTCTCGAGCGGGGAGAAAAGGCTAGCGAATGGGTCGGTCAGTGAGTGGCTTCGGCTCGACGACGGTCCAGAATGGAACCGATCTGGTGGTGGGGGCTGTTCCCATCCGGTGGTGGGTGCTGTTCCCGTCCGGTGGTGGGGACTGTTCTCGGTCAGTTGACACGGTCAGAACGTTGATTGTCGGCCCCGTCGAACCAGGTAACGATGAGCGGCCCCGGTCCTCGAGATTCCACAGACGAGCCCGATGACGGCAGCGGTCGCAACCGGCGAGCCGACGGCGATCGTGATCGACGCGAACAGTCGTCCCGGTCCGGAACGGCTGGAGAGGACGCCACGGCGACGGCGGACGATTCCGTGACGATCGAGGACGACGGCGTCGTTCGCTGGTTTCTGAAGACCGACGACGGCCGGATCGTCGCGATCCGTGACGTGCTGACCGGCGTCGCGATCGTCGCCTTCGTGGGGCTGGTACTGTTCGGCCTCAGCGGCGTCTGGCCGCCGATGGTCGCCGTCGAGAGCGGCAGTATGGAGCCGAACATGCAGCGTGGTGACCTAGTCTTCGTCGTCGACGAGAATCGGTTCGTCGGCGACGATCCCATCGACGGAACCGGCATCGTCACCTACGAGAACGGTGCCGGTGGCGGCCACGAGAAGTTCGGCGAGCCTGGCGACGTCATCATCTTTCAGCCAAACGGCGACGAGTTCCAGACGCCGATTATCCATCGAGCCTACTACTGGGTCGAGGAAGGTGACAACTGGGTCGACGACCAGGCCGATCCGGCGTTCGTCAACGGCGCCAGCTGTGAGGAGGTCGCAACCTGTCCCGCCGAACACGACGGCTTCGTCACCAGAGGAGATGCGAACAACGCCTACGATCAGGTCGTCGGCAGCTACGCCGAAACCGATGTCGTCAAACCCGAGTGGGTTACTGGAAAAGCGATGATTCGCATCCCCTATCTGGGATACATCCGTCTGGCGTTCGAGTCGATCCTCACCGTCAGTGGTCCGGTCGGCGTGTCGCTCGGGTTCGTCGGTGGGGCGGTCGCTATCGGTGTCGGTCAGCGGTACGACGTGTGGTGATCAACGAGCATCGTACGACGTGTGGTGATCAACGAGCATCGTACGACGTGTGGTGATCAACGAGCATCGTTTTCGGGCCGTGCGCGCCATCGCTTCGCTGTACATCACAGGTTCGCGACGCGACTACCAGCAGGAACAGAAGGTTGATTGTCGGCGCCGGCAAACCGAGTGTCGATGAGCGGTCCCGGCCCCGATGGCCCCTCCGACGAGTCCGGCGACAGCAACGATCCTACTTCTCAGAAGGGGACCGAACCGGGAACTGCTGACACACCACGTCGAACGGGAAATACCGACGACCGAACGGAAAATACCGACGGCCGAGTCCCATCGTCCCGACGGTCACGCTCGTCCGGCAACTCACGGTCATCCGGAAACTCACAGCCGCCCAGAAACACCGGCTCTCGCAGGAACGCTGACGCCGTGACGATCGAGGACGACGGCGTCCTCCGCTGGTTCCTGAAGACCGACGACGGCCGAATCGTCGCGATCCGTGACGTGCTGACCAGCGTCGCGATCGTCGCCTTCGTGGGATTGGTGCTGTTCGGCCTCAGCGGCGCCTGGCCGCCGCTGGTCGCCGTCGAGAGCGGCAGTATGGAGCCGAACATGCAGCGCGGTGACCTGATCTTCGTCGTCGACGACGATCGGTACGTCGGCGACGACCCCATCGACGGAACCGGCATCGTCACCTACGACAACGGCGCCGGTGGCAGCCACGAGAAGTTCGGCAAACCCGGCGACGTCGTTATCTTCAAACCCGACGGCAGCGAGTTCCAGACGCCGGTCATCCACCGCGTCCACTTCTGGGTCGAGGAAGGTGAAAACTGGGTCGAGACGAAGGCCAACCCCGACTACGTCGGTGGAGCCAGCTGCGGACAGCTCGCAACCTGTCCGGCCAACCACGACGGCTTCATCACGAAAGGTGACGCGAACAGCGGCTACGACCAGGCGGTCGGCGGTGCCAGGACGGACGTCGTAAAGCCAGCGTGGGTCACCGGAAAAGGTATGCTTCGCGTCCCGTGGCTCGGACACGTCCGACTCGCGGTCGACGAGTTGCTGCTCAGTTCGCCAACTCCGCTCACGAGCACGTCCCTCCCGCTCACGACGTCCGGTTCGAGTGCCCTCCCAGGCTGGTCACTCGGCGACGGCGCACAACTCGGACTCGTGACCGTCGCGAGCGCTGTGGCGTTCGCCGGCAGCCGACGTCCCGGGAGCTGGTGACTCGATTCAGTGTCGACAGCGTTCACCGACTCACTCGGCGAGCGCCTCGAACGTTTTCTCCGCCCACTTGATCGCGTACTCGGGTCCGTGATCGCGGTAGGCGTCGGTCTCGAGCGCCGCGAACGGGGCCGGGAGTTCGATGGCGTGTTTGATCGCCGCACAGGCGAGTTCGGTGGCGTCGGCGAAATCCGTCTCGCCGCGCGCGACAGCTCCAGGGAGGCCCGAGACGCGATCTTCGAGTCGCGCCCCCGCGTCCTGCCACGCGTCGGCGAGTTCGGGGTGGTCGTCGTGCCACGTCGTAAACGCCTCACGAGTCGACAGCCCCGTCCAGCCGTCGTACAGCGCGGCGGCGATCTGGTACGTACCGTTGGGATCGAGCGCCACCGCTGCGTCGAGCTCGCGGTATCCCTCCTCGAAGAAGCCGAGGAAGTGTTCCGGGATCTCGAGGCCGACCTCGACGAGCGCCTCCGCGAGGAGGAAGTCGATGAACGACTCGGGCGATCCCTGGATCCGAGGTTTTACTAACAGGACAGGCGGGTCGGTCTGACGCGTCCAGACGACGCTGCCGTCACCCGGCATTCCGATGGTGAAGTCACCGCTCGCGTACCGCTGGAGGAGCGTCGGGGCATCCGATGGGAGCCACGACGCCGGGTAACTCGCCGGTTCGAGCGCGTCGACGACGAGTCCGAGGTCCTCGGCTTCCGCCGGCGGGAGCGTCTCGAAGTCCCGCGTGCAGTCGAAGACGAGGACGTCGGGGGTGTACTCGGCACGGACGGCCTCGACCGGGCCCGAAATCTCCCGGGACTCGAACATCAGACGAAGAGGTTCTGAACGATCGCCAGAATCGCCAGCAGCGCCGACGCACCGAGCGTTGCGAGGACGACCTTGGTTGCAGTGCTCATACTCGAGAGCTATCGGCCGGATCGCTTAAATCCATCCTTCTCCCGATCGCTCGCCCGTGATGCACCGCCACGTTCCAGAACCAGCGACCACCATTTCAGGTGGAAGAGGATCGAGGACAGATCGGTGTGTCAGGGACTAACGAGGGAGTTCTGGAGGGGAAATAACAGGGTTCTTTGCAGAGAGAGCTACTACTCGAGTGCTGAACCCGGAGTGACCGTCACTCACCGTCGCGCCAGGAATCTGGGACTTCGATGACGTACCGACCGTCCTCTTGCAAGGAGACGATGTGTTCTTCGCGATTGTAGAGCTCCATCAGATTGAGTTCGTACTCCCCGGGACGGACGATTTTGATGCTCTCGAACTGCTCGTTGAGTTCCTCACGAAGTTCCTCGAGCGACGGTCGGTCACCGGAGGGTTCGCTGATGACGCGTCCGTGTTCCGGTGGCTCGTGCTCGTGTTCGTTCGTCGCTGAACCGCGTTCACTCGTCGCTGAACCGCGTTCACTCGTCGCTGAACCGCGTTCACTCGTCGCTGAACCGCGTTCACTCGTCGCTGAACCGCGTTCACTCGTCGCTGAACCGCGTTCACTCGTCGCTGAACCGCGTTCACTCGTCGCTGAACCGCGTTCGCGTTCCGGTGGCTCGTGTGCGCGTTCCGGTGCAGCCGGCAGTTCGTCTGGAGCAACGACCGAACTACGGGCGTCCGCCTGCGCCGTGTCCTCGGTGCCGTCGTCGGCGACCTCCGCCGCGTCGGTCCGTGGCTGGGGCGCCGTCGACTGGTCGGCGTCGCTCGAGGAACGGTCTTCGGGTCGGCGAGCGCTGTCCGGCCACTCCGAAAACCCGTCGAACGGTGCCGACTCGGTGGCGGTCTCGGCCGGGGGCCACGAGAGGTCATCCGAACGGGCACTCGAGTCGGGATCGGGCGCGCCAGTGGTTGCACTCGACACCCAGTCGGGAACGCCGTCCGACTCTCGGGAGCGGCTGTCGTCGGTCGATCCGTCCCCGGAGGCGGTGTCACCCGTTTCCCCGTCACTGGGCACGAACTGGAACTTGTTGCCACCACAGTCTGGACAGCCCGAGAGCATCTCCTTCGAGCCATCTGCGAACGTCCGACCGCAGGTCGTACACTGGTGGGGCATCAGTTTCTAGACACGAACGCGCTGATGAGCGTCTCGTCCTTGTGGAGCGTCTCGATTCGGTTGGCCGGCCCGATCACGGTCAGTTTGGCACTCGAGTCGTCACTCCCCATCAGCCGTCCGAGTAGCGACGAGTCACCCGAACCGGACTTCGGATAGGTCTCGATTTCGATGCCGTTGAACTCGTCGGGGCTGATCTCGCTCATCGTCACCTCGATGAGTTTACTCTCCTCGTCGGGAGTGAGCCCCTCCTCGAGGATAACGATCTTCCCTTCGTGAACCCCGTCGAGAATCATTCGGATCTTCTCCATCGTGGCCAGTTCGTCCATCCGCTGGCCGCTGATGAGGTCGATCTGGATCCCGTCACCGTCGTCCTTCCCTGTGGCTTCCGGCATCATATCACCCGAAGTACTCCGCGATGTTGTCGTACACTTCGTCCATGTTGTCCCCCTCCTTGGCAGAGAGCGGGACAGTCTTGTGCTGGGGGAAGGCGTCCTCGATCCGTTTGACGCTCGACTCCGGTAAGTCGATCTTGTTCGCGAAGATGAGTACCGGGAGGTCGCGGGATTCGATGATCCCGATCAACATCGTGTTAACCTGCGTGATGGGGTCTTCGGCACTGTCGAGAACGTAGATGACGCCGTCGACGTCTTCACGAAGCCAGTGCATCGCTTCGGCGACCCCTTCGGTCGCCTCACGTGACCGACGGATGGCGTCGTCTTTTTCCATCTCGTCGGTGAACTCCTCGTAGTCGACTTTCGTTGTCACACCCGGCGTGTCGACGATGTCGATCGTGACCGACTTGCCGTTCCGTTCGATCTCGACGTTTTCCTTTCGTCGGGCCCGGCGCGTCTCGTGTGCGATGTGACTTTCCTTCCCGATCGCATCGCCGGTCCAGTCTCGAGCGATACGATTCGCTAACGTCGTCTTCCCTGCGTTGGGCGGCCCGTAGATTCCGATCCGCTTCGGTTCCTGATCCGAGAACAGGCGATCCGTAACGCGGGAAATGCTATCTTTGAGTCCTGTAAACAGTCCCATCCTTGGGGTCCTCCGGCACCACGGGGTGCTGTATGAGCGTAGTACTGCGCTCGATTCACTTAAGCCTACGTCAGACGTGTTTAATAACCAATAGTACGGAATTATCGGTCGGAGGGATAGAAACGAGAAGCAGTCACTCGAGCGAACTGTACGATCATCGTGAACGAATATCGAACGTTAATGCATCCAAGAAACGAGATCGCTACGTCGGACGGGGTGTCGAAGTTGACCGACACCGGCTGCAAACGAAACGAAAAACCGTCCAAACGAAACGGAGGCACAGTGGAACCGGTACGCATAGTGATGTGGTAGTGTATCAGGGTGGTTGAGTATGTGGAGTTAATATGCTACTAGGTATCTCGCGTAGACCCCCACCCCTCCATTTCGACTGGAAACCGAGAACGGTGTCCGGGTGATCGTGGCGAAGTTGGGGCGTTCACGACGCCTTGAGGGCTCAGTTTCGACTCGAGGAGCGACGAGAAGCCGCAGAAGCAGAGAATTCAGTGGTTACGACTGTTCTAGTAACTCAGAGCTTAAAAAGCGATATTTCTAGTAAAGCCTAGTAACTAAAATCGAATCTTCTAGGAAATTGGTTTTTCTGCTAGGACTGCGGATACTGTTTCTACCCTATCTACTTGAATCTTCCCGTCCTAGAATCCATCCCCCACCCGGTCCCTCTCTCGGGAGGTTCCAGTAGAAACGAAGGGGTGGGGGGCGTGGAGCGTCTAGTGATAACTCATGTCGTGGGCATCACTACCGCGTCACCGTCGCGTCACTGCCGTAAGTATAGCCATCACGAATATTGCTATCGCGGAAGCAATCATCATGCGGAATGAGCTTCGACACGTGAGCCGATCGTTCACTCACCACGGCTTACTCACTCACCACCACTCGTCACGAACGCACCACTCGTCACGAACGCACCACTCGTCACGAACGCACCACTCGTCACGAACGCACCACTCGTCACGAACGCACCACTCGTCACGAACGCACCACTCGTCACGAACGCACCACTCGTCACGAACGCACCACTCGTCACGAACGCACCACTCGAGGCGACGGGCGTACACCAACGACGAACGTACGCCAACCACCAGCCGACCTCCTTCAGCTGTAACCTCCTTTCGACTTCCGCCAGCCACTTCGAACACATCGAGACTGTGTTCGATGAGCCTATCCACGTCTCCCTTTCGGCTCCGTGTCCCGCCAATGTCTCTCAATGGCATCTGAAGCGAGTTCTACTGGACGACTGGTTGTTCACAGCGTGACTGCCAACTCTCTAAATACTGGAAACCTACCGGTTAACTCTACCTGCTGTCTCAACTCTACCGGATTACCGCGTACGCGCAAACCACAGTACGTAATCTCACAACTCATTCTACACCCTTCCAATCTTCTCTCCTACTCACCGTCTCCATCGACTTCTCCCAGTCTTCACACCGGTCACGTTTTCTGACGTTCAGTGACACCGGCCACTCGAGTGCTCGGTGCCCGAGTCGTTCCACGGTGGTCGGAACCCGCCCAGTCGACCGGAAATTGCCCGCCGTCTCTTATCGGGTTGTTGTCGATTCGAGGGCCTCCGTTCACCTCGAGTGAGACGATCGATTCTCGAGTTGAAACTGGCATGTCTCGCACTTCCACACCCCCATATTTTGCCACTTCCCATTCGAGCTGATTACTGCTAATCGACTGACTGCAGCGTGGAAACCCACGGCTCACTCGAGTATGCTGACCATCTGTGATCACTGAAGGGAAGAATTTAATACCGATGTGTTCCTCTGCTTCGCTTGCATCAACTGGACTCGGGAACTGTCGACGGAGACATATACTGACCGTAACGAGACTGAAAGAGGCCGAAATCGACCTCTCGAGTCGGTATTCCACGGGAAACGAAGGGGTGCGTGTACGACGGATGTCTGACGAAAACTCACAGCGGGCGGGTTCGAGTCGAGAGATCGACCTCGATTCTCCCCACGGATTCGCCACAGGTGCCGAGGAGGCTGACGACGACTCGAGCCAGGGGCTGTTCGAGGAGAACTCCAACCAGGGGTTGTTCGACGACCTGCTGAGCGGCGAGCCGATCTTCGAAAACAAGGAAGTGCTCCGTCCGTCCTACACCCCACACGAACTCCCCCACCGAAACGACCAGATCAACAAGATGGCGACGATTCTGGTCGCCGCACTCCGCGGGGAGACGCCGTCGAACATCCTCATCTACGGGAAGACCGGAACGGGAAAGACGGCGAGCGCGAAGTTCGTCAGCAAGGAACTCGAGACCACCTCCACGAAGTACCGGGTTCCGTGTGACGTCGAGTACATCAACTGCGAGGTAACCGACACGCAGTACCGCGTGCTCGCCCAGCTCGCGAACAAGTTCATCGAGGAGAACGAACGGGTGATCGACGACCGAATCGCCTCGCTCGAATCGCTTCTCAAGGCGGTCGAGGCGTACGAAACGTCCGTCGACGACGACGCAGATCGCGCCACCGACGAGCCTTCGACCTCGGCCGACGACGCGAGCCCGTTCGAGTTCGGTGACGGACCGTCCTCGAGTTCGACTTCCACTGTTTCACGTGGCGATGACAGTCCATCGCAGTCGTCTGATTCTCCAGTCGAAACAAAGGGGTCTGGATCGGACGGTCGAGCAGCGGGAGTGGCCGGTGAGGAGTCGCCAGTCGACTCGAGGCCGGAGGATACCAACCCGCTCGCGGAGACGCCGTTCTCGTCGGTCGCCGAGGTGGACGCGCAGATCGAGCGTCTCGAGGACGACCGAGACTCCTTCGAGGAGGTGCCGATGACCGGCTGGCCGACCGATCGCGTTTACAGCGTCTTCTTCGAGGCCGTCGACTACTCAGAGCGCGTGGTCGTGATCATGCTCGACGAGATCGACAAACTCGTCGAGAAGTCGGGTGACGACACGCTCTACAACCTCTCGCGGATGAACTCGGAGCTGCAGAACTCGCGAGTGTCGATCATCGGCATCAGCAACGACCTCAAGTTCACGGACTTTCTCGACCCGCGCGTCAAGTCGAGTCTCGGCGAGGAGGAGATCGTCTTCCCGCCATACGACGCGAACCAGCTACGGGACATCCTCCAGCACCGATCGGAAGTGGCGTTCGAGGAGGGGGCCCTCTCGCCGGACGTCATCCCGCTGTGTGCCGCCTTCGCGGCCCAGGAACACGGCGACGCCCGGCGCGCGCTCGACCTCCTCAGAACCGCGGGCGAACTGGCCGAACGTTCCCAGTCGGAGACGGTCGTCGAAGAACACGTTCGCCAGGCCCAGGACAAGATCGAACTCGACCGCGTCGTCGAGGTCGTCCGGACGCTCCCCACCCAGAGCAAGCTCGTCCTCTTTTCGATCATCCTGCTCGAGAAAAACGGCGTTCACAGCATCAACACGGGTGAGGTGTACAACATCTACAAACGGCTCTGTGAGGAGATCGACGCCGACGTCCTCACCCAGCGTCGCGTAACCGACCTCATCAGCGAACTCGACATGCTCGGCATCGTCAACGCCGTCGTCGTCTCGAAGGGACGCTACGGTCGGACCAAGGAGATCAGCCTCTCGGTGCCGCTCGAGGACACCGAGGTCGTCCTTCTCTCCGACTCTCGGCTCTCGGAGATCGACGACGTGCAGCCGTTCGTCCAGGCCCGGTTCGACAACTGACCAGTCGTTCGACGACGGAACGACCGACCGTTCCACTCGAAACGGTCCCCTGCTCCGGTTTCGAGTCAGTGACTTCGGATCGACGATCAGAACGTCGCCGTGACGTTACCGTCCTCGTCGAGGTCGACGATGCCGTCGAAGAGCGAGCGGAAGTCGTCGACGACGTCGGCGTCGTGCACCTCCTCGGAGAGGTGGAAGAGACCGATCGCGTCGTGCTCTGCGAGCAGCGTCAGCAGCCGTTCGGTCGCCTCGAGTGCGTCTTCTTCGCCGGCGTAGTAGGCCAGTTCGGTGACCGAGTCGAAGCTGATGCGGAGTTTGCCGTCGTGTCGCTCGAGGAAGCGCCGGACCTGTTCGACGATGCCGTCGACGTCGTCCGGTGCGGCGACGTAGTGGACGTGATCGCTCGTGCGCCGGGAGTAGCCGCGCTCGATACTGAGAGTGTCGAGGATCTCGGCGCGCGATTCGTCGACGTCGTAATACTCGAGTTTCTGTTTGACCTCGCGGGCGGTGGTTCGCGTGGAGACGACGAAGAAGCGGTCGGTGTCGGTCTTCAGAAAGTCGGTGTCCATGCGGTCCGTTTCGCCCGTACTCGGGTGCAACAAGAGAATCCCCGTCCCCCCGGGTACCGTTTCGGGCGTCCCATCGATCTCGAGCGAATACTCCATATTGAACGCAACAAGTTCTGGAACCAACTTAAGAGTGCGGGTGTCTGCTCGACTCGATCGTCGCGCGCGGTTCGACCACACTCGAGCGATTTCGACGGCAACCGAACGATCATCCGACTCGTACTATCCCGTCGCCCAGTGACGACCAGCCGTCTCAGACGTTCTCCTGCCGGAGGATGATCCACATTGAGACGCCCGAGACGAGCAGGATAACGAACGCGGGGACGGCGGCGTGGCTCATATAGGCCGCCTGTTCGGCCCGCCAGATGTGGGTGACGAGGGTGTCGAAGCCGGTGGGTCTGAGCAGGAGCGTCGCGGGGAGTTCTTTCATCGTCGTCAGGAAGACCAGCGCGGCGCCCGCGACGATCCCCGGGGCGATGATCGGGAGCGTAACCGATCGGAAGGTCTCGAGCGACCCTCGACCGAGAGTCCGGGAGGCTTCGGTGAGCCTCGGGTTGACCTGCAGGACCGAGGTTCGCGTGCTCCCGACGGACTGGGGGATGAAACGGACGACGTAGGCGAACACGAGCAGCGGGATCGACGGGAAGAGCCACGCGGCGTAGTTCGCGCCGAAGAAGACGAGTGCGAGGCCGATGACGATCCCCGGGACGGCGTAGCCGACGTACGTCGCCCGTTCGAAGAGGTGGCCAGCAAGCGTGTCGTACCGGGCGGCCAGGTACGCGACCGGCAGCGCCGCCAGGGCGGCGACGGCCGCCGCCGCAGTCGATACGGCGGCCGAGTTGAACGCGTACTCGAGCCGGAACCGGTAGGCGTCGACCTCGCTCGCCGCGCCGGTGATCAGCCACGACGCGAAGACGAACACCGGCAGGACGAGCGTTGCGATCGCCACGAGTGCGCAGAAGGCGGTCGCGGGCCAGCGCCACCGCCCGAGTTCGACGACGTTCGTGCTGCCGCTCCCGCCCCCTGATCCGGTGTAGAGTCGTTCACGACCGCGAACGCGTGACTCGAGAGCGAGGATGAAGACGGTTACGACGATCAGCTGGATCGAGAGCATGGCGGCGTAATCGAGGTTCCAGCCGCGGTACTCGACGTAGATCTGGCGGGTGAAGACGTCGAGGCGCATGAACGCGGGCGTCCCGAAGTCCGAGATCGCATAAAGCGCGACGAGCAGCGCGCCGGCGGTGATCGCGGGCCGGATCTGGGGGAGCGTTACGCGCCGAAACGTCTCGCGGTAGCCGTGCTCGAGCGTCCGAGCGGCGTCGACGAGCGTCTTGTCGAAGGTCTTCAGCGCCGCGCGCGTGGTGAGGTAGACGTACGGGTAGGTGTAGAGGGTGATGACGAGGATCGCCCCACCGAGGCCGTAGATCTCGGGCAGGGAGGTGACGCCGAACGGCTCGAGCAGCGACTGCAGTCGGCCGTGCGGTCCGAAGACGTCGAGGTACGCGAGCGCCCCGAGGTAGCTCGGGATCGCGAGCGGGAGGGCGACGACGACCGTCCAGAACCGCGAGAAAGGCAGGTCGGTCCGGACGGTGAGCCAGGCGAGGGGGACGCCGATCAACACTGAGAGGATCGTTACGCCGGCCATCAACGCCAGGCTGTTGGCGACGATCTCGAGCGAGCGCGGCCTGATCAGAATGTCGACGGCGCGGCCGGGGTCGACCTCCGCGGCCCGAACGAAGATCCAGAGCAGCGGCATCGCAATCAAGGCGGCGACGGCGCCGCTCAGGAGCGTGAGTCCGAGCGCGTGGTCGGCCCGTCCGAGGGCTGTCGGCGTTCGTTCCGAGGTCGGCCGGCTGTCGCTCACGGGTGATCGTATCGAACGCGAAGGTTTAGGCCTTCCTAAATCAGAGGACGCCGGTCTCCCGGAGGAGGTCGCTCGCGGGGTCGACGTCGGCGAGGTCGTTCAGGTCGAACGTCGGCGGGTTGAGCTCGTCTGGACCCGGCATGTCGCCGGTGTACTCGACACCGTCGACGACCGGATACTCGGCGTTGAGTTCGACGAACAGCTCCTGAACCCCCTCGGCGAGGAACTCTTCGACAACCTCCCGGGCGAGGTCGACGTCGTCCGCCGTGTCGACGAGGGCGACCCCGGAGACGTTGAACAGCGCGCCGACGTCACCGTTGGTGAACGTGACGTTGATCGGCGCATCGGGGTCGTCCTCGAGCAGCCGGCCGACGTAGTAGTGGTTGACGAAGCCGACCGAGAGCTCGCCGTTCGCGATCTGCTGTGGGGTGGTCATCCCGCCCTCGTTGTTCGTGATGCCGAGCGCCTGGAGCCCCTCGACCCACTCGCGGGTGGCGTCCTCGCCGTACTCGATCATCATGGCACGCATGAATGAGAGGAACGAACCGGAGTCAACGCGCCAGCCTAGCTCACCGTCGAAGCGGTCGTCCTCCGCGTAGGCGAAGATGTCGTTCGGCAGCTCTTCGGCGGCCCAGCGATCGGTGTTGTACGCGATCGCCCGCGTGCGCCCGGAAACGCCGACCCACGTCCCGTCGGGATCGCGGTACGCTTCGGGGACTGCGTCGACAGCGGCGTCCGAGAGGTCGGCGGTTCGGCCTTCGGCCTTGAGCGCGCCGAGCGTCCCCGAGTCCTGCGTGTAGAAGAGGTCGGCGCCGCTGCCCTCGCCCGCCTCGACGATCTCGCCGACCATCCCCTCGGAACTCCCGTACCGGTCGGCGATCGTTATCTCGAGGCGATCCTCGACCTCACGGAAGATTGGCTCGATCTGGTCTTCCGTTCGACCGGAGAAGATCGTGAGATCTGCGTCGTTCCCGCCGAAACAGCCCGCGAGCGCCGCGCTCGAGACCGTGAGTCCCGTCGCCGCGAGAAACCGTCGTCTGCCGATCGACCCCCGACTCTGGGGCTCGTCTCCGTGTCTAAGTCCCATATCTAGTTTAGGCCAACCTAAAACACAAATAGCTTCCGATTTTGGCCGGCCTAAAACCCTCGAGACGTGCTTCAGTTGCCGGCCTAAAGAGCGTTCTGGTGGCCACCCTCGAACGGCGACGACGGTGTGAGCAGACGGGTTCGACGCACCCGATACGAACCGAACCTGAAGCGAACTACGAACCTGTTCAGTTTAGTGGCGTGCACGCGTGCCCTCGTCCATGAGCGTTCGCGAGGAGTTCGACGCCTGGGCAGCAGAGGGCAGGGACCGAGGGATGGAAGCACGCCACTGGCACACGGCGAAGCACGCGCTCGCCCGGATGCCGGTCGAACCCGGGGACGTCGTCCTCGACCTTGGCTGTGGCAGCGGCTACGCCGGGCGTGCGCTTCGGGACACCGCCGACGCGGGGCGAGTCTACGGCCTCGACGGCGCGCCGGAGATGGCCCGCAACGCCGCCAGTTACACCGACGACCCGCAGGTTGGCTACGTCGTCGGCGACTTCGGCCACCTGCCGTTCGCCGACGACTCGATCGACCACGTCTGGTCGATGGAGGCGTTCTACTACGCCGCCGACCCCCACGAGACGCTCGAGGAGATCGCCCGCGTCCTCCGTTCTGGCGGCACGTTCTACTGTGCGGTCAACTACTACGAGGAGAACGTCCACTCCCACGGGTGGCAGGACAAGATCTCCGTGGAGATGACTCGCTGGAGCCACGCGGAGTACCGCGAGGCGTTTCGTGAAGCGGGCCTGTACGTCGCCGAACAGGACCGTATCCCGGACCTCGAGACCGAGATCCCCGACGAGTCGGCGTTTCCCACCGACGAGTGGGACACCCGCGAGGCGATGGTCGAACGCTACCGCGAGTTCGGGACGCTGCTCACCGTCGGCGTCGCGCCGTAGGCGGACCCGTCCTCCGTCTCCACCAGTACCCACTTCCGACTCGCTCGCGAACCGTTCACCATGCGAGACGACCACGACGAGGCCGACCTCACCGACGACGGCGTTCGCGTGTGGCTCGTCGAGCGGACGTACTCCGACGACGAGCAGAACCTCATCATCCTCACCTACGCCACCACAGATGGTCGGCGCTACTTCCGCAAAGAGCGGGCGCTCACCTCCTTTACCGACGCCCGGGAGACGACCGCAGCGGTCGACGCCGATCCGGAGAATCTCGGTACGGTCGACGACCCTGAGGTACGCGACCAGTACGCCGCCGAAGCCCAACGAATGGCAAACGACCACGATCCCGACGACGTCATCTGATCACCCGCCGGAGCCGAACCGGTACCCGTCCTGTTATTCCACGCGCTCGCCCGCCGGAATCGCCACCTCGAGCCAGTTCTCCTCGGGCGGCTTCGGGCAGTCGAACGTCTCGCTGTAGGCACAGAAGGGCGAATACGCGAGGTTCAGATCGAGGACGATCTCATCGCCGATCTCCAGGTCGCGGTCGGCCTCAAGTTCCATGTACCGCCCGCCCTCGTAGGTTTGCTGGCCGGTCGTCTTGTCCCGGAACGGGACGAAGAGCGGTTCGTCGCCGCCGGGTCGCTGCTGGTAGGCGTGGAGCTCGTAGGTGCCGTCCGCGAGATCGTCGTCGTCTCGCTCGAGGTCGAAGGTGAGCGTCGCCACCCGCAGGTATCGTACCTCTCGCCCGGCGGTGGTCGCCATCGGCACGGGATCGGCCTCCGGGTCGTCGTGGACCGTCACGGTTGCGCTCACGCGGTAGGCCGGGTCGGGATCGAAGTAGGCGAGTCCGTCGAACGCCTCGCGCTCTTCGGGCGGGATCGGCGACTGCGGGTGCTCGTCGAAAAAGCGGTCTTTCTCCGCGCGTTTGTCCTCGAGTTCGGTCGCCCAGGTGTCGGCGTCGAACGGATCGGTCATGGTAGGGTTAGCTCCCAGGACGGGGAATGGGTTGTGGTTTCCGGCGGCTGGACGGCGTTCCGTTCGCCAGTCGAGTTCTCGAGTAGTCCGCTCGACGACATGACCTGGCGATATAAGTATCAGGACTCGAACTGGACACACGATGGTCCCGACGATCACCGCCTTCCGGGAGGCGATCGCTACCTTGCGACGGGCGCCCGCTGCGGTGGGATACGCGTTCGTCGGTGGCCTCCTCGCGGCCGGTGTGGCGATGGTCGGCATTGCCGGCGTGTCGGCCGTCGGCTACCTCGCGGTCGGCGTCTTGGTGGGTCCGCTGGTCGTCCCTGTCTGGCTCGTCGCCCTCGGAACGGCGCTCTTCGTGGCGTATCTCGGCGCGGTGTTGCTGTGTTGTCTCGGCATCTGGGTCTGCTCGAGGGCGGCGGCGATCCACGTGATTGGCCGTCGGCTCCGCGAGGAGCAGCCGGCGACGGCCGAGGCGGTCGTCGACGCCTGGAGACCGCTGTTCCGATGGGCGGCTCTGCGGTGGCTCTCCCTCGGGTACGTCGGTCGGTATCTCCCGGGAGTTGCCCGCTGGTCCCGGTGGGACCTCGTTGACACGACGTCGCACGGCACGTGGCGTCGACGCGTTACGTTTCTCCCGCACGCGCTCGTGCTCGAAGACGAGGGCGACGTGGAGTCGGCGGTCGCAAGGAGCCGAACCCGCGTCGACGCGGCCGGATGCGTTCCGCGTCTGTTCGTCGTCACGCTTCCAGTCTTCGCCGCGCTCGCGGTGGCGACGTTCGTCGGATTCCTCACCGCCGGTAGCCAGTACGACAGCGCGGTGTTGGTCTCCATCGGCGTCTACTCGCTGGTCGGCGTTCCCGTCCTCGGCGTGATTACGGCATCGACGTTCGATCTGGCGGTTCGAACGCGGCGATACGTCGAACTCGACGACGTCGTCGACGTCGATTCGCGGGACGACGGCGGCGTGGTGACCGCTCGAGTGGCCCACCGCCGCGGCGATCGGAGTGTGGAGAGCGACCGGTGAGCGACTCGCCGCTTCGAACGAGTGTTTATAACAGATGACGTCGCAACTTCGGTCCGTCAACCTCATGACCGACCGGCGACGAGTACGGCAGGAATGACCGACTGGCGCGCGATCTTCGGCCACGACGAGCCCTACGACGAGCAGGTCGACGGCATCGAGGCCGCGATCGGGACCGCTCGAGACGGCGGCTACACCGTGATCGAGGGCGCCTGCGGGACGGGCAAGACGATGATCGCCCTCACCGCGGGGATCCACCTCGTGCGCGATCCGGACACCGACTTCAAGCGCGTGTTCGTGCTCACGAGCGTCAAACAGCAACTGCGCCAGTTCGAGGCGGATCTGGAGACGATCAACGCGAACCTCCCCGACGGCTGGGACCCGATCTCGGGGCTCACCCTCGTCGGAAAGGCCGACGTCTGTCCGTACAACCGCGAGGGGGCGGGCGGGATCGACGACGGGAACGTCTACGACCGGTGTGAGACCCTGCGCGACCGCACTCGCGACCTGACCGGCGAGGGCGGCGTGACGACCGCGGGCGACCTCGCCGCCCGCGCCCGCAGCCAGCAGATCGGGCTCGCCGACAGCGGGCGTCGCGGGGGTGGCGCGCGCTTTCTCGAAACGGCGGGCGAACCGACGCCGTACCCACCCGAACTCCCGGCGTACAGCGACGGCGGTCCCGCCGGCAGCGAGGTCGAGTACTGTCCGTTCTACGCACGCTACCTCGAGGACCTCCCCGACGACGGCGACGGCGACCCGGCCGAAGCCGTCCCGTTCGACGTCACGGAGACGGGACTGATCACGCCCGACGAACTCGTCGCCCGCTCGGCTCGTGCCGGCACCTGCCCCCATTCGGTGATGGGTGCGGCCCTCGGCCACGTCGAGGTCGTGATCGGCAACTACTACCACGCCTTCGACCCGCAGACGACTGCGGCGTTCACGGGCGCGCTCTGTGACGAGTCGACGTTCGTCGTCTGCGACGAGGCCCATATGCTCGAGCCACGGGTGCGCGACCTCGTGAGCGAGTCGGTTTCGGACACCACGCTCCGGGACGCGGAAACCGAACTCACGCGGGTGATCCAGCCCGTCCAGTTCGAGCGAGAGGGCCGGCGGGCCGAGGGTGGCTCGATGACCGCCGACGCCGACCTCGTGCGGGCGGAGCTGGCCGACTCTGAGGTCTCGTTCGACGAACTCGAGCAGACGCGATCGTTCGTCACCGACCTGCGCACGGAGCTCGACCGGCGCGTGCGAGCCCACCTCGACCGTCACCAGCCGGGCTGGAAGTCCGACCTCACCGCGCTCGAGGACGCCGAGCTCCCGCTTCGCGATCCCGCCGTGCCGAGCGAGGACGAGCTGAGTGAGTGGGCGAGGCGGGCGGGGTACAGCGACGCGATCTGGGTCCGGGCCGAACACGTCGGCGCGGTCGTCGCGCGCATCCTGAACGAGGCGGAGGACGAAGAGCGAACGCGGGCCGCCCCTGCGGCTGGCCGCGTTCTCGGCGAGTGGTACCGGCGGGGGCACGTGGATCACTTCCGCGAGATCGAACTCGAGCGAACCTGGGACGACACCGAACCCGCCGACGCCTGGCGGCGCGCCTACAACGCCCGTCTCGCGCTGCACAACTGCGTGCCGAGTGACGCCATCGGGTCTCGACTGGCGGCCTTCGGCGGCGGCGTCCTGATGAGTGCGACCCTCGAGCCCGTCGAGGCGTTCGCCGAGGTGACGGGGCTTGGCTATCTCGAGCGCGAGGAGGGGCGGCCGGTCACCGAACGACGGTACGGACTGCACTTCCCCGAGGAGAACCGCGAGAGCTTCGCCGTCGCCGTTCCGAAGTTCACCTACGACAATCGCGGCCGACCCGGCGAGGAGAACCCGACGCGGCTGGCCTACGCCGACGCGATCTCGCGGGTCGCCACCCTCCCCGGAAACGTCCTCGTCGGCATGCCGAGTTACGGCGAGGCCGAGTGGGCCGCAGGGATCCTCGAGGAGCGGATCGACAAGCCCGTCCTGCTCGACGCCTCGAGCGGCGACGCCGCGACCGAGTCGCTGAAAGACGACTTCTTCGCCGGCGAGGGGAAGGTGCTCGTGACGAGCCTCCGGGGCACGCTCACGGAGGGCGTCGACTACAGCGGCGACCGGCTCTCGGCGGCGGTGATCTGTGGCGTCCCCATCGTTAACACCGCGAGCCCGCGGACGAAGGCGGTCCGGCGGGCCTACGACGACGAGTTCGGGGACGGCTTTACGTACGCACTGACGGTTCCAGCAGTCAGAAAGGCTCGCCAGGCGATCGGCCGCGTGATCCGCGGCCCCGACGACGTCGGTGTCCGGGTGCTGCTCGACGAGCGCTACGCCCGGGACAGCTGGGATTCCGTTCGTCCGTACCTCCCCGAGGACGACGAGTTCCAGCCGGTCAGTCCCGACATGCTCGAGTTCGGTCTCGAGCGATTTCGGGCCCGACTCGAGTTGTAGCTGCTGTTGCACGTCGTTTCTCACTCGATCCCGCGGGTTCCTACTGCCTGAGAATTGCCCCCGACGGTTTTTGAACGTGGATCCATACGTCGGTCCGAATGTCCCGCGCTGACACGACCGACGATCGCCAATCGACACCCGCTACAGCTCCCATTCAGGCTGTGCTCAGAGTCGAACCGTCGCCTGAGGCCGCCTGTCCAGTTCTCGAATCGGGACCGCAGCGCGGGACGGTCACCCAGGACGTCGTCGACGGCGACACTCGTCTGTGTCGGGCAACAGTTGGTGACGACCACGACCGACTGTTTCTCGAGGCGACCGTCGGCGACGGCTGTGTCTGCCCGGTCTTTCGCCGCCACAACTGCGTGGCGTCGGTCGACTCGGTCGAAGACGGCGCGCTTTTCGTCTCGCTCTCGACGACGGACCGTGACGAACTCGCGGCGATCGTCACTTCCCTCAGAGCCCACGGCGCGACGGTGACCCTCGAGCGCGCGACCAGTGGTGACGTCGATACTGATCGTCCCTCGTTCGAACTCGTAATCGACGATCTGACCGCGATCCAGCGAGAGACGCTCCGGGTTGCCGTCGAATCCGGCTACTACGAGCGTCCGCGACGAACCGACCTCGGAGCGCTCGCCGACCGGTTCGGCGTCTCGCGGTCGGCGGTTTCCCAGCGGCTCTCGGCAGTCGAGTCGAAACTGGTCCACGAACTGGTCGACGCGATGGACGCCGCCGACACCGACGACGAACGGACGACGCTGTAGCGCCGACTCTCGCGACTGGCGATCGGACGAGGACAACGCGTCTCTTGGGGCTGGCGATCGGGCGAGCTCCGACGAGTATCAGTCCCGTCCGCCGCGCTCGGTCGGCCGGCGTCTGCGACTCGCCTTACCTGCCTGCGACGAGCTGCGCCCAGGTATCGAGCCACCCGTCGAGGCTCCCCTCGAGGTCGTCGTAGCGGAGCATCGCGGCGTCGGGCGGTTCGAGTGCGTACTCGGCGAACGGCGGCTCGAGGTCGACGTACTCGTCGGTGACGGCGGGAAAGCGGTGGGTTCGGGAGGCGAGTTCCGACTGGACCTCCCTCGAGAGCACGAAGTCGAGGAAGTCGGCCGCCAGGTCGGGAGTGCTGGGGTCTGCGAAGACTGCCATCCCTCCAACGTTCGCGTACCCCTGTTCGTCGAGAAACGAAACCTGGTACCGTGAGAGATCGCGATCGGCTTCGACGGCGGCGACCCGGACCGCAGAGTGAGAGACGGCCATCGGGCGATCTCCCCTCAGGTACGCGTCGGCGGTTTCTCGCCGGCTGGGGAGGAGACGAACGTCGTTTTCGAGCAGTTCGTTCCAGTACTCGACGTAGCCGTCCTCGCCGACGGCGTCGATCGTCCAGAACAGAAACGACCGGCCGAGCACAGATCGCCGGGCGTTCGGGACGAGCAGCGTCCCCTCGTAGGCGGGATCGGTGAGATCGACGAACGTCTTCGGCGGATCGACCGCGGCCTCGTCGAAGACGAGGCTGACGTACTCCGTCCCGTAGGGTATCACGCGATCGAACGGATCGCCGAAGTCGTAGGCCGCCTGGACGCGGCCGTCCCGCTCGAGTCGATCGCGCTCGAGGGGATCGAACAGTCCGCCAGCGCCGAGTTCCTCGTCGACGAATGCGAGGTCGTCGACGGTGAGTCCGAGGTAGACGTCGGGTTCGATCACCGCGTCCTGCCGGGCACGCTGGACGTAGTGGTTGACTCCGTCCTCGGGAACCGTCCACTCGAGGTCGACGTCGTACGCCTCCTCGAAAGCCGCTCTGAGCCACTCACCTGCGGACTCTTCCGTCTCGTCGTCCTCGTCGTCGGCCGCGTCGCGTTTGTCGACCGGCTCGACGATCGACTCGACCGTGGCGACGACGAGCGTATCCTCGGCTTCCTCGACGGGCTCTTCCTCGTCGTCCTCCCGGGCCTGACAGCCGGCGAACCCGACGGCGGCCCCACACCCCAGGGCGTGCAGGACGGTTCGTCGGTTCATTACAAACGTGTCACTCCGAATAGCCTTAAGGATCCCGTCTCGACGGTCGTGCGACGAGAAAGAATTTATTGCCTGAGTGTGATCCACGTTCGTGACTGCCACCCGCCGACACGTCCTGGCCGGGATCGTGGTCGTTCTCGGCCTCGTGACGGGTGCCATCCTGCTCGAGGTCCTGGGCACGATTCTCTTCGCGCTCACCGTGGCGTACGTTCTCCTGCCGGTTCACGGCTGGCTGGTCAGGCGGGGCCTCTCGGCGTGGACCGCCGGAGTCGTCGCGACGCTGATCGGGTTTCTGGGGGCGGTAGCGGTCTTCTCCCCGATCGTGTACACCCTCTACGTCCGTCGAGACGAGTTGATCGCCGTCCTCGAACTGCTCCCCGAGGAGGTGACGGTAACGGTCGCCGGGGGGTCGCTTTCGATCGAGACCGTCGAGGCCCAGGCGTGGGCGGTCGGGCAGGTCCAGACGCTCGCCATCTCGCTCGCGACTGCCGCGCCCGAGCTGGCGGTGAAGTTTGCCCTCTTCGTCATCTTGCTGTTTGCGCTGTTGTTGAAAGCCGACGACGCGATCCGCGCGACGGTTGCGCCGGTCCCGCACGAGTATCGCGACGTCGTCTACGCGCTCGGGCTTCGGATCCGAGAGACGCTGTACGCCATCTACGTTCTCCAGCTGGCGACCGCCGTGGTGACGTTGCTCGTCGGTTACCCGTTGTTCTGGCTCCTCGAGTACGAGGCGCCGTTCACGCTGGCGTTGATCGCTGCCATCCTGCAGTTCGTTCCCATCATCGGCCCGAGCCTGCTCGTCGTTCCGCTCGCGCTCTATGAGGTCGTGATCGCCGGCGACGTCGTCCGGGGCGTCCTCGTCGGCGTCCTCGGCGTCGTGTTGATCGCCTGGGGGCCGGACGTCACCGTCAGACCCCGGCTGGCGCGACGCTCCGCAGGGATGCCGGGTAGCCTCTACTTCGTCGGCTTCACCGGTGGACTGTTCACGCTGGGGGCGATCGGTATCGTCGTCGGGCCGGTGATCGTCGCGGTGTTCGTCGAGGCCGTCTCCCTGCTGTCCGAGGAGGTCAACGATCGCGAGGCCAGGCTGATCGAGGCCGAACTCGACTCCGTCGAGGCGGCCCACGGGGAGGACGCATTCGACGTCGACCTGGAATCGTCCCTGCAGAAGGCCCGCGAAGACGCGATCGAGGTCGACGCCCACGAGGGGGCGTTCGAGGATGGGACTCGCGAGGACGCTGTCGAACACGGTTCGACGACCCCTCGTTCACAGGCTCGCGAGGACTTCACCGAAAGCGGCGAGCCACCGTCTCCCTGACCGTCCCTCGCTTTTTTGCGGCCAGACGTATCACGTGTCGTATGGCCTCTCGCCACACGTTCGTCACCGCGCTCGTCGGTGCGGTCGTCGGCGTCGTCCTCTCGTTTCTCCCGTTCTCGACGGTCATCGGCGGCGTCGTCACCGGGTTTCTGGAGGGTCCCGACGGCCGTGACGCGACGCTCGCCGGTGCCCTCGCTGGGCTGATCATGTTCGTCCCGATCGGACTGTTCGCGTTCGTCGCCCTCTGGTTTCTGGGGTTCGGCCTGGGATTTGCCGGACTCCCGATCGAGGGCTTTCTCTTCTTGTTGCTGGCGCTCGGGCTCGGCGTCTCGATGGTGCTGGTTTACACCGTCGGCCTGGCCGCCCTCGGGGGGTATCTCGGCGCGTACCTCGCCCGCGAGTATCCGGAGTCACACGCCAATACCCGCGAGTCGATGCGGATGCCACCGGCCGAAACGGAACTTCAGGGCCGCTCGCGAGCGACGTCTCAACCGGAGCCGACGAGGTGGCACGAATCGCACGAGGAAGCGGACGAGGAGCGACTCGAGAAGTGAGCTCACTCATAGCGCAGCGCGTCGATCGGGTCCGTTCTCGCGGCCCGCCACGCCGGGTAGAGCCCCGAGAGGATCCCCACGAGGATGCCGACGCCGATCGCGAGGGCGACGTACTCGTAGGGGTAGACCAGCGGGAGATCGATGTACCACGCCCCTGCGTAGCCCGCGGCCAACCCGAGCGCCGTCCCGAAGATCGCGCCGACGATGCCCAGAACAACGGCTTCGGCCAGGAACAGCCCGAGGACGTCGCGGTTCTGCGCGCCGACGGCCTTCATAATCCCGATCTCGCGGGTCCGCTCGGTCACCGAGACGAGCATGATGTTCGCGATGCCGATCGAGCCAACGAGCAGCGAGATGGCGGCGATGCCGACGATGAAGTTCTGCAACAGGTCGAGAATGTCCTGCAGCTGCTGGAGGAGTTCGGTGCTCGTCTGCATCGAGACCGCGAGCTCCTCGCCCATGAGTTCGCCGGCGTCCGACTCGTCGCTCTCGAGGTAGGCGGTCGCGCTCTCTCGAGCGTCGTCGATCGCCGCCTCGTCGGCCGACTCGGCCTCGACGACGATCGCGATGTACCGGGCACCTTCCCCGCCCTCGTCGCCGATCCCCAGCCCGGCCGTCTGCTCGGCATAGAACGGGTCCGTGGGGACGTAGAGCCGCGGCGCGGACTCGAACCCCTCGAACGGGCTCAGTCCCTCGGAGGTGTCGGTGATGCCGACGACCTCAACTGTGGTCTGCTCGCCGCCGAGTAGCGTGACGGTGAGATCATCCCCGACGGTCACGTTCTCCTCGAACCGCTCGGCCGCCGCGGGGTTGATCACCGCCTCGCGCTCGCCGGGGTCGAACTGTCGCCCCTCGCTGAGGCGTTCTTCCCGGATGTACGACGGCCCCGACGCGACGAGGCCGTCGCCTTGGGCCACCTGCTCGCCCTCGTAGGTGAGCCCCTGGGTCTGGATCGTTCCGTAGCCGTAGGCCGCCTCGACGGCCTCGAGGTCGCTCACCGCCTCGAGGTCGGCCTCGCTGAACACCGGCTGGGCGCCCGCGGCCGGGCCACCCTCGACGTCGGGGTCGGCTGCCCAGCCGTAGAGGTTTCGCTGGTCGTCCGGGCTGATGTCGCCGATGATCCCCGCCTGGAGGCTCGCCCCGAGGGTGACGAAGGCGATCACCGCCGCGATTCCGATGATCACCCCGAGCGTCGTCAGCGAGGAGCGCAGCTTGTGGCCGCGGATCGACCGCCAGGAGAGTCTGAGAAACTCGAGCGGCCGCATCAGCGCTCGGCCTCCGTCTCACCTTGATTCGCGCCTTCGTCCCCGGAACCGTCGACTGCGGTGTCCGTCTCCCCTGGCGTCGGCCGGCCAGTCCCCTCGAGCTCCTCGATTCGTTCGATCCGCCCGTCGAGTAAGTGGACGACGCGTTCGGCGCGTTCGGCGACGTGGCGCTCGTGGGTGACGACGATCATCGTGGTCCCGGCCTCGTGAAACGACTCGAAGAGGTCGAGCACCGACGCCTCGGTGTCGGTATCGAGGTTACCCGTCGGCTCGTCGGCCAGCACGATGGCGGGATCGTTCACGAGCGCCCGGGCGAGGGCGACCCGCTGGCGCTGGCCGCCCGAGAGCTCGTTCGGGAGGTGGTCCGCCCGGTCGCCGAGGCCGACGCGCTCGAGCAGGTCCCGGGCTCGCTCGTGACGGTCGGCCTGGCCGACGTCCTGGAAGAGTTGCGGGAGGGCGACGTTCTCGAGCGTGGAAAGCCGGGGCATGAGGTTGAACGTCTGGAAGACGAAGCCGACCTCCCGCCCGCGCAGCCGGGTTCGCTCGCGCTCGCTCAGGGCAGTCACCTCCTGACCGTCGATCGCCACCACCCCCTCCGTCGGCGTGTCGAGACAGCCGACGAGGTTCATCAGCGTCGACTTGCCCGAGCCGCTCGGGCCCATGATCGCGGTGTACGACCCCCGCGGAATCTCGAGCGTGACGCCGTCGAGGGCGTGCACCGGCTCGCCGACGTAATACGTTTTGCGGACGTCGGTCAACGCGACCGCCGTCTCCGCCGCATCGCTCATGGCCGTCCGGTAGGCTCGCCCGCTGAAAAGGGTTCGCTCGAGTGTCACGAGCGGAGAACGTCAGCCTCGCGCTCAGACTCCTGGGCACCTGCCTCCTGGCTCCAGCGTCACCTCGAGTCCGTGTCTACACCTTTTTACCCCAGCCGAACCGTCGTCGTCACATGAAGACCGAAGGTGGATCCGAGGCGGCAAAACGCCGTGCCGGCGAGCGTGCGGCCGAGGCGGTCGAGGACGGGATGGTCGTCGGACTCGGGACGGGGTCGACGGCCGCCTACGCCATCGAGGCGATCGGTCGGGCGGTCGAAGACGGGCTCGCGGTTCGGGGCATCCCGACCTCGTATCAGTCCCGACAGCTCGCGATCGAGGTCGGGATTCCGTTGACCACGCTCGAGGAGGTCGACGGCGTGGACCTCGCGATCGACGGCGCAGATCAGGTGGCCGAGGGCGACCTGATCAAAGGCGGCGGGGCGGCGCACACCCGCGAGAAGGTCGTCGACGCGACGGCCGACCGCTTTCTCGTCGTCGCCGACCCCTCGAAGCTGGTCGAGACGCTCGAGCGGCCGGTTCCCGTCGAAGTGCTGCCGGCGGCACGGCCCGTCGTTGCCGACCGCGTTCGGGAGCTGGGCGGCGAGCCCGAGCTGCGGGCGGCCGAACGGAAGGACGGCCCCGTCGTGACCGACAACGGCAACCTCGTGCTCGACTGCGCGTTCGGCGAGCTCGACGAGCCCGGCGAACTGGCGACGTCCCTGTCGGCGATCCCGGGCGTCCTCGAGCACGGCCTGTTCGTCGGGCTCGCGGACGCGGTCTACGTCGGGACCGCAGACGGCGTCGAACGACGGACGTACCGAGCCGGGAAATGAGTGGCTACACGGTCTTTACCCTCGTTTTCTCAGATCGAGCGGCGATCCCTTCGGACGTCGACGACTCGTGGCCGGAGCCGCCTGGTGAACCCGATAGCTACGGCGAGAAGTACGGTGCGTACCGTCACCACCGGGTCGACGGACGGACCGTCGGCGTACAGACGAACCTCCTCACGCAGCCGAACTCGAGCGGCTTTCTCGAGCAGGTGTTCGACCGCTACGAGCCACAGTACGTCGTCGTCACCCTGTGTAGCGACACCAGCGACACCGCCATCGGACGACTGTACGCCGCGTTCGCCAACGGCCCCCAGCTCGTCGACGAGGGAAGTGACGATGACCACGACGCGCTGTACGGTGACGGCCTCAAGACCGCGTTCGAGGCCGAGTGGGGAATCCAGCCGTGGACGATCTGGGATCTCTGGGACGGACGGGGAACGGAGTGACCGACGGATTCGACGGAGGAATCTAGTACGGTTCGAAGTCGACCAGCTCGACGTCGTACTGGACGGCGCCGGTTTCGCTGTCGGTCAGCCGGGCTGACACCGGGGCTGCAAGCTCCGGGGCGACGCGAAGCTCGCGCGTGCGCCCGTCGTCTTCCGCGCTGATATCGAACGTCAGGACGTCGAACTGGCTCCCCGAATCGTGGACCTCCCACCGGCCGCCGCCAGCCTCGAGTGAATCGCCGACGGCGATCGAGTTCCGGTGGTGGGCCAGCAGCTCGAAGGCGGGGCCGGAGACGCCGTACGTAGCGAAGAACTCCGGCGCGTCGGGCTCTCCGAAGACTGCCCCAGCCGGACCGCTGTCGGTGATCGTCGTCTCGAAGACGCCGTCGTCGTGCTCGTAGCTGATCTCGACGGTCTTCTCGTTGCCGTGGTCTTCGAGGAAGTCCCACACCAGCGAGCCGTCCTCGACGGCGTCGCCCGCGACGTCGTACGTGTATCTGCCGGGGACGGTCTGCGGGAGGTTCGTCCAGTCGACGGGTTCGTTCCAGCGCTCGACGTCGGCTCCACCGCCGCCGAACTCTGCCGGGACCTCCTCGTGGTACTCGGTGAGCGTCTGGCTGTAGGCGACCTCCCCGTCGCCGTCGTAGACGGCCGTATGCAGTGCCATCCCGTGGTCCGGGGCGATGCACGTCTCGCGCATGAGGTCGCCGCCGAGTCGCACCTCCGAGACGTAACACTCGAGTCCAGCGTGGGTGTTCGTTCCCGTGATCTCGTAGCGGAACTCCCCTTCTGGAGTGGGCACCGACCAGCCGGCGCCGACCTCGAGGGACTCCTGGCTGTACTGCTGGAGCTCCGGCGCGTACATCGTGTGGATCAGCAGGGCCCAGACCGGCGTCGTCGCCAGCTCCTGTTCGGCCCCGTCCTGGTCGACGGTGTGCGTCGAGCGATACTGGGCGTCGCCGTGGTCGTAGTCGACCGTGATCGTCGCGGTCTCTTCGCCCACGCGTTCGACCGCCCAGATGAGCGTCCCCGATCCCTGCTGCTGGTTGTAGACCTCGAACGCGTAGTAGCCGGGCCGGTCGAACCGGCCAGGCACCCAGGTGTCCGATCCGTCTGTTCCATCACCGCTACCCTCACCGTCGCCGACCCCACCGTCGGTCGGCAGCGTATCGTCGAGGAGTCCGCCGGTACACCCCGCCGTCACGGCGAGAACGGAGGTCCCAATCGCCTGTAGACAGCGCCGCCGATTCAGCTCCGATTGCATACGTTCTCTTCTCGAGGACCGTCCATCAACACAACCGTTACCTGGCGGTTGGTTAGTAGGTTTCCTCGAGGTAACCTGGCGGCGCGCGGCCGATCCTCCCGTTCGTCTCGGAACGAGTCAAATCGATATCGATCGATCTGTTCCGTTCTAACGGCATTGTCTAAATCCTCGAACGCGTGCGCGCTGCGTGCAGCAGTCCGGGGTTTTCCCGATAGGACCGTCCAGACACGCCATCGGAACGCTTAACACGAATCGGATAATAACGATTCGTATGTCGCCGAACTCTCTCGTTGGACGTCTCGTGAACGCGATTACCGGCAGCAGCGACGATGACGGAGACTGCTGCTGTGACGTCCAGATCGAAGAAACCGAATCTGGGGACTGACCATGGCAGACGCCAACGGCGTCGACCTCGAGGACGAACTCCTCGATCGACTCGCAGATGGGGCGACGTGTGGCCTGCCGGAGCTTCGTGACCGCCGTGTCGACGAGGCGTCGGTGGACCGCCAGCTGCGGGCGTTCAAGGCGCTCGCGAACGACCACCGCATCCGCATCCTCGAGGCGCTGCGCGACGGCGAGCTCTGTGCCTGCGAACTCGAGGCGATCCTCGACGCTCCCCAGTCGACGGTCGCCTCCCACCTCGGTCGGCTGCGTGACGTCGGGCTCGTCCACACGCGCAAGTCCGGCAAGTGGACCTACTACCGGATCGCCGACACGGCGACGCTCCAGCTGCTCGACTTAGCCGAGGCGCTCGAGACGACGGGTGATGAGGCGTGATTCCGGAACTGCCTGCCGACGCGCTGGTCGACTCCTGGGAGTACTTCCTGCATCTACTGACGATACTCGTCCCGCTGTTTATCGGAGCCTCGTTTCTCGTCGGCCTCGCGCAGGAGTATTTGCCGCCCGAACGCGTCGAGGCGTTTCTTCGCAAGCGCAACCGCGGCTCGGGCAACGTTGCGGCCGCCGGACTCGGTGCCGTGACGCCTTTCTGTTCGTGCTCGACCGTGCCCGTCCTCGCCGGGCTGCTCGGGGCGGGTGCGCCGCTCGGGCTCGCCTTCTCGTTCCTGCTCGCCTCGCCGATCGTCAACTGGATCGCCGTCTTCCTGCTGCTCGGGCTGTTCAGCCTCGAGGTGACCGTCGCCTACGTTCTCGCGGCCCTGCTGGCCGCGGTCGTCGGCGGCCTCGTCATCGACTCGCTCGCCCTCGAGCGCTACGTCAAGGACGTCCAGGTGACGGCGGGGAACCGGACGATCACCACCGACGGCGGGTCTCCGACCTGTGGCGGCGAGGGTGGAAGCTGTTCGCGTCCCGTGGGGCCGGCCGATCGGAGCCACCGCGATCGGATCGGAACGGCCGGTCGCGGGGCGCTGTCCTTCTTCTGGGAGACGCTCCCGTATCTCCTCCTGGGGGTCGCGATCGGTGCGCTGATCCACGGTGCGGTGCCCCAGACGCTGCTTCACCGGGTGGCCGGCCCCGAGAATCCCTTCGCCGTCCCGCTCGCGGCACTGGCCGGCGCGCCGCTGTACGTGAGCATCAGCGGGATGCTTCCGATCGCGGCGGCACTGGCCGACCAGGGCATCCCGATCGGAACGGTGCTCGCGTTCGTCATCGGCGGTGCGGGCGTCAGCATCCCGAACCTGATCCTGCTCAACAAGCTGTTCGAGTGGCGGCTGCTCGCGGTGTACGTCGCGACCGTCGTCGCCACCGGGATCACCGTCGGGCTGACGTTCAACGCGTTCGTCGGGACGATCGCCTAGCGGTTCGGCTCGCCCGTCGGCCGTCGATCGAATCGGCGCGACGTCTTTGCTCGAGTGATAGTTCGACCGATTTATTTCGATTCGTCTGAATGTTTCGCTCATGCTCCCTCCCACACCCCGCGGCCGTCTCCGATGGGCGCTCACGGAGGCGTCGATCGTCCTCGGTATCCTCCTCTTCTGGGTCGTCGCCGTGTTCGCGATCGGGATCCTGGTGGCGCTCCTGACGGCCCCGATCCGACTGTTCGGCTTCGATCCCGTGTTTTTCACCGGCGTTCCCGGGACGCTCTCGGGGGCCGTCGTCCCGATGGCCGTCGTCACCGCTGGCCTCTACGCACTCGTTCGCACGGGTGTGTTGCTTATCGACCACTGGCACGGCGTTCGCCAGTAACGACCTGGACGCGCGTTCAACCGGCTCGCGTTCAACCGGCCCGTGACGACTCGTCCGCTCGAGGCTCTCCGGCCCGACGCGAGAACAGCGCCAGCACGACGTAGCACGCGCCGATCCCTCGAGTAACGGGACCGACCCACGGCTTCGGCTCAATCTCCTCGGGATTCTCGTAGGCGCTCGCGAGCGCGAACGCGAGGATCTGCCGGGGAAACAGGCACATCAGAACGCCGAGGGGACCGAGCAGCCGGGCGACGGACTCGGGTTGAACCCCGTCGCGCAGGCCGATCCAGGCGAACGCGAGCCCCTCGAGGCGGGCCATCGGGATGGTCCACGGCCGCAGTCGGGCGTCGTCGGGGTTCTCGAACGCCCAGCGCTCCGCGCGCGCGACGAGTCGATCCGGAAACGCAGCCTCGAGGAGGCCGACGACGACGAACAGGGGACGGAGCATGGCCGCCGTTCGCCGGCCGTTCGCAAAAGCGTGTGGCCCAATTCCGGTCGAGCCGACCGGAATGGACAGCTTTTCACCTCCTGCATTCGGAGGGCGAAGTAGAGAGGTACGAGATGCCCGAAACATCCGACCGGAAAGACGACCACATACGCATCATTCAGGAAGAAGACGTCGAGACCACCGGGACCGGATTCGAGGACGTCGAACTGGTCCACGAGGCGCTGCCCGAGATCCATCGGGACGAGATCGACACCTCGATCGACCTCTTCGGTCACGAGCTGGCCGCGCCGATCGTCATCGAGAGCATGACCGGCGGGCATCCGAACACGACGAAGATCAACCGGAACCTCGCCGCCGCAGCCGAGCAGACGGGCATCGCGATGGGCGTCGGCAGCCAGCGCGCCGGCCTCGAGCTCGACGATCCCGACCTCCTCGAGTCCTACACCGTCGTCCGCGACGCCGGCCCCGACGCCTTCCTCTACGGCAACGTCGGCGCGGCGCAGTTGCTCGAGTACGACGTCGGCGACGTCGAGCGAGCCGTCGAGATGATCGAGGCCGACGCGATGGCGATCCACCTGAACTTCCTCCAGGAGGCCGTCCAGCCCGAGGGCGACGTCGACGCTCGCGGCTGCCTACGCGAGATCGAGCGCGTCGCCTCGGAGTTGAGCGTCCCGGTGATCGTCAAGGAGACGGGCAACGGCATCTCGCGGGAGACGGCCGAACGGCTCGCCGAGGCGGGCGTCGACGCGATCGACACCGCCGGCAAGGGCGGCACGACGTGGTCGGGCATCGAGTCCTACCGCGCCGCGGCCGTTGGGGCCACCCGGCAGGAGAAAGTCGGCCAGCTGTTTCGCGCCTGGGGCGTCCCAACGGCCGTCAGCACGCTCGAGGCCGCGGCGGTTCACGACACCGTCATCGCCAGCGGCGGCGTCCGCTCGGGGCTCGACGTCGCGAAGGCCATCGCCCTCGGCGCGCAGGCGGGTGGACTCGCCAAACCCTTCCTGAGTCCCGCCGGGCAGGGCGTCGACGCCGTCGTCGAACTGATCGAGGACCTCCGCCTCGAGCTCACCACGGCGATGTTCGTCACCGGCTCGGCGTCGGTCGCTGACCTCCAGCAGACGGACTACGTCGTTCTCGGTCGGACGCAGGCGTACCTCGAGCAGCGGTAGGATCGCTACCGTGGTTGGTACTGCGGTGTTGGTACTGCGGTTTTTCACTCGGAACTAACTGTGAAGCCAGCGTTCAATACAGGTGAAGGACATAGCGTGAGATTTGGCTACAAGCGCCATTTGAGCTAAGCATACGCTTATCGGGATACGTATCTAAAACTGTAGACATGAATAGGCGATGGTATCTTACAACAGGCTTGGGTGCAGTGGTAATTCTGACGGGTGGCTGCCTGAATTCTGGAGGTGGACCGATAAGTGGAAACAGCGGTTGGTCACCGGCTATAACACACAATGAGCCTGAACTCGTACCTGGCGACGAAGTAGCACTGACTATAGAAGCAACTGAAGTCGCTGGAGTTACCCTTACACTGCCCGATACAGATGCCGTTACCATTGACGCAAATGACCATGATTGGTCTCCACCACCGGATACTATTCTCGATTCTTATCCCCAAATCTGGCTTTGGTCAGGCCGATCGTCTGTTGAAGGCGAGTTTCCAGTTACGTCTACCGAAGACGCCGAATCGGGTGAGTACAGTTACGAAGTAACAGTCTATGCTGACGACGATATCGACGCCGAATCGGTGACAGAAGAGTTCACAATTTCCGTTACAGAAAGCTAACTCCCTCGAACGTTCAGTTTGCACGTGTAGTGACCGCATCAAGGCTCCAATTGACTGTACTACTGATATACTGTGTCTCGAGTATCGAGTTCCAGTACTCGAAGTTCGTTCTGTTCTTTGACCCAATCGACGATTGCTCGTCGTTTCCCAATGCGAAGCGAATATTCATCTCGTCCTTTGAGCGGTTTGAGATGCCGGTCTGGATTCTTGCCGGCCTCAGTCAATTTCGCTCGAATTCGATCCTCGATATCGTTTGGAAGAGATTGCAGCTCCTTCTCCACATCTGGATGCAACAACACGGTCGCCCATCCGTCTTTAGCTAATACTCAGAGTAATACCGAATAACACCGTTTTGGAGGTGGGTTTCGTCAGTATACGACCGCTGCGGGGCGAAAAAGCAGTCTCTGCATTATCTGTACTGTTGACTCTCAGCCGCATCAGCGGTTCAGCCGCTAGATTCGTTCGACTAATACCATTAAGCATAATTCTGCCACGGAGTATAACCAGCAGTCTTAGCTAAAGACGAATGCACGGTCGCCATATATCGCTACAATTCCTCCCACTCGTCAGACTCCTTTCTTGAGTCGATCGTTTTGGCAGTGCTAGAATCCAGCTCAGGGGCAACCTCTGCCCACCACCCCACAGCTCTTGCACCGAGCTTTTTCCGACTGACGAGTCCTTTCTCGTCCATCTCCCCAAGCCGGTTTCGGACCCCTTCAGGGGTGATTTGTTTCCCAAACCGCCGAAGGCCGTCAGCAACTTCTGGCGCTGTGAGGACTGGATCATCCTCGTAGTCGAATACTTTGAGAATCTCTTGTTCGGTAACAGACTCCTCAAATCGGCCCGCATCATCACGTCCTTGGCTCATAGTCCTACTGACGTGGTAGCCGCACATAACCGTTTGGCTCGTACAAACCGGGCCAAGTGAGCTTGATAGATCTCCAGCGCAGTATGCACATGAAATTACCGACTACCTGATTTATTTCTGTGCGTTTCTGAATACAGAACGTTGTCGACCGAACGTCGAGGGTCGAGCGCGCTCGAACCGCCCGCTCGCTTCCGCAGTCGGCGGATTTATCCGCCGTTTGACCGTACCTCGAGCATGGACGATCGTCCGATCCCCCCGCGAAACTGGCTCGTCGTGGCGCTTCTCACCGTCGTCGTGGCGTCCGCAACGAGTCTCGTCGCGCTGCTCGGCCCGGGTCTGGTCGACGTCGCCGTCGGTGCCGTCGGCGTTGGGATCGTCGCCGCGGCGCTCGTCGTCGCCGTCCCCGACCGCCTCGCTGGGGCCTGGGCCGAACACCGCCCCTACGTCTACTTCTCGGTCGGCCTGTTCGCGTTCGGCGGGCTCCTGGGCGCCGCGCTTCTCGCCGCGGGGATCGACCTCACCGAACTGTTCCTCGAGGCCCTCGGCGAGGAGTTCGCCCCCGAGGACCCCGGGGAGGAGTTCGAACTCGAGCTGACGGCGACCTTTTTCGTCGTCCAGAACACGCCGCCGTTCCTGTTCTCGATCGCCGGCGCGATCACGCTCGGCCTGTTCACGGCGATCATCATGCTGGTGAACGGCCTACTCATCGGTAACATCGCCCTCTCGATGGCGGCGGTCGTCGGCGTCGACTTCATCCTCGTCGGCTTGCTCCCCCACGGCATCTTCGAACTCCCCGCGCTGTTCGTCGCCGCCGGCGTCGGTTTCCGGCTGGTCCATCGCTTCGGACAGCGCATCCTCGGCTCGCGCGAGGCGTTCGTGACGAAAGCGTACCTCTCGCGGACGGCCGTCCTTGTCGTCTTCGCCTGGCTCTTGCTCGTCGTCGCGGCGTTCGTCGAGGCCTACCTCACGCCCGCGTTGCTCGACGCCCTGTTCGCCGCGCGACTCGAGGAAGCGCCCGCCGCGGCGGTCGTCGTCCCGTTCGTCGTCGGCTGATCGTCACCGGGCGCTCGCCAGCACGGATTCACGGCGTGTGAACGCGACGATCACGATCGCCCCGATGGCGAGGAGCACGAGGATGTCCAGCGTGGAGATCGGCGCCAGCGCGATCAGCACGACGCCCAATACGGCCAGGCAGAGGGCGATGAACATGAGCAGCGCGTAGATTCGCTCGAGTCGGCGTTCGATCCGGTCGAGGCGCGCCTCGAGTTCGTCGTCCATCGGCCCGAAAGGAGGTGATCGCGCGGAAAATACCTGTCGATCAACCGTGACGTTTCAGCCGCGGAGCCACGCCAGTGGCTTCAGCAGCCAGGGCGTGTAGTCCTCGTGGGGGTCGTACGCCGCGAACGCTAAGCTGTTCGTCATCACGCTCACGCTCGAGGTGGCCATCGCCAGCCCTGCCAGCGCGGGGTTCAGGAGGCCGAGCGAGGCGATGGGGATCAGCGTCGTGTTGTAGACGAACGCCCAGAACAGGTTCTGGCGCACTTTCGAGATCGTCGCCTCGGAGATCCGGACGGCCTTGAGGACGTCGGCGGGGTCGTCGCGCATCAGGGTCACGTCGGCGGATTCGATGGCGACGTCGGTGCCCGAGCCGATGGCGACGCCGACCTGGGCGGCCGTGAGCGCGGGGGCGTCGTTGACGCCGTCGCCGACCATCATCACGCGGCTCCCGTCTGCCTGGAGCGCGTCGACGTGGTCGGCCTTGTCCTCGGGGAGCACCTCCGCACGGACGTTCTCGGCGTCGATGCCGACCTCCTCGGCGACGGCCCGCGCCGTCCGCTCGTTGTCGCCGGTGAGCATCACGACCTCGACCCCGCGGTCGCGAAGCGCCGCCACGGTCTCCCTGGCGCTCTCGCGGACCTCGTCGGCCACCGCGAGCACCCCGAGGAGCTCACCGTCGATCGCGACCGTGATCGCGGTCTTCCCCTCGGCCTCGAGTCGCGCCAGCGCCTCCTCGGCCGGTTCGGGGTCGATCCCCGCGTCATCGAGCAGCTTCCGCCGGCCGATGAGCACCGTCCCGCGGTCGGTCTCGGCACGCACGCCGTGGCCGGGGACGTTCTCGAACTCGCGAACGTCGCCGAGGTCGACGCCGCGTTCTTCGGCCCCCTCGACGATCGCTTGGGCGATCGGGTGTTCCGAGCCCGATTCGGCGGTCGCGGCTGCGCCTAAGACGTACGACTCGAGGTCCTCCTCGCGCTCGACGAGGACGCCGCCGTCGGTCGCCGTGCCGCCGTCGGTCGCTGCGCCGCCCTCGAGCGTCACGACGTCGGTCAGGACCATCTCGCCGTGGGTCAGGGTTCCCGTTTTGTCGAAGACGACGGTGTCGATCCCGCGGACCTGTTCGAGCACGTCGCCGCCCTTGAAGAGCACGCCGTTCGTGGCGGAAAGCGTCGAGCCGACCATCGTCGCGGCGGGCGTCGCCAGCCCGAGCGCGCAGGGGCAGGCGATGAGCAGCGCCGACGCGAGGACGACGACGGAGAACTCGAGGACGGGGACGCCGCCGACGACCGGGCCGCCGCCAACGGGTTCCCACAGCGGGAGCGCGCTCGCGACCGCGTAGAGCTGTTCGGGAAACGCGAACCAGAGGGTCGCCCAGACCACCGCGTTGACGATCACCGCGGGGACGAAGTAGGCGCTCACTCGGTCGACGAGCCGCTGGATCTCGGGCTGGCGCGACTGGGCTTCCTTGACCCGCTCGACGAGCTGCTGGATCGCGGTCTCGGAGCCGACTTTCGTTGCTTCCACGAGGAGCACGCCGTTCTGGTTCACCGTGGTGCCGACGACCTCGTCGCCAGCGCCCTTCTCGACGGGGACCGATTCACCCGTCAGCATCGACTCGTCGACGGCGCTCTGGCCCTCGAGCACGACCCCGTCGGTCGGGATCTTCTCGCCCGGACGCACCTTGAGCACGTCGCCGACCTGGACGTCCTCGAGCGCCACCTGTTGCTCTTCCCCGTCGACCACGACGGTCGCCTCGTCGGCCTCCATCTGCAGGAGTTCGCGAAGGGCGTTACCGGCGCGGGCCTTCGAGCGGACCTCGAGCCAGTTGCCGAGGGTGATAAACCAGAGGATGAACGCGACGGCCTCGAAGTAAAAGCCCTCGCTGACGATCAGGCCGCCGAGGACCGCCGTACTGTAGACGTAGCCCGCCGAGGTCCCCATCGCGACCAGCGTGTCCATGTTCGCCCGCCGGTCGTGGGAGAACGCCCGCCACGCACCGACGATGAACTCCTTTCCGAGCGTGGCCATCAGGAGCGTCGCGAGGACGAACTCGAGCCAGCCCGGCGGGTGGGCGATCGCCATCGGGATCGGCGACGCCATCCCGAGGGCCTCGAGCACCATGTCGATCATCATCGGCACGAACGGTAGCGTGAGCAGCCCGCCGCCGATCACGAGCCGACGGTGGCGGCGGAGTTCGCCCTCGATCGCTCGCTCGCGGCCGCCCTCGTCTCCGTTCCCGTCGTCCTCGCGGACGGGTTCGTACCCCGATTCTTCGATCGCGTCGTACAGGTCCCGGCGCGAGACGTCGACCGGATTATACGTGACCTGGGCCTCGTCCGACGCGAAGTTCACGTCCGCGCGAACCACGCCCGGGACGTCCTCGAGCGCGTCGGCTACCGCACCGGAGCAGGTCGCACACGACATTCCGAGAACCGTAATCGTCCGGGATTCCGAGGCGGCCTCGTAACCCGCGGCCTCGATGGCGTCGTAAATCTCAGACAGCGAGGTCTCCTCGGGATCGTACTCGACCGTCCCCTCGTCGGTCGCGAAGTTGGCACTCGCCGACTCCACGCCTTCGAGCCCCTCGAGGGCGTCCTCGACGGCTCCCGAGCAAGTCGCACACGACATGCCCGTAATCTCGACGTGCGCCCGTCTGGTCGTCATCGAGTACTTCTAGGGACTCCCCATTCAAGCGAGTTCTGCCTTCGATACTGCAAACGATTCGGCGTATATTTTTGAAAGTAAGATATCGGGGGAGCTAGATGCGGATAATTAGAACTGTCATTCAGTGTCACGGATCGCCGAGAGTTCGCCAACGATCTCGGGATTTCGCAGCACGTCGGTCTTCTCGAGGGATTTCTCGCCGACGACGTGCTCGAGCACGCGGTACATCGTCTTCCCGGAGTGGGTCTCGGGGAGTTCCGGGGTGAAGACGACGTCAGTCGGTCGAACGAACGACCCGATCCGCGTGGCGATCGCGTCGTCGATCGCCTCCCGGAGCGCCTCGTGGTCGTCCCGCCCCTGTTCGACGGTGGCGAACACCGAGAGGTCACCCATCCCGTCGGTGCCGCCGACGACCGCAGCTTCGGTAACGCCGTCGACGGCCATGACGGCCGACTCGAGTTCCGCCCGACCGAGGCGGTAGCTGCCGTCGGTGAGGACGTCGTCGACCCGGCCGACGATCGTGACGTAGCCGTCGTCGTCCATCCGCGCCCGGTCGCCGGTGAAGTAGTGCCACTCGTCGGCCTCGGGGTCGGAGAACCGCTCGTAGTACTCCTTGAGGAACGCCTCCCGGTCGGCCTCGTCGGGATGGGCCATCGACGGCCAGGGCCGGGTGAGCGTCAGGTAGCCGGTTTCCCCGGTGGCGACGGGATCGCCGTCCTCGTCGACGACGGCGACGTCCATCCCCGGCAGCGGTGGCCCGACCGAGCCCGGCTTCATCTCACGGACGCCGGGCAGGGTCGTGATCGTGATGGCGCCGGTTTCGGTCTGCCACCAGGTGTCGACGACTGGGCAGCGCTCGCGGCCGACGTGGGTGTAGAACCACTCCCAGGTGTCCGGACCGATCGGCTCGCCGACGGTCGCCAGCAGGCGTAACGAGGAGAGGTCGTGGGCGGCCGGGTACTCCGGCCCCCACTTCATGAACGTCCGGATCAGGCCGGGGCTGGTGTAGAAGACGTCGACGGCGTGGCGTTCGATCAGCTCCCACGGCCGGTGGCGATCCGGGTAGCGAAACGTCCCCTCGAACAGCAGCACCGTCGCGCCCAGCGCCAGCGGCCCGTAGTCGATGTAGGTGTGGCCGGTGATCCAGCCGGCGTCGGCAGTACACAGGATCGTGTTTCCGGGCTCGAGGTCGAGGACGGCGTGGGCCGTCCAGGCCGCTCCCGCGAGGTAGCCGCCGGTGACGTGGGTGAGTTTCTTCGGCTCGCCCGTCGTGCCGGACGTGTGGATGACGAACAGCGGATCGTCGGCCGCGCGGGGAACCGGCGGGACGGTCGTCCTCTCGTACTCAGCGAGCAAGTCGCTGTAGACGACCTGGTTCTCGTCGAGCGCCGGCTCGTGGTCGTCGCCCAGCCGGTCGACGACCACGGTCGGGATCGACGCGTCGAGCGCGTGGAGGGCGGTGTCGGCCTTTCGCTTCTGGTTGATCGCCGTCTCCCGGTGGTAGAAGCCGTCACAGGTGATCAGCGCACTCGAGTCGGTCGCCGCCATCCGTCTCACGAGCGCGTCGGGGGCGAACCCCGAGAAGACGACGTTGTGCAGCGCACCGATGCGCGCACACGCGAGCATCGAGATCGGCAACTCGGGTAGCGACGGCAGGTAGATCGTCACGACGTCGTCCTCGCCCACGCCGAGCTCGGAGAGTCCCGCCGCCAGCGCAGACACTTCCCGCTCGAGGTCGAGGTAGGTGTACGTTCGCTGCTCTCCTCGCTTGCCGATCCACCGCAGCGCCACCTGGTTTTTCCGTCCGTTCTCGACGTGACGGTCGACGCAGTTCGCCGCGGCGTTCAACTCCCCACCGACGAACCACCGGGAAAACGGCGCATCCGCGTCGCCGAGGACGTCGTCGTACGGCTCTATCCACTCGAGCAACGCCGCGGCCTCCCCCCAGCACGTCGGCCAGGACCGATCGAAACGCTCGTCCACCGCGTCGTCGACCACGTTCGCGGTACGCGTGAACGGCTCCGGTGGCGCGTGCTGCCGTCTGATTCGAGCCGAACTGTCGTTTCGCATGAGAGGGCGTTACAGTAACGTAAAACTCTGCCATACAGTGTCATGAGCGTTTTGGTCGAACCGATAAGATCTGTGGACAACGGAAGGGTTTACCGTCTCGACGCCAGTCTCTCGCCCATGAAGGTGCTGGTCACAGACCCCATCGCAGACGCGGGTCTTGACGTACTTCGAGACGCCGGTTACGAGGTGGAAACGGGCTACGACCTCGAGGGCGACGCGCTCCTCGAGGCAATCGCCGACGCGAACGCGCTGATCGTTCGCTCGGGGACGGAGGTTACCGCGGAGGTGCTCGAGGCCGCCGAGGAACTCGTCATCGTCGGTCGCGCTGGCATCGGCGTCGACAACATCGACATCGACGCCGCTACCGACCAGGGGGTTATCGTCGCCAACGCGCCGGAAGGCAACGTCCGGGCGGCGGCCGAACACACCGTCGCGATGACGTTCGCGGCCGCCCGCTCGATCCCGCAGGCACACGTCCGCCTCAAGGCCGGCGAGTGGGCCAAAGGTGACTTCCTCGGGGCCGAACTCGACGGCAAGACTCTCGGTATCGTCGGCCTCGGCCGGGTCGGCCAGGAGGTCGCGAAGAAGCTCGACTCGCTGGGCATGGAACTGGTCGCGTTCGACCCCTACATCAGCCAGGAACGCGCCGACCGTCTTGGCGCCGAACTCGCCGACCTCGAGGACTGTCTCTCCCGCGCCGACTTCCTCACGATCCACACGCCGCTGACCCCCGAAACCGAGGGCATGATCGGCGCGGCCGAACTCGACGCGCTCGAGGGTGGCTACCTCGTCAACGTCGGCCGCGGCGGCATCGTCGACGAGGACGCCCTCGCGGCGAAACTCGAGGACGGCACCGTCGCCGGCGCGGCACTGGACGTCTTCGCCGAGGAACCGCTCCCCGAAGACTCGCCGCTGCTCGAGGTCGAGGACGCGATCCTCACGCCCCACCTGGGGGCGTCGACGGAGGCCGCCCAGGAGAACGTCGCCGTCTCGACGGCCGAGCAGGTCGTCGCCGCACTCGCCGAGGAACCCGTCGCCAACGCCCTCAACGCCCCCTCGATCGACGAGACCGCCTTCCCCCGGCTCGAGCCCTACATCAACATCGCCGAAACCGCGGGCAAGGTCGCCGCCCAGCTGCTCGACGGTCGCATCGAGAGCGTCGAGATCTCCTACGAGGGCGAGATCGCCGACGAAGACCTCGAGTTCGTCACCGCCTCGGCGCTGAAGGGCGTCTTCGAGCCCCTCGAGTGGCAGGTCAACGCCGTCAACGCCCCACAGATCGCCGACGACCGCGGCGTCGACGTCACCGAGTCCAAGACGCGCCAGGCCGAGGACTTCCAGAGCCTCGTCTCCGTGACCGTCAGCGGAGCCGACGACGACGTCTCCGTCGACGGCACGCTCTTCGCCGGCGACGACCCCCGAATCGTCCGCATCGACGGCTACCGCGTCGACGCCATCCCCCACGGCAAGATGGTCATCACGCGCAACACGGACGAACCCGGCGTCATCGGCCTCATCGGCACCGTGATGGGCGACCACGACGTCAACATCGCCGGCATGTTCAACGCCCGCGAAACCCACGGCGGCGAAGCGCTCACCGTCTACAACGTCGACAGCGACGTCCCCGAGAGCGCGAAAGCCGACCTCGAGGCCGACGAGCGGATCATCGGCGTGCGCTACATCACGCTCAACGGCCAGTAACGCGACACGAACCGAAACCGTCGTTTTCGCCGCCGTCCTCGACTCCAGTATGCCCACCGCAACGAACCGCGGCGTCTCGCTGTACTACGAGGCCGTCGGCGAGGGCGACCCCGTCGCGTTCGTCGCCGACGCCGGCCTCGGCGGCTGGTCCTGGGGCTGGCAACACGCCGCCCTCGCCGGCCCCCACGAGGCGATCGTCTACGACCCCCGTGGAACCGGCCGCTCGGACGCCCCGGCGGGGCCCTACAGCCGGGCGACGCTCGCCGCGGACCTCGAGGCCGTCCTCGCCGACTACGGCGCGCGCTCGGCCCACGTCGTCGCCGCCGGCCTGGGCGGCGCCGTCGCGCTCGAGGCCGCCCAGACGTCGAATCGGATCGAGACGCTCACGCTGTTCGGCACCGGCGTTCGAGAACCCGCGTTCGACCTCGAACCCCTGTTCGCCCCGCCCGAGGATCGCGAGGCGCTTCGCGAGTCGCTCGAGCACGCCTTCTCCGCCGAGTTCCGCGCAGAACAGCCCGAGGTCCTCGAGGGAATCGTCGACTGGCGGGCCGACGGCGACGCCACACGAGACGGCTGGGAGGCACAGGTCGGCGCCCTCGAGGGCTTCGACGCGACCGACTGGGGCTACGAGGTCACCCAGCCGACGCTCGTCTGTCACGGGACGGCCGACGAACTCGTCCCCCTCGAGTCGGGTCGGGAACTCGCCGATTCGCTGCCCCGCGGGACGTTCGAACCGCTCGAGGGGGCGGGTCACCTCGCGTACGTCGAACACTCGCGGATCGTGAACGATCGGCTGGCGGGCTTCCTCGAGGAACACGCGATCGACTAGCGGGTGAGAGAGAACGTTCTCTTTCTAGAACTATCAGGTGGACGGTACGTACAGGGAACGTACGTAGCACACACCAGTTCCATTACCTCTCTTGGAGTCCCTCAACGAATAGGTAGATGATCCAGCAGGCAGCGATCCCAACAACTGCGATCCCAGCAACCCCGAGCAGGAGACTTCCTCCATAAATGGCTCCAAGCGCCCAACTGAGGCCGATGAGACCAGCTATTGCGAGCAGTGCGCCAAGAATTGAGCGATGGATGGACGAAACGAATGTTCCCGTCCCAGAACCGTTCTCAGTCATATTTCAACTCTTCAACTCGATTCTCAATAAGGATTCTGGCGTTCAGTACGCAACTCGGTTGAGCACGCTATTCACCGGAGGGTCGGGCGAAATCAACACCCCGAGAACCGTCCTATGACTGTATTCTGATGGAAACTGTGTGACGATTTATCGCCGGCCGCCAGCAACGGGACCGGCGACACGCGAGTCCAAGAGTCTCTGCGGAATTGGTTCGCTCAGAGGAACTCGCGAACGTCTGAGTACCACATGTCGTGGTAGTCGACGTGGCCGACCCGGCGGCCGATCGCCACGGCGAGGGCGTGCCAGCAGAGGTCGGTCGGGTCGTCGGGGTCGAGATTATACTCGCTGTCCTTGCAGGTACAGCCACGGCCCTCGACGATGTACTCGTCGTCGTAGCCGACGACGACCGTGAAGTCGCGGTAGACTTTCACCCGTCCCTCGGCGACGGCCTCGATGGCGCGCAGCCCGCGGTCGCCGTGGAGCTCGGCGATCCGGGCGACGATCCCCGGCGTCAGCTCTCCTTCCTCCTCGAGTCGGGCCTCCCACTCCTCGACCGGGTTCGCCTGGGGCACGTCACAGACTCCGTGGCGAACTGTAAAATTGGTTCGGTTGTCGCGTTCGGATGACCGTCTCGGCGTCGTGAACATCGTTCACTCGATCGTGAACATCGTTCACTCGAGTTCGATCACGTGTGCGTCCTCGGGTTCGAACCCGACCGTCACCTGCCCCTCGAGCGGATCGAGCGTCCGCAGCAACAGTTCCCGTCCGCACCACGCGAGGTGAACTCGGCTCGTCTCCCCGAGGAACTCGGCGCTCTCGACGGTCGCCTCGAGGCGGTTCGTCGCGGGGCCGACCGTGAGGTGTTCCGGGCGAACGCAGCACGTCAGCCGGTCGCCGACGTTCACGTCGACGTCGGGGCAGTCGACCTCGAGCGGCGTCCCCGCCACGTCGACGACCGCGACGTCCCCGCGTACCGCCGTCACGGTCCCGTCGAAGACGTTGTTGTCGCCGACGAATTCGGCGACGAACCGGCTGTCGGGTCGGCGGTAGATCTCCTGGGGCGAGCCGACCTGCTCCGGCCGCCCCCGGTTCATCACCGCGACGCGGTCGGAGACCGCCAGCGCCTCCTCCTGGTCGTGGGTGATGTAGACGGTCGTGATGTCGAGTGCCGACTGGATGGTTTTCACCTGCACCCGCAGGTGCTCTCGCAGCCGGGCGTCGAGCGCGCTCATCGGCTCGTCGAGCAACAGCACGTCCGGCCCCGGCGCCAGCGCGCGGGCGATGGCCACGCGCTGTTGCTGGCCACCCGAGAGCTGGTCGGGGCGGCGCTCCTCGAGTCCCGCGAGGTCGACGAGCTCGAGCAGCTCGGCGACGCGTTCGTCGTCGTCGACGCCGCCGGGCGGACTCGAGAAGTTGAGCCCGTAGCCGACGTTCTCGCCGACGGTCATGTGGGGAAAGAGCGCGTAGTTCTGGAAGACGACGCCGACGTCGCGGTCCTCGGGTGGGACGTTCGTGACGTCTGCGCCGTGGAAGCGAACCGTCCCGGCGGTCGGCTCCTCGAAGCCGGCGATCAGCCGCAGCGTCGTCGTCTTCCCGCAGCCGGAGGGGCCGACCAGGGTGAAAAACTCTCCCTCGCGAACCGAGAGCGAGAGCTCGGAGACGGCGGTCGTCTCGGCGTAACGTTTCGTGACGCCCTCGAGCTCGAGGGCGACCGGCGCGTCAGCTCGCTCGCTCTCGACGGTCATCTCGATCGGCGGACGATCAGATCCCAAAGCTCTCACCCCCGAGCCGGTCGATGACGACGAAACTGACGCTCGTGACCACGAGCAGGACGACGCCCATCGCGGTCGCCGGTCCGAGCTGTCGGTTCATGAAGCGTTCGATCGCCACCGGCATCGTGTACTGGTCCGTGCCGGTCGCGAGGATCACCGTCGAGGAGAACTCACCGATCGAGATCACGAAATCGAACGCCCAGCCGCGGACCGCCACGTCCCCGTGGGTCGTCCAGCCGTCGGCGCGAAGGCTCACCTCCATGTCCGCTCGTTTCGTTCACGGTGGGTTAGGTTCGACGGTCGGCTCCGTTCTCGAGTCCCCACCTGTTGGCTTCCCTCGTGGCGACGGTCCCTTCTTCGCCGCTGGGTTGTTGCGCGGCCTCGAGCGGGCCTCGAGGGGTAGGGGCGGCATTGACCGTCGTTTGAAGGTATGTTGGTTGAGTCGTACATTCGATCAAATGGTGGCCACGGCTGAAACTGCCAGTATCTTTATTACACTTACCTGCAACACTCGCAACATATCAAAATGAAAATTAAGGATTTAATTGACGAAGAATGGGAAAGTCACGAACGAAAACGATTCTTGAAGGATGATACGAAAGTCAAAACAGAGGCCTTCGACCCGGAGTCGTTCAAACACGAGGGATTCGAGGACCGAGAGAAATACCTCGAAACGTATGCACCGGCACTCGCCGACGAGGAACGCCTTGCCTTGGAACTCAACGATTTCGAGCCGCCACGACTGGGTTCGATTAACGACTCACCGTACCAGGCACTCGTTATCCGATACGGCCTGCTTCGCACATTGATCCAGCAGCGTGGTTATAAAATGGACAAGACGGCTCTACTCGAGAGCGTCCAGACGTGGCAACGTCGGCTCGTCGATGAGTACGTTGAAGAAGATTTCTCTGACGACCTACTCCACTTAGCGAAAGCTGCCGTTGATTACGGCTCCGACGTTGACGATTCGGAGTTGCATATGGTTTACAGCTACTTTGAACTCCACAACGAGGACCAGTCACAGAAACATAACTACTACACGTGGATGGACTTCTTCAAACGACTGGCGGCAATCGACCGCTTCCCGAAGGTCTCTCGGTCGGAAAAACCCGAACACGCTATTGACACGATCGAGAAGGGGCTCTGGTCGCTGCAAGAACAGGCAATCGTCTACGAAGTCGTCGATCCCAAACACGGTGACGTTGTGGGAATCCCCGAAGAGTACGTCGACTTCATCCGTGAATGGCTGTACTACGAAATGTCCGAGGAGAGCTTCCTGACGATGCTGGAGACGCTGGATTACTTCGATGACCAATCCAGACTCGTCGACGCTCGGGCACACTTCGGCGTCACTTCTGCCACCAAGGGGCGAAACGACCTTCGACGGGAGAGCCTCGTCAATGCAGGCGTATACCCGAGTGAACTCCTCGAGTCGATGCTCACTAAGAACGAACTCAAAGAGATCGTCGATCAGTACGGTCTCGACGCCCACAAACGTCGAACTGGTGAGATGATCCAGCAGACGATCGAGTACTTCGAGCAGTCCCAGACTGATCTAGTCGAAGACGAAGTCGATGCGGAGCTGTATCTCAACTGCTTCGAGGACATTTCAGATGGAAACATCCAGCTCATTCCACCTCAATTACAGGAAACCGTCGACGAGGCCGACCAATCGAAGAAACTCGAGGTGCTCTTCGAAGAGGCTACGGCAGAGATCTTCCGCGAAGTCTTCAATCTCGACGGAACGAATCTCTTGGGGCAGCAAGCAAGTGGGAGCGTCGCCGATGGCGAGATAGAACAGGACGGAGAATGGCTCCTCTGGGATAATAAACGTCGCTCTGGCAAGTTCAAACTCGGAGCCAATACGCAAAGTACGATCAAAAATTACATCGATACGAAAAACCAGCAACATCAGGTCAAGTGGTTCGTCATTATCGCTCCAGATTTCACCGAGACTGCCCTGACCAATGCGAATCAACTCGAGAAACTGGTCGGTGGGATCGATATTCGGCTGATTCGGTCAGTTGACTTCGTTCGATTGGCCGAGTACTGGTTGGAAAACCACGACAAAGATGGGAGAGAACTTCCCCTATCGACGTTTTATGGCTCCGACCTGTTTGACGTTGATACTGCGAAAGGTGCTTTAGATATGGCGTTTTCGTGATTACAGATCTCGGCTACCAGAATGCCCGTTAGAACCTGATGAACCGACGACGGCTGCCAGCGTCCAGTTCAGTCATGTGTTTGACATCGTTGCCGGCTTGGCAACGATAACTGAGTCCTTCTGGTATAGATGCCGCAGAAGTTTCTGAAGTTTCAGATTCCGCGCGGGCACGATGGGATTCGAACCACACCGAGACGGTCGTCCTCACTTCGTTCGGACGCTGCGACTCGTCTCCTTCGAATCCATCGCGGTTTGCTGTTCGCTCGTCGCGTCCGCTCCTCGCAGAATCAGGGCACGATGGGATTCGAACCACGCCCGAGAACCTGCGCGTCGCGCAGAACCTCGGTCTGATTCGAACCCATCGCGATCCGTGATTCGCTCCTCACGTCCGTTCGTCGCAGAATCACGGGCACGATGGGATTCGAACCACGTCTGAGGTTGCTGAAATCAAAGATTTCAGGACCTCAGCCTAATTCGCCGCCGTAGGCGGCTCACCCACGACCGTACTCGAAGTCCAATCCAACTCGTGACCCGAGCTACAGGCTGTTGCGACTCTGGCTGACGGTCCACCAAACACAGAGACTGGAACCCCATGCAACCAAACAAAGCCATCACAATTTACCTCGACGCCCGAGAGAGCGACTGCGCACACCAAACCGTCCAATCCTACCAATACCGGCTCTCGAAATTTGAGAGTTGGTGGGGCGACCGGGGCGTTGAAGAGTTGACGAAGCAGGATATCCACGAGTATAAAACTGAATTGAGAGACCAAAACCTATCGAAACCCACAATCAAGTCCCACGTGGACACCCTACGGGGATTTTTGGAGTATATGAGCCGTCTCGACTACGTCGATGACGACCTCGTCGACGTGGCTGACTCACCAACGTTGAGAAAGGGAGAGAACGTCCGAGACGACGAGGTTGAAGCGGACGTCGCACAAGCAATCCTCGAACGCTTGGACCGATTCGACTATGCGAGCATGCACCACGCATTGACTCTCTTGCTCTGGCGGACTGGAGCAAGAACCGGGGCTGTGCGAGGTCTCGACCTCGACGACTACCACCCCGAGGAACAGTATCTAAGCCTTGAACACCGTCCAGAGACCGAGACACCGCTCAAGAACCAAGGAGAAGGGGAGCGGATGGTCGCCATAAGTGAGGAAACATGCCGAATCCTCGACGACTATATCGAGGAAAAGCGAGTTGACATCGAGGATGAACACGGGCGAGCCCCACTGCTGACCACGAAACACGGGAGGATAGCCCGAAATACAGTGCGAAAATGGTGCTATCGACTGACGAGACCCTGTTGGTTCAGTGGCGAGTGTCCACATGAGCAGGAGTTAGACGAATGCCGGGGGAGCGTTGAACGGAGCGATAACTATGCTTACGAATGCCCCAGCAGCGTAGCTGCGCACGCATTCAGGCGTGGTTCCATCACACACTTTCTGCGAAACGATATGCCAGAGACCGTCGTTTCTGACCGGGCAAACGTCTCAACCGACGTGCTGGACAAGCACTACGACCGCCGGGATGAGCGGGAGAAAATGGAGCAACGGAGAGGCTATCTCGACAATATCTGATAGGCACTATTATTAGTCTCCTCTGTCATTAACGACCGATGGCAAAAGTATACACTTGTGCTGATTGCAAGACTACGGTATCGGACAGATTTCAGGAAGATAGTTCAGGAAGCAAGTGCCCAAATCAATGTAAAGAATCTGGAAATATCATCGCCGTATGTGAATCCTGTGCCCCATATATTTGTCCCTATTGTGATACAGAATTTGGAACAGTATAATTAGTGGTCTCGCTGCTCGTGCATCCACAGGTCATCCTGCCGAGTGTCACCACAATAGACCTTCTTACCGCATCGACGGCATCGATACCATCCGGAATCACCAGTCGATACATAGTGCTGTTCGATGAGTGCATCAATATTTGCTTCCATACATATGAAGGTGGTAAATTAGTGCATTGGTGTTGTGCAGAAAATTAAGCCGGATAAGACGACCCAGTGCGTCATCAATAGCGTATGGCTCACATCCGATTGGAAGCCGGAGCACTCGTCGTCGACGCCACCGACGAATCAATGACTGCGGACGATTTAGCAGACGTAGCGGACGCTGAGATGCAAATGATGATGCGGCAATGGACGTCAGCGGATGGAGACCTCATCAAAGTCGCCCCGCAATACCCGACGTTCACGCTCGATTGAAGTTGGGTGGATTAGTTTTTAAGAGCCTCGTCCACATGGCTCGCCGTAATAACTGGTGCGTCACTGTAATCGTCGACGAGAGTCGAGATGACTTCAGTTGCGTCGTCGAGGTCGGCGAGTTGGTCTTGTGCTTTAGTCGACACTCTGAGATTATGCGTGTTGACGTAGGCTTTGATGCCCTCAGTCGTATCGAGGTCGTGGTCGTCAAGCGGGACATCTTCGATGCCCATCTGCACACGTATTTTCGTAATTTCGTCAGCGAGTGTCCCACCCACACCGAGTGGCGTGACGGCGTCGAGGCCGTCCTGCTCGATGATGTCCACGAACGCATCCAATGCGAGCTTAGCACTCGTCTTGTGATGCTCACTTCGAGGATTAACGTGGATTGCCCGCATTATGGTTTTGTAGGCATCGAGCATTCCTTGTGCCATTGCCCCATTCGTGGAAAAATAAACATCTGTGTCGAGGTCGTGCGAGCCGATATAATCAGCGAGAGATTTACCGATTTCTCGGCGGTAGACTGCCTCACTGTTTGTTTTTCGGAATTCCCTCATCCTCGTCCCCCGGATATCCTCGTCCACACGATTTGGCAGCCACGTGTCTTCGAGCTTCTGGAGCGGGGAGGCATCAATATGATTAATAACTTCGTTGGCTCGGTCATTAGCTCCAGAGCCAGAATAATTCATCTCTCTTGATGCTAACGATTCGATATCTTCCTTGGACCACTCATCTTGGGTCGACTCGTGCCGCATTGCGGCAATCAGGATAGCAGTACGGTCAACCCCCCGTGCTCCGTTGGCGACCGATAGGTCGTGCTCCCTTGGGTCGATTGACTCGCCGTTATGAGCCATCTTCTCCAGCTTCTCTGCAGGGGAGAGGTCATCATTCTCGTCTGCATCAGATGCCTCGTCAACAGTCTCATCGTCCGACTCATTGCCTGCAGGCGTGGGTTCGTCGTCGGCGTCGGCGTTAGAATCGTTAGAGACGGCGACCCCAGTCTCCTGCATCTCTTCGAGCATCGTCTTAATCTCGTGGAGTTCTCCTTCGATTGACCCCATGTCGTCGTGATATTTGCGGTAAAAGTCGATAACGTGCTCGACCAACCGGGCCTGTTTGTACGACGAGCCAAACCTCTCCTGGGCGGTTTGCTCTATCCACTCGACATATTCTTCTCGAAGTCGCAGATTTTTGCTGTTTTTGCTACCATTCTCCTTCGCTGCCAGTTCTTTGTCGAGATTCTGTAATGTCATCTCAAACTAATTAACAGTGGGGGAGTATATAGGTATATCCTCGATTGGAAGCAAAAATCTGTATTTTGGTAGCAAAATCAGTTATCCACGCTCTCTATGTGTGTGGATAGGATTCTGCGCCACGAAGAGAGGGAGGGGTAACCAAAAACAACCAATTAAGGATTACTGGGCAGTGAGTCAAAACGCCACTAAAAGCGACTTTCAGGCGTTATTGCGTTGGCTTCCTGCTTTCATCCACAGCACTCTCATCAAGCTTCATCAGCCATCGTCACTCTGCATCACCATCATTCTATCCACACAACTACACTACTACTACTACTATTACTACCAAATTGGTATTAATATTATTATTGTAAGGTAAGTTGTGTGGATAGTGTGGAAGGAGAAGCAAGTGAAAATGATAGGGAACGAACTCCGCCAGAACAGAACTGTGGGTTAGAAGCTCTCTATCGCTGATTTAGTTTTTGGAGAGTAGTGGCCCCTCCTTCTTCATGCCGCAGAAATCTATCCACACACATAGAGAGCGTGGATAATTGATTTTGCTACCAAAAACCCGCATTTTGCTACCGACAGAAATCGCAGTTTTCGAAATCGCCGCACTCGCACTCCGGAATGTCCCATGTCTCGATGTGTTCGATGGCCGATGCTGGCACTCCGTCAATATTGACTTTGTCACGATTGTCTCGCATCTATATGTAACAATACGTGTTACATCAACAAATATTTAATCCTTAATAGAATAGAATAAGGTAATAGTAGTAGAAAAAGATTTATTGAGCTTGCTCATCGCCTCCGCTGAATAGGTCGCCTGCGACGTCATAATCGCCAGTGCGCATGCAGTGTTCATAGCTCCCCGCCGCTCCGCACTCGCTGCACTTGTAGGCGTCTTCTGCGACTCCTCGGGCTTCTTGCTCTGCTGCACTCGCTCGACCGATGCTGATGATATGCTCGTCGCTGTCGCAGTCGTTGCAGTATGGTTGTGGGATGCAACTCATTGCTCATCGCCTCGTGCGACGACGAGTGGGTCGGCTCCTGACCAATCTTGGTCTGGGACGATGTCTGCGGCGAGGTCATGCATACGCTTCGACAGCTCTTTAGCGTCGATGTCGTCGATGTCTTCGGTCCACTCTCCCAACTCGTTAAATGTTCCGTCAGCAAACAGTATACTGTCTTCTGTTTCTGCAACGACAGTTAGGTGCGCACAGTAGTCGCTCCGCAGGCCGTATATTGTCATACCGCTGTCTTTGATGTCGATGCCGTCGTCGGTTAGGGCTGTTTGACACATTACATGTGATACATAGGGGTAGGGGTATATATGCTTAACGCCAACTTGCACTAATTAGACAGGGTTACTGTATTCAGGGGGAGTCGGCGTTGTGGACGATGCCACTAAAAACATGAATTCCTGCGTCTGACGGGTAGTAGGTCTCTTTTTGGGGGCTTTCACGGTAGAGCCATCCTTTATCCTCGAGATTCCGGAGCACCCGCCGCACGGTCTGTTTTCTGTGGTCTGGAATACTCATTCTTTTGATTTGTACGTTGCCCTCAGCGGAGAGATGGTCTAATATCTCGGTCCATGCCCAGTCCCTGGCGGGTAATTCGCTCACAGAGTTTTTGTCTGCCATATCATCTTATACTACGCACGTGCGCATAAGTGTTTGGTCAACCCATACAGTATGGGGTGGGTTGGGGATACACCTTTATTCTCCTCCTTATATGTGTGATGTATGATGGATAGCACAACCCCATCGAATGAAGCTGAATCGACCGAGAACAACGCTGAGACCGAATTTGACGGGCGCATTGGCGCAAAAATGGAACTCGCCGTCCGCCTCGTGGCGTCCGGGGCAATCCCATCCCGAAACCAACTGGCCAAGCGGGTCGGACCGCACGGGTCGACACGGTACGGCTATCAGACCGTGACCCGATGCGTCCACCGAGACCTGCTCCGAGTCGACGAGGAGCATCCTGAGTCGTCGCCGACTGGGGCTGGTGCAGTCGTCTTTACGGACCGTGGACGTGCCTATCTCGACTACGTCGAGGGTCAGGAGGTGATGTGAGATGACGGAGCATCAGTGGCATGCTCGATGTCGTCGAGCGCTGCTCGAGCGAGTGGAGTGGCCGTCTGACGACGATGACGACGAACAGGAGGATGATGATGCATGAGTCTGGCGCAAGCAACTCTAGACGAGGTCTCCGTCCCCGACAGCGACGACGCCGAACACGAACCGACGACATGCGAGTGCTGCGGGTCGTCGGATGTCATACCGCACATGCCGGTGTCAGTGTCGGATAGCGGCGTGGAGTTGTCGGATGAGCCTCGAGTGTGCTGGGATTGCGTTGGCTCTCGGGAGCATTGGCAGGCACGGGAGGACACACGCCTGGACGAGATGCCGGATGAGCCGTTCGCCGCTGGGTCAGAGTGGGGTGACTCTCGATGAGTGTGTTTGTGGCGGGGAATCGGGTCTCGACGCTTGAGGAGCCTGATTTGGGAACCTTACCGAAACCAGACCTGCCTGAGATTGAGTTGCCGTCGACTGATGTCGACGACCTCGTACGCATCATGTCCGTTGTCGAGACAGATTGGGCTGGGCGCACTCATTGGCACGTGGATGTCCCTGCAGAGCTTAGGGATTGGGCGAGAGAGGCGTCTAAGAGTGAGCGAGACACTCGGGACGCACGAGACTCCAAAACGTCGTCTGAACACTCTGTGCAGGGAAAAATCGCCGAAGGAGTGGTTGCCGCCGTGTGCGAGAACGAAGGCGTTGATTGGGATTGGCACGATGGTTATCAGACGGGCGACCTCGAAATAGGCGCTCTGACGGCTGATGTTAAGTCTCGAATCCAAAACGAAGGGTATCACATGGACTTGCTCGTTGGAATGCGCAGAGCAGGCAATGAGAGCGATATTAGAGCAGACACGTATATTCAAGTGTTGCTCAGCAAGGATTTTAACTCTGCTCTCGTGACCGGATGGACGCTCAATAACGAGGTCAGGGATGCAGGTCGGTTTTTTGGGGCCAAAACGTATCCGAGTAAGATTGTCGACCACGACGACCTTCGAGACCTTGAAAACCTGTTCTGAGCAGAGGACAGTCTTTGAAAGGGTATGATGGAAGGGTTTCGAACCGTTCGGAACGGTTCGAGAGCGAAAATTCCTTTTATACACTCGAAATTCGATAATCAGGAGGCAGCATGGGGTTGACATATGGAACGACACCCCTCCCATGGGAGGGGTCCACCAAACCCGCCCCTCATCTCTGAGTGGATGGTCAACACTTACCAACAGATTAGGGATTAAACCTTAGCTAGTGGATGACATATCAAAGAGCATGAGGGACAACAATGAGAACATTGGGCGCAGAGCGTTCACTGTCAGCGATTGGGCAAGCTATGTGAGGTTTCGGGACCCGAACAAGAGTTGGGATGATGGCGTGCGCTACGATTCTGATGGCGAAATCATCGAACAAAAGGCCATCGACGTCGTCGACGAAATCCATATTATCAGCTACGGGAGCCGTGGCGAGAAGCGCATTATCGAGGATGGAGTGTGGTTTTTGAGTTGGGACCGAGCCAAAGCGTGGGGAGACCGGCACGCAGAGGGCTCGTGGAGGGTTGAGAGTTTGGCTCGAGTGGACCCGGACCTCGAGTTCGACGTGACGTGACAACACCTTTGCACGAGGTTGACATACATTGGGATGGGGAGGACATCGACGAGTTGCCTATCATGCATTAAACGGGGTTGTGTGGGCGTTACACGCCCATTTTCGTGTTCGTACTCGAGTTTTGCTGGATTTTTTACGCCGTGGTTATTGATTGACCATAGACATTTATTCTTGTGGTCCATATTATGTGTTGAATCATGAGTAATGATGCTATTGACATGGTCAAAGATGTATCGAGCAAGGTTTTTGCGAGTGTCGGCAGTTTTACACTCGGCCTCGAAGCAGTTACCGACACAGCGCTCCTGTCCAGTGTTGACAATCAGGTTGCGATGGGCATCCTTGGCATTGGATTTGTTGTAGGGGGCGTGTACACGGGACTCAGCATTGTTGAGGACTTCGTCAACTAAAACTGGGGTGTATGTATGAATTATAACACATCAAAAACGACGAAGAGCCTCGGGAGGACGGCACTGGTGGTCACCATGGCACTGGTCATGGTGGCTAGCATGGTAGCCATGCCTCTCGGGGCTGCATTTCTCCCTGGCGTCGACGCCACTCACTCTGGAGTGGCAGCGGCGGATGATGGAGATAGTGGCATCTGTGAGTCGAGTTATCGGTGGATAGCGCATTTCACCACTGGTGGACTCACAGGGGCTTACTGTGTTGTCACTGGTCTGCTTGATGACCCAGATGACGCTTCTAACAGCGTCGAACTGGAAGAGGGAGCGTACGTCCAGCACGGACAGATTGACGCTCTCCACCATGACATGATGTCTGATTTCCGCCAGTACTATGATGAGCAGCAGTATCTGGCATTTATCGAGGGGGAGCAAGCGATTGTCGAAGCTCGATACGATGATGAGAGTATATCCACAGCCCGGTCAAGTGCCCGGATGGAAACTAATGGCTATTACGCTGACCACTACGCCGGATTGCTGGACGGACACAATGACCTCGTCACCGAAGCGTTCATCTGGGGTAAGGCAACTTACGCCGACGATAACGCTGACGCCATTATCTACTTCCAAGAGGGGTTCCATCATTCTCAGAGCGGTAACTATCGGGCGGAGTATGCTGACATCTATGTCACTGCAGACAGCGAGATAGAGACCGACGAGTACACGCTCCCGGATGGAGACACGGTCGAGTATATCACGGCTATCTCTAACGTTGACGTGGTGCCCTACGATGATTATGACGCTGACCACACGCCATCCATAATCGAAGAAGAAGATGGAAGCCTCACATTTGACGTTGAGACGTTCATGCTCACTGGTAGTGGGTCGACGGGCACCAATCAGATTGTGGGCGAAGACCCTAACCGGGATGCCTCAGAGTTGATTGTGCTTGGAGATTCCGACGGCAATCACAATCCCATAGCATGGATTGAAGAGAAGTACGAGACCCAACGCCCAGCCACCCTCGACCTCGTGGAGGACCGGGCTGAAGAGGTCTACTCGGAGGTCGACGCTGGAGAACTCTCGCCGGATGAGTACTTCGGCCCACGAGAATTCCTGGAGACCTACGGCTCAGGCATGGGAATTGACGCTGCTGTTGACCTTTATTTCCACGCCACTGTCGGCTACACGACTGCCCCGGATATGATGATGACCGTCGCATACGACGGTGACGATTATCAGGGTGGTGTCCTTACCAACAGCCCTGAGGATGCACCCCTTGTCTACGACGAGGAACCCCTGCCTATCAGTGAGGATGGCGACGTGGTCCTGTCCTCGCACGACCACATGGGAGTCCTTGAATTCGACGAAGATGGCTACGCTGTCATCGAGTTCTCGAACAATTCAGCTCACGAAACTGACGCTATTAACATCGAGATAATCAACGTCGACGAGTTCTCCGTCTCGCATGGTGACGCCACGGTCTCAGCAGAATTCAACGTCGACGACATGCAGGACGAGGAATTCATCATCTTCGAGGCTGTGGTCGAGGTCTACGATGAGGAGGAGAACGAGCTTGAAGAGGAGCGCTCCGGCACGTACGTCCTCTTTGAGGACGACTCCACGGAGGAAATCCGGGGTTGGGTTGTCGGCGAATCCTATGATGGGGATGACACGTGGATGATTTACCAATCGTCAAGCGAGTCGACCGACGACATCAACTTCGAGGGCGACTGGACTCTTACCAGCAACTACGGTGTTGACGGGGATGAGAAAGCCGTTGCAACCGTCTTTGAGGCCGTAGACACGAGTTATGACGGTGTCTCCGCATGGGACCGCATTGATATGCAGCAGGCTATCCAGGACGCTATCGACTCTCGTGACGACATTGACACGGGCGGTGGTTCTGGAGATGATGGGTTCGGGGCCGGGGCTCTCATTGCAGCGTTCGGGTTTGGTGCTGTGGTGATTATGGGTGTTGGACTGTTACTGGTCCTGCTCTACTTGGTCGGCAACATCACTCGAGTGGCCTAACCCAGGTTTACCTTTCCTATCTGCCCATAGACATTTAATCTTTTAAACCATATTATACAGTTATGTTTAAAGCAATTACAACTCAGTGGACCACATCCGGTGGTCTCGCCGTGCTAACGGCACTCCTGATGGTCTCTGGCATGGCCATGGCAGGGGTTGGTACAGTAGCAGCAGATGAGATAGAAGCCGTATATGTTAACGAGGAATCAATATCTAAAGGTGGTGGCACGACATACGATACAGGCCTGTTCGAAGTCGAATCAGGTAGTTTAGATGTGTTTGTCGAATTCTCTGAAGTGGATTTTGCAGAGATTGATGTTATACTTAACGACGCCGATGCCGAGGAGGTTGAGCACCTCGGTACTGTGACTGATGAGGACGGCTTCTCGACAGATTTCGAATCTTCTGTTGATTATGTTGACTCTGGCGAATATAGTCTGGTGCTTGATGAAACTAATGGAGAGGGGATGTGGACAGTAGACGAGATTTGGGTTGATAATATTGTTCAAGACGATGGGGACGACGAGGGAGATGTCGAGGTCACGTTCACCGTCGAGGACGAGGAGGGCGACCCTATCGAGGATGCGACTGTGGACCTCGACGGCGACGAGGGGACGACTGGCTCTGACGGGAGTGTTACCTATACCGACCTCGAAGATGGCGAGTACGTCGTGAACGCTGATGCTGACAGCTATGAGGACGCTGAGGAGACCGTGACGATTAACGGCGAGGATAAGGAGGTCACTCTGGTTCTCGACGAGAAGGAGGGGACGGGCGAGAACGGAGACGACGAATCCGATGAGGATGGGGATGAAGCGGGAGGAGGAGGCTCTGGAGATGATGGCGTTGGTAGCGATGAAATCATTCTAATTTCGGCGTTCGTTACGATTCTGTTTGGCTTCCTCGCACTCGTCACGTGGGCGGCAAAGCAGTAAACAGGGCGTTTCGGCACACCACTTTTGCATTTTGACATTCTATTAATACATGTATGATTAGATTAGCAATCAAGTGGGGCATCAGAATACTCTTAGTCCTCGTCATAATTGGGGCTATCGTCCATGTGGGCAGTCTCGATGTGGCAGCGCAAGAGGACACAGACGTAACAACAGAAGAAGCAGAAGATGTTGAAGAGTATCAGCACCACTTCTCGGACTCTCTCCGACTCGTAGAGTCGGAATGGGATGGCAAGACGTGGGTTGCGACGCTCGAGGCAGACCGCTACACGGACGTCACGATAACTGATGCAGGCCGGACGAGCGACAACAATGAGGCTATAGCGCTTAACCGGGAGACCGTCGATATCAGCAACGAAGGGCGGACCACCGTGGAATTTACCGTTGAGGACAACCGACAGGTAACAGTCGACGGGGACGGCACGCTGGTCCTGCTTGGACATGATGATGATATTACTGTCTTGCCAGCAGGAAACTGGACAGCACCATCCATCATTCTGGGTGTTATCGGCGTGTTCGTCTTTATTGTCGCTAACGTCCTGTGGCTGCACAGGCTCCGCAGTAACAACGTAGAGAGGGTGGCGTAATATGATAGCTTACGCTGCTGTACTGACGGCTCTCGGCGTGCTGGCTCTCGCATCTATTGTCCTTGAACACAATGGGTATCCGGTGTTCAATGGTCTCCGACGGGGACTCATCATACTCGCCAGTATTGTCCCCATCAGCGTCATCCTGTTACTGTGGATAGTAGGATTCTTCCAAATCTTGAATATCGACCTGATAGGGGCTGTCGGCGTAGATAACCACTACGAGGGCTACCTACGCATCCACTTCGTGATAGTCTCTATGGGCCTTATCCCGGCATTGATTGTTGCTGTTAAAATCATCAAGACGTCTGTCGTAGGGTTTCGGGCTGTCGACTCCAAAACGGGTGAAACGGGCGTCTGGAAACTTCCTATGGAAACATGGAGGAATATGACGGTGGAAGATGAGAACGGGAATGAGCTTGGCAAGGGAGCGCTGCATTCAGTGCCGTTCTATGACATTGGAGTTGGGTATGAAGCCGACCGGTATGATGAGGAAACAAACACTGCGGTGACTACCGAGTACCCTGCAGGGTACAAACCTTCTGACATCCGGCATAACAACCTCCACGACCCTGAGCGAGGGTTCCAGCACGTCGTCGACGAAATCCAACACGAGACCACGGCTGCAATGGACGCTGCGATGGATACTCTAGCTGCAGTCGACCGATTGGCACGGGAGTCCGGGGCAGCGGAAGTCAACGAGGCCATTCGACGCCGAGAACACGGTACTCTGCAGACCGAGGGAACGCCTCTTGCGCCTATACAAGAGTACTTGGAGGGGCGGTATGACCGGGATGAACGGGTTGAGGAGCAACGGAACCGGAACAAAACAGACCCTTACCAACAGGATAAGGCGGATTCCGAGTCGCCCACGCACGTCGACGGCCCTGATACAGAGGGTGAAGACACATGAGCGGGTCAGAACGACCACCTGAAGCCGAGTTCAGGGAATACGCCCGGGGGAAGCTGCCGAAGCAAGCGCACCGTGACGTGTACGAATGGGCGGGACTCGTGCGAGACCCCGTTATAGCGTCGCACCTAGCGTTCTGTGAGGCGAATTACAAGCCCACTGGGGACATGCCGAAGGAGTTCAAGGACACGGAGTACTGTCAAGAGTTCCTCCGAAAATACGGTAGTGAGACGGCTGCATGGGCTCTCGAATTCAGTAAACAGGGCTACCTCAACTTCTTCTCGGGATTGGTCGGCTACGAGAAGGACGTGTCCGGGCTTGGAGTGCTGATGTCCTTACAGGACATGATGCGCAATGTACCGGTGTTTATCGGGTATATCTACGGTATCATGGGCGCAGGGAAGACCGATTTTGCCCTGCTCATCATCGAGGTCATGAAGAGCGTCTGGGGGGCTGAGAACGTCGATACAGTGGCGAACATCAGTAGCGAGGATATCAACGAAGAGACGAAGCGATACTCTCGTATCGTCGAACTGTTGGAAGAGCGCAGAGAGCGTATTCAGGCCGGGGAAGACCTCGACCCACTGGTCATCCTAATTGACGAAGCTGCCCAGATTTTCACGGGGTCCGGAGCGGACCAGCACCGGGCGAAGCAACTGGCCAAGCTCCTGAAACTGGCGAGGAAGAGCAATGCTCACATGCTGTTGATTGGGCAGGACGGCAAGGACATCGACGCCTCTCTGCGTGCCCTGTGTACCGTATTCATCCACAAGAAGTCGAAGAAGCAGGCGACGTTCTACCGGGATGTGAAGGACCGAAAGGGAATCGGCGAGATGATGAATCTCTCCGGAATCCCGCCAACGTCGATTGATTACAGCACGTGGGATGAGGGCGACTTCATATTCGACGACGAGGGCGACGAGGACGACTTGCTCACACAGGAAGACTTGGACGAGCTTAAGACGCAACATGAGCGGGAGATGATGGCAATACTGGACGCTACGACCGATATGACGCAGGCGGAAATCGGGGATGTGTACGGAGTCTCCGACAAGACCGTACGTCGAGCTAAACAGAAGTATGAGGGTGAGTTGCGAGACCTCGGCCTAATCGATTAAATCGTAGGTCCATGCCGTGTATCGGAAAATCGCTCGCTCGTGCGTGTATGTGCGGGCGGGCGCATTTGGGGAGGGGGCATCGCCGCCTGTCCGTTGTCCGTCTCCACGCTGTCTGTCGATTATTGATTAGCAAACGGACACGATAATCTAGCTCAAACTGAAAAACGGACATTGCGTGTGAACACGTGAGTAAATCGAGTGACGGCAACACCTTTGCAGTTATTTAACATGGGTTTGAACATGAGAAGAATTGAAAGGCTCGAAGAAGGCTGCTATCACATCGTGCCCAAGTGCAAGGACTGCGACGAGAGCATCGACCGGATGGAGCACAGTGCGACGCAAGTCGTTGTGTGTGGACAGTGTTGCACGTTCTGGAGGTGGTAAAGTCAATTCCTCGGAGCTTGAACCTGATAGATTCTTTTCAGATTACAGCGGACGCAGCATCAATACCAAATTCTGTTTCAATCCAATTCCGGACTGCCATGTTGATATTCTCTTGAGTATTTGGAACCGCCATCACAGTTGCTTCCCGGATGCCGGGCCATTTCTTGATTTTCCCGGGAAGACCTCCATCAACATCTCCCTGCATAGTCGTATCAACGTTCTCAAAGTTACTATCCCCAACGAGGTAATTAATCAAGAACCAATAATCACGTGCATGACCCCGAACCGAGAGGGGTTCAATTTCCGCTGGATATCGAAGTTTCTGCATCTCGTAATCACCTTCATTCCCAGTTACCATGCCATTGACAATCCCATCGCCATCCTCCCACTCCTTGACTAAAACTAGTGTCGGCGTGTCATTGTGAACTGCATGGAGAATTTCTGTTATAGTTCCTGTTTGTGGTGTCTCTGTTATATATGCAACAACGCCATCGGCAGCCCGAATCCCCGCCATGTCTTCTGAAACGGCACCGTTAACTCTGAACCCATCATGTTTATGTGTGAAACCTTCTGGGTGGTAGAATTCCAACTCCTCTAGCCCGTTCTCTATACTACGCCGCCAATTCGTATACTCTCCATCGTCCCGGATTGCTCCTGCCGTATATATTCTGGGAGTTGGCTGCTCTGAGTTAGACATATGTTCAAGTTCTCAGCAATAACCAAATACCTTATTACCATTCTTGATATATATATATAACACACATTATGGCAATAATTATAACGCATGAATGGATTAAATAGTAGAGAATTTACACAAACCCATTCATTTGTATTGGCATCTATTTTCTGTTCAGGAAGTGCCAAAAGTCATGTAGTAGATATTCACACCTATCTTTATATGTTTGATTGACGTATCTGAATCTATGGCAACTGTGTACCTGACGAACGGTGAGAAACGGTCCTACGACCGTGTTGTCGTCAAAGAAAACGGATGGGCTATTGGCGTTAACTCCAGAGGAGAGCCCGAAGATGCATATCCTGAGAGCAACATCGAGGAAATCCTCATCGAAGACGACGTCTATACCGACAGCCACCTGCACGAAGAGCAAACTATGGGCTACACTCGTGAAGCCCGTCCTGACGAACCCGGGGACATGGTTACTGAGCAGGAGACCGTCAGCCGAATCGAAATCGAATACCATTTCGAATAGCTCAAATCCTGATTCAGAGCGATAAAAACCGAGTTATAAACCGTAGAGGCCGGGATGCTCATCATCCTCTCTGGACATTCCCTTTATGTATCCTCACTATAACATACGGATATGCCTGCATCTCAAACTGTAACACTCATTGATGGGGTTGACGCTACGGTAAGGGCGGCAGAAGAGGATGAGCATGAATCGAAAAGCATGCTTGAAATAGTTATGCTAAGTATGCGACCTGGTTATACAGACGGAGGAGATAGAACAATATATTTTACGGATGAGAAACCCAATTTCCGTGTGGAAGTTACAAATGAAACAGAGTACAATTTTGTGGAGGGTAGTAAGATATCTTGGTGTATAGCGATTGGCGAAGGGATGCCTAAACCAGTTCATAGAGGAACTATTGATATCAACATTCCCTCAGGAGAAACACGGGAGTACGAATTCGGTGGTGATTTATTAGCTTTTGAAGGTCATGGAGTGGTTGGACTCACGTCAGGTGGTCATTCTGGGGGGAGTAAGTCACTCGACAGGACATTAAGTTCGGGCTCCTTGAACACGTATTCTCCTGCACTCAGCTTCTCGGTCTGGGATAGAGAGCACTATAAAGTTATACACGAGGGGCCTAAAAAGATGCAAGAAACGGCCGTGTTTATCACTATCGTTGTTGCTATGGTCGGTCTCGCTCAACTTCTTATAACTTTTCACCAGATAATCTTCGCTGGTTGATTTGGACGAGATGCCAGTGGGCCTATTGTGATATCTCACTTTGGGAGTCTATTGTAGGACTCCCAAACTCACTCCGATTTTCAGCCCGATAACCCTCTGATTTCCACTCCAAAACACCTCTTTTTGCAGATTCCCCGACTCACTATTCGAGAGACACATTAATGAAGAACTATTAGAAAGTCAAACAGAGATGGTAGTCGGCACTTTGGACTGGGATAGAGTGGTGGAATTACTTCTTGGTTCACTTCTACTCCCTGCTCTAGTTGCTCTGCTCGTGACCTACGTTCAGATGAATCGGCAGACAAAGCGGGAGAAACACAGTTGGTATGATAGTGTCGAAGCTGCCACATCAAGAATCGAAGGTGCGTGGTATCCAGAGGATGAGCTAACTCCGGAGACGCTAGAAGACACCATCCACGTCGTTGACTCCAGTTTAGAAGACCTCAAAGAACTCAAAGGTAATCCGGAAGCTAGTGGAAAACTTGTAGACTCTATCGAATTTCTCAATCGGCGTTGGTTCCATCACAGGAAGAAAATTAAAAAGCATTCGAACAAGCGATACCAGAATATCGCAGACGCTACACAGCGTGACTGTAGACAAATCAAATACATCGTTCAAATGGATAGGCCTAAATCATATCGTGAACGGCTCAAGCGACGACTTCCACAACCCATAGATTGGGTAAAATACTGTCGAAAAATGGGGTTCTCGATAAACAGAGAACGTCTATCTACGAACACTATTGAGAAGCTTGGGATGCAATTAACTGTTGAGGAAATCAAGCAACTGGAGAACGGAGAAAAAGTCATAGTCATCACAAAACCTTTCCAAACACGGCTGCTCCCGGTCTCAGATTCAAAGAACTCGCACTTCTCAGTTAATGCATTCCCTCGAGGTAGTTGGATAGCGACTTGCTGCCAGACCGATTTCGTAGCAGTCTCATGAATGGTCTCTCAATGGTAAATCAAGTGTGTCGCTGGGGATTGGCGGATCGCCGGAATCGACAGATTCCGCGATCCGCGCTGAGGACAGTACGCATCTCCGCCAGCAGCTCGTAGTCAAAGAGTTCGAGAACCGTCTTCTCCGTCGTCAACTCACAGCACAGCAACAGCAGATCGAGAATCTGCAAGCACGCCTCAAGTGGTACGAAAACCCAAACACACCACCCAGTAAGCAGGGTGGCGCGGCTGGATCACCTGGCAACGATGACAGCGACGAGGAAGAGAACGAAGACCAAGGGGACGACGCTGGCGGCGACGCTGACGCCGCCAGCGACTCCTCTCCAGGACGTGACGAAGGTCACGAGGGAACAACTCGACCGCCTCCGGAACCAGAGGAGACTATTCGAGTTGATCGGGGATATTGCCCAGACTGTGAGCAGACACTCTCTAACCCGGACAGCTACGTCTCACGGACGATTATCGATATACCACTCCCCATTCCAACCACTGTCACCGAGTACGAACTCGGCAAACACCACTGTTCCTGTGGAAACGAGGTCGTTGCTGAACATCCTGACTGCCCGGAAACCGGGCGGTTTGGGCCAAATATCATGGCCCAAACCGCCCTTGGAAGGTTCCATCAGCGACTTCCAAACCGAAAGCAGGCAGAGTTGTTTGAGTGGGAGCTCGATCTCCCCATCTCCCACCGGACAATCTACAACCTGACCAAGCGGGTCGCAGACCGGCTGCGACCCGCGTATGAAGACGTCAAAGCCAGTGTTCGGGAGAGTGACGTCGTCTATTGTGATGAGACGGGCTTTCCTGTTGATGGAGAGCAACACTGGGCGTGGACGTTTGTTACTGACGAAGAGGTGCTGTTCTGGGTTGATGAGAGTCGTGGAAGCCAGGTGTTAGAGGACGTCCTCGGCGAGGAATTCGCCGAGGACTCGACGCTCAGCTGTGACGGCTGGTCGGCGTACCGGAGCTACCACACGAAACTCCAGCGATGCTGGGCGCATCTGTTACGGGAGGCAGAGTACGTTGCTGAGCGGTATGAGGAAGCAGAGTGGCTTTCTGCGGAGTTGCACGATCTCCACGATGACTTAACGGCGTTCGACGAAGAGGACCCGTCTGCCTCCGCCCGCGAGCAGATGCGGGCGGAGGCGTCGTTACACTTGGAAGGGCTGATCAGGGAGGAGTATGAGTCACAGGAGGTTCAGAAACTGATCGAGAAGATCAGGAACGGGTTAGGCCACTGGCTGACGTTCGTGACAGAGCCAGACGTCGATTCGACGAATAATCGCGCAGAGCGCGCTCTGCGCGAGCAAGTGGTGCTGCGGAAGATGTTCCGGACCCTCCGCTCAGCCGAAGGGGTCCAGATTCACGAGACGATCACGACCATGTTAGCCACGTGGAAACGACGAGGACTTGATCCACCTGAACAGCTCCAGTCCATCCTCGGTGGGCAAGAACTCAGATTAGGATGAGAGGCATCACTAACCGGTGAGTCCTGATCACGCTATCCAACTACCCCTCGAGTATCATACGAAGGTCGTGTGCGCTTTCAGAAGTCCTACAGAGTATTTCCAATCCCTGAAGAAGCTATTCACGAGGAGATGGGCAGAGCCCACGAGTGGAGGCTGGAAGACAAAGAAACGACACGAGATATCATTTATGAAGAACTTTCGAGAAGCTAATTCCCAAACCGACTTCCATCTGTCTGCATATCTAAATCGCTAATCGAACGTCTAAGCCTCTTTGTTCCTCCTGCTCATGGGTTACAGATAACCCGACTCACCAAACACCTATGCATTCCAACACCACATTATAATACACACATGATGGAACTAATCATAGGTGCAGTGCTAGGGGTTATAATTGACTGGGACATCAAGTCCCGACCACTTAGCGAATTGCTCAGAGAACGAATCTCTTGGTGGCCCGGAGGTGACGAACAATGAATCTGAACCTGACCCACGAAGAGAAGCGATTAATCGAGATTGGATTCAAATCACTGGTGTTCGCTGCTTTCGGCGGTGCGTTCGTCGGCATCCTTGACGGAACATATCATGCGTTTAGCGAGACCTCGTACGCTCTGCTTGTCGGAGACGTGGTCTCGACAACTCCTGCTTGGGTCGTCGACGCTACCGGAATCGACCAATACCAGCGAGAAATCGTCGGTGCAATCATAGCTGTCACCGGTTTGTTCGTCACAAAAGTCCTGTATCGGAACATCTGGGGTGACGAGGCATGAATCTCGACGATAAGCTCCTCGTCAAATACGCTGAAATCTATCGAGAGAAACACGGCGAGCTACCACCAGCGCTTGAAGAGCGAGTCAACGAGGTGAGCGACGAATGAGGTCCTACGTACGCTTGCTCGTGGCCACCTTGATATTCAAAATCGGGCTCGGGCTCACGATGTACGGGGTGTTCTGGACATGAGTGAAAATTTCACCCTCCGAGTCCACGAGCGACGAGACCTCCGACGAGCACTCGACCGACTCTCCCTCGAGCACGACGAGGTCTGGGATGCTGACCAGTGCGACGTAGGAGAGGCTATCGTGCGATTAGCGCTGGATAACCCCGACCTCCTCCGGCACAAGCTCCGAAGGGTGAGTGAGGATGAGTGAAACCGTCGTACACCGGCACTTTACGTTGAGCCAGATAGACGACCTGAGAGACGCTGCGCACAGTCGAGACGCACGTTATGACTCGTCCCTTAGGGACGAGACCCTCGTGGTTCTCGCAGCCGACCTCGGACTCCGGGTCAACGAGCTTGTTCAACTGACACGCTCCATGTTTGATTTGGAGGCTGAGGAAGTGATGCTCCCCGCAGTGATACAGAAGGATTACCCTCGAGAAGATATCAGCCCGTCCGCAGCTACACTCCGACTCGACCCGTACGGTCACTTCAACACAGTACGTCTGTTGCGGATGTACTTCAGCGACCTCGAAGCCAACGGCCACGACTATCTCTTCCCAAGCCGCCAGTCAAACCACATGTCGACGGAGACCGCTCGAGACATCGTGCGTAGGCTGGCAGTTGAAGCTGACGTTGCGCCCCGGAGGACGGACGGCCAGCCCGCCGACCCGGAGGAAGCTCACCCACACGCATTCAGGCACAGTCTCGCTAACTACATGCTCGCCGACCCTGATACCCGACTCGTCGACGTTCGGAACCGACTCCGCCACCGCTCAATCACGACGACTGAGCGAATCTACGAACACTTCCAACGTCGGTGATTTACTCTTTCTCAGCCTCTCGCCGCTTTCGGTCTAGTACCTTGTCCTCTTGTGACCGGTCGAGGATGTCACTGACGACTTCGGAGAGGTTGTAGTCGTCTCTATCTAACGATGTCCGCCGTTCGTGGGACTGTCTGACGTGTTTCAGTTCCCAGTTGAGATGACCGGCAGCATAGCCTTCATCGGGATAGTACGGCCCGGTGTCGTGCTTGTCTCGGGCGCACATCAGACGATAGTAGGTGTCCAGTGCAGATTCTGCCAGTTTCAACTGTTGTTGTGCGAGTCTATCTAATTCTTCGTCATCACATCGGTTTCGACTCATTGCATGTCGCTGATGTGGGATTTACCTTTATAACCGCTTCGACGGAGAATGGATGAATGGTCATACAATACAGTAAAATACCCAAAATCGTCTAAATCAGCTATGAAGAGCCAATCACGTGCCGCTTACCAACAGGACTAATCCAACAGTATCTGCTCCGAGCAAGACGCACCCTTGCAGTCGGGCTCGTTGTGCGGGAATCCAGTGTCGACGTAGTAGTCAGAGTGGCCACAGTTGCGGCAGGTGGCACGGACGATGTATTCGAGCGCCAGTAACTCGATGAGGTCATCCGGGACGTCGTCGAGGTCGGGAGAGCGTTCGAGTTCCTTGGGCAAGTCTCCGTTTCGGTGGTCGTCCCTGCGCTTCATTCCGGTTTCACCACGGAAATGTCCTTGAGCGAGACCGCCGTCCAATCGTCAGCGAGGTACTGAAACTGGTTGTGACACGCATGGATGACCGTATCCAAATCGTCGTCCGCTCCCCCGGTCACCGAGACAAACACTGTGTCGTCCGATTGCATCATCTCGCAGTGTGGTCCTTGGTTCGACATGCATTCTCAGTTTACGGCGCAGAATGATAAACGGCTGAAAATATTTCCCAAACTCAGCTAATGGATTATATTCTGGCACTTATTACTCTGGGGCGCATCGTATCACACGGAATCGCCAGACAGAGTCGACTGCCGTGATGCGGAATAACGATATCATCACGGTTCGAGGGTAAAATTCAGACCGAACCCCGAGCCGTCTTGCATATCTGACCGTGAACTGCGGTAGCGGGCACGATGGGATTCGAACCCACGACCGTCGGATTAGAAGTCCGACGCTCTATCCAGACTGAGCTACGTGCCCTCGAGTACTCCTTCGTCGGCCGACCAGTATAAGCGGTGTGGATTCTCCGTTCGCCGGAGACGCCGTCGAACCGCTGCTACCGCCGACGCCGAGGGTGATCGAGACACCCAGATAGCGCCTCGGCTCGAGCGGTTGTGTTCTGAAAAACTGAAATCGACGTTGAGAGTCGCCGTCAGGCGACGGAAACGTAGATTAGTTGCGGACGACGTTCGTCGCGCGGGGGCCTTTGGGGGCCTGTTCGATGTCGAATTCGATCTCTGAGCCTTCTTCGAGGTCCGGGCCGCCGACGTCTTCCATGTGGAAGAAGACGTCATCGTCAGCGTCGTCCGTCGAAATGAAACCGTAGCCGCCTGTGTGGTTGAAGAAATCAACCTTACCGTTTGCCATTACAAACAAATGTATGACCAGTACACGGATAAGAGTTCCGAGGGTCGTGGTACCGTGATCTCCGTTTCGGGGTCGTCCGCGAGCGTTCGCCACGTTGTCGACTCGCTCGAGCGTGCCGGACTCGCCCACGAGACACAGCCCTTATGCACGCGTCGCCTGTACCGTCTGCCGATGCACGTCATCGGAACCGTGGGGCTGCCGGGCAGCGGCAAGGGCGAGGCCGCCACGGTGGCACGCCAGGAAGGAATCCCGGTGGTGACGATGGGCGACGTCGTCCGTCAGGAGACCGCGGATCGCGGACTCGATCCGACGAAAGACCACGGCACGGTCGCCCAGGCCCTGCGCGAGGAGAACGGCCCGGCGGCGATCGCCGAACGCTCGCTGCCGATGATCGAGGATCGCCTCGTCGACCACGACGCGGTGGTGATCGACGGCATTCGCTCCGGCGTCGAGGTCGACGTCTTCGAGGAGCGCTTCGACGACGCGTTCACGCTCGTCAGCATCGAGGCCCCCTTCGAGCTGCGCGCCGAGCGGATCGACGCCCGCGGGCGCGACGCGGGCGCTGACGACGGCGGCGAGTCGCTCGAGCGCCGCGACGAGCGCGAGCGCGGCTTCGGGATGGACGACGCGATGGACCGGGCCGACGTCGTCGTCGAGAACACCGACAGCCTCGAGTCGTTCCACGACCGGATCAGAGAGCTCATCCACGAGGGCCCACGGGCCCGACCCTGATCGACCATGACCGATATCTACCGCGTCGACGTCGAGATCACCGCACCCGTCTACGACACCGAGATCACTGCCCGCGTCGCCGACGCCGTGGCGACCGTCTTCCCCGAGGCCGACCTCGAGGAAGGCCACGGCGAGATCCGTGGGACGGCCCACCGGCTCGAGCACTTCTCCGAGCTGCTCCACCGTCAGGAGATCCTCGACACCGCCCGCAGCGAGTTTGTTTCCAATCGCGAGGGAGACACCTTCTCGTTCGCGCTGAAGAAGGGCGCGGCGTTCGAGGGCCGGGTGAACTTCTCGGTCGGCGAACCCGACGAACTGGGTGAGATCGCCGTCCGCGTCCGGGTACAGGAGCCGACGCTCGAGGAGTACGTCGATCACGTCGCGCCGCCGACGGAGGACGGTCGGCCGGTCGACGTCTGAGTTCGAGCCGGGACGAGGCGTCTTGGGGCAAGGAGTCATGGGGCTGCCCGGCGTAGCACGGGCTCGATGTACGAGACGATCCCCGTTTCCGAGATTATGGTCACGGACGTCGCGACCGCCACGCCGACCGAGACGGCGGCCGAGGCTGCACGAACGGTCCGCGACCGGAACGTCGGTTCGGTCGTCGTCGTCGACGGCGAGGAACCGGTCGGTATCCTCACCGAGGGCGACTTCGCCAGACACCTCTGTGAGCGGTCCGACCTGGGGCACGTCGAACTCGAGGCGGTGATGTCGATGCCGGTCGTGACGATCGCGCCCGACGCGTCGATCGTCGAGGCCGCCGAGATGCTCCGGCGACACCAGTGTAAGCACCTGCCGGTCGTCGCCAACTCCGGCGAGGCGGACGAGCTCCGGGGGATCGTGACGACGACCGAACTCACCTACTACATCCCGCAGCTGATGCACCCGCCGGCCATCCACGACCGCGAGCCGAAGCGACTGACCGTCCGGACGGACACCCAGTACGAACGCGACGACTGGTCGTTCGAGTACCACGGTGAAGACGAGACGCAGGTCTCCGTCGGTGACGTCGCGATCTTCGGGAAGAGGCTCAGCGAGTCCGACGTCGAGTCGTTCGCGGAAGTCACCGGCGACACGAACCGGCTGCACCTCGAGGCATCCTACGCCGCGGCGACCCGGTTCGGAGAGCGGATCGTCCACGGCGTCCTCGGCGTCGGACTCATCAGCGCCGCGCTCGCTCGGCTGCCGGGGCTTTCGATCTACCTCTCCCAGGAGATCAGCTTTCGTGGACCCGTCGGCGTCGGCGAACGCGCGACCGCTCGCTGTGAGATCGTCGACGACCTCGGCGGCTCGAAGTTCCGCGTCGAGACGACCGTCCTCGACGAGTCCGAGGAACCGGTCCTCGAGGGCGAGGCGGTCGTGCTCGTCGACGAACTGCCGCCGGAAGGGGTGCTCGAGGGGGAAGCGACGGCCTGAGCGTCGGCGCTCGAGGCGCTCGACTCACCCGGCCTCGACCAGCTCGAGCACCGTCTCCCGCAACTCGGCGGGCGAGTCGACGACGACGTCGGCCGCCGAGAGGTCGAGGTCGTCGTGGGCGTCGATGCGGTAGGCGACCGTCGTCGTACCGGCCCTGGCGGCCGACTCGACGCCGTGTTCGGAGTCCTCGACGGCGACGCAGGCTTCGGGCGGGACCTCGAGTTCGGCCGCGGCGTGCTCGAAGACGTCCGGCTCGGGTTTGCTCCCCCCGTCGACGTCGTCGGCGCTGACGACCGCGTCGAAGTCGCCCGCGAGGTCGAACCGCTCGAGGACGAGCTCGAGCCAGTCGTGTGGCGAGGAGGAGACGAGCGCGACGGCGACGCCGCGTTCCGCGAGTTCGTCGCGGAGGTCGTGGAAACCCGGAAGCAGCGAGACGCGCTCGGTGTAGAGCTCGTGGGCGAACTCCTCGAAGCGCTCGAGGTACGCCTCGCGAGAGAGGGCGGTTCCGTACTCCGACTCGAGGGAGTCGTAGATCTCGCGGTAGTTCATCCCGGTGATCTCGGCGACGTCGACGTCCGCGTGGGGGACGACCTCGGGGAGCAACTCGTCGCGTTCGTAGACGACCCAGTAGTCCTCGCTGTCGACGAGGACGCCGTCCATGTCGAACAGTACGGCGCGCATGGCTGCCGGATATTCGGCGAGAACGGATAGCCGTTTGGCCGTCGTGGCAGCGACGACTGTTGGCCGCGTCCGTTCCGCTGACGTTCTGGCTCCGCTCAGGGCTCGAAGTGGCTGACGCGCTCGAGCCTGATCGAGATGATGACCCGTTCGGTCTCGATCGGGTTGGGGTACTCGTCTTTCCCCATGTACCGCTTCGTCAGTTCGTCGATGTGCTCGCGCGCACCCTCGGTGGTGAGTTCGTCGACCTCGCCCGTCACCGAGAGCATCCGGTAGGGGTTGTCCGGATCAGTCATGCTGATGGCGACCCGCGGGTCGGTTCGAACGTTCTTCTCCTTGCGGCGGTCGCGCTCGGTGTTCACCAGCAGCCGGTCCGCGTCCGCGTCGTAATCGATCCACACGGGCGTCGAGTGTGGTGCACCGTCTGGCAACAGCGTCGAGAGGTGAGCGAACGTCTGCTTCTCGAACAGGTCGTGGAACTTCTCCGGGATTGATCCCATAGCGGCCGTACGTCGGTGCCACACTAAGCTGTGATACCTACAGGCACGATCTCACGGCTACGATCCAACCGCAGGCCGTGACTCGAGCCGTTACCGGCACACGTCGCCGCGACGTTCGTGTTCCATCAGCGTCGAAACCGCGTCGGCGACGTCGGTACCGAACTCTCGCTCGAGGTACCAGAGCGCGAGGTCGATCCCCGAGGTGACCCCGCCGGCGGTGAGGACGTCGCCGTCGTCGACCACGCGGGCCTCGGTCACGTCGGCGTACGCGGCGAGGTCGTCGACGGCGCTGTGGTGGGTGATCGCGGGCCGACCCTCGAGCAGGCCAGCCTGGGCGAGGAGCATCGCGCCCGTGCAGACGGAGGCGACCGTTGATCCCTCGTCGTATCGGTCGGAGACGGCCTCGGCCAGTTGCCCCTCCTCGAACGCTCGCCGGACACCACCGTCGCTGCTCGACCACCCGCCGCCGGGGACGACGAGCAGATCTGGCTGGCCGAGGACGTCGTCGGGTTCGACCCGCAGGCCGTGGCTCGCCCGGACGACGTCGGTGGGCTCGAGGGTGACCAGTTGCGTCTCGATCGACCCGCCCTCGGCGGCGCCGTTTGCGAGCACCTCGTAGGGGCCGATCGCGTCGAGTTCGTCGAAGCCGTCGAAGAGCACGATCTCCGCGTCAACTGGTGCCATAGCTGGGAGTGGGCCACGGCGAATAAACCCGTTTCGTCGGCGGCGGAACCGACCGGAAGCCGGCGCCGTGACTCGAGCGAGACGAACGCTTTTATCGGAGTACGAACCTATCACACACTGTGTCCCAGACAGCCGGGTACATGCGCTTTTTTCCGTACGACCAGCCGTACGAGAACCAGCGCGAGGCCATGGACCGCATCTACAACGCCCTCACCCGCGGCCAGGACGTGCTCTTCGAGGGCGCCTGTGGGACGGGCAAGACGCTCTCCTCGCTCGTTCCCGCCCTGGAAGTCGCCCGCGAGCAGGGGAAGACGGTCGTCATCACGACTGACGTCCACCAGCAGATGCGCCAGTTCGTCGCCGAGGCCCGCGCGATCACCCGCGAGGAGCCAATTCGCGCGGTGGTGTTCAAGGGCAAGGGGTCGATGTGTCACATCGACGTCGGCTACGAGGAGTGTCAGGCGTTGCGAGACAACACCCGCGCGCTGGTCGACGCCGAGACGGACCGCGCGGGACTCGAGGCCCGCCAGCGCGACCTGCTCGCGGAGAGTCAGGCGGGCGACGGCGGCGCCGCCGAGGCCCGCAGCGCGGTGATGGACGAACTCGAGCGCCTCGAGGAGCGGATCGACGACCTCGAGGAGGCCAACGTCTGCGATCACTACCGGAACAACCTGCTCGAGGAGACCGAGGACTTCTTCGGCTGGCTGTTCGAGGACGTTCGCACGCCCGAGGAGATCTACGCGTACGCCGACGAACGACAGCTCTGTGGCTACGAACTTTTGAAAGAGGGCCTCGAGGGCGTCGACCTCGTCGTCTGTAACTACCACCACGTACTCGATTCGACGATCCGCGAGCAGTTCTTCCGCTGGCTCGGCCGCGATCCGGGCGACGTCATCGCCGTCTTCGACGAGGCGCACAACGTCGAGGACGCCGCCCGCGAGCACGCCACTCGCACCTGCTCGGAGCGGACGTTCGACTCGGCGCTGGACGAACTCGAGGGGCTCGACGATCCATCCGCTGCGGACGCGGCGAACGTCCTCGAGGCGTTTCGCGACGCCCTCGTCGAGACGTACGAGGAGTCGTTCGGCTTCGGCGACCGAGAACGGATCGGCGAGCAGTGGGAGGACGTCCCCATCTCGAACGAGGACCGCCGGGACGACCTCACGCTCGCCTTTTTGCAACGGTATTCGGGTCAGGGGATCGACGCGGACCTCGAGGTGGCGACGACACTCGGGAAACGGCTCGACGAGGAGTACGAGGAAGCGTATCGGGAGGGCGAGACGGCCACCCGGACGGAGTGTCAGACGCTCCAGGCCGCGGCGTTCGTGAGCGCGTGGATGGCCGAGGGGGCGAAACAGGGACTGTACCCGGTGGTGTCGGTTCGGCGCGACGCCGGCACCGAGGAGGTCTACGGCCGCGCGGAGCTCTACACCTGCCTGCCGCGGCAGGTGACCGGCCAACTGTTCGAGGAGGTGTCCGGGACGGTGCTGATGAGCGCGACGCTCCAGCCGTTCGACGTCACCGAGGACGTCCTCGGCCTGGCCGAACCGGTGACGATGGCCTACGGGCTGCAGTTCCCCGCGGAACGCCGGCGCACCTACGCCGTCGAGACGCCGCCGCTGTTCGCCTCCAAGCGCGACGACCCCGAGGTGCAGGCCGCGGTCTCGGAGACGATCATCGACGCCGTCCGATTCACTCCGGGGAACACGCTCGTCTTCTTCCCGAACTACGCCGAGGCCGCCCGGTACGCGAGCCACCTCGAGCGCGATCTCGACCTCGGCTCGACGGTCTACCTCGACGAACCTGGCGAGGACGTCGAGGACCTCCGCCAGGAGTTCGTCGCCGACGCCGACGCCGTCTTGCTCACCTCGCTGTGGGGGACCCTCGCCGAAGGGGTGAGCTTCGACGGTGAGGACGCCCGAACGGTGCTCGTCGTTGGCGTTCCCTACCCCCACCTCGACGACCGCGCGGAGGCGGTCCAGGAGGCCTACGACGCGGCGTTCGAGGGCACCGACACGGGCTGGCGCTACGCCGTCGAGATCCCCACGGTCCGGAAGACCCGCCAGGCGCTCGGGCGCGTCATCCGCTCGCCCGAGGACGTCGGCGTTCGGGCGCTGCTCGACCGACGCTACTCGAGGCGGGCGAAGTCCGACCTGGGCAAGTACAGCGTCAACGGGACGTTCCCGCACGTCGAGCGCGAGGAACTCATCGACCTCGAGCCCGAGAAGCTCAAGTTCGCGATGCTCAACTTCTACCGCGACCAGGACGCCTACGACGGCAAGCCACCGACGCCCTGACCTTCTTGGCCTGTCGCCGCCGAGTGAAGCGCATGCACGCCCTCGTCGGCACCGACTCCGTCCACACGACCGCCGCAGCCTGTGACTACCTCGCGGATCGGGCGACGACCGCGGATGCCGTCACCGTCGTCGCCGTCGCATCGCCCGACGATCCGGCGGCACGGCGGGACGCTGAGGAAGCCCTGAACGTCGCCGGCGTCCGACTGTTCGACGTCGGGGACCTCGAGACCACGATCCGAGCGGGTGACCCCGCCGAGGAGCTCCTTGAGGCCGCTGCCGAACGCGACGTCGACGAACTCGTCATCGGCGCTCGAGGCGGCCGCCCGGGGGCGACGGCCGACGTCGGGGACGCGGCGCAGGCGGTGTTGACTCGAGCGGATCGGCCGGTCGTGGTGGTTCCGGTTCCCGAGTTGTGAGCACGGGAGTCAAAAACAGTGTGACTGGAGTCCGACTACTCCAATCGCGAGTGCCGCGATCGACCGACCAGTGCCAGCGATCCGAGACCGGCCGCGATCGCGGCGACCGAAGCGACGGTGCCGAACCCGGGAAGTCCGTCAGCCGTCTCGTCGGCCACCTCACTGGTCTCCGCTTCGTCTGCGGGTTCGTTGGGTTCGATCGAGATTACCAGTTCGAAGCCGTCCAGGTCCGTTCCCGCCTTCCAGACGACCTGTGCGTCGGCTTCGACGGCTGGCTCGTGCGACGTCGAGATGATCGCCGATCCGTCGGGACCGGTGACGACGAGCGGTCGGTCGGGTTCGAAGCCGCTCGCGAACGGCTCGGTGACGACCAGCGTGTCGCCCTCGAGTTCGGCGAAGCCCTCCCAGGTGACCGAGGTCGTCACGACTCCACGATCGTCCTCGGTTCGGACGTCGATCCCGTCCCGGGTGACCGTCGCCTCTCCGTCGTCGACCTCCGCTGCGACCGACTGCATCCGGTCTTCGAATCGATCGAGCAGTTCGCGCTGTGCCCCCTCGTCGTCCTCGAGCGACTCGAACGCCTTCCGTTCGTCATCGTTGGACAGTTCGTACACGGAGACCAGCGACACCGTCGCGTCACCGTTCGCGGTCACCGCTACGTGAAGGCTCGGTTCGTCGGCCTCCTCGACGGCAGTCGCTCCTGCAACCGGTGAGACGAACGACCCTCCGATCGCGAGCAGGACGATCATCAGGACGGAGAGCTCACGACGCATCGTTATTGTCCTGCGTCGTCAGTCTCCACCCCTCGATCCGTCCCGCTGTCCGCCGCTTCGGTCCGATCGATGGCTTCCTCGGCGTGCTCTGTGGCCTCCGTTGCGTACTCAGTGGCCTCCTCGGCGTGTTCGATGGCCGCCTGGGCGTCCTCGTCGGCGACGTCCGCTGCGCGGTCGAAGGCTGCCTCGGCCTCCTCGAGCGCCGCAGTGGCACGCTCGAGGGCTGCCTGGGCGTCCTCGTCGTCTTCGTCGACGCGATCGGCAGCACGGTCGATCCGATCGGCAGCCCGCTCGAGTTCACCGCTGGCGCGCTCGAGTTCCGCGTCGACGCGGTCAGCCGGCGACTCGGTTTCCGCAGGGGTCGGTACCGGTGCGCCCGGTTCACGCTCGAGTGCGACGGCGTGTCCGACGCTGTCGCCGGCGATCGAGCGAGCGATCTCGGCGGTCTCCGGGCCGCCGAGTTCACTGGCGTGCGCTCGGAGCTCCCGAATCGCGTCGACGTCGATTCCGCGCTCTTTTAAGAGCTCCTCGGGCAGTTCACCCGCGGTCGCCTGTGCGTGCTCGGCTAACCGTTCGGTGGTCGCCTTCTCGGCGGCGACCGTCGCGACCTTCGCTCGATACTCCCCGTCGTCGATCTCGCCGGCCTCGCGCGCATCCGCCAGCTGGTCGAGCGTCGTCTCGTGCGCTTTGAGTCGCTCTTCGATCTCGTCAAGCTGGTCACCGACGACGTCGGCTTTCGCCGCGTCCGTCTGCGCGTTCGCGATCTTCACGCCGTAGGTGCGTTCGGACACCTCGCCGTTCACCTCGGCCTCCTGGACCCCGACGACGCCGGCGAGGCGCTCGCCGGGTTCGATCGAGTCGGTCGCGTTCTGTGCCTCCTCTGCGTCGGTTGCGAACGCACTGGCGCCGAGTGGAACCGCTACCAGCGCACTCACGAGTGCGATCGCCACGACGATCGTTGCAGTTCGATTCATCACGATCTCCAGTCTGTCGTGTTTCCTGATATACCCTCCCGACGTCGTCCCCGGTTCATCGACGTTTTCCCCGATTTAACGCCGTTTTCGACCCGCCGCTGTCTCTCGGTTTCGGCGGTTCAACCCGATTTCGACTTTCCGTCGACTGCGCTTTGACTTGCAGTGTCATCTTCCGGAAGCGTGAGGACGTTCTCGCGACCGAGACGGAACGACTCGAGGTTCCCCTCCTCGCGCAACCCGCCCACAACCTTGCTCGTCTTCGCGTCGGTCCATCCGAGCTCGTCGACGATCGTCTGCTGTTTGATTCGGCCACCGCGTTCCTCGAGCAATCGGAGGACCTGCTCTTCGTTGCTCAGGAGGGACTCCTCGGGCTCCGTGGTCGGGCTCGGTGCCTCGGGCTCGGGCGTCGGCTGCGGATCGTCACCGTCGGCTGCACCCGCCGCTTCTGCGGTGCGTCGTCGGAGCCACCACCCCACGGCACCGACGATCCCCACGGCGGCGGCCACACCTCCCGCGACGGCCCAGCCAAGTCCTGCTCCGCCCGGGGAAACGACGACGCGTGGCTCCCCGGAGACGAAGTCGGTCTCGCTCCCGTACCAGATGACGGCGTGGTCGCGTCGGTCGTCCGGCTCGGGCGCCACCGACTCGAGCTCGTACTCCTCGGGCCAGCTGAGCAGTACCCGCGTGCCGTCGTCGAGGTAGAGTCCCTGGATGACGTCCCCGGCGTGGAGGTCGTCGCCCTCGCCGGCGGCGAAGCCGTGCCAGCGGAAACTGTACCTGACGACGCCGTACTCGCGGGCGAACGACTGGCGTTCGGTCTCGACGGCGAACCCGTCGGCGGTCATCTCCCGACCCGTCGCTTCGCTCGCCGCCGCGACCGTGTCGTCCATTCGGGCGGCGAACTCAGCCGTGTACGCGCCCGGGTCGTCGGCGACGTCCGCCTCGAGTGACTCGAACGCCTCCGTGCGCTCGTCGTCGTCGAGTCGCACCAAGAACTCGAGCGTCCAGTCGGCGTCGCCGTCGGATCGTACCGCGACGTCCATCCGGACCTCGTCCGCGTAGACGTCGGCCTGCTGTGCGAAGACCGACTCCGATTCCGGGGCGGTCGACCCCGCCACCGTTGCCGATCCCACACCGGCGATGGCGACGACGACTACGAGGAAAACGAGCCACCCAACGCGATCACTCATACGCGTCCCTGCCAGTACCATCGCTTAACGTGCACGAAATCACTCACGTATGAAACTCCGCTGAGGGGTTAGCGACGCGCTTCGGGTCGCCACGACCGGCTCCTTCTACGTTCCCCAGTCCATCGTCGTTCACCGTCCCGCCTCGCCCGGTGGCACCTTATCGCCGCCGGGCGTGAGCCCGCTGACCGTTTCTCCGAGCGACTCGAGGCCGCCGTCGAGGAACTCGAGGACGGACCCGAGCACGTCGGAGACGAACTCGGGAACCGGACTCGGTAACGCCTCCGGCGGGCCGTTTCCGTCCTGGGCAGTCACGGCCACTGGCGCGCTTGCGAGCACCGCGAACGCGATCACGAGCGTGAGTATCGTCCGTTTCATCACATTCGATCGCTGGACTGTCGTGCTATTCAATCGGTCAGTTGGTTTCGACGATTTATCGTCGTTTACGTCCGTTTGCTACGGTTTTCGAACGTTCTGAACGGACACCCGACGCTGAACGGCCCGGTAGCTCCCTCGAGTCCCATCACGACTGGTTCGACGAGTTCGACGATGGCTGCCGGACTCGAGGCGGCGGGAACCGCTCGAGCTTACGAGAGGAACTCTGGCTCGTGGAATTACTCGCGGTAGAAGTCGGCCCGGCTGGATTCGAACAACGCGAAGACGGTCGCTCACTTCGTTCGCGCTGCGTCTTCTCTCGTTCGAATCAGCGGGGATATTCGCCGCTCGCGGATTTGCTCGCGGCAGAAGTAGTCCCGGCTGGATTCGAACCAGCGTCCTCAGACCCAGAATCTGAGAGGATTGGCCACTACCCCACGGGACTCTGTATCCACGTTCGATTTGGCTCGCTTTATGGCTTGCGATTCGACTCGAGTCGGTGTAAAATCCGGCTCGTCGAACGAGTCGATGGGCGGTGGATCGACAGTCACTTACTCGAGTCGGGGCGACGGTGAGGTATGTACGTCGGACGCTTCCTCGTCGTCGGCCCCGAGGGCGGTGCCTACCGCGTCTCCTCGCGCTCGTTCCCCAACCGCCAGATCGTGACTCGGGACGACGCCCTCACCGTCGGACCCACTCCCGACGCGCCGGAGACGGACAACCCGTACGTCGCCTACAACTGCCTGCGAATCGTCGACTCGCCGGCCGGCGAGACGGTCATCTTCGGCAACGGCTCGCAGGTCGATCCGATCGCGGAGAAAATCGAGCTGGGATACCCGGCGCGGGACGCCCTCGCGAGTAGCCTGCTGGCGCTCGACTACGAGAAAGACGACTACGACACCCCCCGGATCGCGGCGACGATCGACGCCGACGGCGAGGCCTACGTCGGAATCGTCCGCAAGGACGCCCTGCTGGTCGAGACCGTCGAGGAGCCGACGCTCGTGGCGACCTACGAGAAAGACAGTCCCGAGGCGTTCGACTTCGAGGCCGAGGACGCCGAAACGGCCGCGAGCGCGGCGTACGACCTCGAGTTCGAGCACGCCGTCTGTGCGGCGGGCGTCGCCCGGACCGAGGACGGCTTCGAGACGGCGATCGAGAACGGCGACGACTGAGTCTCGCTGCCCGCTCGGTATCCTGCCTAAGTTACATTTCTCTGGCGCACGTCGTGTCATCCATGAGAGTCGGGCTCGTCTCCGACGTCCACGGCAACCAGGTCGCCCTCGAGGCCGTCCTCGCCGACATGCCTACCGTCGACGCGCTCGCCTGTGCGGGCGACGTCGTCGGCTACAACCCGTGGCCCGCCGCGTGCGTCGACGCCCTTCGCGACCGTGACGTCCCAACCGTGATGGGCAACCACGACCTGGCCGTCGTCGAGCGCAGCTCCTTTCGGTTCAACGAACTCGCCTGGGCGGGCGTCAAACACGCCCAGCGGGAGCTCGACGAGGCCCAGCGACGCTGGCTCGAGTCGCTGCCGACCGAGCGGCGGGCGTTCGACGGTCGGGTGAAGCTCGTCCACGGCCACCCCGACGATCCGGACCGGTACACCTACCCCGAGGAGTTCTCGCCGCGGCTGCTCGGCGAGGAGGACGTCCTCGTGATGGGCCACACCCACGTCCAGCACGCCGAGCGCTACGGGGACGGGATCGTCGTCAATCCCGGCAGCGTCGGCCAGCCGCGCGACGGCGATCCCCGCGCCGCCTACGCGGTGGTCGACCTCGAGGCGATGACCGTCGACACTCACCGCGTCGCGTACGACCTCGAGGCGGTGATCCGCGAGGTCGAGCGGGTCGGGCTTCCCTCGCGGATCGGGACGCGGCTGCAGTCGGGACGGTAGGTCCCCATCTGCCGGCCGCTACGGCCGGAAGAACGTTCTCGTCCTCGTGAACGCGGCCCAACAGCTATCAGCGGGGACGTGGTACGTCGCCGCGCATGTCACTCCAACGGATGCTTAGCGGCGACCCGGCGCGGAGTTCGACGCTGTATCTCGCCATCGGCGTCCTCTCGCTGGTGAAGGCGATCGCGGTCCGAAACGACCAGCAACGGTTCCGTCGGGAACTGCTCGACGCTGGCCTGTTCATCGGTGTCGGACTCGTCTTGCGACGGTACAGCAAGCTCAAAGCGGAGAAACGCGAGGAGCTACGCGAGAGCGTGCCCGACTGGCTGCTGAGCGAGCCGGCGACGGGATCGGGCGGGCTGGCACAGGTGGCGAAACGCCAGTTCGGCGGCGAACCGGAACCGGAACCGACGATTCAGGACCGCGTGAAACAGGCGGTCGGAAATCGCAGCTATAGGGAGTAGCAACGCCGCTCATAGTTTTTCTTTCCTCTCTGGTGGTTGAGTAATGGGGGCTGATGAATACAAATCGCGAATGTCGCACGTCATCTGACTCGGACTACGAAAGGTAGTGGGCGGTCAGTATAGAGGATATCTGCACCACGACGGCTTCGGATATCTCTCCCGGTTTGCCGTCCAGTAGCCGCTCAGTCAGAGGGGGCCATGCGGCCACCCACGTTCGAGGATCACTTCCTCGACTTCGAACCCGGGTGATCAACTCCCGTTCGGTTGGTCAATCGACCGCCGGATTGGTCGGATGGAATACGCCCGCCGGATTCCAGTGGGGGACCCACACGTGGAGCGCGGTTACGCCCGCCGCTTCGACGAACTCCCACCCGCCGGCTTCCGGAGTTCGTGGTGAACGTTCAGCCTCCTCGTCGGCGAAGAGGTTCATACCAGCGCCCTCGGTCCCGGTATGGGCGAATTCCACCGCCGCGAGGACGAGGTCGTCGTCCCGGTCGGGGTCGTGTTCGTCCCCGGGTGAGGGGTCGTAGCCCTCGGTGGGGACGTACACCATGATCGCCGGCTCCGAGAGTTCGACCACTGTGTTCTCGTCGTCTGCGATCAGACCGGGGTTGACGAAGTGAAAGCCCATCCCCGGATCGTACGGCGACACGTCCCCGTCGTATCCGTCCTCACGGACCCTGGCGACGTCCGCCCAGTACGGTCGGGTCGCGGCCCGCACCTCTAGCAATTGTCGGGTGAGTTCGTCGACGTCCGGCTCGGGTTCATCCACGTCGTTTTCGCCCACGGGTTCGTCTTCTTCTTCCTCATCCTCATAATCGTCCTCATCACAGCCGTCAGCGGTTGCCGGCGTGCTCACCACGAGCGCGCCCGCCGCAACGGCGCTGGCTTTCAGTACTGTTCTCCGCAAGATGCCGTCGGTTGGTTTGATTTCGGTGGTCATTGGTACGCGCCACCCTCCATCGTGTTCTCTCACTTATGTGAGTGAAATATTCATCTCATGAAATTTGGGCATTCGCTGGCTGATATGCAAGCAATGACGCGGCGTAGCCTGCTGTAAGTCTAAAACCACATAGTTTGGTTTTAGATCAAAACCCAGTCCAGATGTCCACTGTTATAATATTATTCGCGTTTCCTCCTTGACATCCTCCTCCGCCTGAAGACGGAGGAATCCTGAGTCAAGCGAATCACAGATTCGCGTACCTCGCAAATCTCCGATTTGCTCAGCGTTGGAGATTTCAGGTTTGCAGTTCCACCGGACCTCGAGACGGTGAGAATCCGTATGAGGTCCACGGACTGGAGTGGGTGGGACTGCTGGGAGTGCCAAGCCCCCGGTACTCCTATCCTCTGTCGTATTCGGACTCCCGGTGTTGTTTTTGCCACAGGGAGTCCGGCAGATATCGACGGACTCGGAGTTACTTTCTGTGGTGCTTTCAAGCAGTCGGGCACAGCATCGGTTCATTATAGGAACCAACTGTTCACCGGACTGGTTCCGATTACTGTGGTTCGAAAATCAAAGATTTTCGTCATCACGAGAATCGAAGATTCTCGAACGATCTGATTGCTTGGGGCGGGCAGGCCGCCATCGTCGGACCGGCGGGAATCGCTCTGTTCCAGCCTGGTTCCACTATCTACTATGTTGCCCGCCTACTTGAATGTTCACGGTAAAATCTCGGATTCAGTTTATTACGTGGATAGATCTCCAAGTGACGGCGCGTATCCACGCCCTGAAGGACGTGGTATTGCGCCTGCTCCGCGTATAACAGATAAGAGATGTTTGCCGTATATGCACGTGTAGTGAGTGGATGGTTCATAGAATTTGGCGCGAAATAAACGGGGTCGTCGTGCTGCACTCATCCTCTGTATCGGTCACAGCGCTTTCAACACATCTGCGTTCTATCACGTTGAAACGTGTAAGAACCCACGCTAATCCTTATACTGTGGCGTCGTCCCTTCTCCAGCCCTCGACGAAGCCGCGCTCGTCGTGACCGGCGCTCGAGCGAACTCGAAACCTGAACTGGTTTATCCCGTCGGCCGAAACGGGAAGCCATGACAGTCGTCGCCTTCGACTTCGACGGGACGCTTTCCGATTCGGAGATGACCGTCTTACTCGGCGACCGGATCGACGTCGCCGACGAGATGGCTGCAATTACCGAGCGCGCGATGAACGACGAGATCGGCTACGCCGAGAGCCTGCGCGAGCGGGCGGCCTTACTCGAGGGCCTCCCCGAGGACGACGCCCAGGCCGCCTACGACCGGGTCGAACTCAGGGAGGGGGCCGCCGACCTCATCGAAGCGCTGTCGGCCGCCGGGGTCACGACCGCCATCCTCACCGGCGGCTTCGAACGCGGCGTCGAGACGGCGCTTTCGGCCGAGGGCGTTGCGGTCGACCACGTCGTCGCGAATCGACTGCCGATCGAGCGTGGCGAACTCACGGGCGACGTCGAGGGGCCCCTGATCGAGGGGACGAAAGACGACGCGCTCGAGGCCCTCGCCGACGACGTCGGGGTCGACCTCGAGGAGACGATCGCCGTCGGCGACGGCGCGAACGACTTGCCGATGCTCGAGGTCGCCGGCCTGGCGGTCGGCTTCGACCCGAAGCCGGCCGTCGAGCCGAGCTGTGCGGTCGTCGTGACGTCGATGGGCGAGCTCCACGACGTCCTCGTCGAGGAAGACGTCCTCGAGGCGTAATTCGCTGTTACCGGCCCGAACATCACGTTTCTCCACCGTACAATCCGATTACGATCGATCGTGAGGAATGTCGGAACTTCGTCAGGATCTGGAGACGATCTCCGAGCTCGTAGTCTCAGTTCAACGAGCGGTTTCTAATACCGAGAGACTTTTTTACCCGCTATCGAGTAAACGCTGATACTGATGATGTGGCAAGACCTCGTATTCCTGGTTGGAAGCGGCCTGTCGATCGTGTTTCTCGCCCCGACGCTCCGGGACGCCGCTGCCCGCGTCCCACTGGGGACGAGCCTCCCGTCGATGGCGATCGGCGTCGTCTACGGCGTCACGTTCGCGACGCTCGGGATGACGTTTTCGGCCGTCGGCGCGCTCGCGGCGGGGTCGATGTGGGCGCTGATCGCCGTCTTTCGTTCGCCCGGCGAGCGACTGTCGGTGCTGTCCCCGCCTGAACGTGCCTCGCGGCTCGCTAATGATCTTTTACGGCAGCTGAAAGTGCGTGTTACCGACGCTCGAGCGACCACGTGGGGCGACCGGCGCGAGGCCGAGCGCTCGAGTGCGTCCGACCACGACGAATACGGCCGCCCGAACGAGTACGGGCCGGTGAACCAGCCGGCGGATTAGCGGCCGCTCGTTGCCCGTCACTTCGAGAAGAGGCTCGCGTGCACCGGGGCGAACTCGTAGTCGTCGGGGTCGACCCCTCTAGTGTCGGTGATCGCGCGGGCGGCCAATCCCTTCTCGAGCAGGCCAGCGAGCGGCGGCCCGACCTTCTCCGGCTCGACGAGGAACGCGTCGTGGCCGTGGTCGGAGTCGACGACGTGGTGGGCGACGTCGACGTCGGCCTCGCGACACTCCTCGGCGAGGTCGTCGGCCTGTTCGACCGTGAAGTGCCAGTCGCCGGTAAAGGAGAGCAACAGGAGTTCGCCCTCGAAGGCGGCGAGCGCGTCGGCGTCTGACTCGTAGCCCGCCGAGAGGTCGAAGTCGTCCATCGAGCGGGTGAGGTAGAGGTAGCTGTTGGCGTCGAAGCGGTCGACGAACTTCTCGGCCTGGTAGTCGAGGTAGGATTCGACCTCGCGGTACGGGAAGAAGGCGGCGGCGGGGTCCGGCGGCTCCTCGCGAACCGTCTCCCGGCCCGCCGACCGACGGCCGAACTTCTGGGCCATCGAGGCCTTCGAGAGGTACATCACGTGGCCGATCTGGCGGGCTCGAGCGAGTCCGTCCTCCGGTCCCGGCCCGTCGTAGTAGTGGCCGCCGTTCCAGTTCGGATCGGCCGTAATCGCTTGCCGGGCGATCGTATCGAGGGCGAGACACTGGGCGTCGAGGCGAGCGGCGGTGGCGACGGCGCCGGCGCGCTCGACGTCGTCGGGGTACCGTCGCAGCCAGTCGAGGACGTTCATGCCGCCGACGGAGCCGCCGATCACCGCGTGCAGCCGGCCGACGCCGAGTCCGTCGAGCAGCCGTCGCTGGACGCGGGTCCAGTCGCCCACGGTCACGGGTGGGAAGTCCGTCCCGTAGGGCTCGCCCGTCTCGGGATTCTCGCTCGCGGGTCCCGTCGTCCCGTAACAGGAGCCGGGGACGTTCGCACAGACGACGTAGTACTCGGTCGTGTCGACGGCCTTCCCGGGGCCGACGACGTCGCCCCACCAGGCGCGGGCCTGCCCGGCCGTTCCGTCGCCGGCGTCGGGCCGACGGGCGACGTGTGAGCTGCCGGTGAGCGCGTGACAGATCAGCACCGCGTTCGTGCCGTCGAACTCGCCGTACGTTTCGTAGGCGACCTCGAGGGAGGGGATCGACTCCCCGCACTCGAACGTGTACGCCCCGAGGTCGGCCGTCTCCTTCGTCGTCATGGTCGTCTCACCTCGTTCATGACCGTCCCCCTCGTGGGTCGTTCGCCCGTCGCGTCGCCACCTCGATGGCGTGCTCGAGGTCGGCGAGCAGGTCTTCCGGATCTTCGATCCCCACCGAGAGCCGGATCAGGTCGGTCGTCACGCCCGCTTCCTCCCGTTCTTCGGGGGTGAGCTGGCCGTGGGTGGTGCTCGCGGGGTGGATGACGAGCGTCTTCGCGTCGCCGATGTTCGCGAGGAACGACGCGACCTCGACTTCCTCACAGAGGGTCTTGCCGGCCTCGTAGCCCTCTTCGAGGCCGAACGCGATCATCCCGCCGTAGTCCTCCAGGTATCGACTGGCGTTCTCGTGGGTCGGGTGGCTCTCGAGCCCCGGGTACGTCACCCACGCCACGTCGTCGTGGTCGGCGAGGTAGTCGGCGACGATCGCGGCGTTCTCACAGTGTTTTTCCATCCGCAGGGGGAGCGTCTCGAGGCCCTGGAGCGTGTTCCAGGCGTCGAACGGCGACTGCTGGTTACCCAGGCTCCGGACCGACCGAAAGCGGGCGGCGGCGGCGAACGGTGCGGCGGGGAAGTCCCGCGAGAAGTCGACGTCGTGGTAGGCCGGGCTCTCGCCGGCGACCTCCTCGTAGCCGCCCTCGGCCCAGGGAAAGTCGCCGCCGTCGATCAGGATCCCGCCGACCGTCGTCCCCGAGCCGTGGAGCCACTTGGTCGTCGACTCCCAGACGACGTCGGCGCCGTGCTCGAGCGGGCGACACAGCGCCGGCGTTGCGAACGTGTTGTCGACGACCAGCGCCACGTCGTGGGCGTGGGCGATCTCGGCGACGCGCTCGAAGTCGGGCGTCACGAGCGACGGGTTGCCGACGGTCTCGACGTGGACGAACGCCGTCTCCTCGTCGATCGCCTCCGCGTAGGCGTCGTACTCGAGCGTCGGCACGAACCGGGTTTCGATCTCCCGACGGGAGGCCGTACTCGAGAAGTACGCCGTCGTCCCGCCGTACGTATCGGTCGAGCAGACGACGTTGTCGCCACCTTTCGCGAGCACGAGGACGGCCGCGTCGAGGGCGGCCATCCCGCTCGCCGTCGCCACCGCGCCCGCACCGCCGTGGAGCGTGGCGAGTCGATCCTCGAGCACCTCGACCGTCGGGTTGCTGATCCGCGAGTAGATGTGGCCGTCGTCCTCGAGGGCGTACCGGCCGGCGGCGTCGTCGGCGCTCTCGAAGACGTAGGAGGTCGTCTGGTAGAGAGGTGGAGCCATCGCGCCCGTCGCGGGATCGGGTGACTGTCCGGCGTGGACACTCTGCGTCCCGAGTCTCGACCCCGACTCCGGTGGATCGTCCCCATCGCTCACGTCGTCGCTCATGTTTTGTATGCATATCTCTCTGCGTTCTTATGCACCACAGTAACGGCAAATTCCGCCCAGTGAGAAACAGACGCACGATTCCGAAGTCCCGTGACTGATCGGTGGACGGTGCAACAATCGTTTCGTTCGGTCGGCCTACTGTCCGCCAGTGTCAGTCGTCCAGGTGGGCTTTCGGCTGTTTGACCTTCCCCGGTGTCGCTGCTCGCTCCGTCCGTCCCTCGAGCGTCTCGAAGTCGAAGTTCTCGAACTGTTCGGGCACTCGGTCTTCGGCCGCGTACACGTAGAGCGCCGTCTTCGTGATCGCCCAGACCGTCTGGCCGACCAGGTACGTAAGCACCAGCGCGCCACCGACGAGGAAGATGCCGAGGACGATGCCCGCCACCGGCACGATTGCCCCGATGACGAGCGACAGGACGACCGCAATGGCGACGCCGACGATCCCCATGAGAACCTGGATCAGGGTTACGCCCAGCCCGACACCCATACTCTCACCCCACGTGTCGCGGAACGTTTCGGCGCTTCGCGTGAACATCGACTTCACCGTCACCTCCTCGAAGACGATCACCGGCACCATGAAGAACGTCATGACGGTCCACCCGAGCGCGAACAGCGACGAGAGGATCCTGACCGCCGCGTGGTCTGACTCCTCGAGTTTCTTCAAGATCACGCTCACCGTCGCGGCGATGGCCGACCAGACGAGGATCGGTCCCTTCCGTTGCCAGGCAGCCTGCAGCCCCTCTCTGACGCTCGGCTCCTCGCCGTGGAACGCCTGATTGACTGCGAAGACGAGTCCAGCCGTGAAAAACGTCGCCATGAACGTCGTCACGAAGTAGAGGAAAAAGAGGACGACGTACTCGATCCCGCTCCCGAAGAACTGGGCGATCACCAGCGGAAGCAGAAAGACGATCCAGAACGCGAGCGACGAGAGCGCCCCCATCGCCGGGAACACGAGCAGCTTCGGGTGGTCTCTGATGACGCCCAGACTGTCTTTCGAGAGTTTGAGCCCGGTTTTGAACTTACCGAAAAATCCCGTACCGGAGCGGTTGCTAGCGCCGCCGGGTAAATTTGGAGTCGTGGAACTCATTGTACTCAGTTCAACAGCCTAGTTACATAAATAAATACGCATATCTATCTGGTCGGGTCGCTCGTCGATTCGCCGCCGGTCGCCGAATCGAGACTGACGCTTTCATAGGTTCGCGGTTCGAACGGTCGGTCGTGCACTCGAGCGATCGGGATCGGTTCATTCTCGCGGCCGTGGTCTTCACGGTGCTGTTCTCACAGCTGTTGCTCTACCCGGGGATCAGGACGCTGGTGGAGACGCTCGGCGCCGAGCCGGGGGCGTCGCCGTTCGCCGAGACGGCGCTCTCGGCGAGCATGTGGTTTCTCGTCGCCGAGTTCGTCGGCTACGTGGCGTTCGTCGGCCTCTGGGGGATCGCGAGCGACGCGACGGGGCGACGGACGCCGTTCATCGTTTCAGGCGCGCTCGCGGGCGCGGTCGGGTACGCTGCGCTCGCGGCCGTCCCGGCGGTCGGCTCGCTCCCGTTCGAGGGCGTCCTCGCCCTCCGCGTGCTCCAGGGGTCGATGACGATCGGCGCCTTCTCGCTGACGATGACGATGCTGATGGACCTCGAGGGCGGCCACGGTCGCAACATGGGTGCGGCGGGGATCGCCATCGGTCTGGGCGCCGCGCTTGGCGCCCCCGTCGGCGGGCAACTCACGACGGTCGATCCGCTCGCGCCGCTGGCCGTCGCCGCCGTGTTGCTCGTCGTCGTGGGCGCACTCGTGACGGTCGTCCCCGACCGCGCGCCCAGACGCCGTCGGACCGTTCGGGCCGTCCTCGAGGGCGTCCGCCGCCGCCCGACGCTGACGATTCCCTACGCCTTCGGCTTCGTCGACCGGATGACGGCGGGCTTTTTCGCCCTCGTCGGAACCCTCTACTTCCAGGTGACGTTCGGCCTCGACGCGGCGGAGACTGGCCTCCTGCTGGCGTGCTTTTTCGCCCCCTTCGCGTTGCTGCAGTATCCCCTGGGCGTTCTCTCGGATCGAATCGGGCGCGTGATCCCGGTCGTTCTCGGTTCGATGTTGTACGGCGCCGGTATCCTCGCGGTCGGCGCGGCACCGACGGTCGCACTCGCCGCGTTGGCGATGATCGGCGTGGGCGTCCTCGGCGCGCTCGTCGCCCCCGCTACGATGGCGCTCGTGACCGACCTCGCCGACGAGGCAGAACGAGGCGTCGCCATGGGTGGATTCAATCTCGCCGGTAGCCTCGGCTTCCTCGGTGGCTTCCTCGTCGGCGGCACCGTCGCCGACGGCTACGGCTATGGCCTCGCCTTCCTCGTCGTCGGCGGCCTCGAGATCGTCATCGCGCTCGTGGCCGTCCCCGCGTTCGTGCACCTCTCGCCCGGGGTGTCGGGGATCGGGCTCGAGGAACGCGAGGAGAGCGACGTGTAGGTAACCCCACCCGAACTGATCGATCGCCAGCATGTCGACGAGACGGATTCGTGATCGCTGGTATGACACGGGATTGAGGCACTGGTTCGTGACTGTCGTGAACATGCCGCATATCGTTTATTAGCGTGCCTGTGCTCCCATCTGTAGATGAGCCGAACAGACGCACTTCGTCGGAGAGCCTACCTCAAATATGCCGGTGCAGTAGGGCTGACGGCCCTCGCCGCAGGCTGTGCGGACGACGATCCGGACGAACCGGCCGATGACGAGGCGCCGGACGACGAGGAGCCCAACGACGAAGCAATCGACGAGGAAGCCTGGGAAGGAATCGACGAGTTCTACTTCGAAGGGCGGACCGCGGCGTGGACTGGAATCGAGCCGGACCTCATCGAAGGCGTCGACAATCCGCGCCTCGTCCTCTTCGAGGGCGAGGAGTACGACTTCCGGTGGGTGAACGAGGACGGCGCCATGCACAATATCGCGATGTACGACGAGGACGACGAGGTCGTCGACGACTACGCGACCGAGGGAATGGAAGAGCAAGGCGAAGAGCAGACGCTCGAGGGCGTCGTCGCCTCCGAGGAGATGGTGACCTACATCTGTGAGTTCCATCCGACGACGCAGGTCGGTGATATCGAACTCATCTCCGAGTAATTTCCCGCGGAAGTAATACAGTAGTATCTGGAACATGATAGAATGAACGAACGATCCTCCTTCCGACTATGACTCTCAATAAGGGCTGAAAACGCCTTTAACATCGTTGAGGGCTTCGTTCGTATCGATGGAGAGTAATAATCCACTGTCACGCCGACGGTACTTGAAAGTTGCAGGTGCAACGGGCGTCGTCGCACTCATCGCCGGCTGTGCTGACGACGATCCAGCGGAACCGGACGACGAGGAGCCGGCCGACGACGAAGAACCGGCCGACGAGGAGGAAGACGAGGACGCGGAAGGCTTCGAGATCGAACCCGGAACCGACATCGAGTTCGACGCGCAGACGCCCGGCTGGGTCGGGATCGCACCCGATGAGATCGAAGGCGAAGAGAATCCGACACTCATCCTTCAGGAGGGTGAAGACTACACGATCGGCTGGCCCGAAGAGAGCGACGGTGCCCAGCACAACATCGAGATCCGCGACGAAGACGACGAGATCGTCGACGACCTCGCGACCGAGATCGTCGAAGAGCCTGGCGACGACCAGGTCCTCGAGTTCACCGCCAGCGAGGAGATGGTGACGTACATCTGTGAACCGCACGCGACCACGATGGTGGGCGATCTCGAGGTCGTCGCTAACGGGAACGGCGAAGACGAAGACGACGAAGACGTGGACGATGAAGAAGAAAACGGCGACGAGGACAACGGCGAGGAAGAAAACGACGAGTAGCGTTCCGACGAGTCGAACTGAACCACACGGACGGTTCGGTTAGATAACCGACCGACACTTTACCACTCCTTAGTTCCGATACCAGCGTCAGACAGTGGCCCGTTTCGACTGGAGCCACGAACAACCGCTCGGCGAATCGGCCGAGTGCAGAGCGGTCGAATGTGTAGAACTTTTGAGTTTATCCGGTGTTACCGGACGATCATCGTCCTGTGCTAGCATACATCTATGCGAACTAATTCCCGATTTATTTTTAAGCCTACAGTCCTAACATTGGCCTGATGGCACGAAACGGATCGGTATCCCGACGGAGACTGCTGAAGATCGCTGGCGCGGCCTCGGCGACGGCACTCGTCGCAGGATGTACAGGCAACGGCGACGACGACGACGCACCCGCCGACGACGGTAACGGTGACGACGACGACGGCGAGGAAATCGACGAGAGCGCGTGGGAAGGCGTCGACACGATCGAGCTCAACGCGTACACGGCGGGCTGGGAAGGCGTTTCCCCGTCGGTTATCGACGGTGAGACGAACCCGACGATCGTCCTCTTCGAGGGTGAAGAGTACGACTTCACCTGGTACAACCAGGACGGTGCCGGCCACAACATCGAGATCTGGGACGAGGACGAAGAAGTCGTCGACGACTACGCAACTGACATCGTCACCGACGACGAACAGACGCTCGAGGGCGTCGTCGCCTCCGAGGAGATGGCCTACTACCGCTGTGACCCCCACGCCGGGATGCAGGGCCGCATCGAAATCCGGTAGACTCCCCACTGAATTTCGCTTTTCCACTCTCCATCGGTACAGCGACGGCTCCACGTCCGCTGGTCGTCTGCTGCACGAAACGTGATCTCCCAGCGAGCACTCGCCCATCGGCGTCCGTTCTCGCACGCGTTGCGGAGCCGAGCGGCGCGCCCGGTTGTCAGCGCAGCTTCGTCATCGGTGCACTCCCTCCCTGTTCGCTCACCCCACGGGATTCCGTTCGCGTCTCGGGAGGTATTCTCTCTCGGTCACCCCATCCCTCGACCCGCCCGCGATCCGCCCCGAAAACATGTCTTGATACTTAGTAACATGGCCATTCTGGATGACTCTCGATAGCATTCAACACCAAATTACCGATCTACGGGCGCTGTAGCGGCCGAATAGAAACGTAGAAGTACACTCGTTACGTTACGTCTACATGACCTTTAACAGAGACATTCTCGTATTTGTCGCGCTCGCTCTCGTCTGGGGGAGTTCGTTCGCGGCGATCGAGGTCGGCCTCGAGTCGTTACCGCCGATCTTCTTCGCCGCCCTCCGGTTCGACGTCGCGGCCGCGTTGTTCGCGGTCGCCGTCGTCGCCTTCGGCTACCAGTGGCGACCGCGGACGCGCACGGACTGGGCGTTGATCGCCATCGGCGGCTTTCTGCTCATCGGCGCTCACTTCGCGCTGTTGTTCGTCGGGCAGTCGTACGTCTCGAGTGCCGTCGCCGCCATCGTCCTCAGCCTGCTGCCGATCGTCACACCGGCGTTCGCACTCCTCTTGCTTCCCCGGCAGCGGATTCGGCTGCCGACGGTCCTGGGTCTCCTCCTGGGGCTCGCCGGCGTCGTTCTCATCGCACTGGACGGCGGCTCGCTCGACGGGCAGGCGATCGGCGTCGGGCTGTTGGCCCTCTCGGCGATCACGTTCGCCCTCGGCTCCGTGCTCACCGAGCGACTCCGGGGGACGCTCCCGGTCGTTTCGCTCCAGGCGTGGTCGATGGCCCTCGGCGCACTCGTCTTGCACACGCTGAGTGCCGTCCACCCCGCCGAGTCGCTCGCCACCGTCGAGGTCACCCTCGCCGCGGTCGGTGCGCTCGCGTACCTCTCAGTCGTCGCCACCGCCGCCGGCTTCTTCGTCTACTTCACGCTGCTCGAGCGCCTCGGCGCAACCGAACTCAGCCTCGTCAACTACGCCGTCCCCATCGTCGCGGCACTCGTCGGCTGGGCGCTCCTCGGCGAGTCGCTCACGCTCGTGACCGTCGCCGGCTTCGGGCTGATCGTCCTCGGGTTCACGCTGTGCAAGCTCGAGGCGGTCTGGACGCTGCTCGCCCCGATCGTTCGTCGCCGCCGGGACCGTCGCCCCACTGGGACGGCCGAGCGAACGCGCGTCGTGTCCGACGGCGGCGAACGCCAGCCGCGTCGCTCGAGTTCGCGGCCGGACGCCGAGGGCTGTTATTCCCCGTGTGACGACTAGGGTCGCTCACGGCACCGCCACTCGGCTTCTCGAGTCCACCAGAAACCATATTATTCGCATCTCCGTAGGGAACCCGATGAACAGGCGTACGTTTCTCGCGGCGGGCGGCGTCGTCGCCGCCGGGACGGTCGCGGGCTGTCTCTCCGACGACGACCCGACCGCCGACTACCGCACGGAGACGTGGGGTGGCGAAGAGGTTCAGTTCGCCCCGCTCGAGCACGTTCACGAGTGGTACGAGGACGACGCGGTCGAACTCGTCGACACGCGCTCACAGCGTCAGTACGCCGAGGGCCACGTCGCCGGGGCGGTTCTCAGTCCCGCCCCCGACGGCTTCGAGGAAGACGACCCCGTCGCGTCGTGGCCGACCGACACCCGCATCGTGACCTACTGCACCTGTCCGACCTCGCTGGCCGGCCTGCGGGCGGCGGCCCTGATCGGTGACGGCTACGAGGAGGTGTACGGCCTCGAGGAGGGGTTCGATCCGTGGCGCGAGAACGGCTACCCCGTCGAGACGGCCGACGAGTCGGTGAGCCTCGAGACGTACGTGATCCGCGGCCGATCCGATCCCGTCCACGCCGGCGAGTACGTCTTTCTCACCGAGCCGGCGACCGACCAGCGCGAGATCAGCCCCGTCCAGGACGACGGCTCTTACCTGCTCGAGGCCGGCTTCGTCGACGTCTCGCCGGCGACGCGCCTCGAACTCGAGGCGCCCGACTACGCGCTCGAAGCGACGCTCGCGGAGCTCACGAGCGGCGTCGTGACGGGGTAGCGGCTACCAGCCTCCCGACAGCCGAGTCTGTCCCGTCTCCACCCGTGATTCGAACTCGAGCAGCCGGTGTTTCGTCGCCACGCCGCCAGCGGCCGAGTAGCCGCCGAGGCCGCCGTCGCTCCCGACGACGCGGTGACACGGGACGACGATCGGCACGGGGTTTCGGCCACAGGCCTGTCCGACGGCGACGGGGGCGGTCTCGAGGGTTGCGGCGAGCTCGCCGTAGGTTCGCGTCTCGCCGTAGGGAATCTCGGTCATCGCCGCCATCACCGCGCCGGTCAGCCCGTCGAGAAACTCGACGTCCAGCTCGAACGTCCGGCGGTCGCCGCGCTCGTACGCCCGTACCTGCGCCCGGATCTCGGCGGGCGACGCGGCGATCACGGAGGCGTCGATCTCGATCGTGCTTCCCAGAACGTCGACGTCCATGGCTCGAGTGTTTTCTCCATCCGCCCTTTCGCGTCGAAACCCATAAGTCCCTGCTACGCGCTGAAACGGGACGTCGCTCGTCGACTCGCGTTCGATCACGAACGCCCCGTCGATTCGTTTCAACTCGAGTAACTTGTCGCACGAGCACTGCGGTTTCCAGTCGAAATGAAGGGGTTGTGATTCACACCCGAAGCCGACCGCGGGCCCGGTGGGCGTCGTCTCGAGTCGGTCGTCCGTCTCGGACGGATGTCGGGATCAAAAGCACCATACCGTCTCGCGACCCAGTAGGCCTCACTCAGGTGGTTTCCGTGACCGAGAAACGCGAATACAAAGCCGACTATCCAGAGAAGACGCTGTACATTCCGGGTCCGACCGAGGTTCGCGAGGACGTCGTCGAGGCGATGTGTGAGCCGATGTTCGGCCACCGGATGGACCGGATGACGGACCTCTATACGACCATCGTCGAGGACACGAAGACGTTCCTCGGCACCGACAACGACGTGATCGTCCTCACGGCCTCGGGCACCGAGTTCTGGGAGGCCTCGACGCTCAACCTCGTCGACGAGCACATGTTAGTGGCGACCTGCGGGAGCTTCAGCGAACGCCACGCCAACGTCGCCGAACGGCTGGGCAAGACCGTCGACCGCCTCGAGTACGAGTGGGGCCAGGCGGTCAAGCCCGAGGACGTCCGCGAGGCGCTCGAGACGAGTGACACCCAGTACGACGTCGTCGCCTGCGTGATGAACGAGAGCTCTACGGGCGTCCGGAACCCCGTCGAGGAGATCGGCGACGTCGTCGCCGAGTATCCTGATACCTACTTCGTCGTCGACGCCGTCTCGGCGCTGGGTGGCGATTACGTGGACGTCGACGCCCACGAGATCGACGTCATCTTCACGTCGACCCAGAAGGCGTTCGCGATGCCGCCGGGGCTCGCCGTCTGCGTCGTCAGCGAGGACGCCTACGAGCGCGAACTCGAGCGGGACACCGCCTCGTGGTACGGCGGCTTCCAGCGTTGTCTCGACTACTACGATCGCAAGGGCCAGACCCACTCCACGCCGGCGATCCCGATCATGCTCGCCTACCGCAAACAGATGAAGCACATGCTCGAGGAAGGCCACGAGGCCCGGGACGAACGCCACCGCGAGATGGCCGAGTACACCCGCGAGTGGGCTCGCGAGCACTTCGAGATGTTCCCCGAGGCGGGCTACGAATCCCAGACGGTGGCCTGTATCGAGAACACCCAGGGCATCGACGTCGCCGAGACCATCGACGCCGTCAGCGAGGAGTACGATATGGTCTTCTCGAACGGCTACGGCTCGCAACTCGGCGAGAAAACGTTCCGTATCGGCCACATGGGCGAACACGACCTCGAGTCGATCGAGGCCCTGACCGACGCCATCGAGGACGTCGCCGGCTTGTAACCGTCGTCTGCGAGTCCGGGCGGTCGAGGGGTTCGTCCGTGTTTCGGTTCGCCGGTTCCCGATCACCAACCGACGTTCGAGCGTGCGCTCGAGGAGCCGACTGGTACGCTCGAGCGAGCGATTTCGAAAATCGAGGCTCCCGTCTCAGGGGATCAGTTGCTCGCCGTCGTCGTCGTAGATCGTGATCGCGTCGACGGGACAGGTTCGGGCGGCGAACTTCGCGTCGAGCTCCGCGGCCTCGGGAACCTCACGCACGAAGACGCCGTCTTCGACCTCCTCTGCGTCCTCGAGGACGGCCTTCCCTTTCGACTTGTCCTTCTCGAAGGCGTCCCACTCGGCGACACACTGATACATCCCGATGCAGACTTCCTCGTCGAACTCGACTTTCATACCGGACTCTTCGGAGGTTCGGCGTAAATCCTTGACGGGGCTCGCCCGACCTCTCTCCATGTCCCTCGTTACATGGGGGCATATTTCAACCGGACATTATATTTCCGGGGAGCCTGCGTTTCCGTATGGACCCCAGCGTGAACGAGTCGGCCGATCCGCTCGGACGGGCCATGTACGACCACCAGCGCGGCGAGCCGGGAACGCTGCGTTACCGCGACGGGGCCGACACGCGCGACGGTCACGTCGAGGCGTACTACTTCAGCCCGCCGAGCCAGTGGGCCGAGGCGACGGGGTCGCTCCTCGAGCGTCTGGCCTCCCTCGACGGCCCCGTCCTCGACGCGGGCTGTGGCGCGGGCCAGCACGCGCTGTGGCTCGCCCGTCGGGGCGTCGACGTGACCGGGATCGACGTCAGTCCCCACGCGATCCGTGCGGCCCGCGAACGCGGCCTCGAGGACGCCCGCGTGGTGGACGTGTTCGAGCTCGAGGCGGCGTTCGATCCTGGCCGCTTCCGGGCGGTCCACGCGGTCGGCACCCAGGTCGGCCTCGCCGGCTCGCTCGCGGGCGTCCGGGAGCTGCTCGCGTCGTTCGCCCGCGTCACCGACGAGGCGGGCGTGGCCGTCGTCCACAACTACGACCCGGCCGAGGTCGACGGGGACCTGCTGGGCTCCCGTCCCGACCCGCGGTCCGGGATCGCTCACCGGTGTTTCCACCTCGAGTACGAACCGCCGCTCGAGGCTGGCGACGAGGACGAGCGGACGCGCGTGGTCGGTCGAACGCTTCACTTCTTGCTGTTCGACCCCGACCGGCTCGCCGACGCGACGATCGGGACGCCCTGGTCGGTCGAGGAGGTCGTCTCGATGCCCGACGCGACGTACAAGGCGGTGCTGACGAAGCCGGGGGCCGATCAGCCGGCGGGGGTGAACAGGTAGCTGCCGCCCATCACGACGATCCCGACGAAGACGCCGAGCAGCCCGATCGGCGGCGAGACCAGGGCGAACGCCCCGCCGAAGATGACCAGCCCGAGGCCGAACCGCCGGACGGCCGAGCCCGGATTGTAGCCACAGTGGGGACACTCGTCGTCGTGTCTCGAGAGCTCTGCGTCGCATCGTCGACACCGGGCCATTCGACTCGACGTTTCAGGTCGACCGGCGTCAGCGTATCGGTTCACCGCCGGGGCGTCCACGACCCGTGGCGTCGCCGATGTCGCGCTCGTCCTCTTTCTCTCTCTCGCTGAGACGCTGGACGTCGCTTATGGAGCTTCTCGATGACTCGAGTCCATGGAACGGCGACGCTACCTCGCCGCCGCTGGCGCGCTCGGAATCGCTGGGCTCGCGGGCTGTTTCGGCGACGACGGCGACGACGGTGACGAGGGAGCGAGCGGTGATGGAGTCGCCGACGAGTCGAACGGTGACGACGACGACGAACCCGACGCCGGACCGGCCGCCGATCCGGTCGAGACGATCGACGCGTTCCTCGAGGCGGCCGTCGCCGAGGACGTCGACGCGATGGACGAGTTACTCCACGGCTCCAGCCCGCTCCGTGACCTCCTCGCCGCCCAGGGACCGCCCGAGTTCGAGGACGTTGACGACGTCGAGCGTGGCGAGACCGACGTCGTCGTCGAAGACGCCTCCGTCGAGGACGTCCTCGAACTCGAGGGCGCCTCGCTGTTCGTCGACCGGGACGCTCTCGAGACCGTCGTCGCCGAGGAGGACGTCGTGGTCGTCGAGACCGAACTCGAGACGTCGGCTGCCCTCGAGGGGGACACCTGGGTGCTCGCGACCGAGGACGACGAGTGGCGCGTCTTCTGGGTCGGCGGCCGGGCCGAGCCACCGGACGACCCTGAGGGGGCCTTCGCAGAGCCGATCGAGGACGAGGCGAACGACGTGGTGGCCGACGTCGAGTACGACGTCGACCCGGGAGACGACGCGGACGACGAGTTCCCGGACGCTGACTTCGCCCGGGTCACGCTCACGGACTCGCCGGGGACCGACGCCGACGCCGTTCGAATCGAGTCGACGATCGCCGGCGACGAAACCGAGCTTACCGGCGACGAGCCGGGTGGGTGGGCGGGCTCGTGGGCGATCGTCGCGCTCCACCCCGACGGCGACCAGCTCGTCGTGACCGCTCTCTCGGACGGCACCGGGGAGGTCGTCCACCGTGAACGCTACGAGCCCTCGTCCAGCTATAGTACTCGTTGAAACGATTTACACCCGGTCACAGCCGAACGGGCAGCCTCGGCCTCGTTGGCGAGGCTGCCCGCCAACGGTCGTGACCGGGTGTGCAATGACTTTCAACGGTTACTATAATTCGAAGCGGTGGTGTAGAACGAACGGGCGTGACACCCGCGGTCGGCGTTCCATCCGCTGGACTGCACCGGATCGGGAGAAGGCTTTTCTCCGTGTGAACGAATCCCGTAGAGGCAATGAGTGCGCTCACGTTCGGGTTGCTCGTCGGCGTCGCAATCCTCACCTGCCTGTTCATGGCGTGGGTACTCGGTGCGAACAGCAACTCCCCGCCGTTCGCTCCCGCGATCGGCGCAAACGCGATCTCGACGATGCAGGCGGCGTTTCTCATCGGCCTGCTCGCGGCCGCGGGGGCGATCATGCAGGGGGGCAGTATCTCCGAGACGGTCGGCGCGGACCTCATCGACGGTGTGGCGATCACGCCGCTCGCGGCCACCGCCGGGCTGTTGACGGCGGCGGGATTCATGGCGGTCGGGATCTACACGCGCTATCCGATCCCGGCGGCGTTCGCGACGACGGGGGCGATGGTCGGTGCCGGCCTCGCACTCGGCGGCGATCCGGCGATGGCGACCTACCAGCGTCTGGGCACGTTCTGGCTGCTGGTGCCGTTTATGTCCGGTGGCCTCGCCTACGTCACCGCGACGGTCCTTCGCCGGGACGACGTTCCCGAAGCGATCGGCGTCCCGCTCCTGGCTGGCATCGTCGGCGCGATCATCGCGAACGTCCGACTCGGCGTTATCCCCGACCCCGACGCCGATCAGGGGACGATCGCAGCCTTCCTCTCCCGACAGGTCGGCGGTGGGCCGACGCTCGTCGCGGACGTCGATCTCGGGCTCGTCCTCGTCACGCTCGCGCTCGGCCTGCTGAGTGCGTACTGGGTTCGCACGCGCGTCCTCGACTCCGTCGAGGGCGGCATCCGGTCGTTCCTCCTCGTGCTCGGGGGCGTCGTCGCCTTCTCCTCTGGCGGCTCGCAGGTCGGCCTCGCGACCGGCCCGCTCGAGAACCTCTTCCGGGGCGAACTCGGCTTGCCGGTGATCGCCCTGCTCGCTCTCGGTGCGGTTGGCATCCTCGCCGGGGCGTGGATGGGTGCGCCGCGGCTGTTACAGGCCACCTCCCGGGAATACGCCCAGCTCGGCGTTCGGCGGTCGATCGCGGCGCTCGTGCCGGGCTTCATCATCGCCCAGCTGGCGATCGCCCTCGGGATTCCGATCTCGCTCAACAACATCATCCTCTCCGGGGTCATCGGCGGCGGGCTGGCGGCCGGCTCGGCGGGCGTCTCGAAGCGAAAGATCGCCTTCACGGTTTCGTTCTGGCTGTTCACGCTCTTCTCGTCGATCGCCGTCGCCTTCGGCCTCTACCGCGCGCTCGAGACGGTACTCGGCGGCTAACGATACTCGGCGATTGGCGCGCTGTTCGGGTATTCACGAGCGCTCGTCGTCGTGTCGCCCTCGAGACGAGCGCGAGTCTCCCTCGAGGACGGTGACGGGGACCGGCGTCCGATTGATGACGGTCGTCGAGAGGTCGCGGCCGAGCAGCCGCCGGACGATCGGGTGGGCGTCCGTCCCGCACATGACGACGTGATCGAATCCCCCTTCACTGGCGTAGCGGGGGATGACGGTCCCCGGACGACCCTCAGCCGTCACGACTCGCACGTGGTCGGGGTCGGCGTCGATTGCGTCCACGATCGCTTTCGCGTCCGCTCGTGCACACTCGAGGCGCTCGTCGCTGCGCTCGAGGAGCTTCCCTTCGCTCAGCCGGGCGTCGAGTGGTGTGATCACCGACAGCACCGTCACCTCGGCGTTCGGAAACGTCTCGAGGACGTACTCGAGCGACTCGGTCTCACAGGAGCGGCCGAGGGCGGGAACGAGGACGCGGTTCGGGTCGGCCATGGCACACGTTTGGCCGGGCTCGGTATCCCTCTGTCGCCGCTCGAGACGACAGTTTAAACGGCGGGACGCCCGAACGGAGGGTAATGAACGTCGAGGAACTGTCGGGGTTGGCGCCCGGGGCCGTCTCGCATTTCCGGGAGCAGGGGATCGAGTCGCTCTATCCTCCACAGGCCGCAGCCGTCGAGGCGGGGGTTCTCGAGGGCGAGAACCTCGTCGCCGCCGTCCCAACCGCCAGCGGCAAGACCATGATCGCCGCGCTGGCGATGCTCTCGGCGATCGAACGTGGGGGGAAGGCGCTGTACATCGTTCCGCTCCGGGCACTCGCCAGCGAGAAAAAGGCGGAGTTCGACGCCTACGAGGCGTTCGGGGTCTCCGTCGGCGTCACCACCGGCAACTACGAGTCGACGAGCGACTGGCTCGCCAGCCGGGACATTATCGTCGCCACGAGCGAGAAGGTCGACTCGCTCGTGCGAAACGGCGCCGACTGGCTCACCGACCTCACCTGCGTCGTCAGCGACGAAGTCCACCTCATCGACGACCGCTCGAGAGGGCCGACGCTCGAGGTGACGCTCGCCAAGTTACGAAAACTCAACCCGACCCTGCAGACCGTCGCGCTCTCGGCGACCGTCGGCAACGCGGCCGAGCTCGCCGACTGGCTCGAGGCCGACCTCGTCGACACTGACTGGCGACCGATCGACCTCCGGATGGGCGTCCACTACGGCAACGCGCTCAACTTCGACGACGGGAGCACCCGCGAGGTGCCCGTCGAGGGGACCGAAAAGCAGGAAGCCGCGCTCGTCCGCGACATTTTAGACGAGGGGGGCTCCTCGCTCGTCTTCGTCAGCTCGCGGCGAAACGCCGAGGCAGCCGCGCGGGACCTCTCGAGCGTGACCACCCGGGCGCTCACCGACGACGAGCGGACCGACCTCGCTGCCCTGGCAGACGAGATCCGAGACGTAAGCGACACGGAGACGAGCGAGGACCTCGCAGCCTGCGTCGAACGCGGGGCAGCCTTTCACCACGCCGGGCTGGCGAGTGAGCACCGATCGCTCGTCGAGGACGCCTTCCGCGACCGCTTGCTCAAGCTCATCGCCGCGACGCCGACGCTCGCCGCCGGGGTGAACACGCCTGCTCGCCGGGTGATCGTCCGCGACTGGCGCCGGTTCGACCCCAGCGCGGGCGGCATGACGCCGCTGCCGGTGCTCGAGGTCCACCAGATGATGGGGCGGGCAGGTCGGCCGGGGCTCGACCCCTACGGCGAGGCCGTCCTCCTGGCGAAGGGCCACGAGGACATGAACGAACTGTTCGACCGCTACGTCTGGGCCGAGCCCGAAGCCGTCCGGTCGAAACTCGCCGCCGAACCCGCCCTGCGGACCCACGTCCTGGCGACGATCGCCTCCGGCTTCGCCCGCACCCGCGAGGGCCTACTCGACTTTCTGGCCGAAACCCTCTACGCGAGCCAGACCACAGAACGGGGTCGACTCGAGTCGGTCACCGACGACGTCCTGCAGTATCTCGAGGCGAACGACTTCATCGAACGGGAGGGGGAGACGGCGAGCGAGGGAAGCGACGGCTTCGTCTCGGCGGACGAACTCGCCGGTGAGCCGAGCAGCGTCGAACTCCAGGCGACGAGCCTCGGCCACACCGTCTCGCGGCTCTACCTCGACCCGATGAGCGCCGCCGAGATCGTCCACGGCCTCGAGTCCACGGACGACCGGCCGACCGCGCTCGGGTGCTACCAGCTGATCGCCCGAACCCCGGACATGTACGAACTCTACTTGCGCTCCGGTGAGGACGAGCAGTACGCCGAACTGTTTTACGAACGCGAGAGCGAACTGCTCGGCGACGCACCGAGCGAGTTCGAGGACGTCCGCTTCGAGGACTGGCTCGCGGCGTTGAAGACCGGGAAACTGCTCGAGGACTGGGCGAACGAGGAAGAAGAGAGTCGTCTCACCGACCGCTACCGGATCGGCCCGGGCGACCTCCGCGGGAAGGTCGACACGGCGGAGTGGCTGCTCGGCGCGGCCGAGTCGCTCGCCGCCGAGATCGACAGCGAGTGGACCGTCGCCGTCCGCGAGGCGCGCGCGCGGGTCGAACACGGCGTTCGCGAGGAGCTGCTCGAGCTCGTCGGCATCCGCGGCGTCGGCCGCAAGCGCGCCCGCCAGCTGTACGCGGCCGGCCTCGAGACGCCCGCCGACCTCCGGACGGCCGACAAGGGCGTCGTCCTCGGCGCACTCAAGGGGACGAAGACGGCGGAGACGATCCTCGAGAACGCCGGCCGCGAGGACCCGTCGATGGACGGCGTCGAGGAGCGCTCCGGCGACGGAAACGGCGGCGTCGAACGGGCGGGCGGTGCTCCTGCAGACGAACCCGACGAGGAACCGACGAAGAACCAGTCAAGCCTGGGTGATTTCTGATGTGGCTACTCGAGGGCCGACTCGAGATCGAGGACCTCGACGCGCTCGTCTCCCGGCTGGGCGAGATCGGCGATCGTCACGACGCGACGATCCAGGCGTTCGACGCCCGGTACGTCGCCGACCGGCGCCACCTCGAGCGGGCGGTGGAACTCGCGGATCGAGCCATCGAGCGTGGGGAGAACGTCGCCCGTGACCGGGCCGTCGAGATCCTGCTGTACGCCGCGGGCCGCCGACAGATCGACCGGGCGCTCGAGATGGGCGTCTCGGAAGGCGAGAACCGGGTCGTCGTGCTGGTCGACGGCGGTGACGAGGCTGGCGCCGTCGCAGCCCTCGAGGCGCTGGACGGCTTCGACCCCGGGACGACGCTCGAGGCTCTCGACGAGGAGCGACTCTGTTCGTTCTTCGAGATCACCGACGCCGAACGCGCGGCGACCGACGCGAGCCTCGCGGAACTCGTCTGCGAACGCGTGGCGTTACTCGACGTTGAGAAGTGACCGCCGAGGCAGCCCAGTGAACTACTCGAGCTAATTTCATTTTTCAGGACGGTATCTGCCTCCAGTACGTCTGTAATTCTGTCACCTCAAAACAGTTTTACTGCTGGTTGGTATCACCTACCTAGGGGTGATTCGCGTGTCCGATTCGGACCTCGAGATTTCACGGGCGGAGTGGGGAACCCGGTTCGGGTTCCTGATGGCAATGATCGGCGCCATGGTCGGCGTTGGAAACATCTGGCGGTTCCCGTTCGTCACGGGTGAGAACGGCGGCGGTGCGTTCATCCTGGCGTTCCTGATTCTGCTGTTCCTGCTGGCCGTACCGGGGCTGATGGCGGAGGTCGCCCTGGGTCGGTACGCCGGCCAGGGCGTCATCGGATCGATCCGGGAGGCCGTCGGATCGGGCGGGCTCGTGGGGCTCGGCCTCGTCGTCGTGCTGGTGAACTTCGCGCTGATGACGTACTACTCGCCCGTCGTGGGATGGACGCTGTACTACATGCTTCACTCGCTCACGTTCACGTTCACGCAACCGGGCTTCGAGGCCGAGGCGTTCATGGCGTCGTTCTTCGCGGACCCGGCGACGATGATCGCCATGCACACGATCGTCATGGCGCTGGTCGCGGGCGTGTTGTACCTCGGTATCTCGAGGGGCGTCGAGCGCGTCGTCGTCTTCGCGGTGCCGGCGCTGGTGATCGCGATGGCGGCGATCGCGATCCGCGCCGTTACCCTGCCGGGCGCGGGCGAGGGACTCGCGTTCACGTTTACGGTCCAGTGGGAGTATCTGACGTTCAGCGACACGTGGATCGCGGCGCTCGGCCAGGCGCTGTTCTCGACGGGGCTTGGCTGGGGGATCGCGATCACCGTCGGGAGCTACCTCCGAGAGTACGACGACGTCCCGCTCGGCGGCGGCGTGTTCACGGCGATCGGCGAGGCGTCGATCGGTATCCTCGCGGCGTTCGCCATCTTCCCGCTCGTCTTCGCCTACGGGCTCGACCCGGCCGACGGTGCGGGCCTGACGTTCGTCTCGCTCGTGCAGGTGTTCCCGGAGATGCCCGCAGGCGGCCTCTGGGCGATCGTCTTCTTCGTTGGCTTCTTCCTCGCCGCGCTCACCTCGGCGATCGTCATCACCGAGGTACTGATCACGACCATCGCCGAGGAAACTCGGCTCAGCCGCGGCCAGACGGTACTGTCGGTCTGTGGCCTGATCTGGCTGTTCGGCCTCCCGAGTGCCTACTCGGTCGACTTCCTCGACTTCGCGGACGTCACGTTCGCGAACTGGGGGCTGCCGCTCGCGACGCTGGCGATCATCATCGCCATCGGCTGGTTCTTCGGCCCCGAGCGCCTGCGCGTGCTGTCGGTCAACCAGAACGCCGGCGTCCACGTCGGCACCTGGTGGAATCCCATCGTGAAGTACGTCATCCCCGTCGTGATGGTGTTCATCATGGCCTTCTTCGCCTGGGAGAACTTCGGCGAGAGCGTCATGATCGCGGGCATGGCCGTGCTGGTCACGTTCCCCATCGTCAGCTACCTCTTCATGCGCTACCTCGAGGAAGCCGACCGACCGCGTGCGCCGACCGGTGCCCCCGGAGGTGACGACTGATGGCTGAAGCGATCACTCTCGAGACGTGGTTCGGGATGGGCGTCGCGATCGTCCTCTTCTGGGGCATCGCGACCTGGGCGCTCGTCCGCACGCTCAGGCAGGAAGAGCGGAAGGTATCGCTGCTCGAGCGCCAGCGCGCCATGGACACCTACTCGCCGGAGGCGCTCGAGGAACTCCGCGAGTTCGTCGAGACGAATCCCGAAGACCCCTACGCCGACGACGCACGAGCTCAGTACAACCAGTGCGTCGACCGGCTGAAGGCGGTCGAGGAGACGTTCTACGACTGGAGCGACGAGCAGATCCGATCGCTCGAGCGACTCTGAGTCCGGCGTCGAGGTCGCGCTCGTCTCGAGTTCGACGCCACGCTCTTGTCGATTCGTCCCGAATCGGTGCCATGGCGACGCTCGAGGACCCCATCGAAATCGGCGGCGTGACGGTCCGAAACCGGCTCTACCGCGCACCGCTGCTCGAGTGTGCGGGCAACGGCCCCGACGCCGTCGACACCCTGATCGACGATCTCGAGCCGGCGGCCGAATCGGGCGTCGGCCTCATCTTCCAGGGCGCGGTGATCGTCCGCGAGGAAGGCGGCTGTGCGGCCCCGGGGATGACCCACGTCGCCCACCCCGACTTCGTCTCCCGCCTCGAGCGGCTCACCGACCGGATTCACGATCACGGCGGCCGGATCTTCGCCCAGCTCGAACACGGCGGCCTGCGGAGCATGGAGACCTGGCACGCCGAGTTCCGGGCGCAGAATCCAGGCCTCGAGCAACTGGCCGTTTCGCGACCGCCGTGGCAGCTGCAGGTGCTCGACCGGCTCGGCCTCCTCTCGTTCGACCCCCACGTGCTCTCGACCGACGAGGTGTACGAGCTCGCGGCGGACTTCGGTCGATCGGCGGCCTGGCTCGTCGACGCGGGCTACGACGGCCTGCACATCTCCGGCGCGAACATGGGGATCGTCCAGCAGTTCTGCTCGCCGTTTTACAACCATCGCGAGGACGAGTTCGGCGGCTCACCGGAGGCCCGGCTCGCGTTCCTCGCGCTCGTCCACGACGAAATCCGCGACCGTGCGGGCGACGTCCCGCTAACCACGAAGGTGCCGGCGGAGACGCCAGCCCCACCCGTCGTGCGGCGCAAACTCTCTCTCGCCGACGGCGTCGAACTCGCCCGCCGGCTCGAGCGAATCGGCTACGACGCGGTTGTACCGGTACAGACGTCGGTGACGTGGGACATGAGTATCGTCCGCGGGAAGTACCCGAAACGGGCCTGGGCGCACGAGGGGTTCAGAGGCGAGTACGACGCCGCGTTCGGCAGCGCCTGGAGACGTCGACTGGTCGCGGCGGGCAACCGGCTCCAGTCGCTGCAGTACCCGACCGAGCCAGCCTGGAACGAGACGTTCTGTCGGCGCGTTCGCGAGGCGGTGTCGATTCCCGTGCTGGCGGAGGGCGGCATTCGCGACCGGACGGAGATGGATCGATTGCTCGCTGGCGGCGTTGGTGGGAGAACGAACGAGCCGGGGCCAGCCTGCGATATGGTTGGAATGGCCCGCCCATTCTACGCCGAGCCGCGACTCGCCGCCCGGTTGCTCGACTCTCCCGCCACCCGCGTCGTCTGTGAGAGCTGCAACAACTGCACGGTGCCGCAGGTGACGGGCGCCCCGGGGATGTGTCGAACCCCGTCCGTGCTCCGTGCGCGTGGCGAACTCGAGCGAGCCGGCGCGTACGATCACGAGGGGTAGTACTCCGCTAAGCGTCGACTGCGGGGTCGAACCGGCCTTCAGCGACGGGTTCGACCCTGCAGAGCAGGCTTGACAAAGCACTAGTGCTCGTCGAACCGACGCGTGCGCCGCCTGCCGACCGAACGACACGCTCCGCTCGAGGGCTGGCACTAATAAAAAGACGGTTACTCGGTGACCTTACAGGTCGCGGGGCTGGACCGTCTTTCGGTCGTTGTCTTCGGCACGCCGTGCGGCGTCTTCGAGCAGCTCGGAGACTTCCTCGTCGAGTGCATCGTAGAAGTCCGATGCGACGTTTTTGTCATCGAGCGCTTCCTTAACGGCGGCTTTGACGATAAGATCTGCCATACGATTTCCCTGTTTCCCCTACCCCTTTATAATAGTTGTGGTTATCCCCCTCGATATCGGGCGTCTGACGGTCTGAGTCGGGGGTTTTGCTCCCTCAGCCACCGGAAAGTATATGTCCGATGAATTACCGACGGCGATCACGACGCCCTCGAACCCCCGACCGCCGCTTGCGCGCGGCTCGCGCGCACCCTCGGGCACTCGCCGGCTCGCGACGACGCATTCGAGTGTGCGCGTCGAGTACCCCGGGTATGCGTGAACTACTCGAGGCCGTCGCCGCTGGTGAGCTCTCGCCGGCGGCAGCCGAAGCCGAGCTCCAGGGATACGTCGTCGGCGAGGCGGGCCGGTTCGACGCCGCCAGAGAGCACCGTCGTGGCATCCCCGAGGCGATCCTCGCGGAGGGAAAGCATCCCGAACAGGTCGTCGAACTCGCGGGAACCGCCGTCGAGACGACCGATCGGGCGATCGTCACGCGGGCGACAGACGACCACGTCGCGGCGCTCGAGTCGCGGTTCGAGCCGGCCGACTCCGAGTACGCCATCGAACGCCGTCGGTCGACGCTACTCGTTCGCTCACCGGCGTACGAGCCGCCGTCGCTCGCGGCGACCGTGGGAATCGTCACCGCCGGAACCGCCGACGAGCCGATCGCCGACGAGGCACAGGTGATCTGTGAGGATGCGGGCGCGACCGTCGATCGGATCCACGACATCGGCGTCGCCGCACTCGACCGGGTGCTCGATCAGGTCGACCGGCTCCGGTCGGCGGACGTCCTGATCGTCCTCGCAGGACGGGAGGGGGCCCTCCCGACCGTGATCGCCGGCCTCGTCGACACGCCCGTCATCGGCGTCCCCATCTCGAGCGGCTACGGCCACGGCGGCGACGGCGAGGCCGCACTCGCCGGACTGCTCCAGTCCTGTACCGTCCTCTCGGTCGTCAACGTCGACGCCGGCTTCGTCGCCGGTGGACAGGCAGCGTTGATTGCTCGAGCGATCACTGATGCTTCGGATAGCCGTGACGATAGTCGTTGTGTGGGAGATTAATTTTCTCCGAAGCGAAAAACCATACGCTGTTTGGGAATACCTATTTATTATCTCGTCGAATAGGTCCGCTTACCGGCGTCCGCCGGTGTCACCATGCCCGAGTGCAACCACTGCGGCGCGCACGTCTCCGAGCGGTTTGCGCGCGTGTTCGCCGACGAGTACGGCGTCATCCACGCGTGTATCAGCTGCTCGGCGAACGCGGGAATCGCCGAAGTCGCGAGACAACGCGCCCGTAGCGCCTGACCCACCCACGTATCGCGAGATCGACTACGGACCCCGACCCTGGCTACGCGAGACTTTTGAGACGGATAGCCGTACTCGAGAGCGATGGCTGATCACGTCGTCTACGTCCTCGAGTGTGCCGACGGCACGCTCTACACCGGCTACACGACCGACCTGACACGCCGCGTCGCCGAGCACGACGCCGGCGATGGCGCGAAGTACACCCGCGGGCGGACGCCGGTCGAACTCGTCTATCACGAGCGCTACGAGACGCGGTCAGAAGCGATGTCCCGCGAGTACGAGATCAAGTCGCTCACCCGTGCCGAGAAAGAGCGGCTGGTCGGCCTCGCCGACGAGCCGGAGGCGTGATCGTCGTCAGTCGTCGGCCGCCGTCGCCCGGGGTGTCGTGCCGTCGGGCTCGATGAACGCGTACTCGGCGAGCTGTCGGCCGAGTTTCTCGACGCGGTCTTCGAGATCGGGGTCGACGAACCGGCGGCCGTCGATGGCGTCGGGGTCGTCGGCGAACGCGTCGTAGGCCTTTCGGATGCCGACCTGGTGGGGTAAGATCCAGCCGTGAACGCCGCGGACCGTGATCCGGAGGTGATCGAGCGTCGAGCCGTAGCTGCCGCCGCCGGCGGTCGCGAGCAGGCCGACGGTGGTGTCCTCGTACTCGTCGAAACTGCAGTAGTCGTGGAAGTTCTTCAGTGCGCCCGAGTACGAGCCGTGGTAGACCGGCGTTCCGAGGACGACGGCGTCGGCTTCGCGGACGATCCGTCTGGCCTCCTCGCCGTCGCCTTGATCGTCGACGTCCGGGTCGAAAACGGGGAGATCGTACTCGCGCAGGTCGAGCAGCGTCGTCTCCGCGCCGGCTTCCTCGGCGGCCCGGAGGGTGTACCGGAGCGCCGTCCGGGTGTAGCTCTCCTCGCGGAGGCTCCCACAGACGGCGACGACGGTCGGTGCGGAACTCATGCGCCGAGATAGACTTTCGAATCGTAAAACCACCACGAATCGAGCCGTCGGGCTCGAGTCGCGCCTCCTCTTGGTCACTGACCCGCCATCCAGTCGACGCCGTCTCGGGCGTCGCTTTTTTGCGGGCCCCCGTCGACGAGGCCGTATGGACGCGATTCGGTTCGGAACCGATGGCTGGCGGGCGACGCTCGAGGAGTTCACGACCCCGCGGGTGCGGGCGGTCGGACAGGCCGTGGCGACCTACCTCGCCGACGAGGGACTCGAGGCCCCGGTCGCGGTCGGCTACGACGCCCGCGAGCACTCTCGAGAATTCGCCGAGGAGCTGGCGCGGGTGCTGTGTGCGAACGGGTTCGACGTCCTGTTGCCCGAGCGCGATCGGCCGACGCCCCTGATCGCTCACGGCATCGTCGATCGCGACCTCGCGGGCGCACTCGTCGTCACGGCCTCGCACAACCCACCGGAGTACAACGGCGTGAAGTTCATCCCCGACGACGGCGCGCCCGCCCTTCCCGACGTAACGGAGGCCATCGCCGACCGACTCGCCGAGCCGGAGCCGCTCCCGGAATCGGAACACGGCTCGATTCGGGAAGTCGACTTCGTCACCCCGCACGCCGAGGCCGCCCTCGAGCGCGTCGACGCCGACCTCGAGGGCCTGACGGTCGCCTACGACGCGATGCACGGCAGCGGCCGCGGCGTCACGGACGCGCTGCTCGAGCGCGCCGGCGCCTCGGTCACCCGCCTGCGCTGTGATCGGGATCCTTCCTTCGGCGGTTCGTCGCCCGAACCCTCCCCGGCGAACCTCGAGGAGCTCGTCGAGGTCGTCCAGTCGGGCGAGGCCGACCTGGGGATCGCCAACGACGGCGACGCCGACCGACTGGCCGTCGTCACGCCCGATCGCGGTTGCCTCGACGAGAATCTCTTTTTCGCCGCGCTGTACGACTCCTTGCTCGAGGACGACTCGGGACCGGCCGTTCGAACGGTCTCGACGACCTACCTGATCGACCGCGTCGGCCAGGCCCACGGCGAGACCGTCCACGAGGTCCCCGTCGGCTTCAAGTGGGTCGCCGAGGCGATCGCCGACCACGACGCCCTCGTCGGCGGCGAAGAGTCGGGCGGCTTCACCATCCGCGGGCACGTCCGCGAGAAAGACGGCGTCCTGATGGCGCTCGTGGCCGCGGCGATGCACGCCGACGAGCCACTGGACGAGCGGGTGGACCGCCTCCTCGCAGAACACGGCACCGTCGTCCAGGACAAGACGGGCGTCGCCTGTCCGGACCACGAGAAGAGCCGGGTGCTCACAGCGCTCGAGGACGAAATTCCCGACTCGGTCGCGGGAACGCCCGTCGAGGACGTCAACACTGCCGACGGCTTCAAACTCCTGCTCGAGGACGGCTCGTGGCTGCTCGTCCGCCCCAGCGGCACCGAACCCGTGCTTCGGGTGTACGCCGAGGCCGAGGACCGGGATCGGGTCGAGGCGTTGCTCGGCGCCGGGGAAGAACTGCTCGAGTCGCTCGTGTGAGGCGTCGATCACCGTCGATCGGACCGCCGCAGACTCTTCGTGGAACCTCCCTCGTTCGGGAGAGCAGGAGGGCAATGCTGACGGTGTGGCTGGGCCCTCGTCAGAAATCGACCCGTCTGAATCGAAGGTAGCCCCCGATCAGCGCCACGCCGGCGAACGCGGCGAAGGTCACGAATCCGATCATGTTCGGGTCCCAGAGAACGCCGACGCCGTCGCCCCCGACGATCGACTCGAAAGTGGTCGGGAGATACCACGAGAGTCCTTCGAACGCGTGAAAGGGGCTGGCCCGGACCGCGTACACGAGCCAGGTCGGTTCCGAAACGGTCGTCAGCTCCGCCGTGTACTCCACGCCGAGATCGGTCGATCCGGTGAGCACGTACGCGACCGCGGGGAGGATGACCCAGTCCCAGAAGAAGACGAACACCGCGAAGAGCCCACCGGCGATCCCGAGTGCTCTGGCCTCGGTTGAGACCATCGCGGAGATGCCGACGACCAACCCGAGCCACGTTCCGGCGTACGCGAGGAGTCCCACCGTCGCACCAACGAAGTTCGCGAGGCTCGTCTCCTCGGTCGCCAGCACGATCCCCGAGACGAGCGCGTACGGGACGGCGAGGGCGATAACGAGGATCGCGAACCGACTACAGAACTTTCCGACGAGCAGGTCGGCCCGTGAGCCGCCGCTTCCGAGCAGCAGTCGGGCCCGACCGGAGCTTCGGTCACCGACGACGGCGGCGTAACCGAGCCCGATCGCGATCAACGCGGTGAAAAACTGAAAAAAGTTCAGGAGCAGGCTCCAGGGATCGTGGACCGTGCCGAGAGCGCTCGAGGTCTGAAACCAGTCGAGGACCGCGAGCGCCGACACGAGCACGACCGCTCCCCAGAGAAACCGCGACCGGACGGTCTCCGCGAAGTCCGTTTTGGCGATCGACAGCGCAGTGTCCGGAATCACGCTGCGCCCTCCTCGGTTACGTCGGCAAACAACGCTTCGAGCTCCCGATCCGTTACGTCGAGGTCACACACGTCGTGTCCGTTCCCGTCGAGCCACACGATCACATCGGACTTCACGCCCGGGGACGCACACTGGACGCGAAGCCTGTGCCCCTCGCTCGTGACGCCGTCCACCTCGGGAAGCGACTCGAGTTCCTCGACGAGGTCGTCGTCCGGCGCGGGATCGAGGTCCAGTTCGAGGACGGCGGCCGCCCCCAGTATCTCGCGGAGCCCCTCGACTTCGTCGACCGCGAGCAGTTGTCCGTCGTCGAGGATTCCCACCCGGTCGCAGACGACCTCGACCTCCGCCAGGAGGTGACTCGAGAAGAGCACCGTCGTCCCGCGGTCGGACTCCGCTTCGATGATCGAGCGCAGGGTCTGGATCCCGTTCGGATCGAGTCCAGACATCGGCTCGTCGAGGATCAGGAGGTCCGGATCGCCGACCAGCGCCATCGCGAGCGCGAGCCGTTGTCGCATCCCCTTCGAGAACCCGCCCACCGGTCGCGAGGCGACGTCCGCCAGCCCGACCCTGGACAGCACCTGGTCCGGGTCCACCGTCTGCCCGGAAAGGTCGGCGACGAACGCACAGTGCGCCCGGGCCGACAGCCGATCGAACAGCTCGTATCGGTCCGGGAGCACGCCACACCGGCGCCGAACGAACGCCGGCGCTTCCTGTGGATCGGCCCCGAGAACGGACACGGACCCCGACGTCGGCCGTCGGAAGTCCAGCAGGACGTCGATGGTCGTGGACTTTCCCGCGCCGTTCGGCCCCAGGAAGCCGAACACCTCGCCCGCTTCGACCGTCAGGTCGATCGACTGGAGGGCCGTGACCTCGCCGAACCGTTTCGTGAGGCCCTCGATCTCTATGACAGACATCGTCGGCAGATCACCCCGAGCCTACTTAAATGGAAATTGACGTTTGCAGGGGTAGCAACCGCTCGGAGCAGAGGTCGCTGGCGCTCGCTCTGGGAGCGGGGTGCCGCGGACCGTTCTCGCGGACCGCCTCGAGCGGTCGGTCGTCGTTCATCCTGGCATCCGGCGTGGACACGCCACGGCGACGTTCGACCGCGACGCTCGAGTACGCAGTGTGCGCGAGGGCCCCGACTGCGTGCGCCCGCAGCCGATCTCGACGACACAGCCGATCGTCCACGCGGCCGAGTGAGGGGCCTCGAGTGGAAACGGAGGGGTCAGTTAGAGAGGCCGTAGCCGATCTTGAAGAGGTAAACGTCGAGCGCGAGCACGCAGAGAGTGAGCGTCGTGAGGACGCCGAGCGAGGCCAGCGGGACGACTTCGGCGTACGCTGCGGGCGCGAGCTCGAGGAAGTCCGAGTAGCCGAGCAGGCCGTACCTGACGCCGTCGACCATGTAGACCATCGGGTTCAGCAGGGAGACGTACTGCCAGGTCGTCGGCAGGATCGTCAGCGAGTAAAAGACCGCCCCGAAGAAGACGAGCGGCCGGAGGATGAACTGGTTCATCACCGTCAGATCGTCGAAGTCCCGGGCGATGAGCCCGCCGACGATCCCTAACCCTGCAAAGAGCGTCGAGATGACACCCATCGTCACCACGAGGAAGGCGGCGTTCGCGACGCCGATCCCGCCGCCGACGGTGAGCGGGACGAACAACCAGCCGACGGCGGCGACGATGGCGCCGACGATCAGTCCACGGACGGCGCTCGCGGCCACGTAGGCGACCACCATCTCGAGGTAGGACAGCGGCGAGGTAGTCGTCTCGTGGATGTACTCGTTCCAGCGGCCGTGGAAGATCGAGAAGGAGGCGTTCTCGAAGGCGTTCGAGATCGTCCCCAGCACGATGAGGCCGGGGAGGATGAACAGGATGTAGTGAAAGCCGGCGATCTCGTCGATCCGGCCGCCGAGGATCACCCCGAAGACGGCGAAGTAGAGCACGTTCGTGATCGCCGGCGGCATGAACGTGTTCTTCGGCCGCCTGATAAACCGCAGCAGTTCACGGCGCAACAGCGCGCGCGAGCCGACGGTCCACATCAGGCGACCCCCTCCTGTTTGTGGGCGTCGGATTCGTCTGACTCCGAGTCGACCGCCGACTCGCTCGCACTCGAGCGCGTCACCGTCCGATCCTCGCGTTCGGTGAGGTCGACGAAGATTTCCTCGAGCGACGTTCTCGAAATCTCGAGGTCGGTGATCTCGTAGCCGTCGGCCTCGAGCTCGTTGAGCACTCGCGGCGCGAGTCGGCTCCCGTTGTCGACGCGGACCTCGAGTCGGTCGCCCGAGAGGGTCGCCTCGTGGGCGTACGAGCCGAGGCTCGGCGCGGTCGTCGGTGTCGGCTCGAGGGCGAGCGAGATCGTGTCCGTCCCGCGGGTCTTCAGCTCGTCGGGGGTGGCGACGGTCACCTTCCGACCCTCGTTGACGATGGCGACCCGGTCACAGAGACGTTCGGCCTCCTCGATGTAGTGGGTGGTCAGCAGGATCGTCGTTCCCTCCTCGTTGAGTTCGGTGACGAGCTCCCAGAGATCGTGGCGGAGCTGAACGTCCACGCCGGCGGTGGGTTCGTCCAGAATTAGCAGGTCGGGATCGGTCACGAGCGCGCGGGCGAGCAACAGCCGGCGTTTCATCCCGCCGGAGAGCCAGTCGAAGCGCTCGTTTCGCTTGTCGTAGATGCCCACCCGCTTGAGGGCCTCGTCGGCTCGCTCGGCGGCTTCGGCTTTTGGCATTCCGTGGTAGCCGGCCTTGTGCATCAGCACCTCTCGGATAGGGAAGAAGCGATCGACGTTGAACTCCTGGGGCGCGAGCCCGATCGCGTCCCTGACCTCGCGGTACTCGGTCTCGACGTCGTGACCGAAGACGCGCGCCTCGCCGCCCGTCTTGCGGACCAGCCCGACGAGGGTGTTGATGAACGTCGTCTTGCCCGCGCCGTTGGGACCGAGCAGGCCGAAGAACTCGCCCTCCTCGACGGTCAGGTTCAGCCCCGACAGTGCCCTGAGGTCGCCGTACTCCTTGACGAGCCCGTTCGTCTCGATGGCCGGTGGCATTCACTCTTCCGTCGGCTCTCGCGCCGGTAAAGGGTGTCGAAGGGCTGCGTCCCGCGTCCGCGGCAGCGTTCGTCGCCCGTCTGCTTGCGACCGGCTCTCGGAGACGGTCTGAACGTCCCGTTCGACCACTCGAGTGGGCGCGGAGTCACCCGCCCAGTTCTCGGAGTTTCTTCTGCACCTGCGCGTAGACCTTCGGGTGGAGGTTCATTCCCTCGTCCACGAGCTCGTACAGGACGTCGGTCGCCTCGTCCGCCGACAGGTCCCCTTCGTTCGTACACCGAAGTAACAGCGTCGTCACCCACCAGCACTCGACGCCGTGACTCCGGGTGACCTCGATCAGTCCTTTGTCGTTGGCGAGGAGCCTCTCTTCGTCGGACGCTGCCAGTAGAATCACGGAGGCATCGGCCACCGCTACTCCCTCCAGCGACGCCACCTCGCCGGCTTCCGCCTGCGTTTCGTGAATCGTCACGCCTTCCAGAAACTCGTCGAGCGCCGCGGTACCACGTTTTCCCTCGGTCAGCACTTCTTCCCGAACCGCTTCCGTCGTCCGAACGTCGTCGAACGTCGTCGAGACGAGGTCGAGCCGACCGACCCACGCGAGTGGAATCAGCGCGGAGGAATCGACGACGACCATCAGATTCGGTCGAGGTCGCGCTCTAAGTCGTCGGTCGTGTATCCCACGTCGATCCCTTCCTCGGCTGCGAGGGTCAGCATCTCGACGTACGACACGTCCGCGAGGTCGGCCGCCTTCCGGAGGGTGATCGAGTGCTCCCGGAGCTGCTCGAGTGCTCGCTCCTTGCGCCAGTCGTCGAGCCCCTGCCGGATGAGGCGCCGAAGCACCTCGGACCGGTCGGCACTCATCGCCTCCTCGAGTTCGGCGAGCGCCTCCTCGTCGTCCTCCGGGATGCGCGTGGTGACCGTCTTCATCGTTACGATCGAGTACGTTACGATACACAATAGATGTAACGCCAGAGCCGAAACCTATCGATGTGCCTTTTTGGGTAGGCCCCGTCATACGGTGTATGAAATCCGTCGGCGATTCGCGACCGGTGTCGATACGCTCGGTGAGGTTCCCATGACGCGCCGCGACGAGTACTACAACAAGGCGAAACAGCAAGGCTACCGGAGTCGGGCGGCCTACAAGCTCCAACAGCTCGACGAGCTCGAGAACGTCCTCCCAAGCGGCGGCACCGTCGTCGACCTCGGAGCCGCCCCCGGCGGCTGGCTCCAGGTCGCCGCCGAGGAAGTCGGCCCCGAGGGGACGGTGATCGGCGTCGACCTCCAGCGGATCAAACCACTCGAGGAACACGACCACGTCGAGACGATCCGCGGGGACATGACCGAGAATCGGACCCGCGAGCGCGTCGTCGACGCCGCCGGGGGGACCGTCGACTGCGTCGTCTCGGACATGGCGCCGAACATGTCCGGCGAGTACTCACTCGACCAGGCCCGCTCGCTGTACCTCGCCCAGCGGGCCGCCGAGACCGCCCTCGAGTTGCTCGATTCGGGCGGCGACTTCGTCGTGAAGGTGTTCCAGGGACCGGACGTCGAGGAGTTCCGGGCCAGCCTCGAAGAAGAGTTCCAGTACGTCCGGGCGACGACGCCGGACGCCACCCGCAAGCAGTCCTCGGAGATCTACCTCATCGCGAAAGGGCGACTTACCGCGCCCGTCAGCGTGGGTGACGAACTCGAGGTCGAGATCGAAGCCATCGGGAGCGAGGGCGACGGAATCGCTTCGGTCGAGGGCTACAAACTGTTCGTCCCCGACGCCGAGGAAGGCGACGTCGTCAGGGTTCGCGTCGAGGACGTCAAGCCGAACTTCGGGTTCGCACAGAAGCTCGATCGAGAGTGAACCAGGCGCGTTGTGTGCTCGTCGAGAACGTGAACTCGACGAGCGATACGTAACGCCACAACTCGACGCAGACCCAAGACGCAGCTTCTATTCGGCTCCTACCGATCGAAACCGCCACCATCTACTATAGTAACCGTTGATAGTCATTGCACACCCGGTCACGACCATCGGCGGTCTGCCTCGTCGACGAGGCCGAGGCAGACCGCTCGGCTGTGGCCGGGTGTAACTCGGTTCAACGAATACTATCTCTCGTCAGCACCGCCTCGTTCACGCCGTGGTCCTCGAGGAACGAGGCTCTCAACGCGATCTGCGAAACACCCGTCCTGGTCGGTGAGCGGGTGCGATCCGGCGTGATGTATCCGACGACCGATCAGTTTTGGCGCCCGGCGTCGAGCCGGCCTCGTCAGCTCGTCCTGCCATCGTTATCATGAGTCCGAAGCATATAGTAAAACACTTAAATATAATAGATCCAGACTTTCTTTGTATGCATAATACAATAACTGTGTTAGAATCAACGTTGTGGGTGCCTTGGTCTCACAAATCAAGGGCTATTTCTGAACCGTCGCAGGACTCGTTCAGGGGTGGCGTCGATGGGTAACGCCACATTCAACCGACGCGAGCTCTTGCGGGCCACGGGTTGTGGTCTAGCCGGATTCGCCGCCCTCTCGAGTACGGCCGTTGCCTCGGACGACCCGGAGTCCAACGCCGAGTCGAAGCCGCTCGTGTCCGCGGAGGGAGACGGTTCCGCGGACGATCCGTACGTCATCACCGACGCGACCGAGCTACAGGGCATCGCGAGCGAACCCGATGCACACTACGAACTCGGTGACGACGTCGACGCGAGCGACGTCGGCGGGAGTGGCGGCTTCGAACCGATCGAGGCGTTCGCCGGTCACCTCGACGGCAACGGCTACGAGATTACGGGACTGACGATCGACCGGCCGGAGGAAAACGATGTCGGCCTGTTCGCCGATACGGAGGCGTCGGCGACGATCGAACGGGTGCGGCTGGTCGACGTCGAGATCGTCGGCAACAACACCACCGCCGGACTGGCCGGCTCCAACGCCGGAACGATCGAGCGATCGTTCGTCAGCGGCACCGTGGAGTCCGAGAGCGGTAGCAGCTTCGCGGACGTCGGCGGGCTGGTCGCTGAAAACAACGGGACGATCACGGAGTCGTTCTCGACGGCTGACGTGACGGCCGAGGAGGCGGGGAGAGTCGGCGGCTTCGTCGGGCGCAACCGGGAGACGATCGAGGACGCCTACGCAACGGGCGACGTCGTGGGCGACGACGACGTCGGCGGCTTCGTCGGGAACAACAGCGGGACGATCGAGACGTCGTACGCGACGGGGATCGTCGGTGGGCCGGACGTCGGCGGCTTCGCCGGGAGCAGCGACACGGAAGTCGACTGTTACTGGGACGAGGAGGCCTCCGGTCTCGCGTTCACGGCGGGTGACGCGACCGGCCTGTCGACCGACGAGATGCAGGGAGCAGACGGGACGGACAACCTGACTGGTTTCGACTTCGACTCGACCTGGGAGACCGTTGCGGGCGAGTACCCGGTGCTGGCGGCGATCGACGACGCCGACCAGCTCGCGGTCCGCCCCGACGAACGCCGGGCGGCACTACCGACGCTGGAGGGCGACGGTTCGGCCGAAGATCCGTACGTAGTTACGGCGGTCGACCACCTCCAGGCGATGGCGACCGACCGGATCGCGTTCTACGAACTCGAGGCGGACGTCGAGGCAGGTGGCGGCTTCGAACCGATCGAGGCGTTCGCCGGTCACCTCGACGGCAACGGCTACGAGATTACGGGACTGACGATCGACCGACCGGAGGAAAACGACGTCGGCCTGTTCGCCGACACGGTGATGTCGGCGACGATCGAACGGGTGCGGCTGGTCGACGTCGAGGTCGTCGGCAACAGCACCACCGCCGGACTGGTCGGCTCCAACGGCGGCACGATCGAGCGATCGTTCGTCAGCGGCACCGTGGAGTCCGAGAGCGGAAGCAGCTTCGCGGACGTCGGCGGGCTGATCGCTCGAAACAACGGGACGATCACGGAGTCGTTCTCGACGGCTGACGTGACGGCCGAGGAGGCGGGGAGAGTCGGCGGCTTCGTCGGGCGCAACCGGGAGACGATCGAGGACGCCTACGCGACGGGCGACGTCGTGGGCGACGACGACGTCGGCGGCTTCGTCGGGAACAACAGCGGGACGATCGAGACGTCGTACGCGACGGGGATCGTCGGTGGGCCGGACGTCGGCGGCTTCGCCGGGAACAGCGACACGGAAGTCGACTGTTACTGGGACGAGGCAGCCTCCGGTCTCGCGTTCACGGCGGGTGACGCGACCGGCCGGACGACCGACGAGATGCAGGGAGAGGATGCAGAAAGCCTGTTGGCGGGCTTTGACTTCGACTCGGCCTGGGAGACCGTTGCGGGCGAGTACCCGGTGCTGGCGGCGATCGACGACGCCGACCAGCTCGCGGTCCGCCCCGACGAACGCCGGGCGGCACTACCGACGCTGGAGGGCGACGGTTCGGCCGAAGATCCGTACGTAGTTACGGCGGTCGACCACCTCCAGGCGATGGCGACCGACCGGATCGCGTTCTACGAACTCGAGGCGGATGTCGAGGCAGGTGACGGCTTCGAGCCGGTCGAGGCGTTCGCCGGCCACCTCGATGGCAACGGCCACGAGATTACGGGACTGACGATCGACCGGCCGGAGGAAAACGACGTCGGCCTGTTCGCCGACACAGTGATGTCGGCGACGATCGAACGGGTGCGGCTGGTCGACGTCGAGATCGTCGGCAACAGCACCACCGCCGGACTGGCCGGCTCCAACGCCGGAACGATCGAGCGATCGTTCGTCAGCGGCACCGTGGAGTCCGAGAGCGGAAGCAGCTTCGCGGACGTCGGCGGGCTGATCGCTCGAAACAACGGGACGATCACGGAGTCGTTCTCGACGGCTGACGTGACGGCCGAGGAGGCGGGCAGGGTCGGCGGCTTCGTCGGGCGCAACCGGGAGACGATCGAGGACGCCTACGCGATGGGCGACGTCGTGGGCGACGACGACGTCGGCGGCTTCGTCGGGAACAACAGCGGGACGATCGAGACGTCGTACTCCATTGGAACGGTCGAGGGTGACGATATCGGCGGCTTCGCCGGGAGCAGCGACACGGAAGAAGACTGTTACTGGGACGAGGAAGCCTCCGGCCTCGAGTCGACGGCGGGTGACGCGACCGGCCTGTCGACCGACCAGATGCAAGGCGATAGCGTTTACTTCCACCTCGAGTTCGACTTCGACGACGTCTGGCGGGTCGTCGACGACCCGGACGACTATCCGGAACTGGCGTGGGAACCGGAAGGCGACGACGATGACGACGACGAGTCCGCCCTCGAGCAGTACGCGGGCGAGGACGACGTCGTCGAAACCGACGGCCTCCGCAAAGCGATCAACGACTGGCGCGGCGGGGTGATCGACACCGACCTGTTACGAGACGTGATCGATCACTGGCGAAGCGGCGAGCCTGTCGTGTAACCACCGTCGATACACGGTCTCGCCCACGTCGAACGGTCGCCGGTTTCGCGAGCGACTCACGCTTCGTCCTCGAGGCGGCCGTGTCGGTCGTCGATCTCGTCTAAGATGTCGAGGGTCTTCCTGATCGAGGCGCGGATGGCGTCGCTGCGGTTGACGAACTTGCCGTCGTCGCCGACGTGTTCGTCGAGGTCGTCGAGCAGCTCCTGGGGGATTTCGACGCTGATCTTGGGCATGGCCGGTGGTTCGAAGGCGCTGTTCTTATACTGTCCGGCGATGGGACCGTCGATTCGATGACGTTGATTCGTCTCAGTCGGTGGTGAGCCCGCCTTCGGGCTCGGGCTCGGTCTCGCGGCCGCCACCGCCGCCGAACAGCCGGCCGCCGGCGGTGAGCACGTAGAGGACGGCCAGCCCGAGCATGTACGTCAGCGCGACCGGGATCGCGAGCACGAGCATTGTGAGGATGCCCCGCGGGCTGACGAACGCCGCCACGGTGAAGATGGCGACGACCATCGGTCGCCAGGCCCAGAGCATCCGCCGGTAGGAGACGATGCCGCCGACGTGGAACAGCGCCATGGTGACGATCATGTTGAAGAGGAAGCCGATGCCGACGGTGGTGAAGATCACGAGCCAGAAGAAGCTCTTCATCCGGTAGGAGACGACCATTCCGGCGTTGATGGCGTCGGCGATCAGGTAGGAGATGACTGCGGGGGCGATCCAGAAGAAGCCGAGGTAGGTGCCGAAGGCAAACCCTGCGAGCAGTGAGCCGCCCCAGACGATGAACAGCCGGCGGTCGCCCCGGACCAGCCCGCGCTCTTTGGCCGCGGGCCAGCCGTAGTAACAGACCATCGGCAGGATCGAGATGATCGCCGCCAGCGTGCTCACCTTCACGATGAAGATCAGCACTTCGACCGGGTGGAGGGCGATGACGACTCCCATCTCGTCGATGAGCGTGCCGAGAGTCATCCCCTCCGGATCGACCTCGTTGCGGACGGCTACCTCGTGGAGGACGTGTTCGGGGACGCGGTCGAGGAACGCCAGCAGGATCTGGCGGAGCCCGCCCTGGTACATCCAGAAGAACGACCCACCGAGGACGATCATGAACACCGCGACGATGCGGAACATCTTCGAGGTGAGGCTGCGCAGGATGAACATCAGGTCGTAGGCGTAGCCGCCGATGTCTTCCTCGGTGGTCTCGTCTTCGGTGAACGGATCGATCATCCCCGCCGCGGTGCTCGAGAACAGCCCCCCTTCCGATTCGTCCGCTGTGTCGGCCGAGGCGGCTGCCGACTCGCTCGAGGCCACACCGTCTCCCTCGGCGCCGTCCTCGGCGGCGCTGGCTGCCGCTTGCTCCTGGAGCCTGTCGAACCGGGTGATGATCGCCTCGGCCTTCTCGCGGTCGTCGTCGTACATCGCCTCGCGGGCCAGCTCGAGCGCCTGGTCTTCTTCCATCGCGAGGAAGACGTCGGCCGAGAGGTCGTCGATGCTGTCGGCGTCGAGCAGTTCGAAGTCGACGTCGTCGGGATCGGTGGCGTGGATCAGCGCTTCTTCGCGGGGGTAGACCGGGCTCTGGAGCACCTTCAGCGTGTAGAGCAAGAGAAAGAACACGCCGAGGCTGAGCGCGATGAGCAGACCCGAAGCGGCCTCGCCGAGGAGTCCGTGGTCGGCGGCGAGCACCTCGAGGCTGGTCGGGCCGGCGGGCTCGAATCGGCCGAGCAGCGGGTAGACCTCGTCCTCGAGGAGGGCGAACGCGCCCTGGTTGATGGCGGCGGTGACGGCGACGAACGTGAGCCCCAGGACGACGCCGAACTGGAGCGTTCGCCGTTTCACGAGAGCGGTTCCGCTTCCGGTCTGTGCGGCTCCCTTCCGTCGGATGTTGGTGACGAGCTTCGCCAGGCCGAGGCTGAACACGTAGAGGACGATCAGCGGCGCCGCCCACATGATCTGCGTGAACGGGTCCGGGGGCGAGAAGAACGCGCCGAAGACGAAGATGCCGATGATCGCGTAACGCCACTTGTCCCGGAACGTCTCGTACCGGACGATCTCCGTGTACGAGAGGACGCTCATGAACAGCGGGAGCTGGGCGGCGAGGCCAAACGAGAGCGTCAGGAGAGCGATGAATTCGGTGAACTCGGTGATGCCGAAACTCGGCTTGACTCCCGTTTCGTACGTGACGTCGCCCAGGAAGCCAAACGCGTACGGGAAGAAGACGGCGTAGGCGTAGATCACGCCGCCCCAGAAGAGGAGAAACGCCGTCGCCGCGAAGCCGGCCATGTAGGCCCGGGAGATCGGGACGACCGACTGGATTCCTCGTCGGCGAAGCGCCTCGCGGGAGAAGTAGAGGACGGCGGGGATGGCGAGGATGATCCCGACGATCAGGCCGATCTTCGCCTGCAGGAGGATCACTTCGAACGGAGTTCGCGTGATGAGGTCGGTCGCTTCCGCGACCTCGGGAGCCATCTCCGCTTTCGCCGTCGCCTCGAGGAAGTCCCAGATCCAGATCCGCAGGGCGTAAAACGAGCCGATGAAGCCGATGACGAAGACGATGAAGATCTTCTGGAGGTGCGCCTGTGCACTCGAGAAGATCGCCCCGAGAGTTTCACGGCCAGCGCTGACCGCCTGAACCGTCTCTTCGCCGACGGTCGAACTCATTTGGTGGTCGTGGATAACTTACATCCAGTTATCAACCTTTCGAGTACGCGAGTACCGACCGCCGTCGGCTAGCGATTCGCTGGCCTCGCGCTCGAGACGCTCGACGTCGTCTCGGTCCGATGAAGGTGACCGTCGGTTGGACGTCGCCTCGGTCGGTGACGGTGGCCGTCAGTCGGGTGGCGAACGGTTCGCCGGCCGTACGGAGTCGCCACTCGAGGAGCGATGGGTGCTGACCGCCCGAGGCCTCCGTTTGACCGCCCCGTCGGAACCGCCTGCTGGCGTCGCGTTCTCGCTTGCTGTGTGTGATCGTAAGAAAAAGGCCTATAACTGGCGGCCTATCTATCTCTCGATAGATGGCGGACGAGTCGGACGAGGGTGCTGACGCCGGCGAGCCCAGAGAGTCGGAGGCCTCGCTCGACGAGGAGGCGTCCCAGGACCCTGACGAGTGGGCCGAAGCGGCCGAGGGGAGTGACGAGTCCACCACCGCCGACGACGCGACTGACGCCGACTCCGAGCCGCGCGAGGCGAAGACCGACGGCGAAGGACTCGCCGACGACCTTCCCGAGCGCGACCGTGACGAGCCCACCTTCCCGGACCCGGACGACGATATCGGCGGCATCTCGACCCCGCCGGACGACGAGGAGATGCCGCTGGCCGACCACATCGAGGAGATGATCCTGCGGCTCGCGGTCGTTCTCCTCGTCGGCTCGGCGTTCACCGCGATCGGACTCCTCGGAGCGACCGAGGCGATCGACATCATCTGGAGCCGGGTCTTCCCCGCGGGCGTCGACGAGCCGGCGCACATCTACTACCCACTCGAGCTGTGGCTGACCCGGATCAAGGTCGCCGCGCTGCTCGGCATCATCGTCGCGTTGCCCGTGTTCGTCTACCAGTGTTACCTGTTCATGCGGCCTGGCCTCTACCCCCACGAGCGCAAGTACTACCTCGCGGCGGTGCCGACGAGCGTCGTCCTCGCGGGGGTCGGGATGCTCTTTTCGTTCGTCGTCGTCCTGCCGATCCTCTTCTCGTACTTTACCTTCTACGCCGAAGGCAGCGCCGAGATCGCCTACGCACTCGGCGAGACGTTCGGGCTGATCATCACGCTCACGGGCTTTCTGGCGATCGTCTTCCAGATCCCGCTCTTTATCATGCTCGCGATCATGATGGGCGTCACGACGCGTGCGTGGCTCGCCGAGAAGCGCCTCTACTTCTGGGCGGCCTTCTTCGGGCTCGCGTTCATGTTCACCGTCGACCCGACGATGATGGCGCCGATCATCGTGGCGATCGTGATGATCCTGCTGTTCGAGGGGACCCTGCTCCTGCTCAAGTGGACCGGCCGGGAGTGACCACGTCGCGTCTCGACCGGACGATCGACCGTTGCTTACCGGTCGAGATCGGTGATCGTCACTCCGTCGTCGGAACGACGACGTCGTCGTTCGCGCTCGAGGGCTTCAGGTGTTCGGTCGCGTACGCGACCGCCGACTCGACGTCGGCCGGACGCTCGCAGACGCCCTCGAACAGCGACATGAACTTGCGGGCGAATCGGTCACAGCTTTCGTGCGTCGTCGCCGTCCTGACCACCTCGCGCTGCTCGAACTCGAGTCCGGGGAACGTCGTAACGGCGAGTTCGTAGCCCGGTCGCTCGAGCGCCGCGAGCGTCGCCGGAGCGATCCGTAGCGAGACGTCGCCGGTGTCGTGGACGTACGTCGTGAACCGTCGGGGTCGTGCACCCGGGGTCGGCCGATAGGTGTCGGTTCCGTCGCAGCACCACGCGGACGGGAGGTCCTCGGTCATCGATGGCGGATACACCGAGTACGTATAGAAATCGGCCTGTTATGACAATATTGTCCACCTGAACCAGAGGATAGCGCACGAACGTACGCTATCGTGTCTAAAAAGTCCAAATACACTTACTAATACGTCGGTTCACTCGAGGACAACTGGACGCACGTCAGCTGTCGTCGAGTTCCGACTCGGCACGGTCCCGATCGTCGACGGTTGGTGACTCCCCGCCGGGGCTAACGCTGCCGGTGCGGTAGCCGTGGAGGTCGAGGGTGACGTACTCGAAGCCGATCCGCGTCAGCTCCTCGCGGGCCGCCTCGACGAAGGCGGGGTCGAGTGCGTCCTCGAGTTCGTCGGGAGCGACCTCGATGCGAGCGAGGCCGTCGTGGTCGCGGACGCGAAAGCGCCGAAAGCCCCAGGTTCGAAGGAGGGTCTCGGCGCGTTCGACGCGGCTCAGCCGTTCTTCGGTCACCTCGAGGCCCGTCGGGATGCGCGAGGAGAGACAGGCCATCGAGGGTTTCTCGGCGACCGAGAGGCCGTAGCGGTCGGCGATCTCTCGCACCTCGTCCTTGCCGATGTCGTGGGCCAGCAGCGGCGAGTGGACGGCGAGTTCCTCGACCGCCTGCAGTCCCGGCCGGTGGCCCGCGTTCGGATCGTCGGCGTTCGTCCCGTCACAGACCGTCTCGATTCCGAGCTCGCGGGCGGCCTCGAACATCTCGCCGAGTCGCATCGTCCGACAGTGATAGCACCGCTGGTCGTCGTTCCGGACGAAGTCGTCGCTCTCGAGTTCGGAGAACTCGACGATCTCGTGACGGATGCCGATCTCGTCGGCGACCCGTCTCGCCTCGGCGAGTTCGGCTTCGGGGAGCGTCTCGCTTCTCGCCGTGCAGGCGACCGCTCGCTCGCCGAGGGCGTCGTGGGCGATCGCGGCGACGGCGCTCGAGTCCACCCCGCCGGAGAAGGCGACGAGCACCCCGTCGCGGTCGGCGAGGTCGGCGCGGGCGGCATCGAGTTTCTGCTCGACCGTGGGCATGTCCCGTCGTTCGGCGCGAACGGGCAAAAGGACGTTGTATGCGGCTTCGACGAGCGGTCGACCGGTCGACGTGCGTCGGTCAGTCGGGCAGGTACCGAACGCTCACGACGCCCGCCGCCGGCGCACAGCGAACCTCCACCCGGACCGCCTCGAGTCGGGCTGCCCGCGCGACCGTCTCGAGGTCCTCGCAGATCTCTCGCGCCGTCTCTTCGGCTCCCTCCGGCGGGACTGCGAGGACGTGGATCTCGCCCCGTCCGGCTCGCTCGCTCCGCACGACGTCGCCGACGTCGGCGTCCGCCGCGGTCTCCTGCGACGCCTGCGTCGGCTCGAGGTCGCTGTCGATCACGTCGACCTGCCGCCGTGACTCGACGTCGACCACCTGCCACGTAACCTCGAGGGGCGGCTCCGGCGCCACGGTCGCCTCGAGGACGTCACGCGCCTCGAGGCCGGGGTTCGACGAGAGCGTGTGGACCTGGGCGGTATCGACGTCGCGAATCATCGCCGACGCCTCCTCGGCGTGCGTCACGACGAACGTTCCCGTCTTCTCGTCCGTGTCCGTCTGCTCGTTCATGGTCGACGGGAGGACGTCGACGGCTTTCGGGGTTTCGACTCGAGAACGGCTCGCTTTTACCGGCGGCGCCGCGTCACTCGCTGCGCCCACCGCCTGGCCACGACCGAGGGGTCACTCCACGACGTGTTCGATGTCGTATGAACCGAGCCGACGGACCCAGCCGTTAGGTACGAGCTCCTCGAGGTCGGCCAGCGCCGCTTTCGTCCGTTCCTCGTACAGCCCGGCGTCGACGTCGAAGTGAAAGAGGTAGTCGCCCAGTCGCGTCCCGCTCGGTCGCGACTCGAGGCGCGTGAGGTTGATGTCGCGCTCTGCGAACGGTTTGAGCAACTCGAGCAACATCCCGGGGTAGTTCGCGTTCGGGTAGATGACGAGCGAGGTCTTTCCGCCGGCTTCCGAGCGCTCCTCGACGGGCGCGAGCGCGAAAAATCGCGTCGCGTTCGACGTCTGGTCCTGGATGTCCTCGGCGAGCACCTCGATGCCGTCGCCGGCGTTGTCGGGGTGGCCGATGCCGGCGACTGTCGGATCGTCCCGGGCGCGCTCGACGCCCTTGGCCGTGCTCGCGACGGCCTCGAGCGTGGCGTCGGGATACGCCGACTCGAGGTAGGAACGACACTGGGCGAGCGCCTGGGAGTGGCTGGCGACCGTCTCGAAGTCGGCGCGCTGGGCGAGCAGGGCGTGACGGATCGGCGTGACGATCTCACGGACGACGGCGACGTCGTACTCGGCGACGGCATCCAGGCTCTCGGTGACGCTTCCTTCGATGCTGTTCTCGACGGGGATGACGCCGCGGTCGTACTCGCCGCTTGCGACCGCGTCGACGATCTCGGTGACCGACTGCCGGAAGTCGATCTCGTCGGCCACCGCGCGCGTCGCTCGATGGGAATACGTTCCTTCGGGACCCAGCGTGACTGCGATCATGTCGCTCTGTAGCAGGCAGGGTGGGAAAAGCGCGTCGAGAGCGATCGCGTATCGAACCCGACGCTCGACTGTTGCACGATGCTCGAAGGGTAGAATTCGTCGGCAGTCCCACTACTCGTCGAGGTGCTCGATGCCCTTCTTCGAGACGTTCGCCTCGGTGATCTCGCCGGGCATCCAGTCGGGTTTGTCGTCCGGAGCCGTCTCCTCCCAGGCCCAGCCGTCGTAGATGTGAACCTTGCTGGTGCCTTTCTCGCGGAGCCTGAGTTCGGTCATCTCCGCGTCGTCCTCACTCGGGGCCGGCTCGAGCCGTCGAGCCGCTTTCAGCGCCGCCTGTCTCGGGGTGTTCCCCGAGAAGACGCTCTCTTCGGTACCGTCGGAATCGCGCAAGGCGAAGTTTCGCTTACCGTCTTCACGTACCATGGTTTTTGGCCTCCATGGCAAACCAGCACAGGGTCCGACATAAAGATATCCCCGAAAACCGACCGAAAGCGCCGGTATCTTTAAGTACGTTCGACTCACCACTTCTCCGCAACATCGACAGAGGGAGCCGACTTCCTGACGAGCCGGCTCTGTGGCGACCTGTGTGAGTCAGAGTCAGTCGCCGTGACGTAGAAAACACTTAAGTACATCCTACGGCGAAGTTCGTGGTAGAATCCCGCGATGGTACGGAAAAAGAAGTTGAGTCCAAGCGGTGCGAAAGACGAGGACGGAAACTACCACAACGTGCACCTCAACCTCCACGAGGACGAACTTGCAGTCGCGGGCATGGACATCGGTGACGAGGTATTCGTCCGCGTCCGAGATGGCAAGATCATTATCCAGAAAGCCGACGAGGACGAAGTAGAGCACGAGTTCTAGGGCCACAGGTTCGTTCTGGACGGAACTAGCGACCACCGGCGAGCACACCGCTCGCGATCGTCCACCTCTCGACCTACGAACCGACGAGTTCCTCGAGCCGCTCGGCGCCCGCCCTGGTCCCCTTTGCGAGCAGGACGTCCCCGGCGCGAAGCTCCGTCTCGGGCCCGGGCTGGATCTCCCACTCGTCGTCCTCGACGCTGGGAGAGCCACGCGGTCGTCGCACGCCGATGACTCGCATTCCCGTCTCCGTTCGGACCATCGTCTCGCCGAGGGTGCCCCCATCGAGGGTGCTCCCCTCGGCGACGGTTCGCCGGACGATCACTTCGTCACTCTCTGAGACCGCCTCGGCGACGACCGGGTGCGTTCCCAGCCCACGAAGCACACCTTCACTGATTTCGAGGGCCGCGTCGCTGATGACCTCCGTGCTCCCCGCGAGGTGAACCAGTCCACGCAGGTCGACTGGGTCGTCGACGCGCGCTGCAGCCTGGAGCGTCCACGCCTCCAGGCGCGACTCGAGCTGGTCGACCTCGGCCTCGAGCGCAGCGACCTCTTCGGCGAGATCGGTGCTATCGTACAACACTGCACCGTAGGCGAGGTCGACGGCGAGTTCGCTCATGTTCTTCATCAGCACGATGGCGTCGACCGCCCGTTCGAGGTCGGCGATGCCCGGCTCGACGGGTTCAGGCGTCTCGTAGGGCTCGCCCGTGACCGTCTCGTAGACCGGCCCGAGGTTCTCCTCGAAGCCGCGCATGAGGATCACGTCCTCGGCCTCGAGGACCGTATCGACGTTGGGGTTGAGCAACCACTTGCCGCGACGCCGGATGGCGATCACGCGAACGCCGGTCTCGGTCTCGAGGTTGAGGTCGCCGAGGCTCCGGTCGGCGAAGCGCGACTCCGCCTCGACGGTCGCACGCACGACCGGCTCGACTGCCTCGGGCAGCGCGGCCCGCATCGCGTCCGGGAGACCGATCTCCTCTAAGACCACCTTCGCGACGTCGCCAGCGGCGTCAGAGATCTTCTCCGCCGCGCCAACGACGCCGAGCACCGGGGCGAGCTGTTCTGCGTCGTCGGTGGTTCGGGCGGCCATCAGCAGGCTCATCCGGGCCTGCAACTGGAGGACGTCCATTCGCTCTTCGAGCGTGAGCACCTCCTCGGCAACCGCCTCGCTACCGAACAGCACCGCTGAGTACGACAGATCGATGAGTAACTCGGCGGTGTCTTTCATCTCGGCGAGCACCTCCTTGACGCTGACGGGGCGGTACTCGACCTCGTGGGACGTATCCATGTTCGTCGACTTGTATGGGCCACGAGAAAAACGTTGCCGGAGGACTGTGGCGACACGACCGCCGGGCGCCCCGATCTCGTCACGTCCGGGAGGGAACGTGGCGACCTCGAGTTCGACGATTGACGCGATACCCGTCGCTCGAACGCCACGTGCCGAGGGGAGATAACGACGTTCGTCGACAATCTCTCGTCTGTTTTGCATGGAAAAAGACAATCCTTTTCCAGTGGCGTGCGAAAACCCCTCCCATGGCTGACGATCTCAAAAAAGGGCTAGAGGGTGTGCTAGTCGCTGAATCCGAACTCAGCTCGATCGACGGCGACGAAGGCCGATTGGTCTACTGCGGGTACACCATCGAGGAGCTCGCCCGCGGGGCGAGCTACGAGGAGGTGCTCTACCTGCTCTGGAACGGCCACCTCCCGGACGAGGCCGAACTCGAGGAGTTTTCAACCGCGATGGCCGCCGAACGCGACGTCGATGGAGCCGTCCTCGAGACGACACAGACGCTCGCTGCGGCCGACGCCAACCCGATGGCCGCGCTCCGGACGATCGTCTCGGAGCTGTCGGCGTTCGATCCCGACGCCGACGCCGACCCCACCGACGAGGACGCCAACCTCCGCAAGGGCCGTCGGATCACGGCGAAGATTCCGACGATCCTCGCCGCCTTCGAGCGTACCCGTCGAGGCGAAGAGATCGTCGCCCCGCGCGAGGATCTCTCCCACGCCGCGAACTTCCTCTACATGTTAAACGGCGAGGAGCCCGACGAGGTGCTCGCCGAGACGTTCGACCAGGCGCTCGTCCTCCACGCCGACCACGGCCTGAACGCCTCGACGTTCTCCGCGATGGTCACCGCGAGCACCCTCGCGGACCTCCACGCCGCGATCACGAGCGCGATCGGCACCCTCAGCGGGAGCCTCCACGGCGGCGCCAACCAGGACGTCATGGAGATGCTCAAAGAAGTCGACGGCAGCGAGATGGATCCCCTCGAGTGGGTCGAGACCGCCCTCGAGGAGGGCCGTCGCGTCCCCGGCTTCGGCCACCGCGTCTACAACGTCAAAGACCCGCGCGCGAACATCCTCGGCGAGAAATCCGAGGCGCTGGGTGAGGCCGCCGGTGACATGCGCTGGTACGAGATGAGCGTCACCATCGAGGAACACCTCGCAACGGAAAAGGGACTCGCACCCAACGTCGACTTCTATTCCGCCTCGACGTACTACCAGATGGGCATCCCCGTCGACCTCTACACCCCCATCTTCGCGATGAGCCGCGCCGGCGGCTGGATCGCCCACGTCCTAGAGCAGTACGACGACAACCGCCTGATCCGCCCGCGCAGCCGCTACGTCGGTCCCGACCCCGAGGAGACCGAGTTCGTCGCGCTCGAGGATCGGTAACGGCTCGAATCGCAGTTTCTCACACTTCGACCCGTCGGTAAGCGTCGTCTCCGCCCTTACCGGCCCGGCCACTCCGGCTCGCGACCCTCGAGGAACGCCTCGATCCCCTCCGCCGCGTCGTCGGTGACACAGAGCGCGGCGAACCGCTCGTTCGAGTACTCGAGGGCTTCCTCGTAACCCATGTCGGCCATCTCGTAGTAGGCCCGCTTGCCCCGCTGGACGGCGACGGGGCTCTTCTCGGCGATCGACTCGGCCAGGTCCATCGTCGCCTCCCGGCGCCGGTCTTCGGGAACGACGCGGTTGGCGAGCCCCCACTCGACGGCCGTCTCGGCGTCGATCAGCTCGCCCGTCAGCAAGAGCTCGAGACAGCGCTTCTCGGTGACCGAGTTCATGATCGGCACCGCAGGGCCCATGCAGAACAGCCCGACCTTCGGGGCGGTCGCGCCGAGTTTCGTTCCCTCGGCGAGGACGGCCAGGTCGCAGGCGGCAACCAGCCCCAGCCCGTTGGCGGCGGCGAAGCCGTGTGCGGACGCGATCACCGGCGTGGTCATCCCCACGAGCGTCCGGAACGGCTCTTCCATCCGGGAGACCCACGTCTCGTACTCGGCCGCTCCCTCGTGCGCTCCGTGTTCTGTGAGGTCGATGCCGGCCGAGAAGGCGTCTCCCGCCCCCTCGACGACGATCACTCGAACGTCGTCGTTCGCCTCGAGGGCCTCGAGCGCGTCGTCGAGGTCGAGCGCCAGCTGCGTGCTGAACGTGTTCATCGACCCGGGGCGGTCGAGGGTGATGGTGGCGACGTACCCATCGTGATCGATCGTGATGGTTTCGTAGCGCATACCGCAATGGACGACCCTGAGGCGGTCAAGGTTTCGGTCCGATCGTCGAACGAGACCGACGAACGTACGGGCGACGGACGCGAACGGACGGCCGTGCTCACGTTCGTTTACGGGACGCTCACCGATTCCGAACGGGTCGCGGCCGTACTCGAGGGGCTCGAGTACGAGTTCGCGGCTCGAGCCACTCTCGAGGGCTGTCACCGCGTCGACGGACGCTATCCGACGCTTGCCCCTGGCGGGTCCGTCGAGGGACGACTGCTCGCGGTCGATCGCAGCGGCCTCGAGGCGGTCGACGCCTACGAAGGGGTCGACGCGGGGCTGTACGTCCGGATCGCGGTTCCGCTCGAGGGACCGGACGAATCGCTCGAGGCCGACTCGGCCTGGACGTACGTCGGCCGCCCCGATCGGCTGGGCGTTGCCGACCGCGTCACCTGGCCGGGGAGCGGTCCGTTCGCCGATCGCGTTCGGCGGACGGTCGAGCGAGATGCTGCCATGGTGGTTAGTCACACGCCACCGTATCTCGAATGACGTGCGTCTGCCCTCCGTCAGACGCTCGCCGGAGACGGCCGCTATCGCCCAATTTCACTTTCACCCCGCGGCCATGAGGTTTATGTACTCTGCGTTCCCGTGTACATTCGCACGTCACACGCCGTGCATCCCCTGTATTCCCTGTCGTGCTGCCATCGCCGGCAGCACAACCCTTAATCACGACCGAGTGAGTACTCGGGCGTATGTTCGGACGGGCCGACGTTCTCGAGGCGCACGAGCGAGTCCGGGAGACCTCCCGGCACACGCCACTTTCGTACTCTTACACCTACTCGGAGATGACGGGTGCCGACGTCCACCTCAAACTGGAGAACTTCCAGCGGACGGGCGCGTTCAAGATCCGTGGTGCGACGAACCGGATCGCGACGCTCTCAGACGCCGAGAAGGCAGCTGGCGTCGTCACTGCGAGTGCGGGAAACCACGCCCAGGGGGTCGCCCTGGCGGCCACGCGGGCGGGCGTCGACTCGAAGATCGTCATGCCCGAGAACGCGCCCATCGCGAAGGTCAAGGCGACCCAGTCCTACGGCGCCGAAGTCGTCCTCCACGGGGCTGATTACGCCGAGGCTGCCGAGCACGCCCACGAACTCGAGCGCGAGGAGGGTCGAACCTACCTCCACGCCTTCGACGACGAGGACGTGATGGCCGGCCAGGGGACGATCGGCCTCGAGATTCTCGATGACTGTCCCGAGGTCGACACCGTCGTCGTCCCGATCGGCGGCGGCGGGCTAATCGCCGGCATCGCCGTCGCGATCAAGGAGTCCCACCCGGACGTCCGCGTGATCGGCGTCCAGGCCGAGGGGGCCTCGAGCCTCGTCCCCTCCCTCGAGAAAGGTGAGCGCGTCACCATCGACGGCGTCGACACGGTCGCCGACGGCATCGCCACTCGGAGCGTCGGCTCGAAGACGTTCGCCGTCATCGAGGAGTACGTCGACGAGGTCGTCACCGTCCCCGACTCGGAGACCGCGATGGCCGTCGTCCACCTCTTAGAGCGCTCGAAGACGCTGGTCGAAGGTGCCGGTGCCGTCCCGCTCGCGGCCCTGCTGTTCGACCACTTCGCCTACGACGAGGGCGAGACGATCGTTCCGGTCGTCTCGGGCGGCAACATCGACCTCAACACACTGACGACCGTCATCGTCCGTGGGCTGGTCGAGACCGGGCGCTACCTGAAGATCCGGACGGTGTTGAAAGATCGGCCGGGCGCGCTCGAGGACCTGCTCGGGATCCTCACCGCCTATCGTGCGAACATCTTCGCGATCCAGCACGACCGCACCTCCCGAGATATCGGCATGAGCGACACCGAGGTGGAGATCGACTTAGAGACCCGTGGCCTCGAGCACGTCGAGGAGGTGATCGAAGCGATGGAAGCGGACGGATACGCGGTCGAGGTCATCGTCTGACCGCCACGGGATCGCTCGAGTCGTGCGCGGACGCTTCGTCGACGGGATCGTCATCTGGACCCACGGCCGGGAGGGGCCGGCGCGATACCTCCTCGGGAGCACCGCCGAGTCGGTCGTCAGGCGCTCGGCCGTGCCGGTAACGGTCGTTCGCGGGGCGCGAGATGGGGGGTCGGCGGACGGCGACGCATAGGCCGGTCAGACGGCGGCGACGAGCAGCCACGCCAGCCCGATGGCCACGAGCGAGACGAGGAGGTTCGCGAGCGCGTTCGTGAGCGCGAGCCGCTGGTCGCCGCGTTCCCAGAGCTGGACCGTCTCGACGGAGAACGACGAGAAGGTGGTGAACGAGCCACAGAAGCCGACGCCCAGCAGGAGCGTCGTCGACTCGCTCGCGCCGGCGAAGACGAGCAGGCCGAAGAGAAAGCTCCCGAGTACGTTGACCGTGAGCGTCGCTGCCGGAAGCTCCTCCCAGGTGACGTGTCGGTAGACCAGATGGCGTGCGACGGCTCCAAGCGCCCCGCCCGTCCCGACGAGGTGAGCGGGTTCGGGCTCGAGCGGGATCGTCGAGAGGGCGGCCAGCCACGGACCGATCAGCACAGCGAGAGCGGTCACGTTCGATTCGGCGAGAGCGAGCACGCTCACGGCCGATCACCCTGGCGGCCGATTCGGCGGGCGAGCCCGCGACCGACGAGGACGCCCGCGAAGCCGAGTCCGTAGTTCGCGGCGACGATCGCACCCGTGCCGAGCAGGCCCGTCGCGAGCGCCGTCTGGACGGCGAACGTGCTGTAGGTCGTTAACGAGGAGAGAAAGCCCGTCGTGAGGACGACGCCGGCCGTGGGGTCGACGATCCCGGTGTACTGCGCCTCGTAGACGATGAATCCCAGCAGGAGGCTCCCGAGGACGTTCGCGACCAGGACGGCCTGCACCTCGGTGAGGTGTCCGAGCGCGAAAAAGCGGAGGTTCGAACCGGCGAAGCCGCCGATGGCGACCAGGGCGATCGTCTCGAGTCGGGCGAGGGGGTGGGCGTCGGACATGGCTGGCTGAGACGGTCTGCTGTGATTCGGTACCGGTGATCGCTCGAACGGTGCAGCGATCACCGGTGACACAGTACAACGATCCGTCTGTGAGCAGGGACCGTCAGCCGGCTTCCCCGGCGGTTGGGTTGGGCGGGCCCCATCGCCCGGATACGCTCGACTATTCAGACCGATCTAATGAACGTTACGCGTGAGCGTCGGGGGAGCGTCCGCGTGGGCGCTTCGATGGCGTTCACACCGACTCGAGGCAGGCCACTGTCGGACCGCGGGCACGCGCCACGCGAGACGACAGCCTTTATCAAACCGGGTCGCACCCACTCGACTATGGATCAAGGTGACGTTCGCGAAGTCACGGAAGGCGACTGTACCGACCTCTTCTACGTCGACGTCGGGCTGTTCGGCACGAGCGGCTACGGCGCGGTCTACCTCATCGACGACGACCGACCGGCCATCGTCGATACGGGGCTGGGAACCAACTACGAGTACGTCCTCGAGGCCCTCGATGAGGTCGGCATCGGCCGCGACGGCCTCGAGGTGATCGCCGTCACGCACATCCACCTCGATCACGCGGGCGGGGCGGGGCTGATCGCCGACGCCTGTCCGAACGCGGAGGTGTACGTCCCGGCGGTGGGGGCCCGGCACCTCTACGACCCCGAGCGGCTGGTCGAGGGGACGAAGGCGGCCGTGGGTGACCAGTGGGAGTACTACACGGAGCCCGAACCCCTGCCCGAGGAGCGCACGGTAGAGTACGAGGACGGCGACGTGATCGACCTCGGGACCCAGGAGCTGCGCGTCCACGCCGCCCCCGGCCACGCCCCCCACCACTTCGTCTTCGAGGAGCCCGCAAACGACGTGGTCTTCGTCGCCGACGCCGCCGGCCTGTGGGTCCCCGGACGCGAGGTGATCATGGAGACGTCGCCGCCCTCGCAGTTCAATTTCGACGGCTGCCTCGAGGACCTCGAGACGCTGAAGGCGATCGACCCGGACGTCTTCTGTTACCCGCACTTCGGCCCGCGGTACGTCGGCGACGAAGCCGAGGACGCACTCGAGGAGTACGGCCGGGTGCTCACCGAGTGGGTCGAGGTCGTCGAGGAAAAACGCGAGGAACTCGGGGACGACGAGGCGGTGGTCGAGCACTTCGCCGATCGGCCGAAGATGGTCGAGGAGTGGGGCGAGCGCAAGGCGCGCGAGGAGCGGAAGATGAACACCCGCGGCGTGCTGGGCTACCTCGACTGGCGCGACTCCCGGTAGCGTCCCGTCTGTCGGTTCTGGCGTTCTATCAGCGGTCAAGGCAGAGTACCACGGGTCACCTGACCCGTGGGTGAATGCCGACAAATCACTACACTTACAACGATTCACGACAATTTATTGACGATGCAAGATGCAGGACTGACCCAGACGCTTTCTTTTGGATTAACCATCCAAACGGGTAGTCCTGACAACTTGTACAAAGGGTGTCTCGAAGCCCGACGAGTTCGCAACGAAGTCAACCGCCTCGACCGTGAGGGATGGGACTGGGACGACATCCACGACACCGTAGTGGATAACGCCAACCTCGTGAAAAACACGACTCAACTCCTCGTCCAGAAAGCACTGGGTGAGATAGAGACGTACCACGACCACAAAGACAACGAGTGGGGCCGACCGTTTCCCTACATTGACGAGACGTATCCAATGCGGATGAATCACAACGAAGGATACGCCCTCACTGTAGATGATTCGGGAGATGTTCGCTTCAGAGTCAGTTACAAACCGTACAACCACGTCAAAGGCGTACTTCGCGGTAGTCCCAACCACCTCGAACGAGTCAAGAACGCTCTTAACTCTGACTCGTGGAGAGTGGGCGTAGCTGAACTCGTGTATAAACACGACGAATGGCGAGTACACGTCACAGTCACCCACAAGACACGCACCGTAGCGTCTCCAGACTACGCAGAGACAGTAGTTGGTGTGGACATTAACGAGGACTGCGTGGCACTCACCGCGCTGAATAGAGCTACTGGTGACGTACTCGATTCAGTCGTCATCGAGTACCCCGACATCAAACGAGTTCGCCACGAGTTTTTCACCAAACGGAAGCGGATGCAGAAAGTCGGACAATCCGCGTTCGAGAACGTGGTCCAAACCGAAGAACAAGACTTCGTTCACGACCAACTCCATAAAGTATCGCGCGACGTAACACGATGGGTTTCGCAATTCAACGAACCGGTAATCGTCTTTGAAGACCTCAAAGACATGCGAGACTCAATCGATTACGGCACGCGAATGAACCGGCGCTTGCACTCCTTGCCGTTCGCCGCACTCCGAGATATGGTGACGTACAAAGCCGCTTGGGGTGGAATCCCCTCAGACGATGTTGACCCGGCGTACACGAGTCAACGCTGTCCGCGAACGGAATGCTTGCACACCGAGCGAGCGAATCGGCGTTGGAAGCGGTTCAAATGTATGGAGTGCGACTTCCAAGACCACGCTGACCGGAAAGCAGCGGTTTGTGTGGCGCAAGAATGGTTCCACGAGCAGAATGAGAATGTGCCGTCTCTCGAAACCCTTCCAAGTGTTCGGAAGGTGAGACGGACGGCATCGGGCCTGTGTGAAGAGGCCGACTCTCACGGAGCAGTTTTCGCTTCGGGTGTTTACCGACACGGAAAGTCGGCGCGAGACTCGCAGAGTCAAGCGCGAGAGGAATTAAAGACCGTTGCCCCGACTACAGGGTAGACACGGACGCCACGGGTCACCCGACCCGTGGTACTTCACTCTCGAATCAAAATAATTATCTGCTGTTTGGATAGCTATCGAATATGTCCAGTTCCGAGTCAGTTGGTTCGCTCGAGGCATCAGTCGCCGAGCAGTCGTCGTATCGAGACAACTGGTGGCACGTCGTCGCCGTCGTCGCGGTCCTCGCCGTCGTGCGCGTGAGTTCTAGGCTCGTCTATGACGACCCGCTCTCGACGCCCGTGATCGTGCTGGCCGGCTCCGGGTTGCTGTTTTTCATCGCCTTCTCCCTCCCAATCGCGGTCTACCTCGACAGCCGGTACGTCGCGGACGTGAGCGCGTGGGCTCCGAATCGTGGTCTCCTCACCGGCCTGGCTGCGATCGCCGTCGTCCCGGTGTACGTTACGCCTCACCCGCTCCTGGTTCTCGCCCCGCTGTTCGTCGGGCTGCCGTACCTGGCGCTTCGCCACCGACACGCTCCGCTCGTCGGGTGAGCGAGTAGTCACTGCCCGTCATCACACCTGCTCGTGATCAGGCGGGTGAACATTCATCCCGTCTGCGGACAATGCTATCGTATGGCACTACTCAGTGGAGAGGCCGCCGTCGTCACCGGTGGCTCGAGTGGAATCGGCCGTTCGATCGCCCGGACGTTCGCCGAACACGGTGCGGACGTCGTCGTCGCCGACGTCGTCGAGAAACCGCGCGACGACGGGACGCCGACGCACGAACTGATCCGCGAGGAGACCGACGCCGAGGCGACGTTCGTCGACTGCGACGTCACCAACCGTGCGGACCTCGAGGCGGCCGCCGACGCGGCCGACTCGTTCGGCGGGCTGTCCGTGATGGTGAACAATGCGGGGATCGTCGGCCCCGTCGGACCGATCACCGACCTCGACCCCGACGAGTACGACCGCCTCCGTGAGATCAACATCGACGGCGTCCTCACGGGCTGTCAGGTAGCCGCCGAGCGGCTGATCGACCGGGGCGACGGCGGGAGCATCGTCAACATGTCGAGCGTCGCGGGGATGGTCGGGTACGCGAACATCGCACCGTACAGCCTCGCGAAGGGCGGCATTCGGTCGTTGACGTACTCGCTGGCCGCGGAACTCGGTCCCCACGGGATTCGGGTCAACGCCGTCCACCCGGGCGTCATCGAGACCGAGATGACCCGCGCCGACTTCCCGATCGTCGGCACCGAAGAGGGCGAGGCGCTCGAGGAGACGAACCCGCTTCGGCGGCTCGGCCGGCCCGAAGACGTCGCGAACGTCGTCACCTTCCTCTCGAGTGACCTCGCGGGCTACGTCACCGCGGAGTCGATCGTCGTCGACGGCGGCGACCTGCACACTGCCTGATCGGTCGTCGAACTCGAATAAACGCGAGATTGTGTGCGGTGAGTTCCCACACATTTTATCCGGTGGGAGGTTCTGTCAGGCAGGTATGGACTGGCGCGAGGCCGAACGGGAGTACACGGACGAAGTCATCGGGGAGACGACACTCGGCCGGCTGTTCGAGGATGCGGCCGACCGTCACGTGAACGAGCCGGCCCAGCGGTACAAAGGTGGGATCTACGATCGGTCGCTCACCGAGTCGATCCTTCCGGCAGCCCCCGCCGGGGAGTTTCACGCCGTCTCCTACGGCGAGATGCGCGACGTCGTCCGCAAACTCGCGGCCGGCTTTCGCGACCTCGGACTCGAGACGGGTGACCGGGTCGGCATCTACGCCAACACGCGGATGGAGTGGGCCCAGACCGACTTCGCGCTGCTCGCGGCGGGCGGGATCGTCACGACCGTCTACACCGGCTCCTCCCGCGAGCAGGTCCAGTACCTCCTCGACGATCCGGACGCGACCGCCGTCGTCGTCGAGAACGAGGAACTGCTCGAGGACGTCCTCGAGGTAGAAGACGGCCTCGACCTCGACTTCCTCGTCTCGATGGACCGACTCGCCGAGCACGGTGACCGCGAGGACGTCTACACGCTCGCGGACCTCTACGAACGCGGCGAGGAGACGTTCGAGCTGGAGGCCTACGAGTCGTGGGTCGACGACCCCGACCTCGACGATCTGGCGAGTCTGATCTACACGAGTGGGACGACCGGCGAGCCCAAGGGCGTACAGCTGACTCACCGGAACTTCCGGTCGAACGTCAACCAGATCAGAGCGCGGTACGGCCCGCGGCCGGACAAAGACGAGGAGCTGCCGGTCATCGACACCGACACGCAGACGGTGTCGTACCTGCCGCTGGCACACGTCTTCGAGCGAACGGCGGGGCATTTCGTCATGTTCGCGAGCGGCGGGTGTGTCGCCTACGCCGAGAATCCCGACACGCTCCAGGAGGACTTCGCCGCGGTCGGTCCGAATACGGCGACGAGCGTCCCCCGGGTGTACGAGAAGATCTACGACGCGGTCCGCGAGCAGGCCAGCGAGTCGTCGACGAAACAGCGCATCTTCGAGTGGGCCGTCGAGGTCGGCCGCGAGTACCAGGAAGCCGACTCGCCCGGGGCGGTCCTGCGGGCGAAACAGGCGATCGCCGATCGACTCGTCTTCGCGCAGGTTCGCGAGGCCCTCGGCGGCAACATCGAACTCCTGATCAGCGGCGGCGGGAGCCTCTCGGCCGAGCTCTGCACGCTCTACCACGCGATGGGACTGCCGATCTACGAGGGCTACGGCCTCACCGAGACCGCCCCCGTCGTCACCGTGAACCCGCCGGAGGAGCCGAAGATCGGGACGATCGGTCCCGCCGTCGTCGACGTCGAACTCGAGATCGACGGGTCGGTCGTCCACCAGGACGCCTTCGACGACCCCGGCGAGGTCGGCGAGTTGCTCGTCCGCGGCCCGAACGTGAGCGACGGCTACTGGAACCGCCCGCGGGCGACCGACCGGGCGTTCACGGAGGAGGGATGGTTCCGAACCGGCGACATCGTCCACCTGCGTCCGGACGGCTACGTCGAGTTCCGCGAGCGACTGAAACAGATCCTCGTGCTCTCGACGGGCAAGAACGTCGCCCCCGCCCCCATCGAGGACGCCTTCGCCGCCAGCGAGGTCGTCGAGCAGTCGATGGTCGTCGGCGACGGCCGGAAGTTCGTGGGCGCGCTGCTCGTCCCCAACGTCGACCACCTCGAGTCGTGGGCCGAAGCCGAGGGGATCGACCTCCCGGGCGATCCCGAGGCGCTCTGTGCGGACGAGCGCGTCGTCGAGTACATCGGCGAAGAAGTCGACCGGATCAACGAGGACTTCGAGCGACACGAGACGATCAAGGAGTTCCGTCTCGTCCCCCAGGAGTTCACCGAGGAAAACGAGATGCTCACCCCCACGATGAAGAAGAAACGCCGGGTGATCATGGACCGCTTCGAGGACCGGGTCGAGGAGATGTACGCCGAGTGACCGACCTCGAGTGCGCCGGATTCGCGGACTCGGTCTCGAGTGTGCCGGATTTGCGTACTCGGTCTCGAGCGCGCCAGGTTCTCGTACTCATCCTCGAGCGTTCGACGCGGTGAACGCCTCGAACGCCCGACCCGTCGATCGACTCGAGGTAGACAGCTCTGCCCTGTCGGCGGTGGTCGACGTGGGTCGCCGTCCGTCTGCGTCCTATTTTCAGACCTCGACTGCTGAACAGAATCGTGAACAATCAAACAATTTATAGTGTATCGGTGGTATGGTGTGACAACTCATGGACTGGAAAGAGTCAGAACGGGCGTTCGACAACGAGGTGATCGAGCTCGACACGCTCGGGAGACTGTTCGAGGAGAGCGCCGAACGGAACGTCGACCAGCCAGCCCAGCAGTACAAGGGTGGGATCTACGACCGGACGCTCGCGGGGACGGCGTTCGACCCGGCACCCCCGGGCGAGTACGCGACGCTGACCTACGGCGAGATGCGCGATATCGTCCGTAACCTCGCGGCCGGCTTTCGTGACCTCGGCGTCGACGCCGGCGAGCGCGTCGCGATCTTCGCGGACACCCGCATGGAGTGGGCCCAGTGTGACTTCGCGTTGCTCGCCGCGGGCGCGGTCGTCACCACAGTGTACGAAAGTTCCTCGCCCGCGCAGGTGGCGTACCTCCTTGAGGACCCGGGTGCGATCGGCGTCGTCGCCCAGGGTGAGGATCACGCAAAGCGCGTGCTCGAAGCCGCAGACTCACTCGAGTTGCGATTCGTCGTCGTGATGGACGAGGTTTCCTCCGAGTACGCCGACCGCGAGGACGTCTACACGCTCGCAGAGGTCTACGAACGCGGGCAGGAGACGTTCGAGCTGGAGGCGTACGAGTCGTGGGTCGACGAACCCGACCTCGACGACCTGGCGAGCCTGATCTACACGAGCGGGACCACCGGCGACCCCAAGGGCGTGCAGCTGACCCACCGGAACTTCCGGGCGAACGTCAACCAGGTGTATCGACGCTACGGTCCCCGGCCGGGGAAGCCAGAGGGGGCACCGTCGATCGACGGCGACACGCAGACGGTGTCGTACCTGCCGCTGGCGCACGTCTTCGAGCGGACGGCGGGACACTTCCTCATGTTCGCAAGCGGCGCCTGCGTCGCCTACGCCGAGAGCGCTGACACCCTGAAGGAGGACTTCGGCCTCGTCGGGCCGACGACCGCGACGAGCGTCCCCCGGGTGTACGAGAAGATCTACGATGCGATCCGCGAGCAGGCGAGTGAGTCGGACGTGAAGCGTCGGATCTTCGAATGGGCGACTGCGGTCAGCAGGGAGTACCACGAGTCGACCAATCCGGGGACGGTCCTCAAGCTGAAGATGAGTCTCGCGGACAAACTGGTGTTCGGCAAGGTCAAGTCGGCGCTCGGGGGCAACGTCGAGTTTCTCGTCAGCGGCGGCGGGACGCTCTCGGCCGACCTCTGTACGCTCTATCACGGCATGGGGCTGCCGATCTACGAGGGCTACGGCCTCACCGAGACGTCCCCCGTAGTGACGACCAACCCGCCCGAGGAGCCGAAGATCGGCACGATCGGCGTCCCCGTCGAGGGCTGTGAGGTGACAGTCGACAAGTCCGTCGTCCCGGAGGAGACGACCGACGGAACTCTCGGGGAGGTCGGGGAACTGCTCGTGCGGGGCCCGAACGTGACCGAGGGCTACTGGAACAAACCCGAGAAGACCGCGGGGGCGTTCACCGAGGAAGGATGGTTCCGTACGGGCGATATCGTCACCATCCGCCCGGACGACTACCTCGTCTTCCACGAACGGGCCAAGCAGATCCTCGTGCTCTCGACGGGCAAGAACGTCGCCCCCGCTCCCATCGAGGACGCCTTCGCCGACAGCCAGATCGTCGAACAGTGCATGGTGATCGGCGACGGCGAGAAGTTCGTCGCCGCGCTCATGGTCCCCAACTTCGAGTATCTCACAGCCGTCGTCGACGTCGACGACCACGAGCGCCTCGTCGACAACGAGGAGGTTCAGGCACTCGTCCAGGCGGAAGTCGACACGGTCAACGAGGGCTTCGAACCGCACGAACGGATCAAGGAGTTCCAGCTCGTTCCGCAGGAGTTCACTGAGGAAAACGAGATGCTCACTCCCACGATGAAGAAAAAACGCCGGGTCATCCTCGAGAAGTTCGCAGAAGAGGTCGCGGACATCTACCCCGAGCGGTCGACGGACGAGCCACAGGCCGGGACGGTTGACTGAGTCTGGCCTTCGGTAGCACATACCCTTATAGTTGCTCGAGCGAAGAACTCACCAGTGACAGTTACCAGCCTCTATCGCCTGAACACCGCCGAGTGGACCCTCGATTACAGCGCCGCGACGCAGCTCCAGCAGCCGGGTGAGCCCTACCCCGGCTGGTGTCCGTGTTATTTGCTCGAGCACCCCGAGGGACTCGTCCTCTTCGACACGGGGGTTAGCCGCGAGATGGCGGCCGACCCGACGACGTACGGCCCGAACGGCGCGCCGCACATGGTCGAGTTGCTCGAGACGCTCGACCTCGAGGTCGGCCAATCGCCGACCGACCACCTCGCGGCGCTGGGCTACGTACCCGACGACGTCGACTACGTGGTACTCTCACACCTTCACACCGATCACGCGGGGAACATCGACTCGTTCCCCGACGCCGAGTTTATCGTCCAGAAGGCGGAACTGCGGTACGCGTTCTGGCCCGACGGCGTCCAGTCGCTGTTCTATCTCGAGGGCGACTTCTCGCCGCTTCGGAGCCACGAGTACGACGTGACTGCGATCACGGGCGAGTACGACCTCTTCGGCGACGGCAGCGTCGTCGCGTTCCCGACGCCGGGACACACCCCCGGCCACCAGTCGCTCGCGGTCGACCTCGAGTCGTCGACCGTGATCCTCGCCGCCGACGTCGCCAACAGCCGGCCGGGCTACGAGAACGGCCTCGTCGCGTCGTTCGCCTGGTCGCTCGAGGCCTCGCTCGAGTCCATCCAGACGGTTCGCGACCGGGCGCGGCTGACCGACGCCGACGTGATCGTCCACCACGACCCCGCAGACCAGGAGCGGCTGCCCGACCCGCCCGAGGCGCTCAGGTGAGTCCAGGGCGGCGGCTCTTGGGTGGTGGACACTCGAGAATCGAAGCGTTTGGCGTTCCTACTCCGCTCGCGGGAGCTCGACTTCCACGCCGTCGGCGAGCACCGTCGGCTCGCGGAGGATGCCATCCAGGTGAATCGGCGCCTCGACGTCGCCGCCGATGCCCGCGTCGTCGCCGATCGCGATGTGGACGGTGCCAGCGGCCTTCTCGTCGAGTAAGACGCTCCCCACGAGCTCGGTGACGGCGACGTTCGTCCCGATGCCGAGTTCGGCGAGGTTGTACGCCGCCTCACCCACTTCCTCGGCCGCGTTCTCGACCGTCTCGCGGATCTCGTCGTCCGAGATGTGCGTGACGAGGCCGTCTTCGACCTCGAAGGTGAGCTCCTGGTCGTCCTCGAGCAACCCGTGCGGGCGCATCGTCCCGTCGACGACGAACGTGCCGTTGGCGGTCTCGGGGCTGACGAACACCTCGCCGGCGGGGAGGTTCGACATCTGACCGGGCTCGTGGACGATGCCGGTGTCCGAGAGGAACGCCCGGTCGCCGACCTCGAACGTGATGTCGGTACCCCTGTCGGTCGTGACGCGGATCTCCTCGGCGTCGTCGACCTGCTCGCGGACGTCGTCGCAGTGGGCTGCGATCGACTCGTAGTCGGCGTCGAGCCCCGTCGTGAACACCTCCTCGGTGATGCCGGGGAGGGTGGCGACGCGGGCACCCGCCTCGTTCGCGTCCGTTCGGGCGCGCGTGTGACTCAGACTCTTCGTCGTCGGCGCGAGGACGACGTCGCCGCCGGCCATCGCCGCGGCAACCGGCGCCGGCGGCTCGCCGCCGTGGGTCTCCCCCGGCGGGTACCGGACGATCACGGCGTCGTCGGTGCGCTCGCTCGCCACCTCGTACAACGCCTCGCCGATCGGCAGGCGCTCGTCGTCAGTGACGATGACACAGGATTCTCCCTCCTCGAGGTTCAGACACTGGTACACGGCCGTCTCGGCCGGCGCACGGAGCTCGCTCATGGCTCATCCTGGGACCAGTACCCCGATAGGTCTTGTCTTCTCGGTGTCCCTCGTCGTCTCGCCGTCGGCTTCTGTGAACGGTTCCAGTCGTGTCAACTGCGCAATCACGGCGTTTATTGAGGCCTCTGTCCGACTATTGAGTTCATGACAGGGTCGACGCTCGAGAGCGTCCTGTTCGACGAGTCGACGAACGAGGCGATTCGGTCGGCGCTACCCGACCACGCGATCACGTTCCTCGAACTCGTCACCCACCTCGGCGACGGCGCGACGCTGGTGATCCTGGCGACGCTGCTGTACTGGTTCGGCGCCGAGTCCCGCCAGCGAAAGCGGGCGCTCGTGATCGCGATCGGGGTCGGCGCGCTCGCGATCAGCGCCGGGATGAAAGGGATCTTCGTGCGGCCGCGTCCGGAGCTGGCGTTCGCTCCCGAAAACTATCCGGGCTACAGCTTTCCGAGCGCTCACGCGCTCGGGGCGGCGGCCTTCTACGGCGCGCTGGCCGCCGTCGCTGACACCGGGAGCCGACGGCAGCGGTACGCGGTTGCCGGAACGATCATCGGCCTCGTGGCGTTCTCGCGGGTCGTCATCGGCGTCCACTACCTCGGCGACGTCGTCGTCGGCGTGGTGATCGGCCTGCTGTTCGTCGCGCTCGTCATCCGGGACGACGAGCCCGAGCCCGGCTTCGTGTTCGCGCTCGCGGGTGTGATCGCCGCCGGCTCGTTCGCCCTCGGTTCGACCGAGTACACGACGTTGACGATCGGCGCTTCGGTCGGCGCGACACTCGCCTGGACGGCCGTCGACGGTCGCCTGACCAGGCCGCACGGGGCGTCGATCCTCCTGCTCGCGTACCTCTGTCTGCCGGTCGTGATCGCGCTCCGGGCGGCGTCGCTCCTCTGGGGGCTCCACTGGAGCGTCGAAATCGTTGGCTATGCGGCCGCGACGGGTGCGATCATCGTCGTTCCCGTCGTCGCCGAACGGCTCAACGATTGGCCACCGGTCGAGTGGCTACAGGAGCGACTTCCCTTCCGCGGCCGCACGATCGATCCGACCGACCGACGATCGACGTAGACGAGCAATCGCTCGACGTGACCGTTAACCGACCCCGGTACGGTGCTCACTCATCGACTCGGCGTCACAACTTCCCGTGCTGCGTCGGCAAAAGTGGGGGATTGGGGGGGTGGGGGGGTGGCGACAGTGTCTCAGATCGCCAGTCATTGGTAAGAACCGGAGGATATTAAATGTATGTTTTTTCCACTCGATTGGTCGGTATTTTTTCTGTGTCGAGAGCTCCAGTGGTCGGTACGGCGACTCTATCGACTCGAGCGTCTCACGTCGAGTTCCCCCGTGAGTCGATAGCCGCGTTTCGATCGGTGTCTCGACTCACCGTCACCCGACCATCGGTCGTCTCCAGGCGAAAGCCAGCGTCCTCGAGGAACGTCCGCGAGCGCTCCCCGCCGTGGAGGAGCACCTCGACGAGGTCGGCGGGTTCGTCGACGTCGGTCGAGAGTCGAAACGAGTCCACCGTCTCGAGCTCGGCGTCGAGGTCGTGCGCGATCCGCCGATGATCCCGGTAGGAGGCGCCGTGGTAGTCGACGCGAAACGCCGGGTGGCGGGCGACGAACGCGTTCGTGCCGCCGCCGCGTCCCGGCACGAGTACGACGTCGCCGTCGGCCGCGAACAGTCCCTCGAGCGCATCGGACGTCGCCAGCGCGAGGTCGGCCATCACGACCGCGACCGGCTCCGTCGCCGACGCGAGGACGGCGTTGACTGCGTCGTCGAGCGGCCGGTCGTCGACGACGACCGGCGACTCGACGTCGGCGGGAGCCGTCGCCAGCACCGTCGGTTCGCGTCCCGTTTGCCGGATCGCCGACTGGACGTCCGCGAGCATTGCTCGAGCGAACGCGACGCGCTCGCGTGGCTCGAGGACGGACGAAAGGCGCGTCTTCGGCGCGTCGACGGCGAACGGAACGACGACGTGCATCTCGACTGAGTTGCCGACACACGGGCAAAAACGCGTCGAAGCGACCGTCGCTGGCGACTCGAGCGTGATCGGACGTGGAGAAAAACGTCGTTAGAACAACGGCTCGAGTTCGTCCTCGCCGTCGTCGACGAGGCTCTCTAGGTTCTCCTGACTTTCGGCCTGGATCTCTTCGATGTTGTCCTGGGCTTCGATCGCGACCTGCTGGAGGCGTTTGATGCGCGGGACGTTCGTGACGCCGGCGAGCAGGATTGCCGCGGATACCTCCGGAACCTCCCGGGGGAAGTCGCCACCACGGACCTCCATGCTGCCGGTTTCCTCTTCGAGCCACTTCCGGCCGCGCTCAATTCCTTTCCGGTTCAGGTACTCACTCGGCCCGGCGAGAACGAGCAGGGCGCGCTCGGCTCCTTCGATCTCACAGGGGAGGGTGAGTCGCCCGAGGGCGGCCTTGCGCACGAGGCTCGTGATGCGGTTCGTCGTGTTCGCGGCGTCGAGTTCGTCGTCGATCCCGCCGCCACCGTTGTTCGTGAACCGAGAGAGGAGCCCTCCGCCGGTGTTGAGATCGACTTCTTCGGAGGCGTAGCCGACAGTGGAGACGCCGCCGCCCGAGAGCGTGTTGATGATCTCCGAAGAGTCGACGACGCTCTCGGCGACGTCCTGTCCCTCGCCGACCTCGCCGGCGCCAAAGAGGATGCCGAAGCGACGAACGATCTCCTCGTTGATCTGGTCGTAGCCGCCCTCGACGGACTCGCCGGCGCTGCGCCAGGAGTCGTTATCGAACACCATCAGGTTGTCCACCTCGCGGACGAACGTCTGGAACGAGCGGGCGGCGTTCAGCGTGTAGATGCCACCTTCGTCCGTTCCCGGCAGGACGCCGAGTCCGTAGACCGGGATGGTGTAGATGCGCTTGAGGTGTTTCGCGAGGACGGGCGCACCGCCCGAGCCCGTTCCGCCGCCCATCCCGGCGACGATCAGGAACGCGTCGACTTCGTGGGTCGGGATCTGATCGATCGCGTTCTGGATCTCGTCAATGTCCTCCTCGGCGATCTCCGCGCCGAGTTCGTTGTCCGCACCGACGCCGTGGCCCTTCACCCGGGCCTGGCCGATGAGGACGCGATTCTCCTGTGGGATCTTCTCGAGACCCATGAGGTCTGCTTTCGCCGAGTTGACGGCGATCGCCGCACGGACGATCTTGCTACCCGTTCGCTCGTCGTACCCGAGAAATCGATCGACGATTTTCCCACCGGCCTGTCCGAATCCGATCATCGCCAGCTTCATTGTTAGTCAGGGGGCTCCGTTGCATTGAGACAGAGCGAAAGGGGACATAAAGCTTGTGATGAATTGAATTTCACGAAACCGTGGACGTCCTCGCGACCGTCCGATAGCGTGGCCGTCTGGCGCTGTTGGCGCCGCTTCGCAGACCGACGGCTACCTGTACCGACTCGCGTTTTATATATGTAGCTAGCCCGATTCGTCCGGTCGGATTCGTTCCTCACGCCGTCAGCTTCCGCCGCGAGCTGCGACTGGACGGTCGATGCCGAGGTACTCACGGAGCGTCGTCAGTTCTGCTTCGGTCCGGCCGAAAGCGGTCACGTCGTTCTCGATGACGGTGTTGTCGAGCTCGAGCGAACGCGCCTGGTCGGGGCCGAACGGGACGAACGGAATCGGGCCCGCGACCGCGAGCCCGAGTTTCGCCACCGGCATCGGGACCGGGAGCACTGACACGGACTTCCCTTCGGCCTCGTAGGCGAGTTCCGCCACGTCAGCGAGCGTCACCACCTGTGGGCCGGCCACCTCGTAGGTCTGCCCGACGTGGTCGTCGACCTCGAGGGCGTCCGCGAGCATCGGGACGAGGTCGTCCACGTAGATGGGCTGAAAACGCGTCTCCCCGCCACCCGGCAGGCCGGTCACGTACGGCGTCGTCAGCTTTTTCGTGAACGGGACGAACTCCTCGCCCTCGCCGAAGACCACCGAGGGCCGAACGATCGTCCACTCGAGGTTCGACTCGCGAACGACCTGCTCGGCCTTCCCCTTCGCCCGGAGATAGGCCGTCTTCGCGTTCGGGTCCGCGTCGAGGCCGCTCATCTGGACGAATCGCGACGTACCGCCCGCCTCGGCGGCGCGCACGAGGTTCTCGGTTCCGCCGAGGTGGACCTCCTCGTGGGAGGTTCCCGCCGGGGGCTCGAACAGCGGCGAGAGCGAGACGAGGTTGACGACCGCGTCGTGGTCGGCGACCGGCCCCGCGATCGAGTCGTACGCGGTTGCGTCACCCATCGCGGTCTTCACTCCTGCGGGAAGGCCCGATACGTCGGGATCGCGTGCGAGCGCCGTCACCTCGTGGCCCCGGTCGACCAGCTCCGCACAGAGGTGCCGTCCGATGAATCCGGTTCCGCCCGCGACGAGTACCTTCATATCCGAGATATGTACTCGGAGCGGTAAATAACTGCGCGGCTACACTGTAAGGTCGGGGCCGCCAGCGAGAGGCTGCGGTCGTCCGTCCCGTCAGCCCGACACATCCTTGTACCCTCCACCGCGATTCACGGGCATGCTCGTCACGCTCGAGGGGATCGACGGCAGCGGCAAGACGACGGTCTGGGAGGCGCTTCACGACACGTACCCGGACGCGACGTTCACCCGCGAGCCAACGACCTCGTGGTACGGCGACGCCGTCTACCGCTCGATCGCCGACGACGACGCCGACCCCCTCGCCGAACTCTTCCTCTACACCGCCGACCACGCCGATCACCTCTCGCGGCTGATCGAACCCGCCCTCGAAGCCGGCGACCTCGTCATCTCTGACCGCTATTCGGACTCCCGGTACGCCTACCAGGGGGCGACCCTCGAGGGCGTCCTCGCCGATCCAGTGCAGTACGTGATGGACGTCCACCGCCCGTTCACGATCGACCCCGACCTGACGATCTACTTCGACCTCGGCCCGGAAACGGCGGCCGAACGTGCGGGGGCGACCAACAAGTTCGAACACGCGGAGTATCTCGCGTCGGTTCGCGAGAACTACGAACGGCTACTCGAGCGCGATCTCGACCGGTTCGTTCGCGTCGACGCCAGCCGGTCGCCCGACGCGGTGCTCGAGCGCGTCGAGGACGAACTCGAGTCGGCCCTCGAGTCGACGGCCGGGGAGTGACCGGCGCGAGTTCGACTCGCCAGTTGGGGTGTGATGACCCACTACTCGTTCATGAAGACGCTCGCCTGGGGCTCCGCTGGATCGGTCGGGATCTCGACGAGCGTCGGCCCCTCGCTGTCGATCGCCTCGGCGACGGTCGCCGCGACGTCGTCGGTGGTTTCGGCGCGCATCGCCTCCAGTCCGAGCCCCTCTGCAACCGTCGCGTACGAGACCGGCGCCGACTCCCACCCGTACTCTCCCGGCTCCATCCGGTAGTTTCGGCCCGCCTCCTCGCTGATGATCGCGTAGTCGCTGTTGTTCAGCACGACCACCGTCACGTCGATCCCTTCACCAACCAGCGTGTGGAGCTCGTGCAGACACATGAGCAACCCACCGTCGCCGGTGAGCGCCACCACGTCCTGGTCTGGGTTCGCCTTCTTCGCACCGATCGCCGAGGGCAGCCCCGACCCCATCGTCGCCCACGAGCCCGGATTGACGTACTTTCGTGGTTCGTACGTCGGGAACGTGAGAAGCCCCCACAGTCGGAACCCACCGGCGTCGACGGCGACGATGGCGTCGCGGGGCGTCCCCTCCCGGATCGCCTCGAGCGCGCTCACGGACGTCAGGGGCGCGTCCGTCACCGCGCGCAACGCCGAGAGCCGGTCGTCGACCGCGTCGCGCGCCGCTCGTGCGCGCTCTCCCCCAGTGCCGTCGATCGATCGGTCGGCGAGGGCGTCGTCGAGCGCCTCGAGCGTCTGTTCGGCGTCGGCGACGATGCCGACTGCCGGCTCGTAGCCTCTCCCGACGTCGCTCGCCTCGAGCGTCACGTGAACGAGGTCGGACGGGATGTCGATCGTCCAGTGTTGCATGGTCACCGCGTCGAGGTCGGTGCCGACGGCCAGCGCGGCGTCCGACTCGGCGATGAGCGCTTTCTGGGCCGTCCCGGTGGCGCCACAGAGGACGCCGCCGGCGAGCTCGTGATCGTCGGGAAACACCGCCTTCCCCTTGTACGTGAGCACGACCGGCGCCTCGAGGCGCTCGGCGACGCGTCGCAGTTCGTCGCTCGCGTTCGACGCTCGGACGCCGCCACCGGCGATGACGATCGGTGCCGACGCGTCCGCGAGGAGGTCGGCGGCGCGTTCGACCTTCGTTCCGGGAGCGGTGGCGACCGATCGTCGCTCGGTCTCGCCGGGTTCGGCGAGCTCGACGTCCATCTTGAGGAAGTTTTTCGGAATTCCGACGCGGACGGGACCCATCGGGGGCGTGCGCGCCACGTCGATCGCCCGTTGCAGTTCGGCGACGGTGCTCTGGGGCGTCTCGACGGTGACGTTCTCTTTAACGACGTTGTCGTAGGTGTCCGGCGGCGTCTCGTGAATCCCGTCCCCGCCCCGGATCTCGGGTTCGGTCTCGACCGCGATGTGTACGAGCGGCGTGCAGTCGTTCAACGCGTTCTTCAGCCCGTTCATCGCGTTCATGTCTCCGGGTCCGGGGATGACGACCGTCGCAGCCAGCTTCCCACTCGTCTCCGCGTATCCCCACGCCTGGTGTGAGACGGCGGTCTCGTGTCGGGCCATGACGAACTCGATGTCGTCTCGTTCGCTGATGCTCTCGTTCAGCGGCAGCGACTGCTTCCCGGGGATTCCAAACAGCGTCTCGATGTCGTTCGACACCAGACACGTGATAATCTCGTTAGCAACCTTCATGGCTGTACTGCGGTCCGTATCGGTGGTAAAGGTGTAGGATTCGACGGGCGCCGACGAGCGTCGACGTCTTCGAACGACCTAGGTCACAACTGAAACGGGTTACACACTGCTCGCAGCGAAACGGCCAGTACTGACCGCTGAGTCGCGAGCAGGTGGGCATCGACGTTCAGTGGCTACTGTAACGCACTGCGACAGCGGCCGGAACTGCCCACGGCTCCGGCCGACGCGGTGTGTCGAGCGGCCATCCGCCCAGATGGACAAGATTTTAAGCCAGCGTGGGCTACGTCCGGCCACTATGGGCAAGAAGTCGAAGGGCAAGAAAAAGCGGCTTGCCAAACTCGAGAAGCAGAACAGCCGGGTTCCGGCGTGGGTCATGCTGAAGACCGACATGAACACGGTGCGAAACCACAAGCAGCGCAACTGGCGGCGCAGCGACACTGACGAATAATGAGTGCAAGTGATTTCGAAGAGCGGGTCGTCACGGTCCCGCTCCGAGACGTGAAAGCTGGAGCGAACCACGAGGCGGCCGACCGGGCGATGACGATCGTCCGCGCACACCTCGCGAAACACTTCGCGGTCGACGAAGGAGCGATCCGGCTCGACCCCTCGATCAACGAGGCCATCTGGGCGAACGGCCGCTCGAACCCACCACGGAAGCTCCGCGTCCGCGCGGCACGCTTCGACGAGGCGGGCGAATCGGTCGTCGAAGCCGAATTCGCCGAGTAACTTGCTCCGCGCCGCCTTCGCCGGCTCGGCGTACGTCGGCGTCTTCGCACGCGCGACGAACGACTGCGCCCTCGTCCGGCCCGACGTCGACGACGACCTGCGCGCCGAACTCGAGGACGAACTCGAGGTTCCCGTCCATCCGACGACCGTCGGGGGCGCCTCGACGGTCGGCGCGCTCGCCACCGGCAACGAGAACGGCCTGCTCGTCAGCAGCCGTGTTCTCGACTACGAGCGCGAGCGCCTCGAGGAGCTCGTCGAGCTCCCGATCGCCGAACTCCCGGGCAGTATCAACGCCGCTGGAAACGTCGTCCTCGCGAACGACTACGGGGCCTACGTCCACTCCGACCTCACCCGGGAAGCGATCCAGGTCGTCAAAGAGACGCTCGAGGTGCCCGTCGACCGGGGCGACCTCGCGGGCGTTCGCACGGTCGGCACTGCCGCCGTCGCGACCAACGCGGGCGTGCTCTGTCACCCGAAGGCGACCGACGCCGAACTCGATCATCTCGAGGACGTCCTCGACGTCCGCGCCGACGTCGGCACGATCAACTACGGCGCGCCACTCGTCGGTTCGGGCCTGATCGCCAACGAGTCGGGCTACGTCGTCGGGGAGGACACGACGGGCCCGGAACTGGGCCGGATCGAGGACGCGCTGGGCTACATCTGATTTCGAGAATCGTTGCGGGTTACGACGGAGGGAACGTTGCTAAAACGTTCACGCGTAGCTGAGCGGGTTCAGCATGTCGACGAACTCGAGCGTGCTGTCCTGTGTGTATTTGATGACGTCGACGATGAGGTACTCCGTCTCGACGATGAGTTCCTCGGTGTAGACGATTCGATCGGCCATCTCGCCGATCCGGTCGGCCATCTCGCCGATCTCGTCGACGGTGTACAGCACGCCGTCGAGACTCTCGAGGTATAGCACTTCGCCAGTATCCGCGAGTACCATGACAACCTGGTCGACCTGACAGCAGCCGTTCCGGTTCAGGAACAGGTAGTAGGTGCTGCCGTCGGAAAGCGGCGCGTAGATGAACGATTCGCCGAAATACGTCTCGGCGAACGAGACGGTCGTTCCTGGCTCCAGCTCGAGCTGATAGTCGTCGTCGGTTTCGGCCGCAACGGCGTTCGTCGTCGCGAGGGCGGCTCCGCCGGTGGCGGTGCCGACGCCGAGTTTCGTGAGGAATGTCCTTCGATTCATTGTACGTAGTCCTGCCCACGTGAACGTTCAGCGTTGGGCAGTATTGTAAATATTGAACAACACTATACATAACGCTGTTGATTTGGATACTGGTGTATTATCGGCTATTCGGCACAAAGGTGCCTTTAATTTGACCGTGGGGGACTTCCGTGAGGCGGATGGCGAATTAAATAGTGGCTCAATATTGCATGCTGTTCACTCGGCCATCGCCGCTCGTCTCGTTCGGTTATCTCGTGCCACCGGTAGACCTATCGGTGAGCACCGGTGCGGCGAGGCCGCTGGCGACGAGCACGCCTCCTGATACTACTGGACAACAGTCAGTAACCACTCGATCGCGCTGTGACCGGCCGTCGGATTCGCTGACGGCAAAGCGTTCGCCGGAGGCGAAAAACAGCGCCGACGCGAACGGGAACATTCTTCCGACTGCCCGACGGATGATGGACCATGAGCCAGTTTGTCGTCACCGGTTTCGAAGACCGCGACAGCGACGCGGCGCTCGAGCCGTCGATCGACGCCGAGAACGAGGAGGTCGTCGAGGCATGAGCGGTCAACAGGAACTGCAGGCGATCTCCCAGGAACTTCAGGAGCTGCAAGGTCACATCGAGAGCCTCCAGGGCGTCGTCGAAACCATCCGCGAAGAACAGCGCGCAGTCGACGAGGCGATCACCGCCGTCGAGACGCTCGAGACGGACTCGGTCGTCCAGGTCCCCCTCGGGGGCGGGGCGTACGCCCGTGCGACCATCGAGGACATCGACGCCGTCATCGTCGAACTCGGGGCTGACTACGCCGCGGAGTTCGAACAGGACGGGGCCGTCTCCGCACTCGAGATGAAAAACGACCGGCTCGACGACCGCATCGCCGAGGTGACCGAACGCATCTCCGAACTCGAAGCCGAGAGTACCCGGCTCGAGGGCCAGGCCCAGCAGCTCCAGCAGCAAGCACTCCAGCAGCAACTGCAGGGAATGCAGGGACAGGGGCAAGAGCGCGACGAGTAACGGAGTGCCATGTTCGATAGCCTGAAAAAGAAACTCGGGAGCTTCCGGAAAGACGTCGAGGAGACGGCTGAAGAGAAGGCCGAACCCGTCGACGAGGAGGAACTCGAGGAGCTTGCGGACGCCGATGCGGAGACGCTCGAGGCGGACGCGGACACGGAGACGCTCGAGGCGGACGACCACGAATCGGCCGCATCCGAGCGAGCCGACACCGAGGATCGCGACCCGGTCGAGGCCGATCCGGCGGCCACCGACCCCGTCGAGGAGCCGTCGGCGACGGCCGAGGCGGTCGCGATGGACGCCTCGCAGCCCGAGAGCGCCGCAGAGACCGAGCCGACGCCGGAGCCCGACGCGACCGAGCCCGAGTCGCCCTCGGACGCCGACCCCGACCTCGACGTGGAAGCCGAGCCGGCGGCCGACGACGGCAGCGACGAGGACGCCGACGAAGACGCCGACACCGACGAGGACGGGGGTCGATCGCTCGGCTTCGGCTACAAGGCGAAGTCACTCGTCCGCGGGAAGTTCGTCATCGAGGAAGACGACCTCGAGGGACCGTTACACGAACTCGAGCTCGCGTTGCTCTCGAGTGACGTCGAGATGAGCGTCGCCGAGGAGATCCTCGACAACATCCGCGAGGAACTGATCGGCGAGACCCGGACGTTTACCACCTCGACGGGCGAGGTCGTCGAAGACGCCCTCAAAGAGGCGATCTACGACGTGATCAGCGTCGGTCAGTTCGACTTCGACGAACGGGTAGCGATCGAGGACAAACCCCTGGTGATCGTCTTCACCGGCGTCAACGGCGTCGGCAAGACGACCTCGATCGCGAAGCTCTCGCAGTACTTCGAGGAGCGCGGCTACTCGACCGTGATGGCCAACGGCGACACCTACCGTGCGGGGGCGAACGAGCAGATCCGCGAGCACGCCGAGGCGCTCGGGACGAAGCTCATCACCCACGAGCAGGGTGGCGACCCCGCCGCCGTGCTGTACGACGCCGTCGAGTACGCCGAGGCCAACGACGTCGACGTCGTCCTCGGGGACACGGCGGGGCGACTCCACACGAACGAGGGGCTGATGGACCAACTCGAGAAGATCGGTCGCGTCGTCGACCCCGACATGACGTTGTTCGTCGACGAGGCGGTGGCGGGCCAGGACGCGGTCAACCGCGCCCGGGAGTTCAACGAGGCCATCGAGGTAGACGGCGCAATCTTGACGAAAGCGGACGCCGACTCCAACGGCGGCGCGGCGATCTCGATCGCCCACGTTACCGGCAAGCCGATTCTGTTCCTCGGTGTCGGCCAGGGCTACGACGACGTCGAGCGGTTCGATCCCGAGGAGATGGTCGATCGACTCCTCGAGGAGGAGTAATTCGGCGTTGCGGTTCCAGCCCAGTACGGTTGTGGCTGGGCCAGAACTGGCAGGCAGTGGGCCGTAGTGGGCCGTCTGCGGAGTCGTCCGGACACGTCGGCTTTTTCGAACACCTACAGCATCGTCGCGAGCAGATCGCCCAGCGGCGCATTCCCGAACGCGAGCAACGCGACGTTGTTGCCGACGAAGGCGGTGTACATCGAGACGACGACGATCAGGAACCGGTCGTCGGCGGGCGCTGAGAGGACGTGGCTAATGGCGACCACGGCTGCCGCGTAGCAGGTGGCCGCGAGCACGACGCCCGGTAACCCGAACAGCTCGAAGAAGAACACGGTCACGGGATTCAGTTCGGTCGGCTCTGGGAAGACGAAAAACAGGCTCGCAGCCACCATGTCGACGAACCAGAGCGCCAGGAAGGCGACCTGTAGCGGGACCGAGCCCGGTAGGTCGAGGGTGGCGGGAACGCGGACGGGTGACTGAACGTCCATACTCGCTTCTCGCCTCGAGTGAGAATACCCGTTCTCCCTGCAATATCGGGCTGTGAGTGGTTCACCGGATCGCCGCTGGCTCGAGCGAGCCAGCTCACTCCTCCGCCGTCTCTCGCCAGTCGGGTGCGGTCGAGTACGGTCGCGTCGACAGTTCGTCGAATGCCGTCAACAGGACCTCAGAGAGCGCCGGGTGGACGTGCACGGTATCAGCGACGTCGTCGACCGTTCTGCCCCCGCGGCCCATCACGACGACAACTTCGTGGATCAGCGTCGACGCCTCCTGGCCGACGACGTGACAGCCCAGGATCTCGCCGTCGGACCCTGCGAGCACCTTCACGAGGCTCTCCGGCTCCTCGAGGAGCAGCCCCAGCGGCGCGGCGTCGTAGGGCACCGTCGTCGACTCGAACTCGAGGCCCTCGTCCTCGAGTTCGGCCTCCGTTCGGCCGACGCTCGCGACCTGCGGGCTCGTGAAGATCGCGTGGGGCATGGCGTCGTAGTCGACCGTTCGCTGGGTGTCTTCGAGGACGTTCGTCGACACGCATCGCGCCTCGTAGTCGGCGGCGTGCTTGTACGGCTCCTCGCCCAGGACGTCGCCGAGCGCCCAGACGTCCTCGGCGTCGGTCCGCAAGAACGCGTCGGTCTCGACGTACCCCCGGTCGTCGGTCTCGATGGTGGTGTGCTCGAGCGCGAGCGTGTCCGTGTTCGGCGTCCGGCCCGCCGCCACGAGCACCTCGTCGGCGGTAAGTTCGGTCGCCTCGTCGTCGGCTTCGACGGTGACGGCGACCCCGTCGCCGCGCGCTTCGACCGCCGTCGCCTCGTGACCCGTGTAGACCGCGAAGCGGTCCTCGAGTGCCGCCGTTACCGTCCGACTCACGTCGCGGTCCTCGCGCGGGAGGAGGACCTCGCTCCGGCCGACGATCGAGACGTCGGTCCCGAAGGCGTCGAAGACGTGTCCCAGCTCGGCGCCGATGTAGCCGCCGCCGACGATCACGAGCTCGTCGGGACGCTCCTTGAGAAACAGCGCGTCGTCGCTGGTGAGGTACTCGAGCGTCTCGAGGCCGTCGATCGGGGGCGTCGTCGGCCGCGAGCCCACGGCGATCACGACGTGCTCCCCGTGGAGTCGCCCGAGCTCGGTCCCGTCTTCGTCTTCCACGGCGATCGTCCGATCGTCGACGAACCGCCCCGCGCCGTCGTAAAGCGTCACGTTCGACGCGCCCTCGAGGGTCGCCCGCTGGCGGTCGGCCTTTGCGTAGACGGTCTCGTGGACCGATTCGGTGATCGACCCGAAGTCGACGTCCCGAACCTCGGCGTCGATGCCGAACCGTCCCGCACGGCGGATCTCCTCGAGCACGTCCGCGCGGTGGACGAGCGCCTTCGAGGGGACGCAGCCTCTGGTGATACACGCGCCGCCGAGCGGGCCGGGTTCGACGACGGCCGCGTCCCAGTCCGCCTCGGCCGCCGCCGTTGCGACCTGCGATCCCGAGCCGCCGCCGAGGACGACGAGATCGTACTCCTCCATCGTGCGATCGACCACGAACGGCGTCTTATAACCGGGACCTGCTCACTGTCGTTCGAGGGCCGTGTTCGGCGACGGGACGGCGACGAGCGACGACTCAGAGCCAGCCGTCTTCCGTCTCCGTCGTCGACTCCTCGTACACCTCGAGCGCTCCCGCGAGGTTCTCGAGCGCCTCGGCTTTCGAGTGACCCTGACTCGAGACGCCGGTCTCCTCGTCGGTCGCCACGTAGAGGACGCCCTCCTCGAGGGTGATCGTGACTGTGCCGACCTCCTCACCGTCCGGGGATTCGTTGCTCATATACACTCCTAGCGTCATCGTCGTAAAATACTGCTGCGATCGGTTCCGGAAGTGTACGGGTGGGGAGGTGGTCCTCGAGTCGCTGCCGAACGATGGGGCGGACGATGAGGATTGATTCCTCAGCGATCGGTGTAGCTGAGGGATGGATCGCGATGGGTTGAGGTCTATTCATCCCTTGTCAGAAACTGCGTGCGAGATCCAGCGTGTGTATGCAGCACGTCACTCCGTTTATTTCATACCCTCAGGTCGAAACTAACCGGTACATAGTACCGTTTAGACATCGTGATACTCTCGGACTCTGGCTGTGAGTATTAACCTCGTAGCCGTGCTGCTATGGACAGAACACGGATGAGTGATCAGCATACGTTTTGAACACCTGATTAGTTGGATCGCCTTGAGTTCCAGGATTGGACGGCGATCCTCTGTACATGGTGTTCAGAAGTAGCGCATACCACTCCGCTGTGTTCTGATTAACAATGGATAGACGTGAGTTACTACAAGTAGTGGCTGGCGGGCTGGTACTGACACAGGTACCGGTCACGTTCGCACAGGACGACGAGGAGTTCAACGCTGTGGACATCATGTTCGTGCGGATGATGATTCCACATCACGAGGGGGCGATTCAGATGGCTGAACTCATCCCGGCGCGAACCGATCGGGAGGAATTACTCGATATCCGGATGGGGATCATCGAGGAGCAAGAAGCAGAGATCGATCTCATGTGTGACTTGCTCGACGAAGCCGAGGTTACTGGCTGTGACGAGGTGGGCGGTATGCTGCCTCATGAGATGGGTGGCATGATGCGCGGTGATGGCATGGGAGACGGGATGCACGATGATGGCATGGGAGACGGGATGCACCCCGACGAGATGGAGGAGATGATGCCGCGAGAGCACATGATGACCCATGACGACAGGCGGGAACTCCGTCGCGCCGAAAACGAGGAGTTCGATTGCCTGTTCGCCGAACACATGATTCGCCATCACGAAGGTGCCGTGGTGATGTCCGAGTACGTCCTTGACGACGGTGCATCTGAGCGCGTTGCAGACCTCGCAGAGGGAATTATCGACGCCCAGCAAGAAGAGCTCGAATTGATGGAGGAGTGGCAAGACGACTGGGATTGTTGATGTGTGCCATCCCAGTTTGGTCTCTTTCGGGTATTTTGGCCGTCTGAGGAGACAGCACCCCATTGACATCCTCCCGCGCCTGAAGTCGCGGGAATCCCACGGCACCGCACCGCTGAGTTGGGATATTACGGTTTGCAGTCTACCACTTGTTCCTGCGGTTGGAATCCGCTGGACAAGTCGTAAAGGTAGACTCCGGGCTGTGCCAACCAGCCGGTACTCCTATCCTCGTCCAAACTGGCCGAAGACTCGGAGTTACTTTGGTTCAAGTCGAGACGGATGTTCTCCGCCCCGTTCATATCAGCGTTGAACGCCGCCTCACACGACGTGCAGACGTATAGGCCACGCTCAACTCGCTGACTCTCGTCTTCCCTACCGCAGACGCAACACGTCTTCGATGTATCTCGCTCGGACACTTCTACGACTTCTATGCCCTCGACTTTCGCTTTGTATTCGAGGATGGTTGAGAACCGGTCGAACGCCCACCCGTGCAGGTCGAGGTTCCCGTGTTTGCCCCAGTCCTTCGACTCGCTGGTGTCTTTCTCTCGAACTCCAGCGAGTTCCCCGATGTTGATTCGCCCCACTTCCTTCTCGACACACCGTTCAACGATGTGTTTCGCTAAGGCGTGGAAGAAGTGAGTGCGGCGCTCCGACCACTTCTTGTGCAATCTGGTGGCTCGCTCTCCACCAGAATCGTCGCACTTGGCGATCTCTTTTGGGAAGTAGTATCCGTCCTGTTTCAAGCGGTTTCCGGGGTAGAGGTCAGCGTCCTCGGTGCTGTATGCGACCGCCGCGAAATTACAGATACCGAGGTCAACACCAGCCGTCTCGGTGCCGGGTGCAGTAGGTGTTTCAATCTCGTCTTTGCAGACGAGATGCAGTTCCCATCGCCTCTTTGCCTTCTCGTAGACGGCACGAACCTGTTGGAGGTTCTCGACCGTGACGCCGGGGCGTGTCTCGTATTCGACAAGGATGTATTCCCACGCTTTCGGGTGTGCCTTGTGATTTGCACCCTTCGAAAGCCTGACGCGGTTGTTCTTCGCGTCGTGTTTGATTCCGTTTTGCTTCCACGTGACCGTGCTGCGTGGGTGTTCTTCGTGGACACGATGGCCTTGGTTGTCGTAGTAGTTTTTCTTGCGGTAGCCGGGCGGATTTGCTCGATTGTCGGATTTCCTCTTACCGTACCACGAGTTGAAGGCTTCAGCGAGTTCCTCCAGAACGCGCTGACTGGACTGCGAGTGTAGTCCCTTGTATTTGGAGTGACCTTTCAACTCGTCTTTGAGGTCGCCGTGGTCGGGTATCTCGCCCGTGTTCTCCCAGAGTTGTCGGGAGTGGTAGTTCGCAACGTTCCAGAGTTTGCTGGCTGACCATCCGTGTCGGTCGAGCGAGTCCGCTACCTGTGAGTGGTTGCGGATCTTCGCTCGGTGAGTGCGGTGGACTTCCAGCATTCTGAACGTCTGTATAAGTTCTTACACTCGTTTCTATTGTAAAGTTTTGGGTTGAGAACGGTGGAATATCCGGCCTTGCTACCGACGGTGGATTGTGGAGGCGTTGTCGGATTCATCCTGACCCTAAAGGGTCAGGTATTCTCCTCGATTTTGTATAATAATTAGGATCCTGTGTGACGAACAACAGAGATAGCGGACGTCACCGAAGCACGCCGTTCGTTCCTCGCGGGCATCACCTGTATTGACCGATCTGAACAGCTGGATTCCGCGGAGCCTCTGTGCAAGATATGCGCTATGTGTCTCGCACGACGGCCTGAACGTGACCTGTAACTGGTAGAAAATCTAGCGGCACATTCGCAGTCTGGTGTGCGTCAGGTCCACGAAAAACCGCCTCGAAAGGGCGAAATTCACTCGAGCCGGCGGAAACGCTTACGGGGGTGATCGGTGTGAAGACAACGGTATGGGCGACCACTCGACCAGCGAACCCGACCAGTCGGCGGATCGGTCACGCGTGGCGGTCGCCGTTCCTCGTGACCTGCCCGACCTCGAGCGTCGACGACTGCTGGCCGCGATCGGTGGCACGGGAGCCGTCGTCCTCGCGGGCTGTGCCGACGAGGGCCCGGCCGATGACGTCGACGACGCGCTCGAGGACCCTGACGACGACCCGGACGACGTGGCCACCTACGAACTCGTGTTTCTCGAGGACGAGGAAACACCAGTCGAGGTCGCCGAGGACGAGGAGATTCTGTATCCGGCACTCGACGCCGACGTCGACGTGCCGTACGCCTGTGAGGTAGGGACCTGTGGCGACTGTACGGCGCGATACGACGGCGACGCCACCGAGGTCGTCACCCACGACGGCAACGAGTATCTCGACGACGATCAGCTCACCGAGGGCTGGCTCCTGACCTGCGTCGCCTACCCCGAGGCCGACTTCGAACTCGAGGTCGCCCACCCCGACGACGAGTGACCGGGCAGGGGCCGCCGTCGGCGGCGAGAGCCGGTACTGTAGTGAGGCTGGGGCTCGTCGTGGCGAACGATCGAGACGACCCCAGAGATCCACCGGCTCGCGGGGGCTCGAGGGAGTGATCGACGTGACCGACGACGACATCGACCGAAAGCGGGCGGCAGCCGCCTCGTTCGACGACCACGCGAGTGCCTACGTCCACAGCCCCGTCCACCGGGAGGGCGCCGACCTCGAGCAACTCGCCTCGTGGTGTGCCGACGCCGACTGCGCGCTCGACGTGGCGACGGGCGCGGGCCACGCCGCGGGCGCGCTCCTCGAGGCTGGCGTCGACGCGGTCGTCGCCGCCGACGCCTCGCCGACGATGGTGGCGACGGCGCTCGAGGAGTACCCCGGCCTCCGTGGGACGGTCGTGGACGCCGAACGACTACCCTTCGCCGACGACGCCTTCGACGCCGTCACCTGCCGGATCGCTGCCCACCACTTTCCGAACCCCGACCGGTTCGTCCGCGAGGTCGCTCGCGTCCTGGCCCCCGGCGGGACGGTCGCGCTCGAGGACAACGTCGCTCCGCCCGAGGCGTCGCTCGAGGACTTCCTCAACGAGGTCGAGCGCCTGCGCGATCCGACGCACGTTCGCTCGTACACCGAACGCGAGTGGCGGTCGTGGTTCGCCGACGCGGGGCTCGCGGTCGAGGAGACGCAGCTGTTGAAAAAGACTCTCGAGTACGAGCGCTGGGTAGCAACGTTAGAGGTACCGCCGGAGCGACGCGAGCGACTCGAGCGACGGTTCGCGAACCCGCCACCGGGTGCGTGCGAGGCCTTCGACCTCGCATACGACAACGAGGGGATCGTGCAGTCGTTCTCGAGTGTGAAGCTCTTACTTCGGGCCACTCCGTCGGCCGTCGGGACGCCCGATCCCGCTTGACCGCCATGCGCATTCAGGGGCTCGAGTTCTTACGTTCGTTCGTCGATATCGGACGGTGTAGATTCCAATGGCAGGCGCCGACGAACGCGACAAGTCAGCGGCGATCTGTGAGACGTGTGGCGAGACCGTCGTCGTCTGGGTCTGGCCGGAGGGGGAGATCCAGCCGGTCGGCGTGCCGGATCCGTCTTGCTGTGACGATCCCGAGTTCCAAGTTCTCGGAACGGACCCTGCCGACGACGCGATCGAAGAGTGAGATGCGAGCCATCCCAGCGCGTCGGTTCGCCGGCGACCCGAGAAAAAGCCTTTAACGCCGTCACCGCATAGCCTCAGCAAATGGTACTCGACGATCTCGGCAGTTCTCTGCGGGGCACCCTCGATAAGCTCCGAGGTAAATCGCGCATCTCGGAGGAAGACGTCGAGGAGGTCGTCAAGGAGATCCAGCGGTCGCTGCTCTCCGCTGACGTGGACGTCTCGCTCGTGATGGAGCTGTCAGACAGCATCAAGACGCGCGCACTCGAGGAAGAGCCCCCGGCCGGCACGCCGGCCCGGGACTTCGTCCTGCGCATCGTCTACGAGGAACTGGTCGGCCTCATCGGCGAGTCGACCGAACTCCCGCTCGAGGAGCAGACGATCCTGCTCGCCGGCCTGCAGGGGTCGGGGAAGACGACCTCGTCGGCGAAGATGGCGTGGTGGTTCTCGACGAAGGGGCTTCGACCCGCGGTGATCCAGACCGACACGTTCCGGCCGGGTGCGTACGACCAGGCCAAGCAGATGTGTGAACGCGCGGAGGTCGACTTCTACGGCGACCCCGACGAGGAAGACCCCGTCAAGATCGCCCGTGACGGCCTCGAGGCGACGAGCGAGGCCGAGGTCCACATCGTGGACACGGCGGGTCGGCACGCCTTAGAGGACGACCTGATCGCCGAAATCGAGGAGATCGAGTCGGTCGTCGAGCCCGACACCTCGCTTTTGGTGCTCGACGCCGCAATCGGTCAGGGGGCGAAAGACCAGGCCAGCCAGTTCGACGAGTCGATCGGCATCGACGGCGTCGTCATCACCAAACTCGACGGGACCGCGAAGGGTGGTGGTGCGCTGACGGCCGTCGACCAGACGGACTCGTCGATCGCCTTCCTCGGCACCGGCGAGGAGGTCGAGGACGTCGAACGCTTCGAGCCCAACGGCTTCATCTCCCGGCTGCTGGGGATGGGCGACCTCGCCCAGCTCGCCGAACGCGTCGAGCGTGCGATGGAGCAGACGGGCGTCGAGGAAGACGACTGGGACCCAGAGGACATGCTGTCGGGCCAGTTCACGCTCAACGACATGCAAAAGCAGCTCGAGGCGATGAACAACATGGGCCCGCTCGACCAGGTGCTCGACATGATCCCCGGCCTCGGCGGCGGCATCAAGGATCAGCTGCCCGACGACGCGATGGACGTCACCCAGGACCGGATGCACACGTTCAGCGTGATCATGGACTCGATGACCGAGGCCGAAAAGGAGTACCCGAAGGCCATCGGTGCGAACCAGGTCCGACGCATCGCCCGCGGCTCGGGGACGAGCGAAGACGAGGTCCGCGAGCTGCTTCAGCAGTTCAAGATGATGGAGCGGACGATCAAGCAGTTCCAGGGGATGGGCTCGGAAAAGGAGATGCAGCGGATGATGCAGCAGATGCAACAGCAAGGTGGCGGCGGCATGGGGCCGTTCTGACCGCCGGCGCTGCGTTTCTCTCTCCTCTCGTCTAAACGCGTGGTCAGACGACCTGTAGGTGTTCGTCTCGGAGTTCCTCCTCGGTGAGCTCCGTGTCGTGAACCTCTTTCATGTGTTTCTGGGCCAGTTCGACCGCCTCAGTTTCGTTTTCCGACTGAATAATGAACCGGCACGTATCCGATACCGACTCACAGTCGAGTTTGTGTGCGTCTGCCATATGTACTCACGTGTGGCGTTACCGCCCACCATGCTAGTTGGCAACATGGGCGTTGAAAAAGCTATCTGGTGACCGTTCGGCAGTCACTGCCCTCCGTGCAGCCGACGGTACCCAGCCACTCACGACAGGCCCAGCGCGCTTGGGCTTTCCACCGCACTCGGGCCACTCAATCGATATCTCGGGCGCGTGAGGCGCCTTACCATGGCTCGATTCCCAACCGAGTACGAGGAGTGCGAACGGGTCGTCGCCCCGGACGGCTCCTCCGACGCCGACGCAGTAGCGGCTCTCGAGGAACGAGGACGCACCCTCCAGCGCCGCGGGGAGTTTCACTTCTGGATGGAGTGTCGCGGGCTCGAGGCGATCGCCGTCTCTGTCTGATGGGAGCTGGCACGCGCTGAACGGGCGACAGTACTGGTGACCTACTTATTGGTCGCCTCGAGGTACTCTTCACGCGAGATGGTATACCTGTGCACGTCGGCGACGGCGTCCGACAGCGCCAGCCAGTTGCGCAGGAGCCCCTCGTACTGGCCGCCATATCGGTCGACGTACTTCTCGATCGCCCGTCGGGACTTCTCGTTTCCGACGACGTGGGCGGCGACGACGAGTTCGAGTCCGAGTCGGTCGAACGCGACGGCGAGGATGGCGTCGGCTCGCTCGCCGGAATAGCCGCGGCCCCAGAATCGCTTGTCGAGCAGAATTCCGAGGTTGGCGGATCGCTTTTCCCAGTCCGGATACAGCCCCGTCGTCCCGGCGACGACGCCCGCCCCGTCTTCCCCCTCATTCGGCCGGATCACGTATTTCGCGCCCGCGCCGTCGTTCCACAGCCGTTCGGCCTCGTCCACGTAGTCGTACGTCTCTTTCACCGTCTCGTGGGGCGACGAATCCCAGTACTCGAACAGCTCCTCGGTATCGGCGCCGTCGGCGTAGAGATCGTGAAGCTCGAAGACGTCGACGGTGTCGTGCGAAATTCGTTCGAGACCCAGTCGGTCCGTTTCGATGCGTTCGGGGAACATAGCGTCTCGTCCACTCCGGGAACAATAATGGTACGAACGCACTCGCACCAACCGAAATCGGAACGGAATGAGTCGTCGACGCTCGATCGATCCGCGGCTCAGTCGGACGGCTGTCCGCGGTGAGCTTCTGCGCGTGCTTGTGCCACTGACTTCCCCTCGCGCAGGACCGCGTCGACGAACAACTCGCCAGCTTTGTACGACGATCGGACCATCGGGCCGCTCGCACAGTAGAGAAAGCCGAGCTCCTCCTCGGCGACCCGCCGCCAGGTCTCGTACTTGTGCGGGTGGTCGTAGCGTTTCACCTCGAGGTGGCTCCGTGACGGCTGGAGGTACTGTCCCAGCGTGACGATGTCGACGCCGCGTTCGCGGCAGTCCGCGAGCGTCTGGTACACCTCGTGGTCGTACTCGCCGTGGCCGAGCATGATCGAGGTCTTGGTGTAGACGTCGGACTCGCGGTCGACGAACTCGAGGACGGACAGCGACTGCTCGTAGCCCGCCCGCCGGTCGCGAACCGGGAACTGCAGGCGTTCTACGGTCTCGACGTTGTGGGCGATCACGTCGGGGTCGGCGTCGACGATTTTTCGCACCAGCTCCTCCTCGCCCTGGAAGTCGGGGATCAGGACCTCCACCAGGATGCCGGGGTGGCGGGCTTTGATCTCGCGGATGGTCTCGGCGAAGTGGCCCGCGCCCTGGTCCGGCAGGTCGTCGCGGTCGACGCTCGTCAGGACGACGTAGTCGAGGCCGATCTCAGCGACCGCACTCGCAACGTTCGCCGGCTCGTCCGGATCGAGCGGCTCCATCCCGCCGGTTTTCACGTCACAGAAGTTACAGCCTCGAGAGCAGCGATCGCCCATCAGCATGAACGTCGCCGTCCCACCGCGGTCGTCGCCACCGACGTGGCCGCCGGACCAGCACTCCCCCAGATTCGGGCAGTTCGCCTCCTCACAGACGGTGTGGAGGTCGTGCTCGCGCAGGGTCTCCCGAATGCCGGCGAACTCCCGGCCCGACGGCGGACGCATCTTCAACCAGTCGGGCTTTCGCGAGAGGCTCATACCCGACATCTGGACTCGAGCGGTGAAAAACGGTGGTGGTTCCGTGGTTCGAACGGTGGCCACAACCAGACGCGTGTGGCAACAGTAATTTATACTGGTTATCCGTTGAATACGATAGTCACGAGAGGATAGATGTTCGACATCTCCCGATCAGAGATCACCGACGGCTCGCTCCCGAAAGCCCTCGTGGTCCTCGCAGCGCCGTTGCTCGTCCAGAACCTCGTCCAGGTCCTCCAGCAGGTCGTCGACGTCTTCTGGCTCGGCCGACTCGGGGGCGACGCCGTCGCCGCCGTCGGGCTGAACTTCCCGATCCTGGGGCTGCTCGCCACCGTCGCCATCGGGGCGTCCGTCGGCACGCAGGTCGTCGTCTCCCAGCGCGCGGGCGCAGAGGACCTCGAGGGAAGTCGTCGCGCGGCGGTCAACGGCCTCGCCGTCGGCTTCGTCGTCGGCCTCGCCGTTGGCCTCCTCGCGTTCTGGTTCGCGCGGGACATCGTCGGCCTGTTCGGCACCGACGAACCGGTTGCCCGGATGGCCGTCAACTATCTCGCCGTCTACGCGCTCGTGATGCCGATCATCACCGCGAGTGACGTCCTCGAGTCGGGGTTCGTCGGCTGGGGTGACGCCCGGGCGGCGCTGTACATCAACGTGTTCGCGGTGGGAATCAACATCGTCCTCGATCCCTTCCTCATCTTCGGCTGGGGGCCGTTCCCGGAACTCGACGTCGCTGGCGCCGCACTCGCCACCGGAATCGGTTACACCGGCGGCCTCCTGCTGGCGATCGGGATGGCCGTTCGCGGTCGGGACGACTTCGTCATCGATCGGACGGTCCTCGAGATTCGCCGCGAAGACGTCGCCGAGATCGTCGACGTCGGCTGGCCGACCGCCGGACAGTTCCTCGCGGGGCAGTCGGTCCGGGTGGTGATGGTCGCCATCGTCGTCGCCGTCGGCGGTTCGGCGGGGCTCGCCGCGTACACGATCGGTGCACGCGTCGCCAGCGTGGCCTTCATCCCCGCGATGGGGCTTCAGCAGGCCGCCCAGAGCGTCGTCGGCCAGAATCTCGGCGCCGAGAAGCCGGCCCGCGCCCGGCAGGCGACCTGGACCGGCGTCGCCATCGCCGGCGGGGCGCTCACCGTCGTCGGCGCCGTCCAGTTGCTCGTCCCCGAGACGCTCACCGCGCTCTTCGTGCCCGACGTCACCGCCGCCGAACTCGAGTTGACCGTCGAGTACCTGCGCATTCTCGCCTACGGCTACTGGGCGATCGGGGCGACGTACCTCCTGCAGGCGGGGTTCAACGGCGCGAGCCGAACGCGAACGAGCTTCGTCGCCACGCTGTTACAGTACTGGGTCGTTCGACTGCCGGTCGCTGCGCTCCTGGCGTACCCACTCGAGCTGGGCGTCGTCGGCGTCTTCTGGGCGGTCACCCTCTCGAACGTCGCCGCCGCGATCGGGCTCGGCCTCTACTACTGGCGCGAAACGGCGAACGGGATGAACGCTCGAGCGGCGAGCGAGGCGGCCGCGTCGGCGGCTGGCGACTGACGGACGCGTTGGTCACGTAATCCGGACGGTCTGGAAGTTGTTTATTTCCCGATAGCTTTACGGGCTCGAGCGGAATATGGGGGACCCATGACCGACCGGTCGCCGAACTGGCTCCACCTGAACGACGGCGAGGAGGTCGTCTGGGAGAGCCGTCCACACCCGATCGCGATGGGGCGCGGGCTGCCAGCCGGCGTCGCGCTCGTCCTCGTCGGCCTCTTTCTCGCGGGCTGGGGAACGACCGGCGGTGGATCGGAGGTTCTGACGATGGTCGGCGTGCTGATCGCGCTCGTCGGCGCCGCGATGCTCGGCTACCTGTACGCCTTTTGGACCAACACCCGGTACGTGATCACGACCTCGGAGCTGTACGAGAAACGCGGCGTCGTCTCCCGCGACGTCACCCAGTTTCGCCTCGAGCGCGTCCAGAACACGAGCTTACGGCAGTCGACGGTCGGCCGGCTGCTCGGCTACGGCGAGCTCACCGTCTACACCGCCGGCTCCGGCGATCCGGAGCTCACCTTCGAACGGCTGCCCCGGCCCCACGAGGCGAGTACGATCCTCTCGAGACAGCTCGACGCCGCCGACGCTCGCTCCTCGAGGACGTGAGCAGGTTCGAATCACTGCTCGAGGTCCCTGTCAGCATGCCAAGCCGTCCGCTCGAGGTCCCTGTCAGCATGCCAAGCCGTCCGCTCGAGGCCGCTTATCGACCTGTTAAACCACAAAGCCTATTGTACCGACGCCGCTCCGAAGCCGATGCCATGACCGACCACCTGTCAACGACTCCGAATCGATCGACCTCGCGTGCCTCGAGCGTCGCGGCGAGCGCGGGGCTCGGCGTCCTCGCCGCCGTAATCGGTTACCTTCTCACCTATCTCCTGATCGTGGGTGAGGTCCGTACCCGCATCGGCGGCGACGTCGCCGACTGGAAGGGCGTCGCCTGGTACTACTACAACGCCCACCTGGTCGACGTCGAGGCCAGCGGCTCGATCGGCGGCTTCGGCGGGAACGAACCCGTCGACTTCATCGCTCAGTCCGGAAGCACGACTGCCAGCGTGCTCTACGTCGTCCCGCCGCTCGTGCTCGTGGCCGCCGGCGCGGCCCTGGCGTACCACCTCGGCGAGGCCGTCGCCGTCGGCGCGCCGGTGACGATCGGCTACGTCGTGGTGATAGGCGTCGGTGCGTTCGTCTCGGAGGCGACGACAGAAGCTGAGTTCTTCGGCATCGAAGCCTCGGGTTCGATAGCGCCTGAACTCGCCCCGGCGACCGTCCTCGGAGGAATCCTCTACCCGCTCGTGCTCGCGACAGCGGGGGCGATTGCCGTCACACTCCTCGTCCAGAAGTAGGCACTGTCTCGTTTTTCTCTACTGGATTCGACGATGAACGAACAATAAAAATCGGCAGAAAAGTATAAGTCGTGGCTCTTTGATATTCAGTCTACTGCCATGGCAGACCCAACAGTAGCAGCTGGCACAGGAAGCGACGACGTAAACGAGATCCTCGCGGCAGTACTGTCGTTCATCATCCCCGGGATTGGTCAGATCTACAACGGACAGACGACCCGCGGCGCCGCCTTCCTCGGCGGGCTCGTCGTCTTCTGGATCTTCACCTTCATCATGATGTTCCTGCTCGTCGGGTTCCTCATGATGTTCTTCGCGCCGCTCATTCACATCGCGGCCGCCGCCGACGCCTACATCCAGGCCGGCAAGATCAACTCGGGCGAAATCACGGTCTAAACCTGGACGCCAGCCCCGCCGACCGTCGAGGGAACGTTTCGAGACCACCGATCATTTTCGGATCGGGGGAACCAGAGTCAGTGGAAGGAAACGCCTTTGACCCGCCACTACGCGTCTCTGAATGATGGAGGTCGCCGAGGTTCTGCCCGACTTTGCCGACGCGTTCGCGTTCGAGTCGTTCAACCGGATGCAACGGGAGGCGGTTCCCGCCTTGCTCGAGCGCGAAGAGAACGTCGTCGCCAGCGCACCGACGGCCTCGGGAAAGACGGCGCTGGCGGAACTGGCGATCTGTAAGGCGCTCGCCGATGACGGGACGGCACTCTTTATCGCCCCGTTGCGAGCGCTGACCAACGAGAAAGAAGCCGACTGGGACCGCTTCGAGGCGCTGGGGTACTCGGTGTACGTCGTCACGGGCGAGCGAGACCTCAACCCGCGCCGGGCCCGACACGCCGACATCCTCGTGATGACGCCCGAGAAGCTCGACTCAGCCACGCGAAAACACGACTCCCGACGCTACGACTTCGTCACCGACGTCGACGTCTGCGTCATCGACGAGGTGCACTTACTCGACGCCGACCGACGGGGCTCGGTGCTCGAGGTCGCCATCTCCCGGCTGCGTCGGCTTTGTGACCCCCGAATCGTCGCGCTCTCGGCGACGATGCCCAACGTCGACGACGTGGCGGCGTGGCTCGACGCGAGTGCGGAAACGACGCTCGAGTTCGGCGACGAGTACCGCCCCGTCGACCTCAACGCGGGCGTGAAGACGTACACCCACGGCGAGAACTCCTTCGCCGATAAGTACCGTCGGCTCTACCGGGCGCTCGACCTCGCCGAGCCCCACCTGCGCGAGGACGGCCAGGCGCTCGTGTTCGTTGCCTCCCGCCAGGACACCGTCCAGGCGGCGAAGAAGGCCCGGGACGAACTCGCCGAGCGCGACCTGCGGATCGGCCCACGTGGGGACTACGACTTCCACACCGAGACCAAAGACGCCCTCGAGAACGAGACGCTTCGAAACTCCGTCCTCGACGGGGTTGCCTTCCACCACGCGGGGCTCTCGAAGAACGACAAGGACCACGTCGAGGAGTGGTTCAAGCAGGGCAAGATCGAGTTGCTCTTTTCCACCTCGACGCTCGCGTGGGGGGTCAACCTGCCCGCCCGTTGCGTCGTGATCCGGGACACGAAGTACCACGACCCGCTCGAGGGCGAGGTCGACATGAGCCCGCTCGACGTCCTCCAGATGCTCGGACGGGCGGGGCGGCCGGGCTACGACGACGTCGGCTACGGCTGGGTCGTCTGTGACACCCGCGACGCCGACAGGTACCGTCGGCTGCTCCGGGATGGCAAGGAGATCGAGTCCCGGCTCGCCGAGAGCCTCGACACCCACCTCAACGCCGAGATCGCGATGGGGACGATCACCGACCTCGAGGACGTGATGGACTGGCTCGAGACGACCTTTTACTACGTGCGCGGCCAGTCCAGGCCCGAGGCGTACGACTTTCCCAACCTGCGCGGGAAGGTCAGAGACTGCCTCGAGCGGCTGGTCGAGGAGGGGTTCGTCGAGATGGACGGCCTCTCGATCGAGGCGACGCCGCTCGGCGTCCTCACGTCGAAGTACTACCTGCGCCTCGAGACGGCCGCCGGCTTCGCCCGGTGCTGTGAGCGCGAGGATCTCGAGGAGGGGGACGTCCTCGAGGCGGTGGCAACGGCCGTGGAGTTCGACTCCGTCTCCGCGCGCCAGGCAGAACGCGACGCGATCAACGCCGTGCTCGTGGGTCAGGAGACGGGCGATCTCGACGCCGGCGAACGGAAAGTGCTGGCCATCCTTCGGGGCGCCGCGAGCGGGACCACCCCGGCCGACCTCCGGAGCGACGCCTGGGTGATCCGCCAGAACGCCCTCCGACTGCTGTCGGCGTTGCGGGCCTTCCTCGAGCGCTTTTCCTCGCCCCACGACGCCAACCTCGCCAGGCGACTCGAGGCGCGGATCGAAAACGGCGTCGCCGACGACGCCGTCGGGCTCACGGCCATCGACGGCGTCGCGGCGGGGCGGGCGAGCAAGCTGGCGAAAGAGGGGTTGACGACCCCTGGAGACGTCCTCGAGGCCGGCGTCTCCGGCCTGATCGACGCGGGGCTCTCAGAGGGCGTCGCCGAACAGGTCTCCGAGGGGGCGCAGTCGCTCCCGGCCGTGGAACTCGAGTGGGGCGCGTTCCCCGACTCGGTGGCGAGTGGCGAGAGCGACGTCCACGAAGTCACGATCAGGAACGTCGGCGAACCCGCCCAGGCCGGCATTCGCGTCACGGTGAACGACGTCGAGATGACGGCCACGAGCACGTACCTCCGCGAGTCAGAAACGGTTCCCGTCGGCGTCTTCGGGGCCGACGAAAACGAACTCGCGTTCACCGTGAGCGTCGCGTTCCCGAACGAACCGCTGGTGCCGCTCGAGGAGACGCGCGTCGTCACGGTCGAGTGATCGAGCCCTCGGTGGCGGGGACGCTTCTCGAGGAACCGCCGATCTCTCGAACCGTGTAACTGGGCAGTCATCTATACGGCACTTCGGATCGTACCTCCGGCCGATGCGCCGAACGACTCGAGACCGTGAGACGGTCGATCCGCTCGCACTGGGCCTCGCCGCTGGACTCACGTGGGCCGTCGCCGTCGGGTTCCTGGGTGTCACGTCACGATTCGGCTGGGGTGAGGGGTGGCGAGAGTTGCTCGCCGACCTCTACCTGGGATACGAGGAGCACACGGCGATCGGCGTCACCTGGGGTCTCCTCGACGGCTTCGTCGGCGGCTACCTGCTCGGCTGGCTGTACAACGCCTTCAGGCGGTGAGCACGCGTCGGACTGTTCGTTCGTCCACTCTATCTATCGCCATCGTTCACCACGTATGTACATTTCCGCTAGCCAGGGAAAAATTTGGTCAAACGACCACTCATATCCCGACAGACTCCATCGATTTGGTACGCTTTCGCAAGAATAGCGACCATAGTAAGCTATTTACGAAACTCCTATAACGCGAGCGATAGACGATAGCGTATGCGAAGGTGGCCTTACCCGTGAGCACGCTACAGTACGACCCCGGGAAGCGAGTACAGGTACTCGACGATGCCGGGCACGTCCTCGAGGGAGCCGAGGTACCGGACCTCACAGAGGACGCGCTGGTCGAGATGTACGAACAGATGCGGCTGGCCAGACACTTCGATCAGCGGGCGGTGAGTCTCCAGCGCCAGGGTCGGATGGGGACGTATCCGCCGCTGTCGGGCCAGGAAGGCGCCCAGATCGCCAGCGCGCTCGCGCTCGACGACGAAGACTGGATGTATCCGAGCTACCGCGAGCACGGGGCTGCCCTGGTTCGGGGAATGTCCCTCGAGCGAACCTTGCTCTACTGGATGGGACACGAGCAGGGGAACGCGATTCCCGAGGACGTCAACGTCTTCACCGTCGCGGTGCCGATCGCGACGCAGATTCTCCACGCGACCGGCGGGGCGTGGGCGTCGAAACTCCGCGACGAAGAGAAGGCGTTCCTCTGTTACTTCGGCGACGGCGCCACGAGCGAGGGCGACTTCCACGAGGGGCTGAACTTCGCCGGCGTCTTCGACGTGCCGGCGGTCTTCTTCTGTAACAACAACCAGTGGGCGATCTCCGTGCCGCGCGAGCGCCAGACGGCGAGCGAGACGCTGGCCCAGAAGGCGACCGCCTACGGCTTCGAGGGCGTGCAGGTCGACGGGATGGACCCACTAGCGGTCTACCAGGTCACCCGTGACGCCGTCGAGAAGGCGAAAAACCCCGACGAGGACGAACTCCGGCCGACGCTCATCGAAGCCGTCCAGTACCGCTTCGGCGCCCACACCACGGCGGACGACCCCTCGGTCTACCGGGACGACGAGGAGGTCGAACGCTGGAAGGCGAAAGACCCCATTCCGCGTCTGGAGACGTTCCTCCGCAACGAGGGAATGCTCGACGACGAACGCGTCGACGCGGTCGGCTCGCGTGTCGAAGATCGGGTCGCCGAGGCGATCGACGCCGCCGAGAACGTCGAGCGCCCCGATCCCGAAGAAATCTTCGCACACGTCTACGAGGGGATGCCCAGACGGCTCGAAGAACAGCTCGAGTGGTTCGAAACGGTTCGCGAACGACACGGCGACGACGCGCTCTTGGAGGAGTAACATGGCTGCAGAATCGGAAAACCTCACGCTGGTACAGGCGGTCCGGGATGGACTGCACGCGGAGATGGAACGCGACGAAGACGTCTTAGTGATGGGTGAGGACGTCGGGAAGAACGGCGGCGTCTTCCGCGCCACCGAAGGGCTCTACGAGGAGTTCGGCGAGGATCGCGTAATCGACACGCCGCTGGCCGAGTCGGGCATCGTCGGCACGGCGGTCGGGATGGCCGCCTACGGCCTGAAACCCGTACCCGAGATCCAGTTTTTGGGCTTCATCTACCCCGCGTTCGACCAGATCGTCAGTCACGTCGCGCGACTGCGCACGCGATCGCGCGGCCGATACACCTGTCCGATGGTGATCCGGGCCCCCTACGGCGGCGGCATCCGCGCGCCCGAACACCACTCCGAATCCACCGAAGCGATGTTCGTCCACCAGCCCGGGCTCAAGGTCGTCGTCCCCTCGACGCCCTACGACACCAAGGGGCTGCTGACGAGCGCGATCCGCGATCCCGACCCCGTGCTCTTTCTGGAACCGAAACTGATCTACCGGGCGTTCCGCGAGGAGGTACCGAACGACTCCTACGAGGTGCCGATCGGCAAGGCCGCCGTCCGCCGTGAGGGCGCGGACATCTCCGTCTTCACCTGGGGCGCGATGACGCGGCCGACGCTCGAGGCGGCCGAGGAACTCGCGGGCGAGATCGACGTCGAGGTCGTCGACGTGCGCACGCTGTCGCCGATCGACACCGACACCATCGTCGAGTCGTTCACGAAGACCGGTCGCGGCGCCATCGTCCACGAGGCGCCCAAAACGGCCGGCCTCGGCGCGGAGATCACGGCGACGATCCAGGAGGAGTGTCTGCTCTATCAGGAGGCACCGATCAAGCGCATCACCGGCTTCGACACGCCGTTCCCGCTGTACGCGCTCGAGGACTACTACCTGCCCGAACCGGCGCGCATCACCGAGGGAATCAGGGAGGCGATGGAGTTCTAGTCATGGTCCGAGAGTTCAAACTACCCGACGTCGGCGAAGGGGTCGCCGAGGGTGAACTCGTCTCCTGGCTGGTCGAGGAAGGCGACGAGGTTACAGAGGACCAGCCGATCGCCGAAGTCGAGACGGACAAGGCGCTCGTCGAGGTTCCCTCGCCGGTGAACGGGACGGTTCGAGAACTTCACTGGGAGGAAGGCGACGTCGTCCCCGTGGGAGACCTGTTCATCACGTACGACGTCGAGGGTGAGGCGCCCGACGAAGCGGCTGCGGCCGACGCGGAACCCACCGGGGACGAGGCGGCCGAGACGGAAGGCAGCCCGGGCGCGACCGGGGCTGACGCCGAGGAGGTCGCCACGCCCGAGGGCCGCGTCTTCGCCCCGCCGCGGGTGCGACGGCTGGCCCGCGAGGAGGGCGTCGACCTCGCCCAGCTCGAGGGAAGCGGTCCCGGCGGCCGAATCACCGAGGGTGACGTGCGCGCCGCCGCAGAGGGCCAGGAAGCGGCTGCGGGCGCCGAACCTGCGACCGGTGAGGCCGACGCCGCGACCGATGTAGAGCCGGAGGCGGAACCAGCGGATGCGGTCGCCGAGGCTGAGGGGACTACCGCCGGAACGGCCGTCCCTGCGGGCGTCGAACCGGCTGACCGAGACCGGACGCTGGCGGCACCCGCCACGCGTCGGCTCGCCCAGGAGGAAGGCGTCGACATCGACGAGGTGCCGACCGACGAGGAGCGCGACGGCGAGGCGTTCGTCACGCCCGAGGCGGTCCAGGAGTACGCCGAGGCCCAGCGTCGGGCCCAGGAAGCGGACGTCGCTACGGTTGCGACCGGCGAGACCGGGCCGCGCGAGCGACGCGAGCCGTTCAAGGGCGTCCGGCGGACGATCGCGGAGGCGATGGAGCGCTCGAAGTACACCGCGCCACACGTCACCCACCACGACGAGGTGGACGTGACGAAGCTCGTCGAGACGCGCGAGCAGCTCAAGCCGCTCGCCGAGGAGCAGGGTATCCGGCTGACGTACATGCCGTTCATCATGAAGGCGGTGGTGGCGTCGCTGAAGGAGTTCCCGGAGATGAACGCGATGATCGACGACGAGAACGAGGAGATCGTCTACCGGAACTACTACAACCTGGGCGTGGCGGCGGCGACCGACGCCGGGTTGATGGTGCCCGTCGTCGAAGACGCCGACCGGAAGGGCATGCTCCAGCTCTCCTCGGAGACCGACGAGCTGGTGACGAAGGCTCGAGAGCGCACCATCTCCCCCGACGAACTGCGGGGCTCGACGTTCACGATCACGAACATCGGTGGCATCGGCGGCGAGTACGCCACGCCGGTGCTCAACTACCCCGAGGCGGGCATTCTGGCGGTCGGCGAGATCAAACGCAAGCCCCGCGTCGTCACCGACGAGGACGGGACCGAGTCGATCGAACCGCGGTCGGTGATGACGCTGTCGCTGTCGTTCGACCACCGACTGATCGACGGGGCGGAGGGCGCGAGCTTCACGAACAAGGTGATGGAGTACCTCGAACACCCCGAACTGCTGTTACTAGAATAATGGTCGTCGGAGACATCTCGACTGGAACGGACGTACTGGTGATCGGCGCCGGACCCGCGGGCTACGTAGCCGCGATCCGCGCCGGACAGCTCGATCTCGACGTGACGCTCGTCGAGAAGGAGGCCTACGGCGGGACCTGCCTGAACCACGGCTGCATCCCCTCGAAGGCGCTGATCACGGCGACGAACGTCGCCCACGAAGCTGGCCACGCCGAGGAGATGGGCATCCACGCCGACCCCGCGGTCGACATGGCAGGAATGGTCGGCTGGAAGGACGACGTCGTGACCCAGCTCACGAGCGGCGTCGAGAAGCTGTGCAAGGCAAACGGCGTCAACCTGCTCGAGGGAACGGCACACTTCGCGGACGAGCACACCGTCCGGGTCTCCCACGGTGGGGAGGGCCAGGGAAGCGAGTCGATCGAGTTCGAACACGCGATCGTCGCGACGGGTTCGCGGCCGATCGAGATCCCCAACTTCTCTTACGAGGACGACCCCGTACTCAGCTCGCGAGAGGCGCTGGCGCTCGAGTCGATCCCGGAGTCGCTGGTGGTCGTCGGCGCGGGCTACATCGGGATGGAGCTGGCGGGCGTCTTCGCCAAGCTCGGCACCGAGGTGACGGTGATCGAGATGCTCGAGGATATCCTGCCGGGCTACGAAGCCGACCTCAAACGGCCCGTGAAGAAGCGCGCGAAGGAGCTGGGCGTCGACTTCCACTTCGGTCAAACCGCGAGCGAGTGGCACGAGCACGGCGACGGCATCCGGGTCGTCACCGAGCCCGCGGAGGCCGAGGCCGAGGCCGAAGCCGACGGCGGCGGGCTCGAACTCGACGCCGAGAAGGTGCTGGTCGCGGTGGGCCGTGCCCCCGTCTCGGACACGCTCGACCTCGAGGCGGCGGGCGTCGAGACCGACGATCGCGGATTTTTGGAGACGGACGACCGCGGGCGGACGAACGTCGAGCACATCTTCGCCGTCGGCGACGTCGCGGGCGAGCCGATGCTCGCCCACGCGGGCAGCTACGAGGGGCAGGTCGCCGCGGAAGTGATCGCCGGGGAGCCGTCGGCGATCGACTACCAGGCGATGCCCGCCGCCGTGTTCACCGAACCCGAGATCGGCACCGTTGGGCTGACCGAGGCCGAAGCGGAAGAACAGGGCTTCGAGCCGGTCGTCGGAAAGTTCCCGTTCATGGCGAGCGGCCGGGCGCTGACGACGGGCCACGCCGACGGCTTCGTCAAAATCGTCGCCGAGGAAGAGGCCGGGTTCGTGCTGGGTGCTCAGATCGTCGGGCCCGAAGCCTCCGAGCTGATCGCCGAACTCGGACTGGCGATCGAGCTTGGAGCGACCCTCGAGGACGTCGCGGCGACGGTGCACGCCCACCCGACGCTGGCGGAGTCGGTGATGGAAGCCGCGGAAAACGCGCTCGGGCACGCGATTCACACGCTCAACCGGTAGCCGTTCGTTCTTTTGCGCTCGAGTCGACCGACGAATCGCCGGGTGCTGATGCCTCGTGCCGTCGGCTGAACCTCCGTACCGGAGCGACCGCCGGTCTCAGACGACGCCGACTGCTCCCTTCATCCCGCGCCGTTCGTGGGGAAGACAGGAGTACAGCTCCGGTCCCGGTTCGTCGAACGTGTGTACGAACGGTTCACACTCGTTCCCGTGAGCCGGGAACGGATTGGATCGACAGCGACGGACGCGTGGCCGAAGACGACACACCCGTGGCGTCACTGTACGTACAGCGAGTAGGCGATGATGAGAAAGCCGACGAGCACCAGCAGACTCTCGATCAGGACGCCGACCGCCAGCGACACGTTGAGTAGCTCGTGAAACAGCCCGGCGAGTACCAGTCCCAACGTAATGATCGCGAACCCGGCCGTCAGGAGCCCGAGCGCCTGGTGGCGGGTCCGTCGGTACGCCTTGAACGCGAAGTACGTGATCGCCCCACCGACGAGCAGTGCCAGCGTCTTCACGATCGCGAGGGCGATCGTAATCTCCATTCCTGTATCGTGTGGACTCATGTTTCCTTTCTCACCTCCGACCACAACTCGGCCAGCCGTTCGTCGGCCGTCCGCGTCGGGCGTTCGATCGAGACTCCGACCGACCGGTCCTCCTCGAGAAAGAGCGTGATCTCTTCGAAGGCTATCGAGTACCGGCTCGCGTGGTGGCCGTCCTTTCTGATCTCGGTCGACTCCTCCAGCAGCGTCGCGTCGGTCAGCAACTCGAGCTTCCGGTACAGCGTCGATTGGGGGATGTCACATCGTGACGTGATTTCGGCCGCCGTCAGTGGCTCGTCGAGATTCCGGATGATCTCTCGACAGTCGGGATCGTCGAGCGCGGCACAGATCTCCGCGGCCGACAGCGCCGACTCCGAATCGATCGGGTCCCGGACCATTCGTAGACCTCTTCTCACGCGTCTGATTTATGATCATCGGTGGGTCGGCCGACTTCGGACCGGCCCCGTTCTCGTGGTCGCTCGTGCGTGCCCGGGCGCGGGGGAAATGACACAGTCGGCGCTGATGCGATTCGTTCATACGCGTACGCGCCCGACGTGGACGTGCGCGGGTCTCATCCGATCCGACCACGTCCACGACGGACGGGATGACCGATCGGCCTCCGCCCGCGCGATACTATTCATACCGCGTGTCCCACGGCTCACTCGAGCCATACCGCGTCCCACGGAGCGCTCGAGCGTACTGATCGTCGTTCAAGTTCCGCCGACTGGACGTTCGCCAGGCAGAGCCCGCGACGCACTCGCTGAGGCTACGGGGAGCGAACGCGATCCGGGTCGTGATGACGTCACGCACTGCGTCCCGCTACTCGACTGCGACCCACGGGTCGTAGACCCAGCTCACCCCATCTTCGACTTCTGCCTCCCCGTCGACGTCCGGAACTGTCTCGAGGAGTTCGGATAACCACTCCACCCACGCCTCGGGCGACTCGTACCCCGCCGGATGATCGTCGTACACGCGTTCGACGAGCTCGTCGGCCGTCACCGCACCGCGACCAAAGAGAACGACGAACGCGGCTCGGGCGGCCGCTCGTTCCTCCGCTCGAAGCTCTCGGCTCTCGAGCGCGTGGCGAACGCTCCCGATCGACGGCGCCGTGGAATCCGGATCGCGCACCGCCCGCCCATCCTGATCCGCAAACGTCTCGACCACCGCCGATCCCTCGTACCGCCACGTCTCGCCGATCGACCCCTCCGCTGTGACCGCCACGTCGGGGAGTCGCTCGAGTTGGTCGCGTACGCACGCTTCCCACCATCGATCGGCCGTCTCGTAGCCTGCGGGCACCGCGCTGTAGACGCCGTCGACGAGCTCGGCAGTCGTCGCCTCGCCCCAGTACCGGAGGAACGAGAACGCACTCCGAACGGCCGCTGCCTCGTCCGGACGGAGCATCTCGTTCTCGAGCGCTCGCTCCACGTGCGCCGGCGTGTCGATTCGGTCGTCGGCTGCCCCGGCTGGCGTGGCGGTGAGCATTCGCCGCCCGTTTTCAGTTAGCTCGTACTCCCTGTCGGTTACCGTACGAACCAGCCCGTTGCTGGCCAGCTGTGTGAGTCGCTCGTCGATCGCCGACCGAGTCGCTTCGAACCGATCCACGAGTTCGTCGGCCGTGACTCGTCCCTCGGCGATCGCCTCGAGTACGGCTCGACCCAGTTCGTCCACCGTGTTCGACGTCACGCTCCGCTAGCACCCGGCGGAGCTACTTATAGTACCAACCGGCGACGGCCGTCCGAAACCAGGCTGTGTGCAGCGATCTCCGGAGCCGCCGTCACCACCTGTTCGGTTCGTTCGGCTCGACGAACGGCGCTTTCGCGGCGACGTCCTCGAGCACTGTTTCACTCGCTTCGGTCGACTTCCGTTAAGTACTGTCACTCACGTGAGTGACTGGTGGAAAACCGTCACATGGTATCGGGTTCCGATGTGGATCTCGTTCGACGGCCTTATATACGGACCTGCTCCTCGATACTAATGCGAACGACGTGGCGCACGCCGCCACGTCCCCTCCGGCCATCCCTGGCACGGAGGCAGGTACATCATCCACCTCGATACCACCTGTCGGATCGGTCCGTCAGGTGTGCTCGGATCGACCGTCACTGTCGCCGGTTTCCGGCGTGATGGATACGACGCCCTTATATACAAACGGCGCGTACCCTATATTGTGCGGTGGACGAGCCGGATGCCGTTTCCGGCACGTCTCCGATCCGATGCCCTTAAGTGTACGAGGGCACTTGGATGAAAACGCAAAGAACGCGTGATCGGTGGGGCGTTCAACTCGCTCCACCAATCCCGGACGATCCCGAAGGGGTTAAGTACCTCTCGGGGCATACAAACACGTCCGGAGGAAATGAGGATTCCACCCCTGCGGTCTTCCGTACAGATGGGATCTGATGTTAGCCTTGGTAGTTCGGTGACGCCCAATCGGTCGATCGATTCGGTCGTCGTCGAACGCGGACCCAACATAACGTGTGAGTATTACGATATTCACCGCCAACACCTCCCTCCATCTGGAGGGAATAGCATTCCGGTTGATCCTGCCGGAGGTCATTGCTATTGGAGTTCGATTTAGCCATGCTAGTCGTACGAACTTAGATTCGTGGCGAATAGCTCAGTAACACGTGGCCAAACTACCCTGTCGAGCGGCATAACCTCGGGAAACTGAGGCTAATTCCGCATACGGCTCGATGCCTGGAACTGGCTCGAGCTCGAAACGCTACGGCGCGACAGGATGTGGCTGCGGCCGATTAGGTAGACGGTGGGGTAACGGCCCACCGTGCCGATAATCGGTACGGGTTGTGAGAGCAAGAGCCCGGAGACGGTATCTGAGACAAGATACCGGGCCCTACGGGGCGCAGCAGGCGCGAAACCTTTACACTGCACGACAGTGCGATAAGGGGACTCCAAGTGCGAGGGCATACAGTCCTCGCTTTTTCCGACCGTAAGGTGGTCGGCGAATAAGGGCTGGGCAAGACCGGTGCCAGCCGCCGCGGTAATACCGGCAGCCCGAGTGATGACCGCTATTATTGGGCCTAAAGCGTCCGTAGCCGGCCAAGTAAGTCCGTCGGGAAATCCGCGCGCCTAACGCGCGGGCGTCCGGTGGAAACTGCCTGGCTTGGGACCGGAAGATCCAGAGGGTACGTCTGGGGTAGGAGTGAAATCCTGTAATCCTGGACGGACCACCGGTGGCGAAAGCGCTCTGGAAGGACGGATCCGACGGTGAGGGACGAAAGCTAGGGTCACGAACCGGATTAGATACCCGGGTAGTCCTAGCCGTAAACGATGTCTGCTAGGTGTGGCACAGGCTACGAGCCTGTGCTGTGCCGTAGGGAAGCCGTGAAGCAGACCGCCTGGGAAGTACGTCCGCAAGGATGAAACTTAAAGGAATTGGCGGGGGAGCACTACAACCGGAGGAGCCTGCGGTTTAATTGGACTCAACGCCGGACATCTCACCAGCACCGACAGTATGCTGTGAAGCTCAGTGTGACGAGCTTAGTGGAGCTACTGAGAGGAGGTGCATGGCCGCCGTCAGCTCGTACCGTGAGGCGTCCTGTTAAGTCAGGCAACGAGCGAGACCCGCATCCTTAATTGCCAGCATCGACGTGAGTCGGATGGGTACATTAGGGAGACTGCCAGTGCCAAACTGGAGGAAGGAACGGGCAACGGTAGGTCAGTATGCCCCGAATGTGCTGGGCGACACGCGGGCTACAATGGCCGAGACAGTGGGATGCCACCCCGAAAGGGGGCGCTAATCTCCGAAACTCGGTCGTAGTTCGGATTGTGGGCTGAAACTCGCCCACATGAAGCTGGATTCGGTAGTAATCGCGCCTCAGCAAGGCGCGGTGAATACGTCCCTGCTCCTTGCACACACCGCCCGTCAAAGCACCCGAGTGAGGTCCGGATGAGGCCTGGATTCCCAGGTCGAATCTGGGCTTCGCAAGGGGGCTTAAGTCGTAACAAGGTAGCCGTAGGGGAATCTGCGGCTGGATCACCTCCACAGACCGGGACCACCCCGACGAGGGTGGCCCACCACGTCCGCGTCCGACCGACCGCCGATCTGGCCGATCGGGCACCTTTGAACTACCAAGGCTAACACCGTGTCCTCCCGTCTGCTGACGGGAGGGTGGGCCCATAGCTCAGTGGGAGAGTGCCTCCTTTGCAAGGAGGATGCCCTGGGTTCGAATCCCAGTGGGTCCATGACTCGGTGCGAGTCGGAGTGAATCGCTCCCCTTAAGTGGGAGACGCCACTACGACTCAATCCGAACGCAAACCGATGCACCACCCCGCGCAAGTGCGGGTGGGAAGGGTCAATGCACGCTGCGTCTACAGCGCTGCAAATGAGACCGTGTGTACGTGTAGTCCAGGCGTCCACTGGACCCGTTCCCGGGTCACAATTACAGATCCGACGAACGTGGCTACTGTGCCAGCTGGTGGATCGCTCGGCTCGAGAGCCGACAAAGGACGTGCCAAGCTGCGATAAGCCTGAGGGACCCGCATGGAGGGGAAGAACTCAGGATCTCCGAATGGGAATCCCCACAGCAATTGCCTTGCGCAATGGGGAACGCCGGAAATTGAAACATCTCAGTACCGGCAGGAAAAGAAAGCAAACGCGATGTCGTTAGTAACGGCGAGTGAACCCGACGCAGTCCAAACCGAAGCCCTCACAGGCAATGTGGTGTTCGGACTGACTCTCATCATCAGAAAACCTGCAAGAAGTCTTCTGGAACGGAGCGCGATACAGGGTGACAGCCCCGTATTGCAGGCGAGTACGATGTGCGTCAGCTCCAGAGTAACGGGGGTTGGATTTCCCTCGTGAATCTCGCGGGCATCGACCGCGAAGACTAAACACTCCTCGAGACCGATAGCGAACAAGTAGCGTGAGCGAACGCTGAAAACCACCCCAAAAAGGGAGGTGAAATAGTGCGTGAAATCAGTTGGCGATAGAGCGACGGGGCTTACAAGGCCCTGAGAGAAATGACCCAGGTGCGAACCTGCAGTAAGAATCTCAGGGAGCCGAAGTTCCGTCGTACGTTTTGAAAAACGAACCAGGGAGTGTGCCTGATTGGCGAGTCTAACCCGAGTATCGGGGAAGGCATAGGGAAACCGACATGGCCGCAGCGCTTTGCGTGAGGGCCGCCGTCTTCAAGGGCGGGGAGTCAATCGGGCACAACCCGAAACCGGGCGATCTAGGCGTGGGCAGGGTGAAGCGTGCCGAAAGGCACGTGGAGGCCCGTTAGCGTTGGTGTCCTACAATACCCTCGCGTGATCTGCGTCTAGGGGTGAAAGGCCCATCGAGCTCGGAAACAGCTGGTTCCAACCGAAACATGTCGAAGCATGACCTCCACCGAGGTAGTCTGTGGGGTAGAGCGACGGATTGGGAGATCGGACTCCGAGAGGAGTTCGCCTCGCTGTCCAACTCCGAACCTACAGACGCCGTTGACGTGGGGAGTCCGGTGCGCGGGGTAAGCCTGTGTACCGTGAGGGAGACAACCCAGAGCTGGGTTAAGGTCCCCAAGTGTGGACTAAGTGCGATCGAAGGTGGTCTCGAGCCCTAGACAGCCGGGAGGTGAGCTTAGAAGCAGCTACCCTCTAAGAAAAGCGTAACAGCTTACCGGCCGATGGTTCGAGGCGCCGAAAATGATCGGGGCTCAAGTCCACCACCGAGACCTGGCGGCACACTTTCGAGTGTGATCCCGTAGGTTGGCGTTCCGTTCGGGTGGAAGCACGGCCGAGAGGTCGTGTGGACCGTGCGGAAACGAAAATCCTGGTCAAAGTAGCAGCGTGAGTCGGGTGAGAACCCCGACGGCCGAACGAGTAAGGGTTCCTCAGCAATGCTTATCAGCTGAGGGTTAGCCGGTCCTAAATCAGTCCGTAACTCGAGACTGTTGAAAGGGAGATAGGTTAATATTCCTATGCCAGTGTGCAGTAAAAGTCGACGCTTTGGGGCCGCCCAGGCCGGGCCATCGCCCGGTAGAACCATCGAAATCCGTGGAAACCGTAATGGTACGAAGCGGATGAATGGTGGGATATCGCAAGCTGGGTCAACCTAGAGCCCGTGAAAAGACGAGCACACTGTCCGTACCGAGAACCGACACAGGTACTCGTGGCGGCGAAAGCCAAGGTCTGTCGGGAGCAACCGACGTTAGGGAATTCGGCAAGTTAGTCCCGTACCTTCGGAAGAAGGGATGCCTGCCGCGGAAAGCGGCAGGCCGCAGTGACTCGGGCGCTCCGACTGTCTAGTAACAACACAGGTGACTGCAAATCTGCAAAGACGAGTACAGTCACTGAATCCTGCCCAGTGCAGGTATCTGAACACCCCGTACAAGGGGACGAAGGACCTGTTAACGGCGGGGGTAACTATGACCCTCTTAAGGTAGCGTAGTACCTTGCCGCTTCAGTAGCGGCTTGCATGAATGGATCAACGAGAGCGCCACTGTCCCAACGTTGGGCCCGGTGAACTGTACGTTCCAGTGCGGAGTCTGGAGACCCCCAAGGGGAAGCGAAGACCCTATAGAGCTTTACTGCAGGCTGTCGCTGAGACATGGCCGCCATTGTGCAGCATAGGTAGAAGACATTACACAGGTACCCGCGCCAGCGGGCCACCGAGTCATCCTTGAAATACTACCCGATGGTGACTGTGACTCTCACTCCTGGCGGAGGACACCGGTAGCCGGGCAGTTTGACTGGGGCGGTACGCGCTTGAAAAGATATCGAGCGCGCCCCAAGGTTCCCTCATCCGGGACGGAGACCCGGAAGAGAGCGCAAGAGCATACGGGAGCCTGACAGTGTCCGGCACAACAACGGACGCTGACGCGAAAGCGTGGTCTAGCGAACCAATTAGCCTGCTTGATGCGGGCAATTGCTGACAGAAAAGCTACCTTAGGGATAACAGAGTCGTCACCCGCAAGAGCACATATCGACCGGGTGGCTTGCTACCTCGATGTCGGTTCCCTCCATCCTGCCCGTGCAGAAGCGGGCAAGGGTGAGGTTGTTCGCCTATTAAAGGAGGTCGTGAGCTGGGTTTAGACCGTCGTGAGACAGGTCGGCTGCTATCTATTGGGGGTGTTATGGTTCCTGACGGGAACGTTCGTATAGTACGAGAGGAACTACGAATGGGTGCCACTGGTGTACCGGTTGTTCGAAAGAGCACGTGCCGGGCAGCTACGCACCACGGGGTAAGAGCTGAACGCATCTAAGCTCGAAACCCACCTGGAAAAGAGGAGCCACCGAGATCACTCGTAGAAGACGAGTTCGATAGACTCGGGGTGTACGCACCGAGGCAACGAGGTGTTGAGCCCGCGAGCACTAACCGATCGAGCCACTAATCATATTCATGGATCTGCACTGTGACCCGTTTGAACGGGTCCAGGCGCAAACTGGACTACACGTAACATACGGTTTCAGACCACCGACGTTGGACGAAATCGCGGTTCGAGTCCGCGAGTCGGCGTTAAGGCGGCCACAGCGGCGGGGTTCCTCCCGTACCCATCCCGAACACGGCAGATAAGCCCGCCTGCGTACCGGCCAGTACTGGAGTGGGAGACCCTCTGGGAACGTCGGTTCGTCGCCTCCACTCATACTATCATCACCCCCCGAGAGCAACCGCTCCGGGGGGTGGCTGTATTTACGGACGGCCCGATCAGGGCCGTACCGCTACGCTTAAACGACCACAGTGACTACTACCGACCGCGCCAAGGTGGCAGAGTCCGGCCGAACGCAGCGGCCTGCAGAGCCGCCTACCGCCGGTTCAAATCCGGCCCTTGGCTTCTCTACCGCGAGCAACTCCGCGAGCGGTAAGAATCAACTGAGGATTTGAATCCTGGGACGAGCAAAGCGAAGTCCCCCCGGTTCAAATCCGGCCCTTGGCTTTGTTGCCGCGAACAACTCCGTGAGCGGCAAGCACCAAATCGAGGATTTGAGCCCAGAGAGTGAGCGAAGCGAACTCTCGTGGTTCAAATCCGGCCCTTGGTATCTCACACGTTCCCCCAAACCCCTCAGGAGGATTGCGTCTTGACAACTCCTCTTCAACGGCTCCTCTGAGATCCATCTAAACGGATCGTTCGGTCCAGAGGGATGAATTGCTTCCCAGCTGGATCGCTATGATTGTCGGTTTTCGAGGTCGTCGATCGCTCGATAAAACTGCTCGCTGTTAGCTGGGTGCGCCGACATCGCTTGTTCCTCTAGCACACCACTGTACTTCTCGAACTCGTCTTGACCGAGATCGGCTGCGAGCACGCACTCGACGTATCCCTCGAGTGCGGACTGGAGCGTCCGGGCGTAGTGGTCGTAGGCGGCGTCGATTCTGTCCTCGTTGTCGTCGATTCCTTCGAAAACGGCGCGATAGACGCTCGCGGCTGGGAGGTATCGGCCGCGGCTGCGATACTGGTCGGCCACGTCGAAGAAATGCGAGAAGTCGATGGCGTCGGTGACTACTGGGTACTCCCGAGTGTGCTGGTCGAACAGCGCTTCGATCTCCTCGCGGTACTTCTCGACGGGCGTGTCGTCGTCGCCGAACCGCGCCAGGAACCGGTCGCGCACGTCCGGATTCGCCGCGAGCGTCTCACGTACGAACGCCCGCAGATCGGCTGCCGGGACGGCCTCGAGGATGGCCGTGACGCGCTTGCTCTCGTCTCGTGGTTCGTCAACGGCGACCTCGAGGATCACCGCGACGACGTGTTTGCACTCGCCCGGGCCGTCGTAGGGGCACGTACATCGGGCGTCGATGCCGTCGTCGAACTCGACGGTCACGTCGTACGCGCTCGAGCCCTGGACGATGGCGGTGACGACGTCGTCGAATCGCTGTAGTCGCCGAACTCGCCCCTCTCGGCGATACGTTCGGCCACGCTCGAAGACGGCGTCGGTACAGCGGCTTCGGATCGCTTCTTCGTCGACGTTCATGGGTGTCCTGGTGTACTCGAACGGACGTAAGTCACGGTGTTCCGACTCGCCTTTGGGGTGGACGGTTGCCGGTTTGAGGGAATCGCCTGGGCAGGGAACGCGTTCACACGCCGTGGTCGGGTGGTTCCCTGTGACTCGAGTGAAGGTACGCCGGTGCATAGCTACTCTTCCAAAACAGTTTGGCTGCTGTCGACTCACCGTTTCGGTCGTCGTGAAAGCGGGTCGGATTCGTTGCTGGTGGCTCACGGAACGGTCGTCGCAAAAGCGGGCCGGGCGCGATTTGAACGACGCCGAGACGTTCCGGTTCGCTCGCTCCGCTCGCTCACTGGCTGCGACTCGTCTACTTCAAATCGCTCGTGACCGTTTTGCCACTCGCGAGATTGCTCGTGGCAAAATCGTGCCTGCCGGTTCACTCACCGATTCGCTGCGCTCATCGGTTCGTTGCACGTGCCGGGCGCGATTTGAACCACGCCCGAGAACCTGCTCGCGTTGCTCGCAGAACCTCGGTCTGATTCAGATTCCTCCTGAAGTCGGAATCTGAACACACGGTCGGACGTGCTCGCTTCGCTGCGCGCGACCTCCCTGCGTTCAAATCCCGCCGGTTCCGAGACTCGCCGCTCGCGAATTTGCTCGCGGCGAGAATACGGGCCGGGCGCGATTTGAACACGCGACCGTCTGGTTAAAAGCCAGATGCTCTGCCGGACTGAGCTACCGGCCCTCGGTTCATCATTCCGTCGAGTGGTGGTTAAACGTTTCTTTCTTCGTCGACCCGGAGAGCGGTGTGTTGAACTGTACCGGTGAGAGTCCTCGAGTATGGACTTCGCCGACGACTGGGACGACGAACTGCGATCGTTCGCGGAGCGACTGCTCCGGTTCGAGACGACGGCCGGGAACGAAGCGCCGGCTCAGGAGTGGCTTCGCGAGCGACTCGAGGCGTTCGGCTTCGAGACGTATGAGTGGGTCGCCGAGGCAGCCCAGCTGGCTTCCCATCCGTCGTTTCCCGACGATCCGGAGGCGATTCAAACGTCGGGGCGGCCGAGCGTTGCGGGCGTGCTCGAGTTCGGTGATCCCGATGCCGGGCCGACGCTGGTGTTGAACGGACACGTCGACGTCGTGCCAGCGGGACGAGAGAGCGCCTGGAGCGGGAACCCGTTCGAGCCCCGATGGGACGGTGACCGGCTCACCGCTCGCGGTGCGGTGGACATGAAGTGTGGGCTGGCGGCGTGCGTCTTCGCGGCGCGCCACCTCGCGGAGACGGGAACCGACATCGACGGGCGGGTCGTCGTCGAGAGCGTCGTCGGCGAGGAAGAGGGTGGCATCGGCGCGGCTGCGGCGGCGCTGTCGAATCCGTACCCGTTCGACCGTGACGCAGCGATCGTCGCCGAACCGACCGAGCTGCGACCGATCACGGCGACGGAGGGAAGTCTGATGACGCGGCTCCGCCTAGAGGGACGGTCGGCGCACGCGGCGACGCGGTGGCACGGCGAGTCGGTGCTGGAGCACTTCGAACGGATCCGACGGGCGTTTATGGACCTCGAGGCCGAGCGCGGTGAGCGAGTGAGCCATCCGCTCTACGAGGCGTTCCCGACGCCGTGGCCGGTCTGTTTCGGGACGGTCGAGGCGGGGTCGTGGGCGTCGACGGTGCCGGACGAGCTGGTCGCGGAGATTCGAATCGGCGTCGCGCCGGGAGAAACGGTCGACGAGGTCGAACGCGAGTTCGAGGCGCGGCTCGCGTCGGTCGTCGACGACGAGCCGTGGCTCGAGTCGAACCCACCCGAGTTCGAGCGCTTTTCGATTCAGTTCGAGGCGGCCGAGACCGACCCTGACGAACCGGTCGTCGGCGCCGTGCAGTCGGCGATGGCCGAGGTCGGACTCGAGGAGTCGGCCGTTCGGGGGGCGACGTACGGTGCGGACAGTCGCCACTACGTCGCGGCGGGGATTCCGACGGTACTGTTTGGACCTGGCAGTATCCAGCAGGCGCATTTCCCGGACGAGACGATCGATTGGTCCGAAGTGTTGACGGCAGGGGAGACGATCGCACGAGGGGCACGAACGTTCTTCGCCGGGGAGCGCTAGCGGTCGTCGAGGGACGCCTCGAGTGCGTCGGCGACGAGGTCGTCGGGTTCGACGCCCTCGAGGGAGGCTCGTTGTCTGAGGTCGCGGTAGACGGTTGGCGGGAGGGTGAGTTCGAGTTCGCCGAGGGTGACGTCGTACTCGGCGAGGGCCTCGGCGATGGGGACGCCGTTGTTGATCGCGCTCGCGACGTTGCGGACCTCGCGGACGGTCAGGTCGCCGTCGAGGACGGCCCAGGCGAGCAGCAGGCGAGCCTCGCCAGCGACGCGGGCGATGTGTTTCGCGGCGGTCGGCGCGATTCGTCCGAGGGCGACCTGTCGCCGGACCGACCGGGGGAGGTCGTGAACGCGGGCCCACTTACGGATGAACGAGACGGTGACGGCGTCGCCCTCGCCCGCCTCGCTGGCTCGTTCGGCGGCGGCCTTGTAGGAGCCGACGCCCCGAACGAGGGCGGCACAGGCGGCTGCACCGCGGAGCATATAGAGGTGGTCGTCGTCTGCGCCCCCGTTGGCGAACTGGGAAACGGTGTCGGCAGCCTCGGTGACGCTTTCGGGATCGGTCGGATCGAACTGGATGGCTCGGCGGGCGTGTGATCCGGTGACCGATTCGTCGCCCCGGATGACCGGCGCGCCGACGGGTGACTCGCGGTCGGTCGGGATCGACCGGGTTCGGTCGTCGGCCCGGTCACCGGGACGGTCGGTCGTCATGGGGAGAACGTAGGGAGGGACTACTCAAAAAGCTCACCGTCCCGGCCTCTCCCCGCGTCCTTCGGCGAGGTGGTCCCAGATTCTCGTACGGCCGTCGCCGCCGGGGCGACGAGTTCGGCGATGCGTTTCTGTCAGCTGGCGTTCTCATCGGCTCTCGCCTGTCGGAACGGACTGCTGTTATCTCGGCTCGGGCGTCGACGTGACGCTGCGTGTCGACACGATTCGGGGCTGTCCACTCCGTTCGCGAGACGATCAGCGGAGTTACGCAGCATCACTCCGGCAGTCGGTCGGCGATCGCCGATAGCGTCTCGAGGCCGTGGATCTCGCCGTCCGTCTCTGGAAGGGTGAGTACCTCGAGATCTGGAAACGTCTCACGAACGGTCTCCACGCGCTCGTCGTGTCTGTGCAGGCGTGACTGACAGCGCGAACAGTCCGCGTCGGCCTCCTCGAGGACGCGGTTGACGACGATCGTCTCGACGGTGACGCCGGCCTCGCGGAGCCGCTCGAGGAGGCGTTCTGACTCCGCGATGGCCATCGTCTCGGGGATCGTCACGATCCGGAACGTCGTCCGTTCGGGATCGACGAGCAGGTCGCGGGCGCGCTCGAGTCGTGCCTGCAGCTCCTCGATTCCCTCGTCGCGATCGCGGCCTGAGAGGTACGAGAGCGGGCCGAGGGTCATCCGGCGGGCGGCGTCGCCGAGGCGTCGAACCTGTCCCTGGAGCGAGCGGGTCGTCTCGAGGGCGAGTCCCAGCACCTCGGGGAAGTCGAACAGCCGGAGAGTGTGTCCCGTCGGTGCGGTGTCGAAGACGACGACGTCCCAGCGGCCGTCGTCGACGTACTCGACGAGCAGGTCGAGCGCGGCGAGTTCGTCGCCCCCGGCCGGGGTGCCGGCGGCGAAGAGTCGGTCGATCTCCTCGTCCTCGAGGCGGATGCCGGCCGCTCGGAGGTCGGCGGCGAGTGCCGTCGCGATGCGCTGGTATCGCTCGGCCCGGGTGTCGGGGTCGATCTCGACCGCCTCGAGGTTCGGACGGAGTTCGCGAGGCTCGGGACCGAGGTCGGTCTCGAAGGCGTCGGCCAGCGAGTGGGCGGGATCGGTCGAGACGACGAGCGTCCGCCGGCCCGTCTCGGCGAGGGTGAGCCCCGTGGCCGCTGCACAGGTCGTTTTGCCGACGCCGCCTTTGCCGCCGTAGAAGAGACACTCGGTCACGGCGGCCAGTACGACCTAGTCGCTCCTAAACCCCTGGTCCGAGACGGCGAACTCGAACCGTGCGCCGCCGGCGTCGCTCTCGGTCAGGGTGATCGTCCAGCCGTGGCCCTCGGCGATCTCTCGGACGATGGCGAGTCCGAGGCCGGTGCCGTCGGCGTCGGTCGTGTACCCTCGTTCGAACACTGCCTCGCGCTCGTCGGGCGGGATGCCGGCTCCGTCGTCCGAGACGGCGAACCCGTCGGCGGTCGCCTCGACGGTCACCGTCACGGGGGTTCTGGTCGTCGATTCGTTCCCGTCGAACGCCTGTTTCTGCGTCTTCCCGTGTTTTACGGCGTCCTCGTGAGTCTTCGAACGAGGGCTCGTGGAGCTATGCTCCACGGCGTCCTGACGAGCCTGTGAGTCAGGGCTCGTGGAACTGTGTTCCACGGCGTCCTCGTGAGCGTTCGAACGAGGGCTCGTGGAACTGTGTTCCACGGCGTCCTCGTGAGCGTTCGAACGAGGGCTCGTGGAGCTATGCTCCACCGCGTTCCGGAACAGGTTCTCGAGCAGCTGCACGAGTCGCGTCCGGTCGGCTTCGATCAGTCGGCTGTCTCCGATCTCGAGGCGTGTCTCGCCGGTGTCGGTGGTCTCCCAGGCGTCGCGGGCGGCCGAGCGGAGTGAGCAGCTGTTCGTCGCGCCGATCTCTTCGCCCGCGCGTGCGAGTTCGAGGAGGTCGTCGACGATTTCGGTCATTCGGTCGAGGGCGGCCTCGACGCGCTCGAGTTCGTCGACGTCGCCGGTTTCCCGGGCCACCTCGGTGAAGCCGGTCGCGATCGCGAGCGGGTTACGCAGGTCGTGACTGAGGACGCTCGCGAACGTTTCGAGGCGTTCGTTCTGGCGGCGGAGGGTCCGTTCGCGGGCTTTGCGTTCCGTGATGTCGTCGACGACGGCGACGTAGCCGTCGACGGTGGCGTCCGGACCGTGGCGTCGTGCAAGCGCGACCGACGCGTCGATCCGGGCGTCGTCGGCCCGCCGGAGTTCGAGTTCGATTCGCGCCGTGGGGACGTCCTCGAGCGGGAGTTCACACAGCCGGTCGAGCCGTGCGGCGTCGACGACGGGCAGGGGATCGTTGGCGTCGTCGGCGATCGGTAGCCGTCGGCCGATCGCCTCGTCGGTGCGCCAGCCGAGGATCGACTCGGCGGCCGGGTTCCACAGCTCGATCGTTCCCTCGCGGTCGCAGGCGATCACGCCGACCGGCGAGGCGGTGATCACCGACTCGAGCGTCTCGGCGGTCTCGGCGAGGTCGCGCTCGGCGGCCTTTCGGCGAGAGACGTCACGGACGACGCCGACCCAGCCCTCGGTGTCGGCGTCCGACGAGGGGGTTACGGGCGCGAGTTCGATCTCACACGGTACGGGGGCGGCGCTCGTCACGACGTCGGCCTCGAGTCGGTCGCCGTCGGTTCCCGGCGCGTCGGCGGGCCAGTCGGCCTCGAGGTCGAACACCGCCGTCGGTCGCTCGCCGAGCACCGCCGTCTCGTCGGCCTCGAGCAGCGTCAGGAAGGGGTCGTTGACGATCGAAAACCGGCCGTCGGCGTCGAGAACGAACACGGGTTCGCGGATCGACTCGTAGATCGTCTCGTACCGTTCGAGGGCCAGTTCGCGCCGTTTGTGGCCCGTAACGTCGCGGAGCGTGACCGCACGGCCGACGATTCGGTTGTGGTGATCGCGGAAGGGTCGCACCTGGGCCTCGAGAAACCGCGTCTCGCCGTCGATCGTGACGGGGAGTTCGCGCCAGTCGGTGACCGTCTCGACGTCGCGGTCGAACGGCCAGGACTCGAGGAGGGCGTCGATTCGGTTTCCGACCGGGTCGTCGACGTCGAGCAGCCACCGCGCGGCCGGGTTCGCGTCGCCGATTCGCCAGTCGTCGGTGAGGACGACGACGCCGTCGGTCAGGCGCTCGAGGACGGTCCGGTGGCCGGTCGGAATCGGGTCGAGGAGTCGAAACCGAGCGAGGGCAAGCGTCATCGTCGCTGCCGAGACAACGAACAGGGCGCCGGTGAGGTCGAGGCCGGTGAAGACGCCGGTCAGGTAGAAGACGTTGCCCGCCCACGGGAAGGCCGCGGCCGCGAGGATCGCGACGGCCTGGCCGCGGTAGAGGTGACGCGCCCGGAGAAAGAGCTGGACGAGCAACAGCGTCGCGAACAACATCAGGAGGTACGCGAACACGAACGTCGCCACGAGTATCGGTCCCGCGGAGACGGCGAGCGTCGCGTTCGGTTCGATCGACAGGTCGCTGACCAGGAGGGGGTCGAACCACGGGCTCAGTGCCGTCGCGGCGGTCACGATCGGCAGTCCGAACAGGACGACGGCGACCGTTCGTGAGAACAGCTCGTCACGACCCGTGTACTGGACGACGAAACCGAGCCAGAGGGGCGGGACGAGCGCGAACGTCGCGAACACGAGGCGGAGCCAGTCGGCCGTCCGCTCGAGCGAGGGCGTCGTGAGTGCGAGCGTGTAGCTGACGCCCCAGCCGACGAGGACGAGGAGACACAGCGTAAGCGTTCGACCGCCGGGCTCGTCACGGTATCGCCACGTGACTGCCGTGAAGACGGCCGCGACGGCCGTCGTCGCCGAGATGATCACCGTCGGTGTGCTCACCCCCACACCTGTCATTCTACAATCGGGTTTCGATGCGACTGTTATGAACGTATGTATCGGTCGCCCACGGCCGACGAGCGTCGCCGTCCGGCAGGCTACCGCGGGCCGTCAGCGAGCAGCCGCGAGAGCACTCGCTCGAGCGCCTCGGCCGCCGCCAGCACGTCTGCCCTTGGCACGTACTCCCGTGGGGCGTGGGCGACGGCGCCCTCATCGTCAGCGAGGACGCCGGGGCCGAAGACGACCGTCGGCGCGTGGGCGGCGAAGTACGACGCCTCGGTGGCGGCGGTGAACGGGCGCCGTCTCCCTCCGCTCGCTGTCGCGAGTTCGCGGGCAACCGTTTCCTCGGGGTCGGTTTCCCACGCCTCGAGGAAGGGCGTCTGGCGCTCGGCGAACGCGAAGTCGACAGCCACGTCGTCCGGGACGGCTGTCCGCAGGTGGTCACACAGCGCCGTCCGAAAGCCCTCGGCAGTTTCTGGGGGGACGCTTCGACGGTCGACCGTCAGCCGGCAGTCGGCGGGCACCTGGTTCGTCGCCGTTCCGCCCTCGACGACGGTGGGGGTGAGCGTCGCCGCGCCCAGTCGTGGGTGCTCGGGTGGGGCGTCCTCGCGCTCGTCGAACGTCTTCAACGCCCCGAGGACGGATTCGAGCGCCGCGACCGCGTTGATTCCGCTCTGGGGCTCGGCCGCGTGGGCGTTCGCCCCCGAGAGCGCGATCGTCCCCTCGAACCGACCTTTCGCGGCGGTGCAGACGTCGAGGTCGGTGGGCTCGCCGACGATCACGGCGTCGGCCGTCCGGATCGACGAGTCCTCGCGCGAGACGAGCGCGTGAGCGCCCGTCGACAGTACCTCCTCGTCGGGCGTGATCGCGAGCGTGAGCCGGCCAGTGTCGAGGTCGGCAGAGAGAAACGCCGACAGCAAAGCGGCGAGCGGTCCCTTCGCGTCACAGGAGCCCCGGCCACGGATCACGCCGGCTGACTCGTCGACCTCGAGCGGGACGTGTGGTGAGACCGTATCGATGTGCGTGTTCAGGACGACGTGTGCGCCTTCTCCACTGCCCTCGTCGCCGGCGTCGTCGCCGCGGCTCGCCAGCACGTTCCCCGCCTCGTCGACGCGGGGCTCGACGCCGTTGTCCTCGAGCGTCTCGCACAGCACGTCGCGCATCGGTCCCACGTCCTCGTGGGAGGCGGTCGCGACGGCGTCCTCGAGAAACGTGATCGGGTCGAAGTCGGCGGTCGCGCTCACGATTCGGCCTCCGAAACGCGCACCTCGCCGTCGAACTCGCGTTCGACCGGGCCGACGAGCGAGGCGACGCCCCGATCGTCCACCGTCACCCGGAGGTCGCCGCCAGGCGGGCGAACGGCGAGGTCGGCGGCGTCGGTCAGCCCGAGTTCCCGCGCGACCGCGGCGATCGCGACTGCGCCGGTGCCACAGGAGTCGGTCTCGCCCTCGACGCCGCGTTCGAACGTTCGCTGGCGGAAGCCGTCGTCGTCGACGCTCGCGAGGACGACGTTCGTCCCCTGCGGGAAGGCCTCGGCGTGACGGACCGGCGGCGCGACCGACTCGAGGTCGACCGCGTCGACGTCGTCGACGAACGCGACGGCGTGGGGGACGCCGGTGTTGACGACGGAGACCTCGAGGCCCTCGATCTCGGTTTCGACCACCGGCTCGTCGGCCTCGACGGGGATCGCCTCGGGTGCGAACGTCGGCTGGCCCATCTCGATGGCGACCTCGCCGTCGACGCGTTCGGCCCGCCGGGCGCCCGACGGCGTGTCGACGACCACGCGCTCGGCCCCCGTCCGACGCATCGCCCACTCGGCGGCACAGCGCGCACCGTTGCCACACATTTCGGCGGTGCCCCCGTCGGGCTGGAAGAGCGTCATCTCGACCCGCGGCGGGGAGGCTCGGGGGCGAAGCCCCAGAAAGAGGATGCCGTCCGCGCCGACGCCCCTCTCGCGGTCACACTCGCGAACTGCGAGCGCGCTCCGGTCGGGGACGGGGTCGTCGGCGTCGACGATCAGGAAGTCGTTGCTCGTGCCGTGGTACTTCTCGAAGGCGACGGTCTCTCGCTCGAGGTTCACGTCGCGCTCGTCGCCGGTCGCGTCGCCGTCCCGGGCGCGGCGTTCGGGTCGCGTCACGTCCGCGACCGTCTCGCGCGCTCGAGCCAGCCGCGGCTCCCCGCCGTCGAGGACGACCGACGCCGGCCGCGGCCGGGAGTTGTACTGGTTGGCCATCTCGTAGCCGTACGCACCCGCGTTGCCGATCGCGAGCCGGTCGCCGCGGGCGCTCGCGGGCAGCTCGCGGTTCTCACAGAAGACGTCCGAACTCTCACAGATCGGCCCCGTGATCGTCTGCGGGCTCGAGGGCCGGTCGGCCGCGTCGGCCTCGAGATTCCGGATGGCGTGGGAGGCGTCGTACATCGCCGGTCGCAGCAGCGTCGTCATGCCGGCGTCGACGCCGACGACGGTCGTCTCCGGAGCCTTCTTCACCGTATTGACCCGCGTCAGCAGCACGCCGGCGTCGGCGACGAAATATCGGCCGGGCTCGACGGCAAGTCGGGCGTCCACGTCGCCGAGCGCCTCGCGGGTCGCCTCGGCGACGGGCTCGAGGTCGAGTGGCTCTTCGTCCTCGTGGTAGGGAACGCCGAAGCCGCCGCCGACGTCGACGAACTCGAGCGAGCCCACCTCGCGCTCGACCTCGCGGGCGAGCTCGCTGATGCGGGAGACGAACTCGCGGTGGGCCTCGAGCTGGTCGGCGGAGACGCCGGAGCCGACGTGGGCGTGGACGCCGACGACCTCGAAGCCGCGGTCGGCCGCCTCGGCGGCGATCTCGAGGGCGTCGTCGTAGGGAACGCCGAACTTGGCGTCGGTCCCGACGCGGACCTTCTCGTGGTGGCCCGCGCCGATGCCCGGATTGACGCGGAGGGCGAGCCGTCCGTCGTATCCTCGTTCCGCGAGCCGGTCGATCGTCTCCCGCGCGCCGGCGACGACCGTCAGGTCCGGGTGGTCGGCCGCGACCGAGACGGCGTAGTCGAGGTCGGCCCCAGGGGGGTTGACGGCCGTGTAGTGGACCTGCTCGCCGGCGGCGCCGGCGGCCAGCGCGCGCTCGAGTTCGCCGGCGGAGGCGCACTCGATGCCGACCCCCTCGGCGAGCAGCGTCTCGAGGACGTCACCGAGCGCGTTGGCTTTCGCCGCGTAGAGGCGTTCGGCGTCGGGGAACGCCGCCTCGAGTCGGCGGGCGTTCTCGCGGACGCGCTCGAGGTCGAGGACGTACAGCGGGCTCCCGTACTGGGCCGTGAGCGCCCGCAGCGACGTGGCGTTCCAGTCGGCGAGTCGGCGGACGGATGGCCCCGAACCTGCTGACGGGCTGTCCGTGCCCCCCTCGTCGTTCACTCTCGCAGCACCTCCTCGCGCGCGGTGGCCTCGAGCGTCTCCGTCTCGAGGTCGGTGGCGACGACGGCGGGCTTGTACGCGCCGCCGGAAAAGATGTCGTGATCGCTGACAGACGACTCGACGAAGCGGGTGAACGCCCGTCGTTCGGACGGCAGTTCGCCGTACAGCACCTCCTCCTCGACGAGGTCGTAGACGGGGATTCGTGGGGTCAGGAGGGTGTTCTCACCGACGACGCTATCCTCGCCGACGACGAACCCGGAGGTGACCCGACAGCCCGCACCCAGCGAGACGCCGTCTTCGATCACGACCGGGGCGTCCTCGACGGGTTCCAGCACGCCGCCGATCAGCGTGTTCGCGCCGAGTTTGACGTTCGCGCCGATCTGAGCGCAGGAACCCACCGTATCGCAGGAGTCGACGAGCGTGCCGTCGCCGACGTACGCGCCGACGTTGACGAAGCTCGGACTCATCATAATGCAGTCGGCACCGAGGTACGCCCCGCGGCGGATGGTCGTCCCGTTCGGCGTGTTCCTGGTGTGGCGCTCGCCTAAGTCGGCGGTCTCGCGCAGGGGCAGGACGTCGTAGTGGTCGACGCCGCCGTACTCGAACGCCCGGTTCTCCCGGAGCCCGAAGTTGAGCAGGATGCCCCGCTTGACCCACTCGTTGGCCTGCCACTCCCCGTCGCGCTTCTCGGCGGCGCGCACCTCGCCCGCCTCGAGCGCGTCGAGGAACGCCTCGAGCGTCGCGCGGTCGTCGTCGGTCGCCGAGGCGGCGTCGACGTCGTCGCTCTGGTACCGGTTCCACAGATCCCCGATCTCGTTCTCGAGACTCATTCGTCGATCACGTCCGCAAAGTCGTACCAGCCGGCCTTCCGTTCTGCGATCCAGGCAGCCGCGTCGACCGCGCCAGCGGCGAAGACGCCGCGGTCCTCGGCGCGGTGGGTGAGCCTGACCTCCTCGTGGTTGCCCGCCAGGAGGACGACGTGCTCGCCCGTGACGTCGCCCGCCCGGAGCGCGTGAACGCCGATCTCGCCCGCCTCGCGGGGCTGGTCGCCCTCCCGGCCGTGCGTTCGGCCCGCGAAGTCGCCGTTCGCCTCGATCTCCTCGAGCAGGCGATTCGCCGTTCCGCTCGGCGCGTCGCGCTTGCCGTTGTGGTGGGTCTCGACGACCTCGACGTCGTAGCCCGGCAGATTTCGCACGGCCTCGCCGACGACGTTGACGAGCGCCTGGACCCCGCGGGCGAAGTTCGGCGCGTGGAGCACCGGAACGTCCTCGCTCGCCGCACGGAGGGCCTCGAGGTCGTCCTCGTCGAAGCCCGTCGTCCCGGTGACGAACGCCACGCCCGCGTCGGCACAGCGAGTCGCGTACTCGAGTGCCGAGTCCGGTCCCGTGAAGTCGATCACGACGGCCGGCTCGCGCTCTCTGAGGAGCGTGTCGAACTCGGCGGCCGACTCGATCTCGACGCCGCCGACCTCCTCCTCGTCGACCGGCGTCCGGTTGACGGCGAAGACGGCCTCACACGCGGCGTGGTCGGCGATCGCGGCGAGCACCGCACGGCCCATCCGCCCCGTCGCCCCGGTGACGCCGACCCCGATCGTCATCGATCGGCCTCCGCGTCCGCGTTCGCGAACTCGGTCGGCCGCTCCTCGAGGTCTTCGAGGATCGACTCGAGTTCGTCTCGGTGCTCGTCGCTGAGTCGGGTCAGCGGCGGGCGCATTCGGGCTGGACCGTAGCCGCGGATCTCCATCGCTTCTTTCACCGGGATCGGGTTGGTCTCGACGAACAGGTGGCGCATGAGCGGGCCGAGTTCGTGGTGCAGTTCACGGGCGCGCTCGTAGTCGCCCGCGAGCGCCGCGCCGACCATCGCGCAGGTGCGCTCGGGCTCGATATTCGCAACGACGCTGATCGTTCCCGTTCCGCCGATCGAGAGCAGCGGCAGCGTGACCGCGTCGTCACCGGAGAGGACCGAAAAGTCCGCGTCCGCGGTTCGCTCGGTGATCTCGCCGATCGCCCAGAGGTCGCCCTCGGCGGCCTTGTAGCCGGCGATGTTCGGGTGTTCGGCCAGGTCGACGACCGTATCGGGCTCGATCGTTTGTCCCGTCCGGCCGGGGACGTTGTAGACGATCTGTGGCAGGTCGACGGCGTCGGCGATCGCTCGGTAGTGTTCGTAGAGGCCGCGCTGTTCTGGCTTGTTGTAGTACGGCGAGATGAGCAACAGCCCGTCGGCGCCGGCGTCGGCGGCGCGCTCTGAGAGTTCGAGCGCCTCGCGGGTGTTGTTCGAGCCCGTGCCCGCGATGACGGGCACGTCGTCGACGGCCTCGATGACGGCCTCGACGACCTGGACGTGTTCGTCGTGGGTGAGCGTCGCCGATTCGCCCGTCGAGCCGACGGGGACGAGGCCGTCGACGCCCGCGGCCTCGAGGCGCTGGGCGTCTCGCTGGAGCGTTTCGAAGTCGATGCGTTCGTCGGCGTCGAAGGGCGTACAGATCGCCGGGAAGACGCCGGTGAGGTCGATGTCGGATGTCATTGGTGTGGAGTGTGTGGATACCGCCGGTTGACGGTGAACTGGACGAAATCGGTACGATCACGCGCGGTCGGGGTCGCGCCCGGGACGAGGGTGCCACGCTCGCCTCGAGCACTCGTTACGCGCGTTTTTTCGGTTTCGAAAATCGAGGGGCGGCGGCGCTCCCGGAGTCGCGGACGATCCGGCGAGCGACGCAGCACATACACGGATCACCACCGCGGGTAGGTTTATTCGTTGCGGATTCGATCAGCCACCGGGGTGTGAGGGGTGGGTTCAGTCAACATACCGTTCCGAGTCGCTTATGCCTCGTGATTCCTAACCTCAGTGTACGATATGAGTGACTTTGGACTGAAAGTACGGATGGCGATCGTGGGCACGATCCTGTTCGCATTCTACATCGCCGCCGCGACGGTGATCGCGACGGTGTTCGCCCTCCCAATCTTGCCGGTGCTCGTGGTGGGTATCGTCGCCCTGCCGGTGATCCAGTACAAACTCGGCAAGTGGCTCGCGCTGCGGGGTGCCGAGGACATGCCCGAGGAGGGCCAGTACGCGGAGGTTCACCGCATGACCGAATCGCTCTCCCGGGACATGGGGGTCGAAAAGCCCCGACTGATGGTCATGCAGATGGGCGTCCCCAACGCGTTCGCGGTCGGCCGCAAGGGCGCGGGCGTCGTCGTCGTCTCCACGGAGCTCATGCAGTTGCTCCGCCGGGACGAACTCGAGGGCGTCATCGCTCACGAGATCGCCCACATCAAAAACCGCGACGTGATCACGATGGTGATCGGCCAGTCGATCGCCATGATCGTCGGGATGGCCGTCTACTACGTGATCGCCCTCACCGGCGAGCGAAACATCGGGAGCATTCTCCTCGGCTACGCCGCCTCTATCGTCGCCCAGACGATCGTGACGATCTTCGTGCTCGCGATCTCGCGCTACCGCGAGTACGTCGCCGACGCCGACGCCCGCGAGGCCATCGGCAGCGGCGACCCGCTCGCGCGCGCCCTCGAGAAGATCTCCGGCGTCTCCGAGGGGCGTGAGTCGACGCTCGACGACAACATGAGCGCGCTCTGTATCTTCAACGCCGAACGCGGGCTGCTCGCGTCGCTCTTTGCGACCCACCCGCCGACGGAAAAGCGCATCGAGCGCCTTCGCTACTGATCGCGGTCACTGACGGCGAGGGAAGCGGTTTTGACGGTGGCTCTCCCACGGATTTTATGGAGAACGTCCACCCCGGTCAGCGCGTCGCCGTCCTCGTCGACGCTCAGAACCTGTATCACACCGCCCAGAGCATCCACAGCCGAAACATCGACTACACCGCGTTGCTCGAGGAAGCCGTGAACGACCGACAGCTCACGCGGGCCATCGCGTACGTCATCCGCGCCGACTCGCCCGACGAGGAGAGCTTCTTCGAGGCGCTCGTCGACATCGGCTTCGAGACGAAGATCAAGGACATCAAGCGATTTTCCGACGGAACGAAGAAGGCCGACTGGGACGTCGGAATGAGCTTAGACGCCGTCACGCTGGCGAACCACGTCGACACCATCGTTCTCTGCACCGGCGACGGTGACTTCTCCCGGCTCTGTTCGCACTTGCGTCACGAGGGCGTCCGCGTCGAGGTGATGGCCTTCGAGGCGTCGACCGCCGACGAACTCATCGCCGAGGCGGAGGCGTTCGTCGACCTCGGCGAGCGACACGAGACGTTCTTGCTCTAGATCGCCGTCTGTCGAACGGCGCCGACCAGCAACGCACCGCCAGCGAGAGCCACGGTCGCGAGCGCGAGCGCCGAGACGAGCAGACTCGAGTTCAACACCGACGAGCTGGCGAACGTCATCGCGCCGACCGTGAGGAGTGTGCAGCCGAGAGCGACCTGCGTGAGGTCCATGTATCGTCCGCTACCGACTTCATCGATATAGTTCTCTCCATTCAACCCGGCTCCACGACGCCTCGAGGTCGAAGCGCTTTCGACTCGTGGCCGCTAACGCCGGGCAATGAGTGAACCTGCCGACGCGACCCGGGCGCTCTCCGGGCTTCGAACCATCGCGGACTACCAGTTCGGAGCGGGCGCGGGCGACGCGCTGTTTCCACCCGGGGAGTCGCTCACGATCAAGCGGACCTCCTCGGGTCGACCCCAGCAGATCCACGCCGACGACGGCCGCCTCGTCTCGTTCGGGACCGACGGCCGGTTCACCCTCGGGCTCGAGGGTGGCCGGCGACTCCATGCGACGCTCGAGCACCCCGCCTACCGCGTGATCGTCGACGACGAGAGCGAGCCGTTCGTCCGTGACGGCAAGAACGTCTTCGCGAAGTTCGTCGTCGACGTCGGCGACGAGGTCAGACCGGGTGACGAGGTCGTGGTCGTCCACGAAGACGGCGCCGTCCTGGCGGTCGGGCGGGCGGAACTCGGGGCCGCCGCGATCCGTGACTTCGAGAGCGGGATGGCCGTGGCCGTTCGCGAGGGGGTGCCCAATTCGGCGTGACGCGATCGGGGACGGCGTGACAACCGGATACGGTCGTCTTCACCGCCGGTCGTAGACGTGGACCGCCCGGTCGTGACGCGAGGAGAGGCCGGCGGGATTGCCACGGGATGGCCGGCTAACGTATCGGACGTACAGCCCGCCTTTCAGTCCCCTGAGCGTGTTACTCGCGACCGCCACACCGTTGGTGAACCAGTCGGTCGGTTTCACGTCGCCGCCGAGGACCGCTCGAGCGTTGTAGACGCCGTCGCGGAGGGCGCTGCCGAGCGGGCGAGCGAACACGGTCGGCCGAAGGCCGTAGTTCTTCGCGAGCCGGTAGCCGAGCGCTCGGTAGCGGTCACCGCAGGGATCTGCCTCGTGCGGATCGGTCCCGCCGTCGGCTTCGACGTCGCTTCTGACGCGCATCTCTTCGTTCCAGGCGATGGGGACGTCGAGGCCAGCCAGGCGGTGTGCACAGTCGCGTGCACCGCCGACGGCGAGCGTCTCGTCGAAGCCGTCGAGTTCGTGCAGGATGGTTCGGTCGAACGCGACGTTGTCACTGTGAAAGCGAGTGACGGGCCGGTCGGTGACGGCTCGAGGCGGGTTCCGGTCGCCGGTCCCGCCGTCGTCGAGGGGGCCGGTGACGACGTCGGCGCCGCGTTCGATGGCGCGCTCGACGGCGTCGTACCACGACGGGGAAACGACGTACGCGTCACCGACGAACGCGACGACGTCGCCCGTGGCGACCTCGATCCCTGCGTTTCGTGCGACGTTCGGATTTCGTTCCGAGATCTCGACGAGGACGTCGACGTCGTCGCGGTTCCTGACGGCGCCGGTCGTCCCGTCGGAGGACGGGCCGTTGACGACGACGCGTTCGACGCGCTCGGGAAGCGCCGTCGACAGCGCGTCGAGACAGGAGAGCAACCGCTCTCGGTCGTTGAGGGTCGGGACGACCACCGAGAGCTCCATACCGGGGGTACCGACGCCGAACGGTAAAATACACTGGGATTCTTCCCAGGCGGTAGGTCGGGCCGATCACCGCACGCGCGTGTTCCAGTAGGACACCGACGCGAGGTGATCGGTCACGGGAGCGCGACCGACGGCCCGATCGATCGATCGAATCGGCTCCGCGAGGGCGTTCGGAATCGATCGATAGACGCCGTAGGGAACGAGGAAGTCGTCCTCGACGTCGACCAGCGTCAGGTCGGTCTTCGCCAGCAATACCGCGACCTCGCTCTTCGAGTAGAGTCGCGACCCCATCGGGAGCGCCCAGTTGTAGACGCTCCGCGCCGAAAAGCGGTTGAACGTGTCGAAGACGATCTGTTCTCGAGAGACGCGTCGCATCTCGTTCAAGAACGCCTCGGGGTCGTCTGCGAGGTGGAAAAACCGCATCGCGACGACCGTATCGAAGTGGTCGTCGGGAAACGGCAGCCGACCTGCGTCGCCCCGGAGGAACTCGAGTCGGTCGGAGACGCCCGCCCGCTGTGCTTTCTCCCGTCCCCGTTGCAACATCGCAGCCGAGATATCGAGTCCGACGACGTCCGCGCCACGGTCGGCGAGCATGACGGTGAACCGCCCGGTACCACAGGCGATCTCGAGGACGCTCCGATCCTCGAGGGGCGTGATCGCCTCGAGGACCGCCGTTTTCTCCCGGCGGTCGATCAGCTGGCCGCCCCGGGAGAATCGTTTGTCGTCGTACTCCTCGGCGATGTCGTCGGCCTGGTACCACTCCTGTCCTTTCACACTGGGCGCAACTACTCGGCCGCTGGGATAAAACGGTACTGGACTCGGCTGACGAGTGGGGGTTTTTGCCCATTGGTGTCATACATCATTCTATGCCCACCTGTGATCGATGTGATGCAACGCTTACGGCGGAGGAACTGGTCCGACACCAGTCAGCGGAGCTGTTGCTCGTTCACTGTCCAGAGTGCCAGGGACTGATGGGAACCTACCGCGACCCAGGCCGTCGCTGAGTCCGCTCGGTTCCATGTGGGCTCAGCTATAGTAACAACTGAAACGGGTTACACACTGCTCGCAGCGGAACGGCCAGTACTGGCCGCTGAGTCGCGAGCAGGTGTGCAATGACGTTCAGTGGCTACTATAGCGGGCGATCGTTCGTGACGGCCAGTTCGGGATCGAATCGGCCGACCGCCCAACCTCCCATTTTCTCGTCGCGGAGTCCGAACAGTATTGCGCACGGCTCTGCCCGTGGTGTATATAGACAATTATACTCACTAGACAAACTGGATTGTAGGTATCCCCATATAGGGAAAGTTTACCAGTAACCTATCCGCTGAGATACTCACGAGCATGAGTACCACTGACGACCGTGCCGCTGCTGCCGAGGAGAGGCTCTCCGAGGCCGAATACCGCAACCGTCTCCGTGATCTTCCGCCGAGCGCCAAGCTCGTCGCGAAAGTTCTCGAGTCCGACTCTCCCCTCTCCCAGGGCCAGCTCGCCGAGGAATCGCTCCTTCCGGACCGAACCGTCCGCTACGCGCTGAACCGGCTCGAGGACGTCGGCCTCATCGGCTCCCGGTACAGCTTCCGCGACGCCCGAAAACAGGTCTACTACCTGAAACGCTGAGACACCGTCGACTCCGACGACGGTCCCCGTCGACACGTATTTTTTCTTCACCCACCGACGACTGCCATGGACGTTTCCAGGTGGTCGCTCGAGACCGACACGCGCGCGCCGGACGGGCAGACCAACGCGTACGTGCTCGGGACCGACCCCGTGGCGCTCGTCGACCCTGCCGCCCGGACACCGGAACTCGACCGACTGGTTCGTGACCGGGCGGTCGACGCGATTCTCCTGACCCACACGCACGCCGACCACGTCGGGGCCGTTGCTCACTACGCAGCCGAGACGGGGGCGACGGTCTGGGCTTGCCGGGGACACGTCGGCCGGTTTCGCGACGCGACCGGCGTCGAACCCGATCGAACGTTCTCGAGCGACACGACGATCCCTCTCGGCGACGACCGCCTCCACGTCCTCGGCGCCCCCGGTCACGCGCCCGATCACGTGGCGATCCGCGCTGGATCGAACGGACCGATCTGCTGTGGCGACTGCGTCGTCGCCGAGGGCAGCGTCGTCGTCGGCGCGCCCGAGGGCGACCTGCGCGCGTACCTGACGACGCTCCGCCGGCTGTGGGCGATCGACCCGCCGCGACTGCTCCCCGGCCACGGCCCCGTCGTCGAGCAGCCGCGCGAGACGCTCGAGCGACTGCTCGAGCACCGCCTCGAGCGCGAGCGTCGGGTGCTCGCGGCCGTCGAAGAGGGTACACAAACGGTCGAGGCGGTGCTCGACGCCGCCTACGAGAAGGAGCTGACCGGGGTTCGCGACCTCGCGCGTGCGACCGTCGTCGCCCACCTCGAGAAACTCGCCGTCGAAGGCGCGCTCCGACTCGACGGCGACCGCGTCCGACCCCGGTAGCGGCGGACTTTTCCGCGTCGGCGCGTACGAACGGGTGTGAACTCCCTCGAGGACGAACTCGAGCGTGCCCGCGACCTCGACGTCGACGAGGTAGCCGACGCGATCGAGTCGATCGGCTTTTCGTGCACCCGCTGTGGGGCGTGCTGTACGCGCGAGGGCGAGGACGACCACACGGCGACGGTGTTCCCGGACGAGGTCAGGAACCTCGCCGACGCGACCGACCGCGAGTGGCGCGACGTCGCCCGGCCGATGCCCTACGGGCTCTCCAAGACCGACGATGGCGACCTCGAGGGCGAGACGTTCGAGTGGGCGCTTGCGACCGATTCGTGTGGCGACTGCGTCTTCTACGAGGAGGACGACGACGGGACCGGTGCCTGCGTCGCCCACGCCGACCGGCCGCTCATCTGTCGAACCTACCCGTTCAGTCTCGACCTCTCGGGGACGAGCCAGCCGATGGGCGAGGCCGTCGACAGCGTTGCGCTCCCGGCACACCGGGAAGGCGACGAAGGTGGGATCGTCCAGATTCACGAGTGCGAGGGACTTGGCCGCGACATCGCCCGCGCGGACGCCGAGGAACTGGCGGCGACGCTGAAAGCACGGGCGATCAGGGAACTCGAGGAAGCCATCGCCCTCCGGGACGCCTACGAACACGCCGCGCCCGGCCCCGGCGAGGTCGTCGTCCACGACTCCGAAGGGGCGAAACGGGCCGACGGGACGTCGCTCGAGGAGTGAGCTCTGGCAGTCCGTTCGGTCCCGTTCGATCGGCACCGGTACCGACAGGAAATTGAGGTGGGTCCCCGAAGGGGTCCGCATGGACGTCGACTGGGACGCGATCACGCACGTAACGAAGGTCGATCCGGCGAAGCCGCTCCCGGCCGACCTCGACGTACTCGCGGGCACCGACCTGGTACTCGTTGGCGGCTCCGACGACGTCACCGAGGAGAACACGCTCGAGGCGGTCGAGGCCGTCAGATCGGCGATCCCGAACGTCCCTGTCTTCCAGGAGCCGTACGACGCGGCCCACGTCTCCCGGGAGACGATCGACCGCGTCGACGCGGTCGCCGTCCCCGCGGTCTACAACGGCGACCGGGAGCACTTCGTCGGCAAGCACGTCGACCTCTTCACCGAACTCGGACGGCAACCCGACGCGTTCGTCGGCTCGAGCGTCCCCCTCGTCGGGGACCTGCTCGCCTCGAAGGGTACAGAACTGGTCTCGGAAATCGCGGGCAAACTGCTCGGCGAGGGCTACGTCGTCCAGCACCTCGAGTCGGCGGCGGCCGCCGTCTCGGGCGTCGAGGAGACGTACACCCCGGCGCAGGTCGCCGGCGCGGCGCTCGCGACGGAGACGTTCTACGGCTTCCCGATTTTTTACGTCGAGTACTCGGGAACCTACGGCGGCCCCGAAGACGTCGAAGCGGCGGCGCGGTACCTCGAGGAGACGACGCTGTGCTACGGCGGCGGCATCGACAGCCGAGAGCAGGCGAGTGAGATCCTCGAGGCGGGCGCGGACGCCATCGTCGTCGGCGACTGTTTCCACGACGACCCGGATGCGTACCTCGAGACGATCTCGGCCTGCGAGTGAGACGGCACCGGCTCCCGATTCCCCAGCGCGAGCGAAAGCGCGGGCGTTTTTGCTCGAGCTTTTTCGCCAGGGCCTCGCGCCGCCGGTGGCGCTCGAGGACCCGGTTAAAAGCGGTCGTCCCTAGAAGGTTTCTTCGATGATCTCGCCGACGGCGAAGTTGGACTTGACCTCGCTGACTTCGATCTTGACGCGTTCGCCGACCTCGGCGCCGGGAACGATGATGACGTAGCCCCGTTCGACGCGCGCGATGCCGTCGCCCTGCTTGCCGATGTCTTCGATCTCGACGTAGCGCGTCTCGCCGACCTCGACCGGTGGCTGTGGCTCCGACGGCGCACTGGTTCGTCGAGACGTCGTGCTCGAACTCGTGCTGACGTCGCTGTCTGCGCTCTCACGCGAGATGAGCGCGACGCGGTAGACCTCGTCCGGATCGATGTCGCCGGTTTCGACCTCTTGGCGCGGTACTTCGATGACGTACCGGTCGTCCTCGACCGAGACGTCCGTGCTGAACAGACACAGGAGTTTGTCAGATATCTCCACAGTTAGACCCTCTATGTGTTGTCTGAAGCCCATCCATATTAGAACTACCGGCAAGTACCAGATTTCGCCCGTCACAGCGGCGAAAGACGGCGGTTCGACGTGCCGGGAACCGATGCACCGACGAGCGTGGTGCCGTCGCCGTCAGTCCGCCCCCTCCGGCTGGCTCGCCGTCGCGAACCGCGAGAGGTCGACGGCTGCGTCGAGCCCCGCCTCCGCGACCGACTCGTAGGGCCGGTTCACGACGACGTCACCGGCACGGCGGTTCCCGACGCCGGGGACGGCCGTCAGTTCGTCCATCGAGGCCGCGTTCAGATCGAGCGGGTAGGGAACGCCGGTGACCGATCGATAGCCGTGGTCGACGACCGCGACGTCGATCGTCTCCCCGAGCGGCCGTTCGCCAGGAATGCCGACCAGCAGCGGATAGGTGCCGAGCTGGCGGCCGAAGGTCTTCCCGTCCTGGTGGTACTCGAGGTGGACGTCCGGCAGCACGGTCCCCGCCGGGGCGACGCGCTCGAGCATCGGATTGTCGATCTCCTCGCGGACCTGTCGTTTGTAGGATTTGAACAGCTTCTTGTGCGCTCTGGCGATCGACGCGCCGGTGTCTGACATCTCTGTGCCGGCGAACGCCATCACCTGCCGGATGTTCACCCGCCGGACCATGAGCCCCTCGTCGTAGACCCGCCGGAGAAAGTCGAGGTTGTGCTCGTAGGTCTCCTCGCGTTCGCCCTTCAACCCGTGGACGAGGTTGATCCCGGGCAGGAGTTTGGGCAGGCGGCTCGGACCGTCTGCGCCCTCGCTCGCGGCTGCGCCGCTCGAGCGTTCGGCGGGCCTCGGATCCCTCGGCCCGCCCGGCCGCCAGCCACCCTCTTCGTTGACGATTCGGACCGCCTCGAGACACTCCTCGGCGGTGACGTTCAGCGAATTCGCCTCCATCACGACCGGATCGGCCGACTCGAGGCCGAACGCCGCCGTGTCGCCGGGGGTATTGTGCTCGGCGATGATCCGGATCCCCTCCCGTGACTCCTCGGGCCAGTTCACGATCGTGATCGGGTTCATGTTGTCGAGGTGGAGCGTCTCGAGGTCGGGCGCCACCTCGCGAATCCCGCCGTACAGCTCCCGGAGAGCGTCGGGGTTGGGAGCCTCGCCGTCGCCGCCGTAGGCGAGGATGTCCGCCTGGCGGCCGAGCCGGAAGTGTTTCACGCCGTGGTTCGAGAGGGCGTTTACTTCGGCGACGACGGTCTCGGGCGGCCGGAAGTTCGGGTTGCCGTACAGGGGCTCGGTACAGAACGAACAGCGGTAGGCACAGCCCCGGGAGGTCTCGAGTTCCGCGATGAGGTACTCTGGGTGGTTCGGGTGCTGCTCGACGACGAACGCACCCTGTTCGGCCCACCGGGTGACGTCGTCGACGTCGCGCATTCGATTGGAAAATCCCTCGAGGCCGCTCTCGACCAGGTCGTAGGCGGCGGCTTCGACGTCACCCTTCGCGACGAAGTCGAAGTCCAGGTCCTGGCGTTCGGTCTCGATCGCCCCCTCGTTGGCCTCGCCGACGCCGAACTTTACGGGGCCGCCCATCAGGCTCGTCCCGTTCGCGGTCCAGGCGAGCCGTTTCACCTCGTCGGGCTCGGCGGGCGTCCCGCCGACGTACTTGCCGGGGACGGTCATCCCCCCGATGTAGATCAGCAGGTCGGCTTCGTCGACGTCCCGCCAGCGGTCCGGTTCGTCGCGCAGGCCGTCGATCGTGTGGTAGGTGATCCGCTCGGGCGGAACGCCCGCGTCCACGAGCGCGCCGGCCGTGTAGCGCGGGTAGGTCGAGACGTACGGCGGGACCCCGAAGTGTGCCGGCTCGTCGACGTAGCCGTCGACGATGGTCACGTCGAGTGTCTCGGGGTCAGTCATGGCTCGAGGTAGCCACTCGAGGCGTAAAACGGTGACTACCCGGCGGTGCGGGCACCCAAATCCCCCTCGAGTGTCATCACCCCAACATTCATCGTTCCCGGCGGTGAATTCGTGCCCTGGGATATCATGTCATCGACCGAAGCCGTGCTGGAACACCACCTGGATGCGTTCACCGAACAGGACCTCGAGGCGGTCATGGAAGACTACGTCGAGGACTCGATCGTCGTCACCAACATGGGCACCTTCCGCGGCCTCGAGGAGATCGAGGGGCTGTTCGAGAACCTCTTCGCGGAGTTCTCCCAGGAGGGCTCGTCGATCACGATGGACGAACAGCTCGTCGAGGGCGAGTTCGGCTACATCGTCTGGCACGCCGAGACGCCCGACAACGTCTACGAGTTCGCCACCGACACCTTCCACATCCCCGACGACGCGATTTCCTTCCAGACGTTCGCCGGGAAGCTCTCGTCGAAGGAGTGATCGAATCGGTGACAGCGTTTTCACGGCGGCCGTGGTAGCTGGGCCGATGCGCTCCGTTCCACCGGAAGCCGAACGGCTCCTCGAGTCCGAACCGCTCATGGCCCACCTTGCGACCAGCGTCGACGATCGGCCCCACGTCGCGCCGGTGTGGTACCGCTACGACGACGGCGTCGTCGAGGTCGCCACGACGGGACGCAAGCTCGAGAACGTCAGGGCGAATCCGCGGGTCGCGCTCTCGGTCCAGAAGGACGAGGGCGGAGACGCCCGCTGGACCGTGACGCTGCTCGGGTCGGCAGCGATCGTCGAGGACGAGGATGAGTCGCGGCGGGCGATCCGCCGGCTCAACGCGAAGTACGACGCGAGCGAGGACGCCTACGAGGGGAATACGCTCGTCAGGATTCACGTCGGCTCGACGACGTACCGAACCTACGACGAAGCGTGAGATCAGGCGTCGCCTTCGACGCGTTCTCGTGCGGCCGCCACCACGAGCGGCAGGGTGATCGTCGCGTCGCCGACGACCGACGCGCTTTCGGCGTCGGGCTCGAGTTTGCCCCACGAGCGCGCCTCCGAGAGGGTCGCCCCGGAGAGGCCGCCCGTGTTCGGCGGATCCATCGTGAGCTGGACGGCGTAGTCGTACGCCCGCGGGGTGACGAGCATCGTCTGGAGGACGTAGTTCTTGGGGACGCCGCCGCCGACGACGAACGCGCCGGCCTCGTCGGCCGCGAACGCGAGGTCCGTGATCGTCGTCAGGTCCCCGAGGGCGTCGAGGGAGAAGGCCGTCGTCTGGGAGTACATCCACGCCTGCAGGCCGAGCACCGAGTCCTGGACGGCCGGACAGTAGATCGGCACGTCGGCCTCGTAGGCCGCAGCGGCGATTCCTGGGTCCTCCGCGACGTCGTCTCGCTCGTTCACCTCGGCGTTCGCCCGGCCGAGTTCTGCGGTCAACCGCGAGATCGGAATCGATCCCTCCTCCTCACACTCGGCCTCGAGGACCGGGAAGACCTCCTCGCGGAGGTGGCCCTCGAACGTCGCGAAGTACTCCTGGGGGAGGTAGACGTTGTAGATGCGGTCGACGCCCTCCTCGCGGAGGGTCTCGTCGTGTTCGCGCTCGGTCTTGCCCTCGACGTGTGCACAGCCGTGGTGGTGTTTCCCGCCGATGGCTTCGATCGAGTCGTGGGTGAGGTTCGCGCCCGTCGTCACGAGCGCGTCGATATAGCCGTCCCGGATCAGGTCCGAGACGATCCGACGCATCCCGGTTGGGGCCATCGCGCCCGCGAGACCGAAGAAGACGGTGACGTCGTCGTCGAACATCGCTTCCGTGACCGAGACGGCCTCGTGGAGGCCCGCCGCACCGACGCCCGCCTTGCCGTACTCGTCCGCGAGGTCGCCGACGGTCATCCCGCCGTGGACCGCCGTGTGCCCGACCGGATCGTGCGTAAACGTCTCGCGTTCCGGTTCGTGGCCGTGGTCGTGATCGTCGCTCATGCCCTCGAGTGCGTGAGCCACGGCTTTGAACGCCGCGGTTCCCTCGAGGCCCGGACCCCCGATGATTCCCAGGGCGTCGAACCCTCGGCAGTCGTGGTTATAGTAACCGTTGAACGTCATTGCACACCCGGTCACGACCATTGGCGGTCAGCCTCGTCGACAAGGTCGAGGCTGACCGCTCGGCTGTGACCGGGTGTAACTCGTTTCAACGAATACTATAGTTTGCGCGGTGCTTCCTCGGAGAACCGGTCGAACCCACCATGAAAGGGGCTGGCGCTCTCGGGGAAGGCGCGCGACGTAAGCACCGCAGCCTGCGAGGAGCGTGGTTCGAAAGGCGCTTCGCGCCTTTCGTCATCACGAAAGATCTCCGATCTTTCGAACGACAGCGAGCGCACCGACCCGAGAGCGCCAGGGGCTTTCGTGGTGTTCTCCATCGCCATTGATAACTCGGAGTAGTATCGAAACACCACCCCTTCGGCTACCCGAACCGTTATCCCTCGCCTGCGCCGAACGCGAGCATGCAGCTCTCCGTCGTGGACCTCTCCCCCGTTCCGGACGACGGCACCGCCACGGACGCGTTCGCGAACACCCTCGAGGCCGCCCGGCAGGCCGAGCGACTCGGCTACGAACGGTTCTGGGTGGCCGAACACCACGGCATGGCGGACACCATCGCCGGGACGACCCCCGAGGTGTTGCTCGGCTCCCTCGCCGCCGAGACGGAGTCGATCCGGCTGGGATCGGGTGCGGTGTTGCTCAACCACTACAGCCCGTTCAAGGTCGCCGAGGCGTTCGGCGTTCTCGACGCGCTCGCGCCCGGGCGGATCGACGCGGGCCTCGGCCGGGCGAACGGCTCGCCGGCGGCCGACCAGGCGCTCGAGACGGACCGGTACGTGGAGAATCCCGACGAGGACCACGCGGCGAAGCTCGAGGCCGTCGTCAGCCACCTGTACGACGACTACCCCGACGGCCACCCCTACGCCGACCTCGAGCTCGCGCGGTCGGGTCGTGAGCCGCCCGTCCCGTGGGTGCTCGGCTCGAGCCCCTCGAGTGCGGCAATCGCCGGCGAACTCGGCTTCCCGTACTGCTTCGCCGCGTTCATCCGCCCGCAGTTCGCCACCCACTCGTTCGCGGCGTACCGATCGCACTTCCAGCCGTCGTCGCTTCCCGGCGGCGTCGACGAGCCGCGAGGGATCGTCGCGGTGAACGCCGTCTGTGCCGAGACCGACGAGGCGGCCGCCCGGCTCCGCGCCGTGGCCGAGGCGGTGTACGAACGGATGCAACGCGGCGTCGTCGGCACGCGACCGACGCTCGAGGAGGCCATCGACGAACTCGGCGGCGTGCCCGACCCGACGCCCGCGACGCTCGACGCGGATGAGTGGCCGCGCTCGATTTCGGGCAGTCCGGAGACGCTCGCCGGACTCCTCGAGCAGCTCGCAAACCGCGTCGGCGTCGACGAGGTGATGATCCAGCACAGCGTCGCCGACCACGACGACGCGCTCCGGTCGCACGAACTCATGGCCGACGGCGTCGGCCTGACGTAGCGTCGCCCGCTGGCGCTGGCTCCCGAGAGCGTCGGCGAACGAGTTACAGCGTAACCAGTTCCCCGTCGTCGGGTACGGCAACGCCCTCCGTCGCCGCCCGCAGTTCCTCGCGCGTGAGCAGACAGTGGTTGATCGCCTCCACGTGGACGACGACTACCGTGGCGTCGGTGGCGTCGCGGACGGCCCTGACGTCCGAGACGCCCATCGTGATCGGCTCGCCGTGAGTGAACCGTGCTTCACCACCGTTGAGGACGACGAGGTCGGGCTCGAACCGCTCGAGCGTCCGTTCGACCCCGTCGTACCAGACCGTGTCACCGGCGAGGTACAGCGTCGTCCCGGCGTCGAAGACGAACCCGGAGACCGGCCCCATCTCCTCGGCCAGCTGTCCGCGTCCGTGCCGGGCGGGCGTCCGGTGAATCGTCACGCCGCCGAACGACTGCTCGTCGTCGACGGGTCGCACGTCGGTGAAGCCATCCTCGAGGAAGGCGTCCGCCTCTTCGGGCTGGCAGAACAGGGGGACGTCGGCCTCGAGCGTCTCTTTCGCCGCCTCGTCGAAGTGATCGAAGTGCCGGTGGGTGACGACCACGGCGTCGTGGGACAGGTCGACGTCGGGCATCGCCACGAGCGGGTTCTCTCGGTCGTTCGGCGTCTCCGAAACCGGCGGCAGCTCGCCCGGGGAGGCAAAGAGCGGATCGACGAGGAACGTGGTCTCACCGACGGTCACGAGGACGGTGGCGTTCCGGACGAGGCGAAGGCTGACGGTGGAATCGGTCGACATACTCGAACTCGGACCCGACACGCTATAGCCCGGTCGGAACGTCGAGGGACGTCGTCTCGAGGCCCCACTCCTCGACCAGCCCCTGTAGCGCCCGGACGCCGAACGTCTCGGTGGCGTAGTGGCCGGCGAGGAACACGTGGATGCCGGCCTCCTTCGCCTCGTGGTAGGCCTTCCCCTTGCCCTCGCCCGTCACGAGGGCGTCCGCACCGGCCGCGACCGCCTCGTCCAGCCAGTCGGTGCCGCTGCCGGTGACGATCGCCACCTCCTCGATCTCCTCGGGGCCAAAGTCGAGGACCTGCACCGGCTGGCCGCCCGTGTCGAGGTCGGCCTCGAGTCGCTCGCGCAGTTCCGCGGGCGTGTACGGCTCGGTTGCCGTTCCGCGCTGGCCAATGTACTCGGGGCCGAGTTCGCCGAACGGCGTGCGATCCTCGAGGCCGAGGACGTCCGCGACGCCCGCCGCGTTGCCCAGTTCCTGGTGGCCGTCGAGCGGGAGGTGAGAGACGTACAGCGCGAGGTCGTTCGAAAAGAGCGGCTCGAGGCGGTCGTACGTCCGCCCGGTGACGCGCTCGATGCCGCCCCAGGAGAGGCCGTGGTGGACGACGAGGACGTCCGCGTCCGCGTCGGCGGCCCGCTTGAACGTCTCGCGGACGCCGTCGACGGCGAACGCGACGTGCTCGACGGTCCCCTCGTCGGGGCCGACCTGCAGCCCGTTGGCGCTCGCGTCGAGGTCGGCGTAGTCGTCCGTTCGCAACTGCGCGTCCAGTCGGTCGACGAACTCCGTGAGTCGCATACCTGTAGGTGCGGACTCGAGGGGCTTGTATTCGCCCTTCTCGGTCGCCGCCGACTTCACCCGAACTTGAGGAACTCTGGCACTCGGCCGAACTCGAGGCGACTCACCCGCACTCGAGGCTCGCCTGGACGGCTGCGTTCAGGCGGGTTCCTCGGCCGCCGCCAGTCCCTCGGTCGGCTCGGTGTCCGCGTCGACGACCAGGACGGGAATCGTCGTGGTCCGGGCGACGCGTTCCGTGACGCTTCCCAGCAACGCCCGTCGCACACCCTGTCGGCCCTGGGAAGTCATCACGACGAGGTCGACGTCCTCCTCCTCGGCGAACCGGACGATGGCCTCGTGGGGAACGCCGGCCTCGATCACTGGGTCGATCGTGACTCCTTCGGCCTCGGTGTGTTCACGAATTCGGTCGATCGCGCCCGCGGCCTCCTCGTGGAGCTCGCGCATCTCGCCGAACTGGCCGGTCTCGATGCGGTCGACCTGTTCGGACCCCAGCGTCTGACTGATCGCCTCGGTGTCGACGACGTACATGACGTGAAGCGTCGCGTCGAACGTCGACGCGAGCCGCGCGGCGTACGGGGCTGCCTTCTCCGCTGCCTCGCTGCCGTCGGTCGGGACGAGGATCTCGCCGAACATGTGCTAACATACCACTTCCTGCTAAAAATCGTTGTCCTCCCCGGTGGCCGGGTGACCCCGTCCGTCGATGGCGTCGCTTCTGTGGCGACGTTACCGTGCGTCGGCGTGCGAGAAGACGAACTCGCGAAGCAGCTTCCCGGCGAGGGAAGCGGCCTGGCCGTCGTCGCGGTCGTTCACCTCGACCACGTCGAAGCCGGTCGCGTGGGGGGCCACCTCACGAACGACGTCGCGCATCTCGCGGGGCTCGAGGCCGAACGGCTCCATCGTCCCCGTCCCCGGCGCGTAGGCCGGATCGGCGCCGTCGATGTCGACGCTCAGGTAGCCCTCGCGGTCCTCGAGTCGATCCCCGAACGAGAAGTCCGCGACCTCCTCGGGCGGGACGACGGTGACGTCGGCCTCGGCCGCACGCTCCCACTCTTCCTCGCTGCCGGTTCGGGCACCCAGGACGATCGCCTCCTCGACGCTCTCTTCCTCGAGAATCCGTCGGGTCACGCAGGCGTGGCTCTGTGGGTTGCCGTCGTAGGCGTCGCGGAGATCGAGGTGGGCGTCCAGACAGACGAACACCTCGGGCTCGACTGCGCGCACACCGGCGGCGGAGATCGTATGTTCGCCACCGATCGCGAGGGGAACGGCGTCGTCCCAGACGACGTCACGCAGGGTGCCCTCGAGGAACTCGAGGTAGGCGGTGACGTCGTCCCAGGCGTAGACGTCGCCCTCGTCGTGGACGCCCAGCTCGGTGAAGTACTGGCCGGTCCGGACGTCGTAGTCGTCGAACGTCTCCGCAAAGGTCCGAATGCGTCGGGGGCCAAAGCGGGTCCCCGGCTCGAAGGTCGTCGATGCGTCCAGGGGCGCACCGACGACCACGAAGTTCGCGTCCTCACGATCGGCGGTCGCCCCGGGGAACATCAGACGATCTTTCGCTGGCCTTCCATCTCGAGGTACTCGATGTTGTCGTCGGGTTCGACGTCGACGTCCTCGGGGATGCGCATCGTGAGGGTTTCGTAGGTTTCGAGGTCCATCACCTGCATGTCGTCGCCGCTGACGGAGACGACCTGGCCCTGTTTGCGCTCGATGATCGGGACCCAGATCTTCGCGTCGACGGGCTGGGAAAGCGAGCGTTTCTTGTCGTCGAAGACGCCACGGGCCTCGATGCGGGCTTTGGCGCTGCCGTGTTTCCCGGGCTTCGCCGTCGAGTAGGCGTTGATCTTGCAGGCCGCGTCGTCGATAACCACGTAGCCACCTTCCTGGAGGTCGCGAACTTCTTTCTGCTGTTTCGCCATAGGGCGGGGTAAACAACCGAACTTGATAAACCGTTTGGATCGGCATAGCGAGTCCGTCCGGCCCGCTTTGAGGAGGAAACGCCTTCTTGCTCTGTGCCCAACGCGGCGACATGAACGAGGTGGTGGTCGTCGCCGTCGCCGTCGTCCTCGTGACCGGCGTGGCGATCGTGATCCGTCGTCGTGGCCGTGACCGTCGCCGGGGGCACTCGAACCCGACTTTCGTCTGCCGCCTCGACGACCGCCTCGCCGAGACGCACACCGAACGCCGGACCCACCTCGAGCGACCGCCGACGGTGCGCGAACTGGCCGTCGTCGACCGGGTCGAGGGCGACCCCGTCTACGTGCCGGTCGTCCGCGTCGACCTCGGGACGGCCGACACGCCGGGGCTGGAACTGGTCTTCGAGTACGTCGCGAGCGTGCTCGAGGCGATCCACCCCGAACTCGCGGACGAGCGCGTTCGCCACTACGACCTCCAGTTCACGTTCGGCCCCGGCGGCCTGCTCGTCTCGGGCGAGTGTCGCCGGGTGTCGGTCCCGCCGGAACTGGCCGACCGGCTCGTGAGCGAGCCTCGCTATCGTCCACGCGACCTCCACCGGGACGTGAAGCGAGGCGACGACGGGGGCGAGGAGGCGCCGGTGCTGTGGGGCGACTGCCGGTCGGACGGCTCCTGAGCGGCTGACGGGCGAGAAACCGGCTCGAGTTCCGCGGTCGGCAACCCGAAGCCGATCCGGAAGTCGTCGGGGTGGCCGAAACACTCCCTGGGCGCGAGGGCAATGCTCGCTTCTTCGCTCGAGGCCGTCGAACTCGCGGCCGTTCTCGAATCCCTCCGGGACGACTGAGACGCCGGAGATGGAGGTGGTCCTCGAGGTCCGGTGGCAGCGATTCCCGACAGTTCGTTGCGGTCAGTTCGTTGCGATCCGTGGCGCGACGAGGAACTCGACGGCCCCCTCCCCGTCGACGATGTCGTACCGGATCGACAGCGGTTGCTCGACTCCCAGGCGGAGTTCGAATGCGGCGTCTCGCGGGGCCGCCCGCGCGATCGGTTCGAGGTAGTCGATCGAGAACAGCGACCGCGCCTCTCCGGGATCGAGCTCGAGGAGGTCCTCGTCGGGTAGTTCGAGCGAGACGTCGTCGGTGTCGCCCTCGGCAGAGACGGCGAAGGCGGCGGGGTCGGGCTCGACTGCGAGTTCGGCGTGATCGGCGACCATCCCGGCTGCCCGGATCGAGCGAGCGACGTCAGCGCCCTCGGCGACTGCCCGCGCCGTTCCGTCGAAGTTGCCGATCCCTTCCGGCGGCGACCGGAGCACGTCCGGGTCGAGCAGGGCGAGGTCGTAGGCGAGGCCACCGATCCGAATGTGCAGGCGACGCGTCTCGGAATCGAGCGCGAGTCGAACCGTCCCGCCCGAGTCGGCCATCCCGACGACGTCGCCGAACCGAGCCGCGTCGATCCCGACGTGAACCTCGGTCGCGTCGAACGCCTCGAACGCCGCCCGGCCGAGGTCGACCTCGACGCAGGCGACCGTCGCTGGATCGATCCCCGTCAGGCGAATCCCCGCCTCGTCGATCTGCAAGTGACACTCATCGAACAGCGCGAGCACCGGCTCGAGGGCCGACCGAAGAACGTTCGCCTCGACCGTCGCCTGAACCCCCGTCACGTCCCGGCCGGCCTCGCCGACCGTGGAAGTCGCTTCACTCATGTCTCGGTCGTCGTATCAGAGACAGGAGCTATAAGTATTGTTGAGCGTATCCGATACATAATCTGAAACAGGGTATCTATATATGAGCTAAAACCAAAGCATAACCTGATACCGAGTATGTCTGCTGGAGAACGCGAACGCGGCATCCTGAGTGAGGCGGATCGAACGTACCTGCGCGGCGAGACCGAGTACGCGAGCGTCCAGTCGGAGCGAAACGCGCGGGCCCGGATTCGAGACCGGGTGTACGAGGGGGTCAGGGACTTCGAACTGCTGGTCGAGGGGCTACCCGCGGCGGATCGGAAACTCGTCTTCGAGAAGCGCGTCGCGCAATTGGACGGCGCCGAGGCGTTCGACGCCCTGGTGTCGGCCGTGGCCTTCCTCTACCTGGCGGTCGGCGACACCGACCTCGAGTTCGAGCGGGTGCTGCACGAGGCCGTCAACGTCGCCGAGGCCCGGTCGGACCGCGCGGCGACCGTCGACCTCGATCTGACCTACCACTCGCTGTCCGTCGAGGAGTTGCGACACAAACTGAAACGCGGCGAGGAGCTCTCGCTCACCGAGATTGCCTATCTGCACCGCAGCGACGACGTCGGGACGGACGAACTGGCGCGGTACTTCGAGGACGAAGCGGCGGAACTCGACGACGGCCGCATCCAGTCGAAGGTGACGGACTTCTGATCAGCCGAGCACCCGGCCCACGCGCTCGAGTCCCTCCTCGAGTTCGTCGGTCGGCAAGCCGAAGCCGATCCGGAAGTAGTCGGGGTGGCCGAAACACTCCCCGGGGGCGAGGACGACGCTCGCCTCCTCGACGACGGTCCGACAGAACTCGCGGCCGTTCTCGAACCCCTCCGGGACGGTGACGAAGCCGTTGACGCCGACGGGGTCGTGCCACTCGAGGTCGTGTTCTTCGAGGAACGTCTCGACTCGGTCGTGGTGGTCTGCGGCGAGCGCGCGATTGGCCGCCAGGATGTCTGCCTCCTGCTCGCCGAGGGCCTGTTTCGCGACGTGCTGGTCGATCAGTCCGGGCGAGATCGTCGTGTAATCCTTCCAGTTCCAGGCCGCGTCGACCACCTCGCGGTCGCCGACGAGCCAGCCAAAGCGGAGGCCGGCGAGCCCGTAGGCCTTCGTGAGGCTCGTCGTCGACAGCCCGTAGGGGCCCATGCTCGCGACCGGCGGGAGCGGCTCCTCGGCGAGCAGCCGGTACACCTCGTCACAGAGCAGGTAGGCGTCGTTGTCGGCGGCGAGGTCGTACAGCGCCTCGACCCGGTCCAGGGGATGGTAGCGTCCCGTCGGGTTGTTCGGGTTGTTGAGGACGACCAGCCGCGTCTCGGGGCGGATCGCGTCGGCGACGGCGTCGACGTCGAGGCTCCACGTACCCGGCTCGAGTGGAACGCGCGTCACCTCGCCGATCGCCTCCGGAACCGAGTACAGCGCCTGGTAGGTGGGAGTGACGACGACTGCGTGCGCGTTCGACGACGCGGAACGGGGCGGCGAGGCGGCGTCGCAGTCGGGCGAGTCCGGGTCGGAGAGCAGCGCGAGGAACGCGAGGAAGTTCGCCTCCTGGGTCCCGCAGGTGAACAGCACCTCGTCGGCGTCGCGACCGTAGCGTTCGGCGACGTCGGCGCGAAACGCCGGGTCGCCGTTGGTCGGGATCACGTACCCCAGGTCGCCGGGGTCCGTGTCGAATCGGCTCGCGGGCAGGCTCCGAATGCCGCTCTCGGCGAGCATAATGTCCGCCTCGTGTTCGTACTCGGCGAACCACCGCTCGAGCTCGAAGGGGTCGATCTGCATACGCGGCCGGACGGTTCGGGGGGAGGAGAAGCCATCGGCTCGAGCGGGCGCTCGTCGTGCACGGCCCAGAATCATCGTCCGACCCGTCGGCGACTGGCACGCTATCACCGAACACACCGTCGCGGACGCCTGACTGCCTGTGGCGGAGAAATGTTTATCCCCGCCGACTACCGAGTTCGGGCGAACGCGCGTCGGTTGGTCGACGCTCGAGGTCCCATGAAGATCCTCTCCTGTAACGCCGGCTACCTGCTCGGCTACCAGAACGTCCTCGGGGGGTACGTCCCGCCGCCGGTCAGCTCGGTGCTCGGCAACGCCGAGGTCGAACGGCAGGCGCTCGAGCGACTCGTCTCGGTCATCGAGCGCGAGCGCCCCGACGTGGTGTCGCTGCTCGAGGTCGACCTCGGCTCTCACCGCACGGCCACCGACGGACAGTTCCGGACGCTTCTCGAGACGCTTCAGGAGCGGGGGCTGTCCTACGGGGGTGACGTCGCCAACAAGTACGGCGACGGCGGGATCGTTTCGTCGCTGCCGTTTTTCGGCCACCTCGGAAACGCCGTGCTCTCGCGGTCGGATCGGCCGACGACCAGACACTACTTATCGGCCGGCCGGAAACGGCTCGTCCTCGAGGTCGAACTCGCGGCCGACGTGGTCCTGTTCATGGTCCACCTCTCGCTCGGTTCCCGGAGCCGGGCGCGTCAGCTCCGCGAACTGGCCGACCTGGTCATCGACCGTGCCCGTGGCCGGGACGTGGTCGTGACCGGCGATTTCAACACGTTCGACGAGACCGGTGCGCTTGGTGCGTTCGCCGACCGGGCGGCCCTCGAACTGCGGGTCCCCGGCGAGACGATTCCGGCCCGGCCGCTCGACGACCTGTTCGTCAGCTCGCGCAGTATCGACCTCTTTCTCTGTTCGCCGTCGATTTCCGTCGAGCGCTGTGACGTCCTCGACGTCCAGCTCTCAGATCACCGTCCGATCGTGCTCGAGGCGGGCCGCTGATCGGCTCGCGAACTCGAGTGGCCGAACCGAAATCGTGTGAACGAAACAGAGAATTGAGTAGCCAGGAGTGTGTGTACCCAACCGAATGAAGACCGAGCTCGAGCCGACCGTCGAGTTGCTGGGCACGGACGACTCCGACCGCCGGTTTCAGGAGGCCCTGTCCGACCTGTTCGCCAGGGACGGAACGGTCTACCTCGTCAGCGGCTACTTCACGTACCTTGGCTACCGCGCGATCCGCAACGACATCGTCTCCTTTCTCGAGCGTTCGCGGGACAACGAGCTGGTGGCGATCGTCGGTCCCGCCTCCGACCAGTTCTCCGCCAGAATCGCCTACGACCTCTGGAAGCTCGACGATCACGATCAGGTGCGGCTGTACAAGCAACCGCGCGGGCTCCACGCGAAGCTCTACCTGCGCGACGGGCCAGAACCCAGGTGTATCATCGGCTCCGGCAACATCACGCAGGTCGCCTTCGAGTACAACGTGGAGCTGAACGTCGACATGCGGCGAGAGTGCAGCGACCACCCGGACATCCGGCAGTTCCTCGAGTGGGTCGACGAGCTCGTCGCAACGTCGACGCCGCTCCGGCGCCGGGACATCTTCGGCCCCGTCCAGGTCGGGAGCTCCTTCGTCAACTGGTCGAACAAGGCGCGATTGCTCCCGGTTCGCAACGTGGCGCTCAGGGTTATCCCGGTCCTGTTGCTCCTCATGTTGCTCGCGGCCATGTTCAGGCTCGTTTGAGTCTCCGTCCCGGCCAGAACGTCGAACCGACTCGAGCGGCCGGACGAGCGCCAGACGGACCTTGACGAGGTCGGCGCCGGAGGCGACGACCGGGCGGCATCGACCGACGGCTGACGCCTCATCCCCACCGGAAGCCGACCGGCTCCGCCGCCGGCTCGAGCGGGCTCTCCGGCAGCGCTTCCCCCGGGTCGGGGTCGTTGTACTGTCGCGGCGCGACGTCGTTCGGTCCGTCCGGGTAGTACAGCGACGCCAGCAGCTGGAGCTGTCCCCGGCCGACGTCGAGTTCGAACTGGCCGCCGCCGTACAGTCGGATGCCGTGCTCCTCGCAGTACCGAAGCGTCTCGAGCAGCGACGCCAGCGAGCCAAAACGCGAGGGTTTGATATTGAGCCACGAGGGCTCCCACGGCAGAGCCTCGACGTCGCCGAGCCCGTGGATCGGCGCGTCCCAGGCGACCCGCTCGCGGACGTCGGGGTCGTCGAACAGCGGTCGTGTCTCGTCGGTCAGCGCGGGATCCTCGATCACCGCCCCGGGGAACGCCTCGAGCACGCGTTCGTAGAGCTCGGGATCGGCGGGGACGTCGACCTCGGTGCCCTCGTACTGCCCCTTCAGGTCGAGGATTCGGACCGCGCCGGTCGCCGCGAGGTCGTCGATCAGCGCCGCACTCCACTCCGGCGTCGGGTCGAGTTTGAACTCGAGGCCCGGGACGCGCTCACACAGCGCCTCGACGCGGTCGGCCGTCGGCGGGTCGCCGAGGCGGGTGCTGGCGACGAAGCGGACCGGCTCGGGTGACCGGCCGAGCGCCGTCGCGAGATCGGTCCCCGCCTGCCGGAGCGCGAGGTCGAGTGCCGCGCTCTCGAGCGCCCACCGGCGATAGTTCCGGGAGGCGTGCTGGTCGGGGTCGCCGGCCGGAAAGAGCTCGAGGTCGCCGACCCGTTCGGAGAACGAGGCGAGGGTGTGTTCGCCCTCGAGTTCCCCTTCGGGCAGCCCGGTTTCGGCGAGGGCGTCGTGTTCGTCGGCGTCGTAGGTGACGTCTTCACCCAGTCCGGTCTCGCCGTCGCCGGCGAGCGAGACGAGCGTCGTCACTCGAGTGAAGTCGCTCGAGGTTTCGCGTTCGCGTCGCTCGAGGCTCACTGCATCGACGGTGACGGGCAGCTCGAGCAGTTGATCGATTGCCATGCAGGCCGTTCGACGGGCTGCGGTAAAACGGTTCACCGGCGAGCTCGGGTCCGTGTCATCGGGTGGTTGTCCGAGAAGCGACGCTATTCGCCGGTCTCCAGTCGAGAGTGTGGCTATTCGACCGATTGCCGGTCGAGAACGACGCGATTCGACGGGTGGCGGTCGAGAACGACGCTGCTCGCACGAAACACGAATGCATCCGCCCATCCTCGCGCGAGCCTCGCCTCGACGGCGAGGCCACGCGCTCGAGGATGGGGCCGCCACGCCTCCCCGGCGGCGCTGGGATGTGTGTCGCGCCTCGGTACCCCTCGGCGCGACGCACGGGTGCGCCGCCGCGACCACGTGGTGTGGTGAGTCGGTCGGAGTGGCGTGGTCGGTCGTCGACTCGAGGGACGGTCGTGAGTCACCCGGCGGGCGGCGTCACTCTTCGCGCCGGCGCTGGCGGAGGTTCTGGCGGGTGAACTGTGGTTTCGCCTGGAGCGATCGCGGTTTGCGGAACGATCGGTAGAGCAAGAGCGTGATGGCCGCGGAGAATATCGCGGCGACGATCGACGCTTCGGGAGCCTCGAGCGCGTAGAGGACGCCCATCGAGAACAGCCCCATCGTGAGCAACAGGCCGTAGACGAGCCGTTTGGCGAGTTTGTCGAAGTTGCCCCGGGAGTCCTCGACGTCGACGCGAACGTAGAGGTCGTCGCGGTCGGCCCGGTCGAGGAGGCGTTCGGCTTTCGGCGGGACGCGGACGATCGACGACGCCGAGTGGCGAAGCTGGTCGCCGGAGGCCTCGAGGTAGCGGCGGATCGACTCCTCGCGGTAGCCTTCCTCGGTGAGGTAGCTGGTGGCCGTCGAGATGAAGTCGAAGTCGGGATCGAGGGTGACACAGACGCCTTCGACGACCGTCGCCACGCGGAGGACGAGCGCGAGGTTTTTGGGCAGCCGGAGGGGGAACTCGTAGATGGAGTCTTCGACCTGGCCGACGATCTGCTGGACGCGGTACTGTTCGATGTCCTCGCCGCGGGCGTCCTGGATCGCGAGCTCCATCACCTCGGCCATCATGCCCCGGTCGGCGTCCGGACTGAGGGTTCCGATCGCGATCAGCGCGTCGAGGATCGCGTCGATGTCCTGGTTCGCGACGGCGATGTAGAACTCGACGATCTTCTCCTGGACGTACTCGTCGACCCGGCCGCTCATCCCGAAGTCGTAGAAGACGATCCGGCCGTCGTCGGTCACCGCGAGGTTACCGGGGTGGGGGTCGGCGTGGAACACCCCGTCGTCGACGATCATCTGCATGTACGACCGCTGGAGGTTCTCGGCCAGGCGTCCGCGGTCGATCCCCTTCGCCTCGAGCGTCTCGACGTCGGTGATCTTCGTCCCGCCGACGTACTCCATCGTGAGCACGCGTGCGCTCGAGTGGGAGTCGATCACCGACGGGATGCGGTACCGGTCGTCGTCGGTGAAGTTCGCCCGGATCTCCTCGAGCATCGTCGCCTCGCGCTCGTAGTCCATCTCCTCGCGGATCGTCTTCGCGAACTCGTCGGCGAGGTTCTCGAGGGAGAACGCCCGCGCGTCGTCGACGAAGTAGAGCAAGAGCGGCATCGACCACCGGATCACCCGGAGGTCGGCCTCGACCAGCTCCTCGACGCTCGGTCGGCGGACCTTGACGGCGACCTCGGTCCCGTCGTCGAGCCGGCCCCGGTAGACCTGGCCGAGGCTCGCGCCGCTGATCGCCTCGGTGTCGAACTCGGCGAACCGCTCCTCGACGGGACCCAGTTCACCCTCGAGGACGACCTTCGCGTCGGCCCACGCCGCCGGAGGCACCCGGTCTTGCAGCGCCGAGAGCACGTCGATGTACGCCGGCGGGAGGACGTCCGGCCGGGTCGAGAGCAGCTGGCCGAGTTTGATGAACGTCGGCCCGAGGGTCAACAGCGACTCGAGCAACACCTCGGCACGCTGGCGGTGGGTCTCGGCGGTAACCCGTCGGGGACGACCGAACAGGAAGAACCGTCGCCTGTCACGGGCGTAGGCGAGCAGGATCGGCAGGAAGTGCCACGCGACGACGACGAACCGTCGGTACGCGCGGAGTGACGCCAGGATCGGTCACCTCGCGCTAGGACTCCTCGCCGACGACGTCGATAGTCATCTCCGCCGACGCCTCGCGTTTGGGCAGACGCAACTCGAGGACCCCCCGGCTGACCGACGCCTCCGCGCCCCGTTCGGTCGCGTCGCTCGGCAGCGGCAGGTCGGCGTCGACGAACATCGAGCGGTTCTCCTCGAGGTAGCGGTAGTCGCCGGGGACGTCTTTCTCCCGCTGGGCCTCGATGGTGATGCGGCCGCCGTCGACCGTGACGTCGAGCGTCTTCGCCGAGACGCCCGGTACGTCGAGCACGAGCAGGTACGCCTCGTCGCTCTCGAGTAAGTCGAAGAACACCGCGTCCGAAAGGTCCCGCAGGGCGTCGCGGAGCGCTGACATGGCTCGAAGTTAGTACGCCGATACGAAAAAGCCCGCGGTCGCGGTGGCCTCGACGACCGTCCCGCACGCTTTTCCCGTCCGCCCACGCCAGCTACCGTATGGAAGGAGCCGACCGCAACCGAACGGAGGCGGGGTTCAGGGAACGAACGCGCGTCGCCGACGCCCACGAGATCCTTCGCGAGGCGGTGGCCGGACTCGAGGGGCCGGCGACCGAGCGCGTGGCGCTCACCGACGCCGACGGCCGGGTACTCGCCGAAACGGTGACGGCGGCGCGAAACGTCCCCCACTACGATCGGGCGGCGATGGACGGCTACGCCGTCCGGGCGGCCGACACCTTCGGCGCGAGCGCTCGCTCGCCGGCCGTCGTTCGGATCGGAGCCGGACGCGTCGATCCCGAGACAGCCGTCCGCGTCCACACCGGCAGCGAGGTCCCCGAGGGAGCCGACGCGGTCGTGATGATCGAACACGTCGAGGAGCTCGAGGCGATGGGCGAACTCGAGGTCGAAGACGCCGTCGCCGAGGGCGAGAACGTCGCCCCCGCGGGCGAGGACGTCGAGGAAGGCCAGCCCCTCTACGAGCCGGGTCACCGGCTTCGCCCCTCGGACCTCGGGTTGCTCCGCTCGACCGGCCGCGAACGGGTCGTCGTCGCCGAGCGGCCGACCGTCGGGGTGATCCCCACTGGCGAGGAGCTCGTCACCCACGACCCCGACCCGGGGCAGGTGATCGAGACCAACGGGCTCACGATCTCGCGACTGGTCGAGCGCTGGGGCGCTCGAGCGACCTACCGCGACATCGTGACCGACGACGCCGAGGCGTTGCGAGCCGCGATCCAGCGCGACCTGACGAAGGACGTCGTCGTCACCACCGGGGGCTCGTCGGTCGGCGAGCGGGACCTCATTCCGGAGGTGATCGACGACCTCGGCGAGGTGCTCGTCCACGGCGTCGCGCTCAAACCCGGCCACCCCGTCTGTCTGGGGATCGTCGAGGACACCCCCGTCCTCGCGCTGCCGGGCTACCCCGTCGCCTGCATTGTCAACGCCGTCCAGTTCCTCCGCCCCACGCTGCGGTGGCTCGAGGGAGCCGAGCCCGACCCGCACCCGACGACGCAGGCCCGCCTCGAGCGCAAGATTCCGAGCGAACCAGGTACTAAAACGTTCGCCAGGGTGGCTCTCGAGGAACGCGACGGCGAGCGAGTGGCGATCCCCACGCGAGCCAGCGGCTCGGGCGTGCTCTCGAGCGTGGCGCTCGCGGACGGCTGGGTGGTCGTCGAGGAAGCCCGCGAGGGGATCCCCGAGGGCGAGACAGTCACGGTCGAAAACTGGGAAGTCAATCCCTGACTACCGACGCTGCCCGAGCCGCTTCGCGTGGCGGTAGACCGTCGTAAACGCGAGCGTGTTCGTCGCGAGACTCGCACACAGCAAGCACAGGTTTCGTCGCTCCGTCCACTCGATGCGCTCGGTCTCGTCGGTGGTCGAGACGACCACGAGGTGCGCGAGCGCCGTCGCCGTCCAGGCGGCGACCGCGAGGATCGCCAGGACGCGTCTGCGTCGGTCCATGTATCTGAATTCATCGGCGATCTATAAAGTCACGACCTTCGATCGACATGGCTCGTCGGCCGGGATCATGGCTCGTCCGCGTCGCGATCCTGGAACCGGCGAGCGACGAGGACGAACAGCCCCGAGAGGATCATGTACAGCTCCCAGCCGTTCGCGGCGATGGGGAACCGTCGATCGGTCGGCTCGTCGGGCACGGGGTCGGCCGTCGGCTCGACGGGGTTGGCGACGTGGACGTCCGCCGTCGTCCCCGTCTCGCCGGCGTCGGTCGCGACCGCCCCCGTCTCCGGATCACGCTGAATCTCGACGAACGTCTGGACGACGCCGTCGGCCGTCGAGTAGAACAGCTCGCCCTCGAGTCGGAAGAACCGGTCTACCACGGGGAAGAAGACGTTGATCCCCTCGAGGTGGGCGTAGTCGAGCAGCATGTGGGCGAAGACGTGGACGAACAGCGCGACCCAGGCGACGCGGACGCCCCACGGGCCCCACCGGGCTCGAATCCACGACTCCTCGCGGTAACGGGTGTCCCAGTAGAGGGCGATCCCGACGACGATCGGAATCGTCAGGTTGTGCAACAGCGCCCGGTGGGCGCCGGGCATCCAGAGCCCGGCGATCGTGTCGGCCTCGGGGGCGACGACGATCACGAGCAAGACCGCGAGCGCCCGGCGGTCGTAGGCGCCCTTCAGCAGGCCCGCCGCGAGCAACAGGGCGAGTCCGGCGTGGACGACCGTCGACGGCATCAGCGATCCTCCCACAGGCGGATCGCGACGGCGACGAGCGCCGCCGCGACGACGACCAGTTGCCAGCCCGTCTCCACCAGGTGTAGTTCGCGGTCGACGCCTCGCTCGAGGCCGGTCCCCGGCGTCGGGTTCACCCACGTTTCGACGTGGTAGTCGGCGGTCGTCCCCGGCGAGGAGAGCCAGAGCAGGCCCTCGCCGACCTCGACGAACGACTGGACGAGTCCGTCCTGGGTCGAGAACAGCAGGATGCCGACGACCGCGTAGAACCGATCGTGGACGGGGTAGAGGAGGTTGACTCCCGAGGGGGAAAAGAGGTCGACGCCGATCCCGGCGACGACGAAGGAAGCGAGGGAAACCCAGGCGACGCGGACGCCGTACCAGCCGTGCCGGTCGGCGAGCCAGGACTCCTCACGATAGCGCGTGTCCCAGTAGAGGGCGACGGCGACGACCCCGGGGAGCCAGAGGTTGTGCAGGAGGGCGTTCGTCGCCCCGTGGACGACCAGGCTCGCGACCGCGTCCAGATCCGGCAGCGCGGCGGCGAGGGCGACGAACAGGATCGATCGTCGGTCGAACGCCGCCCCCAGCAGGGCGAGGCCGAGCGCCACGCCGAAAGCCACGTTGACGAGCGTCGGCGCCATACCCCGGGCTAGACGTTCGCGAGGTTAAACGTATCGTCGGCGGTGACTGTCGGGGTCGGCCCCGGCCCCGCATCGGCGACCGGCCCGCTCCAGCCGCGGCTGGAGGACTTTTGTCCCCGCGGAACCGAATCGTTCCCATGGACCGAAAGGAGTTTCGCGACCTCGCCTCGCCGGCGGCGGCACGGGAGGCGATTCGCTCGCTCGCCCTCGAGGGCGGTATCGATCGCGTCTCCCTCGAGAACGCTCGCGGGCGCGTACTGGTGACCCGAATCGACGCCGAGATCGACGTACCGGGGTTCGATCGCTCGAGCATGGACGGTTACGCCCTTCGCGCGCGGGACACCTTCGGCGCGGACGAGGCCGACCCGGCCCGGCTCGAGCTCGTCGGCGAGGTGCACGCTGGCGCAGAACCCGACGTCGAACTCGAGGAGGGCCAGGCGGTCGAGATCTCGACTGGGGCGGTAATGCCGTCGGGGGCCGACGCGATGGTGCCCGTGGAGCGAACGGACCGGGCGAGCGGCGAAGCCACGAGCAGCGACGGCGATGACGTGCTCGTCCGGACGAGCGTCGCGCCGGGGGACAACGTGATGTTCGCCGGGGCGGACGTCGCGGCGGGCGAACGCGCGCTGGGCCCCGGGACGCAGATCACGCCACGAGAGATCGGCCTGCTGTCGGCGCTGGGTATCGACGAGGTGCCCGTTCGCTCGAAGCCGCGCGTCGGCATCGTCTCGACCGGCGACGAACTCGTTCGTCCGGGGGAAGAACTCCAGAGCGCCCGCGGGGAGATCTACGACGTCAACAGCTACACGATCGCCGCGGGCGTCGAGGACGCGGGCGGCGAGGCCGTGGTCTACCCCCACGCGGGCGACGACATGGACGAAATGGAACGGCTGCTCCGGCGGGCGGCCGAGGAGTGTGACCTCGTGTGCTCGTCCGGCTCGACCAGCGCGAGCGCGGTCGACGTGATCTACCGCGTGATCGACGAACAGGGCGAGCTGTTGCTCCACGGCGTGAGCGTCAAACCCGGCAAGCCGATGCTCGTCGGCCGGCTCGAGGGGTCGGCGTACGTCGGCCTCCCCGGCTACCCTGTCTCGGCGATGATGGTCTTCCGGACGTTCGTCGCCCCGGCCATCCGCGAGGCCGCGGGGCTGGCCGAACCCGAGACGGCGACCGTCGCCGGGACGATGGCAATCCGGGAACGATCCGAACAGGGACGGCTCCGGCTTGCGCCGGTCGGCCTGGTCGAAGACGGCGACGGAGGGACGCTCGTCTACCCCGTCGACAAGGGCAGCGGCGCGACGACGAGCCTCGCCGAAGCCGACGGCGTCGTCGAGATCCACCCCGACATCGACTATCTCGAGGAAGGCGAGGCGGTGACGGTGTCACTCTTTTCCCCAGACGTCCGGCCGCCCACCCTGTTCGGCGTCGGCGAGGACGACCCCGCGTTCAGCCGCGTGCTCGACTCGCTGTCGAACCCCCGCTACCTCTCGATCGGCTCTCGGCCCGCCCTGCGACGGCTGCGCGAGGGCGTCCCGGACGTCGCCGTCGTCGCCGGCCCGCTCGAGCGCGCGGTCGACGCCGAGCCCCTCGGCACCTGGAGCCGCGAGTGGGGGCTGCTCGTCCGCCCGGGCAACCCCGACGGGATCGAGGGGCTCGCCGACCTCGTCGACCGCGACCTCCGATTCATCAACCGGACGACCGACTCCGGGCTGCGGGCGAGTCTGGGTGCCGACGTCGCGGCCCTCGCCGACCGCCGTGGCCTCGAGCGCCACGACGTCGTCGGATCGATCGACGGCTTCGACCTCGGTCTGCGCGCCCACGAGAGTCCGGCCCGGAAGGTGATCGCGGGCGAGGCCGACGCCGGCCTCGGGCTGCGGTCGACCGCCGAACGACTCGACCTCGAGTTCGTTCGCCTGGGTGACCAGGAGGTGCGACTGCTCGCCACTCCCGACCGACTCGAGAAGCCGGGCGTCCGGGAACTCGAGGACGCCCTCGACCGAGCGAATCTGTGAGCACTCGGTAGTGTTCGTCGTCGATAGCTAATAGTGCCTGACTGTCAAGTCACTCGAAGTAGAGGTTATACGCTCGAGTGGTGTATATCCCCCGATGTCGACGATCGCCGAATTTCGTCTGCCGGCCGAAGACACGGTACTCGCGGCCACGTTCGACCGCGCCCCGGAGGCGACGATCCGGTTCGAGTCGTCCGTCTCGAGATCGATCCCCGGGCTGTGGATCGACGGCGTCGACCGTGAAACGATTGAGGCGGGGTTGGACGCCGATCCAACCGTCGACGCGGCCGAACTGCTCGTCGCCTCCGACGAGGGCCTCCTCTACGACGTCACGTTCCCCGACGACGCGCGAGCCATCTTCGAACTCCTGCTCGCCGACGGCGGCGCGCTGCTCGAGGCGCGTGCCACCAACGGCTGGTGGGCGGTTAGAATGCGGTTTCGAGACCGCGACGACCTCTGTGAGACGCACGAACGGCTCCTCGAGCACGGCGTCAACGCCGACGTTCGCCGCGTCACCGACCTCACCGAGACCACGGCGGCGCACTCGCGGTTGACGCCCGAACAGCAGGAAGCACTCTCGGCTGCGTTCGAGCAGGGCTACTTCGAGATCCCCCGCGGCATCTCGATGGAGGAGCTGGCCGGCGAACTCGGCATCTCCCACCAGGCACTCTCCGAGCGGCTCCGCCGGGCGTACGAGACGCTCGTCGACGAGGAACTCCAGCCGTCGAACGACCAGGTAAACTCGCGGTGAGCGGACGCCGATCCAGCGACCGTGTCCGACGGGGGATGCGTGCATGTACGAGACGACTGCGACGGGCGACCCACGGTACCCGATCACTGACGGTCACGACGACGTACACGTGCCGGTGCGTTGATGTATCGTCGACCCGATTCGGTAGGTACGACCAGCATGAGCCGCGAGATCGATCGGCGAACGGTCCTGCACGCCACCGCCGCGGTCGGTTCGCTCTCGGTCGCCGGCTGTGCCGCGGTGTTCGAGGACGATGGCGAGTTCGACGACGGCGACCTCGAGACGGTCGTCGACGGCCTCAGTCACCCCTGGGCGATCGCCTTTCTCCCGGACGACGCTCGGCTCCTCGTCACCGAGCGCAACGGGACCCTGTCCCTGCTCGACCGGGACGAGGGCGACCTCGAGTCGGTCGACGGGACGCCGGCAGTGTACACCGAAGGCCAGGGCGGGCTGCTCGACGTGACACTCCACCCCGACTACCCGGACGAGCCGTGGGTGTACCTGACCTACGCGGCGACGAACGACGCCGGCGAGTCGACCACCCACCTCGGCCGGGGCCGACTCGAGCCCGACGAGGGTGACCTCGAGGCGTTCGAGGAGCTGTTCGTCGCCGAGCCGTTCGTCGACTCGGACGGTCACTTCGGCTCCCGTGTTGTCTTCGGCGAGGACGACAGGCTGTACGTGACCACCGGCGACCGCCAGTTCAAAGACTTCGGTCCGGACCACGTCTCCCAGGACACGGCGAACGAACTCGGGGCGACGCTTCGACTCGAGCCCGACGGCTCGATCCCCGAGGACAACCCGTTCGTCGACGATGACGAGGTCGAGGACGCGATCTACAGCTACGGCCACCGGAACGCCCAGGGGATGACCGTCCACCCCGAGACGGGCGAACTCTGGCAGAGCGAACACGGCGAGGAGGACGGCGACGCACTCTTCATCGTCGACGCGGGGGAGAACTACGGCTGGCCGATCGCCCACACCGGCTGTGAGTACAACACCGACGAGCCGGTCGGTGACGACCCCTTCGAGCGCGACGACGTCGTGGATCCGGTCTACTACTGGGAGTGTGGCAGCGGCGGCTTCCCGCCGTCGGGGATGACCTTCTACGACGGTGACGCGTTCCCCGACTGGGAGGGCGATCTCTTCGTCGGCAACCTGGCGGGGCAGTACCTCGGCCGGTTCGCCGTCGACGGCACGGACGTCGAGGAACTCGAGCCGCTGCTCGACGGCCGCGGCTGGCGGATTCGAGACGTCGCGGTCGCCCCCGACACGGGCTCCCTCTACGTGGCGGTCGACGACGCCGACGCGCCGATCGTTCGGCTCGTGCCCGAGTGAGCACGAGTCGACGGCCGAACTCGAGACCGGTAACCGAACTCGAGCCGATCAGTCCTCGAGGTCGTCGACCAGCGCGTCAGCGACGCCGGTGTACGACTCGGGAGTCAGCGCGCGGAGCTCCTCGCGAACGTCCTCGCTCACCTCGAGGTCGTCGAACAGCTCGCGGAAGTCTGTGAGCGTAACGTCCCGGCCGCGGGTGAGCGCCTTGACCTGCTCGTAGGCGTCTTCCTGGCCTTCGCGGCGGAGGATCGTCTGGACGGCCTCGCCGATGATCTCGGGCGTCGACTCGAGCTCCTCGGCCATGACGTGCTCGTTGGGGACGACCTTTCCGAGGCCCGCGGTCGTTTTCGTGTAGCCGATCAGGCAGTGGGCGAAGGCGGCGCCGATGTTGCGCTTGACGGTCGAATCGGAGAGGTCCCGCTGGAGCCGGGAGGTGGTGACGTAGTCGGCGAGGAAGGTGAGATCCGAGTTCGCCTTCGAGAGGTTCCCCTCGCTGTTCTCGAAGTCGATCGGGTTCACCTTGTGGGGCATCGTCGAGGAGCCCGTCTCCCCTTCCACCGCTTCCTGACCGAGGTACCGATCGGAGACGTAGAGCCAGATATCGAGGTCGAGGTCGAGCAGGACGTCGTTGGCCCCCCGGAGCGCGTCGAACAGCGCCGCGAGGTCGTCACAGGGGTTGACCTGCGTCGTGAGGGGCTCGAACTCGAGGCCTAGGTCCGTGACGAACGCTCGCGCGAACGCCGGCCAGTCGACGTCGGGGTAGGCCGCGACGTGGGCGGCGTAGGTGCCCGAGGCGCCGCCGAGTTTCCCGCGCAGGTTCTCGGTGGCCGCGTCGATCCGACCCGTCGCCTGCCCCAGCCGGGCGGCGTAGACGGCCATCTCCTTGCCGAACGTGGTGGGTGTCGCTGGCTGGCCGTGGGTCCGTGCGAGCATCGGCACGTCACGGTGCTCGCGAGCCATCTCCTCGAGTGCGTCGCGGACCTCGTAGAGGGCCGGCAACAGCACCGCCTCGACGGCGTCGCGGACGAGCAGCCGGTGAGCGAGGTTGTTCACGTCCTCGCTCGTCAGCCCGAAGTGGATCCACGGCGAGGCGTCGCTGCCCTCGGGCAGGTGGTGGCGAATGAAGTACTCGACGGCTTTGACGTCGTGGTTGGTCGCCTCGAACTCGGCGTGGCCCTCGACCTCGAGTTTCTTGATCAGCCTGGCGTCCTCCTCGGCGAAGCCCTGATAGAGGCTGCGAAGCTGCTCACGCTCGTCGTCGGCGAGGGAAAGCGGCGTCTCCTCGAGCTCGGCGAGCGCGATGAGGTACTCGACCTCGACGCGGACGCGAGCGCGCATGAGCGCCGCCTCGCTGGCGTAGGGCGACAGCGGCGCGGTTCGACCGCCGTACCGGCCGTCGACGGGCGAGACGGCGTACAGCGCGTGGGTGTCGGTCATGGTCGTGGCTGGCCCGCGGCGGCGCAAAAGCGTGTCGAAACGAGCCGCGAGAATGTGCACGCTCGAGCCTGTTTCCAACCGTCTGTCGGTGTGGTTGAACACGGACGTGTACAAACCCGCGCTCGAGACCGCAACCGCTTTCCCGCTTGCGGGCGCCCGCTCGAGTATGACGCGCATCGCCGGCATGGCCGGAAACCGGGGGCGTAACCTGCTGAACATCGAGACACTCTCGCCGGGCGGGGCCGAACTGGCCGTCGCCCTCACGAACAACGACGACGCGCCGGTGCTCGAGGCCGCCGCCGACCGGGGGATTCCGACGGAGGTCGTCCCCCTCGAGGATGGGATGAGCCGCCACGAGCACGAGGAGGCCGTCCTCGAGGCCCTCTCCGGCTACGACTTCGATCTCGTCTGCCTGGACGGCTACATGCGCATCCTCTCCGATACGTTCCTCGAGGCCGCGCCGACGACGCTGAACGTCCACCCCTCGCTGCTCCCTGCGTTCCCCGGGATGGATGCCTGGGGCGACGCGCTCGAGGCGGGTGTCTCCGTCACCGGCTGTACGGTCCACGTCGTGACCGACGCGACCGACGACGACGGCGCGGTGCTCGAAGACGAAGTCGACATGGGCCCGATCGTCACCCAGGAGCCGATCCCCGTCTACGAGGGCGACGACGCGGCGTCGCTCAAAGAGCGCGTCCTCTACGAGGGCGAGTTCCGCGCCTACCCGCGGGCCGTCAAGTGGGTCGCCGAGGGCGCCCTCGCGGTCGACCTCGAGGCGGGCGAGGTCACGGTCGACGCCGACGTCGCCGACGAAGCGGGCGGCCTGCCGGCGCGGCGAGTGGTCTCGAGCGATCGCCTCGACACGCTTCGCTACGGCGAGAACCCCCACCAGGACGCGGCCGTCTACGCCGACTACACCTGCGACGAGGCGAGTGTCGTCCACGCCGACCAGCTCAACGAGGGTGCCAAAGCGCTCAGCTACAACAACTACAACGACGCCGACGGCGCGCTCAACCTGATCAAGGAGTTCGACGAACCCGCCGCGGCGGTGATCAAACACACCAATCCCGCCGGCTGTGCGACCGCGGACACCCTCGCAGAGGCCTACGAGAAGGCCCTCTCGACGGACCCGATGAGCGCCTTCGGCGGCATCGTCTCGCTGAACCGCGAGTGCGACGCCGAGACGGCCGACCTGATCGTCGACTCGTTCAAGGAAGTGGTCGTCGCGCCCGGCTACAGCGAGGGGGCGCTCGAGGTCCTCTGCGAGAAAGAGAACCTGCGCGTGCTGGACGTGGGCGAACTCGGCGATGCCACGGAGCGGTTCACCGAGAAACCCATCGTCGGCGGCCGGCTCGTCCAGGAACGCGACGACCAGTCGATTTCGGTCGACGACCTCGAGGTCGTCACCGAGCGCGAGCCGACCGAGGCGGAACTCGAGTCGATGGTCTTCGCCTGGCAGACGCTCAAACACGTCAAGTCCAACGGCATCCTCTTCACGAAGGGGACCGAGACCGTGGGAATCGGCATGGGCCAGGTCAGCCGCGTCGACGCCGTCCGGCTGGCGGCGATGAAAGCCGACGAACACGCCGAGGGCAAGGACGCCGAGGGGGCAGTGATGGCTTCGGACGCCTTCTTCCCGTTCCCGGATGGCATCGAGGAAGCCGCGAAGGCGGGCATCGGGGCTGTGGTCCAGCCCGGCGGCTCGGTCAACGACGAGGACGTGATCGCGGCCGCTGACGAGCACGGCATGGCGATGGCGTTTACGGGACAGCGAAGTTTCCGACACGACTGAACGTCGGGGAGGTGGAGCCCACTCGAGAAGCGGACGACACGACTTGCTGTTCACGCGATTCTACGACGATCGGTTCTCGCTGACGACGTGCCGGGCTGGCGCCTCCACTACTCATTCGACGCTCCCACTACACTGTCGACTCTGGGACGGGGTGTTCGAACAGCCGTTCGTCGGTTTCCTCACAGATCGCCGCGACGACGTCGTGGGACTGACAGCAGGACTCGACCGTCTCCTCGCGGAGGACGACGTCCCCGCCGCTCGTCGGACACGTCTCGAGGAACAGTCGCAGGCCGTTGAGCAGTTCGCCGCGTTCCTGTGGCTCGTAGCCGTCCCAGTCGCCGTCCCACGACTCGAGGATGCTGGCGGCGGCCACGTCGGCGACCAGCGCAGGCTGTGACGGCCACTGGCCGACGAGGCGGCCGTCGCGGCGAAGCGTCTGCGCCTCGTCGTGCGATTCGATCTCGAATTCGTGTTCGTCGGCGTCGAGGCCGAAGGCGGCGGCCGCGTCGGTCGCGTCGATCGCGTCAGGTTCGATCTGCTCGATCTCGTCGAACCAGGCCGACTCGAACTCGTCGGTCAGACAGAGGTCGTCGACCGCCGCACAGGGCTCGAGGACGTCCAGCTCGAGGAAGTACGCTTCGGGCGTCTGCGGTCGATCGCTCGGCTCCTCGCCGTCGTCGACACCGTCTTCGGGCGTGGTGGCGACGGCCTCCTCGGGTTCGTCCGAATCGGTCGACGGGGCCTCGACTGGACCGAACCCGCCGCGAATCGTCGGCTCCGGTTGCTTTCCGAACAGCCGGAGGACCGACGGCGGGAGATATCGCTTCGTCAACGCGGGCGTCCCGGGTACGAGGTAGCCACGAAGGTAGATTAGTGCCGCCGAAATTCCCGCGGTGAGGACTCCGGCGCGCCTGGATCGCCTGGCGACGGCGACGCTGAGGACGCCTGCGATGACCAGGTTGACGACCGTACACGGAACGCAGCGATTTTCGCCAGTGTACTCCGGCTGGCGAATCGGTTCGAGGATCGATTTTTTCATCACTGCTGAGAGATGATCGCACCCCTCATTTCATTTTCGGTGTCCTGGACTGGTTGGAACGAAAACAATCGGCCGAGCGCACCGCTCGAGGCTGTCGTCGGAAACGGAGACCACCAGTCCGAACGATGTGCGGAGACCGACGATCAGTCGTCGGCGGGAACGGCTCGAGTGGTCGACGCGGCCATCTCGAGCACGTCGTCGAAGAAGTCGAGGGTGTCCTGGGGGCCGGGGTTGGCCTCGGGGTGGTACTGGCGGGTGAGGACCTCACAGCCGACGCCGTCGAGGCCTTCGATGGTGTCGTCGTTGACGTTAAGCTGGGAGACCTCGAGGTTGTCGCCGGGCTCGTCGACGGTGTAGCCGTGGTTCTGGGTGGTCATGACGACCCGGCCGGACTCGAGGTCGAGGACAGGCTGGTTGACGCCGCGGTGGCCGAAAGCCATCTTCTCGGTGGTGCCGCCGAGTGCGCGGGCGACGATCTGCTGGCCGAGGCAGATGCCGGCGACGGGGAGTTCGTCGACGAACGTCTCGACGAGCGAGACGGCTTGCTCGTAGTTTTTCGGGTCGCCGGGGCCGTTCGAGACGAACAGGATCTCGGGGTCGACGCCGTCGACGTCTGCGGCGGTCGCGTCGTAGGGGAAGACGTGGACGACCGCGTCGCGGTCGACCAGTGAGTCGACGATCGAGCCCTTGACGCCGCAGTCGATCAGCGCGACGGTCGGGCCGTCGCCCTCGGCGTTGTGGACCTCGGATTCGGCGACGCTGACCTGCGCGCCGATCTCGGTGTGGTCGCTCATCGCCGTGCAGGCCTCGAGTTCCGCGAGCGCGTCCTCCTCGGCGACGTCCTCGCCGACGGCGATCCCGCACTTCATTGCGCCCTCTTCCCGGACGTCGGTGACGACGTCACGGGTGTCGAGGTGGTCGACGGCCGGGACGCCCTCCTCGGTGAGCCACTCGGTGACGTCGTCGGTCAGTTCCTTGGCCAGCACGGCTCGGGGGTGGATCCGGTCGGACTCGAAGCGTTCCTCACGAACGCCGTAGTTGCCGATCAGCGGGTACGAAAAGGTCAGGACCTGCTCCTCGTAGGAGGGGTCGGTCAGACTCTCCTCGTATCCCGTGTACGCTGTCGTGAAAACCAGTTCCCCACGAGCTGTCCCCGGAGCACGACCACGCCCCTCGAGTACGTGGCCGCCTTCCAGTGCTACGTAGGCCGGTGTCATTACGAGATGCGTACTTGTGCCGGCGGTATAAGTGTTGTCTTCGAAGCTGAGTTACGAATTTCGTAATTGTCAAGTGAACCCCGCGCGAACTCACGTTCCTCTATGGACGACCTGGACCGACAGATCCTCGATATCCTGCGGCGAGACGCCCGGACGCCGTACACCGAGATCGCAGACGAGGTCGGGACGAGCGAGGGGACGGTTCGCAACCGCGTCGAGCGGATGACCGAAGAGGACGTCATCGAGCGCTTTACCATCTCGACGCGGACGGGAAACGTCAAGGCGATGATCGAGGTCGGCGTCGCCGTCGACGTCGATACGGCCCGGATCTCCCAGCGGATGGCCGAGTGGGAGGAAGTCGACTTCGTCTGGCAGGTCTCGGGCGAACAGGACGTCGTCCTCGTCGTCGACGCGGCCGACACCCGCGGGGTGAACGAGCTGATCACGCAGGCCAGAGAGCAAGACGAGGTCGTGAGCACGAAGACGCGGCTGATCCTCGACGAACAGCTCGGCTAATCGCCGGCCGCTGACTCGGTTGTGAGGCCGTGAGAACGTGATCGCCACGTCACAGTAACTCGTTTCAGCGAACGCTCCCCAGTAGTTGGAGACACTTTATTTACCAATACATGGTGGTGGCATTAGATATCTGACCAGAGCTCTTATCACTGTTCCCACTAGATGTGGGAATATGGTCACGGTGGACTCAAAGGGACGAGTCGTCCTCCCACAGGAGGTTCGAGAGCGGCTCGGAATTACGCCTGGGACGGAAGTAGAGATCCACGAAGAGGGTGGAAAAGCGATCGTTGAACCTGAAGACGATCCCGAACAGATTATCGAACGCATGGAGAACCTCGTTGCACAAGCGGCTTCAGACCGAGGGGAGACGATCCCAATCGACGAAGAAGTCGATCCAATTACCCAGAGACACCGGACTGCTGTTCGAAGAGGCGCAGAGAAAGGCAGCGATGAGTGAGACGAGTGGCCCGTATCTTTTCGGTGTAGGGGTGATCGCGCTCGCCCATACGGAGACGCCGGTTCGTGATGCTGCGCTCTCATACGTCCGAGATGCCATTGCTGGTGAGATAGAGGCCGTCGTGCCATATCCTGCGTTATTCGGCGCGCATACCGTCCTGACGACGTACTACGGACAGTCAAACACGGATGCGTCTCGGCTGCTGCAAAACTTCATGGACGCGAAACGCATCCACTGGTATGACAGGATGCCCGATGACGTCGTTCGAGGTGGGTTTTCTCGGTCGAGTGATGCCAATGTTAACGGATGGGATGGATACTACGCTCACGTCGCGATTGACGAAGGGGTAAACACGGTGTTGACGATCGACGACGACTTCGAACGGTTTGACGAGTTCGATACCGAGATTATTCTCTCACCCGCCGAATTTAGCGAACTGAACCAGTTTCTCGAAAACTGACGCTGCTTCACTCTACCTGAAGAAACCGTTACCAACTACTATTGCAGTCGATCCCGTAAAGGTCGTCGTGTGCCCCGAACGGACCACCCGCCAGTTCGCCTCGGGATCGTCACCGGCGAGGAGCGACCGCGGCTGAGCGACGACGGCCGGGCGCTGGCGGCGGCACTGAACGGCCGCGGCCTCTCCGCGGAACCGGTCGTCTGGACGACCAGAGACGACTGGTCGACGTTCGACGCCGTGCTCGTCCGGTCGTGCTGGCGGTACTACGAGCGCCCGGACGCCTTTCGCAACTGGATCGCCACCGTCGAGCGGGCGGCCTCAGCCGTGTTCAACCCCCCTGACGCGCTCCGGTGGAACCTCCACAAATTCTACCTTCGAGAACTGATCGACCGCGACGTCGACGTCCTCCCGACGGCGTTCGTCGAGCGCTCGAGCGACCGCTCCCTCGAGTCGATCCTCCGCACGCGCGGCTGGGAGGAGGCGGTGGTCAAACCCGCCGTCGCCACGAGTTCGGCGGGAGCGTTCCGAACTTCGCTCGAGTCGGCAGTGGCGGACCACCAGTAGTTCGAGGCGCTTCGCACCGATGGCGACGTCCTCGTTCAGCAATTTGCCCCGGAGATCCACGAGGGGGAGCGCTCGCTCGTCTTCTTCGGCGGCGAGTTCAGCCACGCGACCGTCAGCCGTCCTACCGGGGACGACTTCCGCGCCCACCCCGACTTCGGCGTCACGATCGAGCCGTACGAGCCGTCCCCGGACGTCCTCGAGGCGGCGGGCGACGCCCTCCGGGCGGCGTGTGACGCGATGGGCCTCGAGCCCGAACGACCGTGCTACGCCCGCGTCGACGGCCTCGAGCGAGGGGGCGCGTTCGAACTGATGGAACTGGAACTGATCGAACCGTACCTCGGGCTGGTTCGGAGTGGCGCTGTCGAGCGGTTCGCCGACGAGATCGAGGCGGCGCTCGCCCCCGAGCAGACGACCCGGTGATCCCCATGATGAACGACGATCTCCCCGAGACCGACGCCGCATCGACGACCGAATCGCTCCCCCGAATCGGAATCGGGACGTACGACGTTCCCCCGGACGCGTGCGAGCGAGCAGTGACGACGGCACTGAACCTCGGCTACCGCCACGTCGACACGGCAGAAATGTACGAGAACGAGGCTGCCGTCGGCCGCGCGCTCGAGGCCGCCGACGTCGAGCGCGAGAACGTCTGGGTCGCGACCAAGGTCCACTCGCGCAACCTGGCCTACGAGGACGTCCTCGAGGCCGCTCGAGCGAGTCGCGAGCGCCTCGGCGTCGACGCCATCGACCTGCTGTACGTCCACTGGCCGATCCGGGCGTACGACCCCGAGGAGACCCTCGCCGCGTTCGACGAACTGTACGGCCGGGGCGAGATCCGCCACGTCGGTCTCTCGAACTTCACCCCGTCGCTACTCGAGGAGGCGCTCGAGTACCTCGACGCCCCGCTGTTCGCCCATCAGGTCGAGTGTCACCCGTTGTGTCCCCAGAACGAACTCCGCCGGTACGCCCGCGAGTACGATCACCACCTCGTCGCCTACTCGCCGCTGGCGAAGGGGGCGGTGACCGACGTCCCCGAACTGATCGAGATCGCCGACGCCTATGACGCCACGCCGGCACAGGTCGCCCTCGCGTGGCTGCTGTCGAAGGAGTCGGTCGTCGCGATTCCGAAGTCGACCACCGAGGCACACATCGGGGAGAACCTCGAGGCCCGCCGGCTCGAGCTCGACGACCGGGCGCTCGAGCGAATCGACGGCCTCGAGCGCCGAGAACGGCAGGTGGACTTCCCCGACGCACCCTGGAACCGGTGAGCGGCGGATGAGGATGACCGCTACAGTAAACCCGACTCCGTTCCAATGGACGCGTGATGCTCGAGAAGAACGTCGGCGGCGCAGATCGCACGCTCAGATTCGTCTTCGGGGGACTGTTGCTCGCCGTCGCGGCTCGAATTGGACGGAAGCGCCCCATCGGCCTCGCCGCTCTGATCGTGGGCGTCGGGCTGCTCGTGAGCGTCCTCACCCGACGCTGTACGATTAACGCGTTGCTCGGGATCAACACCTGTCCGAACCGCGATTGATTCGTCGCGTTCGAACTCGAGACGGGGCTGATGGCTGGGCTGTCGACCACCGTCGTCCCCGTGAGCGCGGCCCCTATATAAAGACACGATAGTTTTCGCCAGCAGCTACTCGCGAGTCGTCACCGACCTAGCGAGTATGGAATCCGACTCGCCTAACGCACAATCCCCGCTGGACGCGGATACCGCTACCTCGAGCGATCGCCACTACGCGGCCCACCTCGAGCGCAGCCGACGGGTGTGGGATCGCTGGAGTGACTGGTACGGCATGAGCGAGCGAGACTTCGAACCGATCCGGGAGGCGGCGATCGATCGGCTCGACCTCGAGGCGGGCGACCGCGTCCTCGACGTCGGCTGCGGACCGGGGGTGAACTTCGCGTACATTCGGGAGCAAATCGGCGCGGATGGGCTGCTCGTCGCCGTCGATTACAGCCCGGGAATGGTCGAGAACGCCAGAGCGCGCGTCGACGAGCACGGCTGGGAGAACGTCGAGGTCCATCGCGGCGACGCGACGACGGTCGACTTCGACGAGCGGTTCGACGCCGCCACTGCGACGCTCTCGCTTGGTGTGATGCCGGACGCCCGCCGGACGCTCGAGAACGTCCATCGGCTGCTCCGTCCCGACAGCCCTCTCGCCGTGGTGGACGTCAGGCCCGCGCCGAGCGGGCCCGTCCGGCTCCTCAACCCGCTCATCTGGCGCTTCTTCCGCTGGTACGCCAACTGGAACCCCGACAACGACGTCGTCGAGTCGCTCCGGGCCGTCTTCGAGGAGTGCGAACTCGTCGAGACCTCCCTCGCCGGCACGTCGTACACGGCGATCTGTCGGACGGCCGGTCCCCGGGACGACGACCGGTGACCGCCGACCGACCGCCGCTCCCCGACGGGAACGACTACGTGCACTCGAGCGCGTAGTCGGGTCCATGCCCACCACGACGCACACGATCCCGGTTACCGACGACGAGTCGGTCGTCGCGGTCCACCACGAGGCCTCGTCCGATCGCTGGCTCGTGTTCTGTCACGGCTTTCTGAGCGACAAATCGGGCAGCTACGAGCGACGGTGTGAGCGAGCCGTTTCGAAGGGGTACAATGCGGTCCGGTTCGACTTCCGGGGCTGTGGCGACTCCGACGGCGCGTTCGCCGAGCAGGGGCTGAGCGAGAAGCTCGCGGACTGCTCGAGCGTCGTCGACCACTTCGCCCTCGACGCCTACGCCCTCTTCGGCTCGAGCTTCGGCGGCAAGGTGGCCTTCCACGCCGCCGCCCGCGACGACCGGGTCGAGGCGGTCGTTACGCGGGCGCCCGTCACGTTCAACCGGTCGTTCGACGAGTACCGGTCGGTCGTCGACCGCGAGAGGGAGTGCCGGTTCGACGACGGCCGGCGGATCGATCGGGGCTTCTTCGACGACCTCGAGCGCTACTCCTTCCCAGCGGCCGCGACCGAGATCGACGTCCCCGTCGCGATCTTCCACGGCGCGTGCGACGAGTCGGTCGACGTGGCCGACAGCGTAGAGGCGGCCAGGCTGCTCGGCCGTGAGACCGACGTGTTACTCGAGACGGTTGCCGAGGAAGGACACCTGTTCTCCGCCGCCGCCGAGGAGCGGCTGCGCCGGCGGACGTTCCACTGGCTCGAGAGCTGGTGATGTCACGACCGGGCCGGTAGGCTTGCCACGCCTCACCGGAACTGCAGGAACCGCCGGTCGTCGGCCCGCTCGCCGGTCGCGGGGTAGACGACGATGAAGTTCCCCTCGGTCAGCGTCGAGACGCGCTTGGGAAGCGTCTGTAGCGCTGTGTCCCACCCCATCGTCCCCCGGCGGGCGCTCATCGCGACGACGAGGTCGGTATCGCGAACCTCGTCGCGGAGGAACTCGAGCAGGTCGCTCCAGTCGTCGACGGGTTCGAAGCTGACGGAGACGTCGGAGCCGATCCGCTCGAACAGCTCCGCGGACCGTTCCGCGTCACCGTCGACGCCGATTCCGCGAACGGGTGCGCCGACGTGGTCGGCGATCCGCTTGACGTGGTGGACGGCCTCGGCAAACCCCTCGTTGTGTTCGATCCCCGGTGGCAGGAGGAAGAGGACGTCCGTGGTGATGTTGATCGGCTGGCGGACGTGCGAGACCAGCACGAGCTGGTCGGTCCGCACGAGCACCCGGTCGATGACGGCGCCGAACACCCGCTGGCGGCGCGAAGCCGCGCCGTCCCAGCCGATGACCAGCGCCGTGATCCGGTTCTCGAGGGCCGCCCGGACGATGCCCGAGGCGACGTTGTAGTCGACGCGGGTTCGGCGCTCGACGGGGACGTCGGCGGCGGCACCGTACGCCGCGGTGTCCTCGAGTGTCGCCTCGATCGCGGCGACGTCGGCCGCCGCCCGGGAGCCGGGTCTCGTGACGGTGAGCGTGTACAGGGGCTCGGCGTCGTCCTCACGGACGATCAACGCGAGGTCGAGCAAGTGCTCCCGGTAGCGGGAGTCACGCGAGAACGGGACCATGACGCGCTGTGGTTCGTCGCCGGGATCGTACGCCCGCTCGGCCTCGGCTCGAGCGATGCCCCGTCCGTAGCGGTCGACGACGGCGGGGCTGAGGACGCTCACGACGAGGATCATCAGGATCGTCGCGTTGAGCACGTGCTCGTCGAACAGCCCCACGTCGAAGCCGATGAGGACGATCGCCAGCGCTGCGGCAGCCTGGCCCACCGAGAGCCCGAACATCGTCATCGCCTCGTCGCTCGAGTAGCCGGAGACGCGCGCGGTGAGCCAGGCGGCGGCGTACTTGGTGACGACGACGAGGGCGACGAGCGTGAGCGCGATCGAGATCGTCTCGAGCCCCGCAGCCAGCACGCGGACGTCGACGAGCATTCCGACCGAGAGGAGGAAAAACGGGATGAAGAAGGCGTTGCCGACGAACTCGATGCGGTTCATCAGCGGCCCCGACTGGGGGACGAGCCGGTTGAGCACGAGCCCGGCGAGGAACGCGCCGACGATGGGCTCGACGCCCGCGACCTCCGCGAGGTAGGCACAGCCGAACAGTACGACCATCACGAACAGGAACTCGAAGTAACTCTCCTGGTCGACGGTCCGGAAGAACCACCGGCCGAGTCGAGGAACGACGAGCCAGACGCCGAGGAAAAAGAGCGCCAATCCGACCGTGAGCTCGAGCCAGAAGTCGAGACCGACGTCACCTCGGTCGGCAGCGACGACGACCGCGAGCACGAGCAGCGCGAGGGTGTCGGTGAGGATCGTCCCACCGATCGTCACCGTCACGCTTTCGTTGGTCGCGATTCCGAGGCGGCTGACGACCGGATAGGCGAGCAGCGTGTGGGAGGCGAAGATCGAGGCGAACAGCGCGGCGGCAGGGAGCGAGAGGTCGAGGACGGCGTACCCCACGACCGTGCCGACGACCTGTGGAACGACGAACGAGAGGAGCCCGAACGTGACGCTCCGCGCTCTCGACTCGACGAATCGGGCGAGGTTGATCTCGAGACCCGCGACGAACATGAGGTAGACGATCCCGACCTCGCCGAGCAGGACGATGGTGTCGTCGCGCTCGAGAATCCCGAGCGCGTTCGGGCCGATCACCGCCCCGACGACGATGATCCCGACGATGCCCGGGAGGCGATACCGCTGGAGGACCAGTGGGGCGGTGAGGAAGACGAGCATCGCCAGTCCGAAGATCAGGACCGGGTCGTCGACGGGGAACGTGGCTGTCAGAATCATCGATCGGGATCGACGTCACCGGCGTGGTCGGTCGGGCGGCATCGGTCTCGAGTCGTGTACGGCATCCACCACGAGCGTGATAACCCTGTGCGTTGGAGACGTCGGGCACCGGCCGGTGTGTTGCCCTCGAGTCGCGACGAGGGGGTTCAGCCCCGCCAGTGATCCGAGAGCTTAGTATCATGGCTGCCGTCAAACGGGACGATGGACCACGTTCTCGTCCCGATGGACGACTCCGACCCCGCACGGACGGCGCTCGAGTACGCCTGCGAGCGCTACCCGGGTGCCGAACTCACCGTCTTGTACGTGGCCGAACCGACCGAGTCGGGTGTCTACACGTCGATGACCGGCGGGCGATCGGACCACGGGGAGCGCCGGGCTCGCGCCGAGGCGGTGTTCGAAACGGCTCGCGAGCTCGCAGCCGAGTACGACCGGACGGTGTCGACCGAACTGTTCGCCGGCGACGCCGCCCGGGCGATCGTTCAGTTCGCCGAGGAGGCTGCTGTCGACCACGTCGTGATCGGCAGCCACGGCCGAACCGGAGCGAGCCGCGTCCTCCTGGGGAGCGTCGCCGAGACGGTCGCCAGACGGTCGCCGACTCCCGTCACGATCGTCCGCTGACCGTCGCCGTCGGCGAGCGGTACGATCCGGATCCGGACTCGATCGACGAGTGATACGGTCTGTTGTAATTCGTTACCGGTGATCGCTCGGACGGGGCGGCGATCACCGGTAACACGTTATACCGATCCGTATGAGGCCGACGACTGAACTGCCGCCCGTGACGGTGGTTGGCGATACTGGTTTTACGAACCGCTCCGTTGCTGTGGGTATGCACGACGCGACACGGGACGAAGTGACACACGAGAACGCCACCCAGAAGGTAGTCGCCGTCGACGCCGAGGATAACGAACTCGAGGTCGTCAACCGACTCGAGGCTCACACCGACGACGGGATCTGCCACCGGGCGTTCACCGCGCTGGTCTTCGACCGTGACGACAACGTCTTACTCGCCCAGCGTGCCCCCGAGAAGCGCCTCTGGGGGACCTACTGGGACGGCACGGTCGCCTCCCACCCCGATCCCGGCCAGTCCCAGGAGGAGGCGACTCGCCAGCGCCTCGAGGAGGAACTCGGGATCACGCCCGACCAGTATACGGATCTGCGGGTAACCGACCGGTTCGAGTACAAACGCTACTTCGAGAACGAGGGCGTCGAACACGAGGTCTGTTCCGTCTTGCAACTCACGCTGACCGATCGCTCGCTCGAGCCGAACGAGGCGGAGGTCGCGGGCCTGCTGTGGGCACCTTACGACCGGCTGCACCGTCACCCCGAGTGGTACCGACAGCTCCGACTCTGTCCGTGGTTCGAGATCGCGATGCGCCGGGACGTCGAGTGATCGCCCCGCCAGCAGGGATCGGTGTCCTGTACCGTCGTCAGACTCGTGTATGACAATCACTGGCAAGGCTTATTACGCCCCACTCCGTAGCGTCGGCCGAGGACCAACGAAATCGGTCCGTTTCACATGACGTCTCCGCAGGAAACCGAAACCCACGACGTTACCCTCTCCAGAACAGAACGGTGGGTCGTCCACCACGTCCTGACCGCACGTGCCGACGACCTGCTCGACGACGGTGAGTCCCCGCCCGAGTGGATCGTCGAGTCGTTCGAAATACTCGAGTCGGGCAGCGAAACGTTCACCCGCTCCCAGACGCGACAGCTCTCCGACGCCCTGCAAGCGTACGCGAACGAAGACGACACCCCGGGCGAGGACGCCACGCTCGCGTCGTCGATCGCCGATCAGTTCGAGGCGGAACTCGAGGCGTCCTGATCGCTCCTCGGCTGTCCAGTGCGTTCCGATCGATTTGCCGTCATCGTAGTCGCGCCAGCACCGGAATCGCCTCGAGTCGCTCCGCCTCAAGCAGCGACCAGTCGATTCCGGCCGGCTTCTCGCCCCCGTCTGGACGCACGACCCGCTCGGGCGTGACGAGCAGGTCCATCGGCACGTCGTGGTCGTCGACGGGAACCGCCTCCTCGACCACCTGTCGTTCGTGGACCGTCGTCGCCACCGGCGTCGCCGAATCGACGAGGTCGAACTCGGCCAGCACCGCGTACTCGAGGTCGCTGTACCCCTCCCCTTTCCCGACGCGAGCGCCGGCTTCGGTGACCGCCACGCTCCCCGAAACGATCAGGTCGATCTCGGGCACCTCGTCGGGCCCCACGGGAACGCCGTGTGTCGAGGAGCCTGAGACGGTCGTCGCCGCGTCGTAGTCCTCGAGTTCGGCCGGATCGAGCCGCAGGAAGCACTTCTCGTCACGGAGTCGAGGGACGGCCATGTACACCGTCTTCCCCGCCCGGAGCGCCCGTCGCCGGACCGGGAGCTGTGGCGCGTCGGGATTGGCCTTGATCGTCTCCGCCGCCTGCCACTCGGGCTGGTCGGCGAGCCGGTCGGACGCCTCATTCGCGCCGGCGACGTTCGGAATGCGCCCGTGTGGCGGAAACGGAAACCGAGCCTCGCCCGATGCCTCGAGGTCGTCCCACACCCGTTCGCGGAGGGTCTGTTTGTCCATCGTGGCCTCGAGGTTCGTCGGCTCGGAAGTAAGGCGTTGTCACTCCTCGGTGTCGTCCTCGCCGCCGTTCGCCAGTGCCGCCAGTCGCGTCGCCTCGGGGACGATGATCGCCTCGCTCGCGAGGGTCGTGGCGTCGGCGTTGTTCGGCAGACAGAACACCGGGACGCCGTCGGCGACGCCGGCGAGCGCCCGGCTACTGACCATCCGGGTACCGATCTCCATGTAGGAGAGTTCGTGAAACAGGTCGAGAAACGCCGGGAGCTCCTTGTCGATCAGGGGTCGTACCGCCTCGAGCGTCGCGTCCTCGGGTTCGACGCCCGTTCCGCCCGTGGTGACGACGAGGTCGACGTCGCTCCGGTCGACGAGCCGGGAGACCTTCGATTGAACGTTGTCGTAGTTTCGGGCGATGAGCTCCCGCGTCACGACGTCGTGCCCTGCCGCGTCGAACACGTCCGCGATCGCGTCGCCCGCGGGATCCGCCTCGAGTGACCGCTCGGAGCTGATCGTGACGACGGCTGCACTGACCGTCCCGGAATCGTCCGTCGGCTGGTCTGCCATGCCGGCCGTTCGTCCTTCTCCGGCAAAAGCAGTCACCACTCGAGTGTGGGCCACCCTCGTCCGGGCGACGGAGTACCGTACTCGTGGAAACGAGTTACACCCGGTCACAGCCGAGCGGTCGTGACCGGGTGTGCGATGACGTTCAACGGTTACTACAGCAACCAGCGGCGGTTCGAACCACGGGAGTTCGACGATCGACGTATTAGGATTCGACCATTGCCACCTCCACCACCATTTTGTACCGTCTCACCGTCTCCCCGGACATGCAGGCCGTCAAAATCACCGAGCACGGCGACACGGACGTCATCGAATACGGCGAACTCCCCGACCCCGAGGTCGGCCGCGACGAGGTACTCGTCGACGTGAAAGCCGCCGCGCTCAACCACCTCGACGTGTGGACCCGCCGCGGGTTGCCGGGAATCGACCTCGAGATGCCCCACATTCCGGGCAGCGACGGCGCGGGCGTCGTCACGGAAATCGGCGCGGACGTCACCCGATTCGAGGAGGGTGACCGAGTGGCGCTGTCGGCCGGCGTCGGCGACCTCCGGATGGACGACCCGACCCTCGATCCGAACTACCACATCATCGGCGAGCACGTCCCCGGCATCCACGCCGAGTACGCCGCCATCCCCGAAGACAACCTGATTCCGGTTCCCGACGGGGTCGACTGGGAGGTCGCGGGCTCGAGTTCGCTCGTCTTCCAGACGGCCTGGCGAATGCTGATCGAGCGGGCGGAGCTCAAGCCCGGCGAGAAGGTTCTCGTGCTGGGCGCGAGCGGCGGCGTCGGCCACGCCGCCTTACAGATCGCCGACTACGCGGGCGCAGAGGTGTACGCTACCGGCAGCTCGGAGGAAAAACTCCAGTACGCCGAAGACCACGGCGCAGACCACGTCTGTAACTACGAGGAAGAGAACTTCGCGAAGTGGATCCGTGCCGAAACCGACGGTCGGGGTGTCGACGTCGTCGTCGAACACGTCGGCGCGCCCACCTGGCGCGACTCGATCAAGAGCCTCACGAAGGGCGGCCGGCTGGTCACCTGCGGCGGTACCGGCGGCGGCGCGCCCGAGACGGACATCCCGCGGATCTTCTGGAATCAGCTGTCGATCCTCGGCTCGACGATGGCCACGCCCGGCCAGGTCGACGACGTGATGGAGCTCGTCTGGGACGGGACGTTCGAACCCGCCATCCGCGACGTGCTGCCGATGAGCGAGACCGCCCGCGCCCACGAGATGCTCGAGAACCGGGAGGGCTTCGGCAAGGTCGTCGTCCGCCCCGACAGCGAACTCTAAGCGCGTCCCAGCAACCCGGTCCGGTATCGGCCACCACGAACGTGTTTTTCAGCTGAATGTAAAAGCCTATAATCTGCCGTACGTGACGGTGGCGAGTAATGAGTTCTGGAGAGGCCGGGGCCGACGAGTATGGCCGGAACTCGCACGTACACACGTCGGTCCTGTTGATCGTCGCCGTCCTCTCGGCGACGTGGTTCGTCCTCAGCGTCTACCGGATCTCCTTTTCGGTGGCGCTTCCGGACGTCCTCGAGGTAACGAGCGTCACGTACACGGGCGTTAGCTTCCTCTTCGGCGCGCTGTTCGTCGGCTACGCGCTGAGCCAGTTTCCCGCCGGCGTCGTCGCCGATCGGGTTGGGGTAAAAACGGTCCTCGCAGCGAGTGCACTCGTCGCCAGCGTCGCCCTCGCCTCGGTTTCCGTCGCCGTGAACTACGCTCACGTCTTCGTCGCGCTGTTCCTGATCGGGGCTGGCATCGGGAGCTTTCGATCTGTGAGTCAGATCGCGGTCTCGACGTACGTTCCAGCGCGGTTCGAAGGTCGCGCACTGGGGGTGCTCACGGCTGCGGAGCCGTTCAGCTACGTCGTCGGCCCTGTCACCGTCGCGCTCTTGATCGAAACCTACAGCGTCTACACGGCACCGCTGGTGCTCGCGCTCGCCCCGGTTCCGTTCGTCGCGCTCATCTACTCGAGACGCCCGCTCTCGGTCTCGGCGAACACTTCGGGGATCGACGCCCCGTCGTTTCGACAGGCGAGCACGACGCTCAGGACGTCGCTTTCCCGGACGGATACGCTCTTGCTCCTCGGCCTCGGCACGTCGTTTTCGGCGACGACGAACGCACTCGTCGCGATCCTGCCGTGGTATCTCGTCGAAACTACGTCGCTCTCACTGACATACGGCAACCTGTACGCCGGTGGGATATTCGCGGTCGGGGCGATCGCTGCCCTGCTGGGCGGTGCGTTCCGGGATCGCGTCGGAGCGTTCCCGGTCCTCCTCGTCGGCTTCGGGACCGCCGCTTTTACCCTCGCGTTGCTCGTTTCGGTCTCCGCCGTTTCCCACCTCCTCGCTGCACTCGCGCTGTTCAGCCTCGGGCTCAACACTATCCTTCCCGCTCGTGACCGGGTGATCAACGCCCACGCGAGAGCGTGTTCGGGGACACACACCGGGGCGATGATCGGGGGGCTGCGCTCGCTGTGTTATCTCGGTGGTGGTCTGGGTGCCGTCGTCGCCGGTCTCACCTTCGCGAGCTTCGGACTGACCGCTGGCTTTGGCCTCCTGATCGCCTACCTGCTCTCGGGCGGACTCTGTTCGGCGGCCCTCTGGAAGACCGGCGGCGGAGGCTGACCGGCCGACCCGCACTCGAGGGCACCTTCGACGGTCCGAACGACATTCGCGCCCTCGAGATCAGCGAGGGGATCGAACTCGAGTCACACACTGCTCGCAGTAGAACGGCCAGTACTGGTCGTTCGATCGTGATCGGGTGTAAACCGTTTCAACGCCCATCTCGATAACAACACTCGCCAAAGAATTATTCGAAAATATTAAAAGATGCTAACTGATTAGTATCACGTGCCAATGATGACAGAGACGATACACTGTCGGACAGTCAGGTGGGGGAACAGCGGTCTGCCACGAACGTCGACGGGGTGGAGGTGGGGCCGATGAGTCAACAGCGTCTAGGACGGCGGGACGTCTTAAAGTTGACCGCCGCTGGTACTGTCGGTGCTCTCGCTTTCTCGAGCACTACCGGGGCGCGAGAGTCCCCTGAAACGCAAGCGAGTGACGCCGGTGAGAAACTGTGGTCGTTCGAGACGGACTTCGGTGTGATGAAGTCGGGACCGACAATCGTCGATGGGACGGTCTACGTCGGAACGCGGGACGGTGTGCTCTACGTGTTCGATGCAACGACGGGCGAGAAGCAGTGGGAGTTCCTGACTGAAGGAATTATCAATCCCTCGCCGACGGTCATCGACGACACCGTTTACATCGCGAGTAACGACAACTCGGTGTACGCACTCCCAGTCGACCCCGAGTGGGAGGACGGAAGCGCCGAGGAGGGCGATTATCTCTGGCGCTTCGAGACCGACGAGCGGGACATTCACTACGAGGACCTCAATCACATCTGGGGCTCGCCGACGGTCCTCGATGGCACCGTTTACGTCGGAAACAACAGCGGTTTCGTCTACGCAATCGACGCCGAGACCGGCGAGCAAGAGTGGCGTTTCGACGAACCGAAAGACTGGATCACCACCTCTCCAACTGTCGTCGACGGAACCGTGTATATCGGTGCAGGGTGGGATGAAACCGACAAACACCTGTATGCAATCGACGCCGAAACCGGTGAAGAGGAGTGGCGGTTCCAGGCCGAAGGCGACATCGCGTCGTCGGCCACAGTCGCGGACGGGACTGTCTACGTCGGAAGTCACCTGACAGAGCAAGTTGACGGCGAGGCAGCGGCGACGTCAGCGTCTCCGAATATCGATCCTGAAACGGGCGACCTAACCGAGGGTGTGACCACCCAGCAGGAGTGGGAGTACTACGGTTGGCTTCACGCTGTCGACGCCGAAGATGGCACCGAAGAGTGGACAGTCGAGGCGGATGGCTGGATCCGTGGCTCCCCGACGGTTGCTGACGGCACCGTGTATGTCGGTAGCAACGATGGACTCCTGCACGCCCTCGAGGCCGAGACGGGAGAGAGCGAATGGACGTTTGCGACCGAGGGTTGGATCGACGAGTCGTCCCCGACGGTCGTCAATGACACGGTATTCGTTGCTGACATCGGTTCCGAGATCGGTGGATCGGTCTATGGAATCGACACAGCAACTGGTGAAAAAGAGTGGCAGTTCGAGACGGAAGCTGCCGGTTTCCGCTCGTCTCCGACAGTAGTCGATGGAGTGTTGTACATCGGTTCCGACGCCGGCCACGGTGGCGAAGACTCGAACATGTACGCGATCGACACCCACGTCGACTGCTCGAGTAATGGCTCCCGCGTTGAACTTGGCACGCACGGTCACCACAACGTCTGGGCGGAATACGCCGCTGAAGATAGCGATGGTGACGTCAGCGACTATGCCGACGACGACGGCAACGTCCAGACCGACGGCCTCCGCGAGGCGATCGACGACTGGCGCGGCGGAGACATCAGTACGGACCTGCTGCGGGACGTGATCGACGTCTGGGAAAGCAGCTAAGAACTGACTGTCTTTTCGGACACGTTTCTGTACGCAGAATCACTGCCGCGCGTCGACGCCGGGGTGCGATCGGCGGTACCTGACTCGTAACCGGATTCGATCAGCTAATCGGCTCCCCACTTCGCCAGGCGTCGATCACGTCTCGGAGAAGCTCGGTCTCGGTATCTCCCTCACGCCAGTCGTCGATCGCTCCACGAAGCCCCTCGGTTTCGACGACTCCGTTCTCGGTAGCGTACTCCTCGAGCGGCGACTGTGCAACGAGTTCGAGCGTAATCTGGCCGTTTGCGTGATCGGCGACGAGATACTCGTCCAGGAATTCACAGTCGTCGTCGTCGACGTCGTCCCGTTCGACTTCGGTTCCCTCGACGACGTTTGCAGTACCGTCGGCCAGATAGAAGACGAACGGTCCATCGCGCCAGTGGCCGTCCGCGTCGAACGTCACGTATCCCTGCTCTCCGTCGTAGGTGACCTCCCAGATCACGTGCGTGTCGTCGACCGTCGGCGCATCGGCTTTGGTTTCAGCGGCCGACAGTGGCGTCCGGTCGTCGAACTTGGCGTGACTACACGCGTGAGCGTGGCCAACCGACCCCTCTGCGAGTAACTCGAGGCTCTGTCCTTTCGTCTCCGACGCCTCATCGTCGTCATCCGACGTTGCCGACACAGCTGTCGGATAGCCACCCATGATAGCCACTGCCAGTGCTCCAGTTCCGGCCTTGAACACCTTTCGTCGTGTGAGTTTCATCTCTGGTCTATTACTACTCGGGTGCTAGTTAGTTAAGGTTGTTATTGAGTGGTGCGCGGATAATAATACGCGGCCAAAGCCGACAGTGAGCAAGCCGAACGAAGCCCGTTGGTCAAGTCCCGAGAATTCTCCGATACTGCACGCCCGTACTGTCTCTGCGGGAGATCCTACGACTCGTGAGCTGGTTCCGCTACGTCGCCAAAGCGTGTCCCGAGAAGGATGACGAATACGAGAACCGCTCCAAATGCGGTTACTACACTAAACCCAGCTATAGAGTCATCCGACTCTTCGTCTTCTTCTGCTTCGTGCTCCTGTCCTGCTTCGTGTTCTGTTCCGTGCGCTTGCTCTGACTCGTGTTCCTGTCCTGCTTCGTGTTCTGTTCCGTGCGCTTGCTCTGACTCGTGTTCCTGTCCTGCTTCGTGTTCTGTTCCGTGCGCTTGCTCTGACTCGTGTTCCTGTCCTGCTTCGTGTTCTGTTCCGTGCGCTTGCTCTGACTCGTGTTCCTGTCCTGCTTCGTGTTCTGTTCCGTGCGCTTGCTCTGACTCGTGTTCCTGTCCTGCTTCGTGTTCTGTTCCGTGCGCTTGCTCTGACTCGTGTTCCTGTCCTGCTTCGTGCGCTTCTGTTTTATTCTCTGATTCCGTCCCATTCTGTTTCTCGACCGTTATTGTTGCCGATTCGTTGTCATCGGGTGAGCTAACTGTGTGCTGATACTGTCCTGCTACAGCTGGAACAACACTGCCAAATTCAACTGTGACCGTCTCGTTTCGCCTGACATCCGTAGTACTCTCGTTCTGTTTTTCACCATCGAACGTGTGTGTGACCGTTACCGTTCCGTTGGCCTCACCTGTATTCGTAATCGTTGCTGTTACGTTGTGGAGCGTTCCTGGTGTTACGTTCTCAGAGACAGTAAGCTCGGTTACTTCGAAGAACGGCTCAGAGTGTGTCGACACGTTGATCGTTGTAGTGTTCGTGTCCACGTTTCCTCGTTCGTTTTCGACAGTCAGCTCGATCTCTTTCTTCCCGGGCTTCTCGAAAGTCGTGTTGGTCTGCTTTCCGGTCAACACCTCACCGTTAACGGTCCACTCATAGGCAACGATGGCTGTGTCGCCGCCAGTGGATCCACTGGCCGTTATCGTCACATTTTCGCCGGTGACTGGTTCTGACGGTACTGTATCGATAACGGCCTCCAGCTCTTCTCCGTCGGACCGGTCTCTCGGAGCGTCTTGGGAGGGTGCAGAGTCGACGTTCTCTCCATCAGTAAGCTCGAGGACGATCGTTCCATCGTCAGGTGTTTCGACTTTGATATACTCCTCGAGCGTGTCACAGTATTCGTCGGCAACATCTCCGCTCTCGAGGACGTCGGCCTCGGTGGGTTCGACCGATCCATCGGCCATATAGAAGACGAACGGCCCATCGTACCAGTGGTCGGTAGCGTCGAACGTGACGTAGCCCGCAGTTCCTTCGTATGTTACACTCCAGATAACGTGATCGTCACTTTCGACGGGTGCGGACTCTGGCGAATTGCCTGCTTCGAGGGGCGTTCGGTCGTCGTAATCGCCATGAAGACAAGCGTGATCGTGGTCTACGCTTTGCTCGGCAAGTAGTTCGAGGACGTATTCATCCGAGTCAGGATCGGGATCGGGATCCGGCTCAGGCCTCGGTTCGGGGTCAGGTGCAGTCGAATCGTCTTCGAACGTGTCTGACGGGAACGTGAGTGGCTGTTCACTCGTTCCTGGGCTCAGGTTGATCGGACTCTCGAGCGCTTCTGGGCCTGCTGGCTCTCCGACGTGGAACGATACCTCGTCGCCTGCAGCGCTGTCGAGACTCAGTTTCTCGTCGAACGCGTCAGGGCCTCCGTACTCACCTGCGGTATCGACGGTGACCTGTCCCCGAACGTCGCCATCGACGACAGCGACGATCGTTGTACCGACAGCTGCAGGGTTGCCATCTTCGTCAACGGCCTCACCGTAGAAACTCGCGGGTTTTCCTGGTGGCTCCTCTTGCCCGACTGCAATCGCCACGCTACCGGCTGTGACGATGGAAATCATCACGAGAGCAATAACGAGTGTGCTGTAGTTTTTCATTGGAATTGTGTCATGAGTGGGTTTTAGCTCTGCTTATTCGTCCGTTTCGTGGAGAATCGCCGAACGCTCAGCTGGGTCGTAGCTTGGGCTGACTACCCCACGTTCGGTTCGTTCGGGATCGTCGACGAACATCCAGTAAGTGTCGAACGTATCAACTGTCGATGATGTATCCAACTGCGTCCGCTGCTGGGTGTCGACGACCGTGACACCGTTGGCAGCCGGCTCAACGTTCACCAGATCTGTGTCGAGGGTTCGGATACCGTCGTCCGCATCGACTGCGAAGTTAGAACTCGCAAGATGCCAGCCGTTGGATAGGTGGACGTCACCAGGCGCTGGGACGCTACTCGTCTCGAACTCGTATCCGATTCTGCCATCGTGTTCCCCACTGATGTAGAATCCGCGGTGGAGATCATCCGGATCATCGATGAGTTCACCGTCGTCGTACTGTGCTCCGAGACTGACGTACGTCCCGTTTTCAGTGTCCCATCGTTCGATCGTGTCTATCGATTCGGTGTGCAGGATTGCCGGCTGTGGCAGCGACTTCGATGCAGATTCGGTTTCGAGAGTGTACGCTTCGTGGACGAGTTCGACAGTGGCTTCGGTTTCGGTTTCGACTCCCGCTATCACGACAGTCGCCGGCCCGGGTTCGACGTCGTCGTTGATCGCTTCGGTGTCGATCGTCGCTCCGGAGATTTCACCGTCCTCGATCGACACGCCGTGGGTTTCCGCGAGCACCGTCCCGTTGCGAACCAGTTGAACGGTTGCCTCGTCGTCATCGATCGTGGTTCCATCCGCGTCGGTCAGCCCGTCGGCTGCGACCGGCAGCGGCTCGTCGTCGGCAACGATACCAGCGAAGTCGTTCTCTACAGTAGTACCGTTCGCTGTGACGTCTCTGCTGACTTGGAGGTGGATCTTTCCATCTTCGGGCGTTTCGACTTTGATGTATTCCTCGATAGTGTCGGTCTCATATACGGTACCCGTGTTGGTTTCAATCTCCTCGACTTCACCGCGTTCGAGAACCTCTGCGTTGACAGGTTCTACTGAACCATCAGCGGTATAGAAGACGAACGGACCGTCCCAGAAGGTCTCATCCGAGAGAGCATCGAACGTGACGTAACCCGCACTGCCGTCGTACGTCACGTTCCAGTAGACGTGATCGTCCTCTAGTACTGGCCCGTCACCGGGTGCAGCACCAGCGTCGATCGGTGTCCGCGGATCGATTTCACCGTGGAAGGCAGCATGATCGTGATCAACGTTCGTCTCTGCAAGGAGTTTTACTCCCTGTGGCGCGTCAATATCGATGGTGGTGACTGGAGTCTCATACTCAGTGCCATCTGCATCGCGAATCTGGAAGGCAACCTCGGCCGTAGCGTTCCCTTCACCATCTAGTACAACGCTGTCTCCGCGTTCATCAATGCTCAGCAGTTTTTCAGCGGTATCGTCGACGGGCTCGACTCCGAGTTCGTAGGCAGAGTCGGGACCGAGCTCGATTTCGTTTCCGTGTTCATCTTCAGCCGCGGCGCTGAGGGTAACAGCGATGAAGTTACCGTACCGCTTCTCGCCCGGTTCGAAGACGATGCCAGGCAGTTCGCCATCCCACCCGTCATCATCGACCGAGGCGACTACCTTACCGTCCTGGTGAAGTTCAAAGACGCCGACCTCGTCGAATTCGGTCCCGTCTCCGTGGTCGTGGTGTTCGACCTCGACTTCTATCGAGGGCGTCTCGTAGTCGACGTGGTCGTCGTGAACGAGCTGGAAGACAACCTCAGTGTGTCCTTTCTCTTTACCCTCAATGTGCACGTGATCGCCATACTCGTCGAAGGCGACGACACCTTCCGCAGCTTCGTCGGCGAGTTCGACGCCGAGCGAGTATTCGTCACCGCTCAGGTCGATTTCCTCGCCGTCGGCGGTCTCGATGTTCGCACCGAGCGAAACGTGCTCTCCCGCATCGACGTGTGGTAGTTCGCCGTGCCAGTGGTCACCGTGAACGTACGCAGCCACTTCGTCCGTGCTGCGGTCAACTACCTCGAACTCCTCGATCTCGTCACCGACAGCCGCGTCGACGGTCGTGCTGTCGGTGTCGAGTTCGTTCTCCTGACTGTCGCTTTCGTACAGCGTTGCGGTAACGTCCTCTCCGTCGTTGAGGTCGAGCCCAGCGCCGCTAACGTCGACGATGAGCGTCTCGCCCTCGCCGACTGAGTCGTAGGTTTCCTCGTTACCCTGGCCGTCCTCAACGAGCACGACCCCGTCAGTGAGCTCCGTGTAGTTCGACGTCGTTACGTCGAAGCTCTCGTCGTCAGCGTTGATGTCGTCTTGCACGCCGACCGCACCGTCAGCGTCGTCGTCAGCGTGTTCGTCGCTCGTGAGCTGTAAGTTGAACACACCGTCCTCGGGTGTTTCTACCTCGACGTAGCTGTCGAGGCCGCACTCAGGCACGTCTCCGGTTTCCAGAACCTCGCCGTCGGCGGGCTCTAGGTCACCGTCAGCGTAGTAGAAGACCCACGAGTCGAGGCCAGGGTACACCTCGTGCTCAGTGTTATCGAATTGAACGACTCCCTCGCCCCCGTCAGTGGTGACGTTCCAGATAACGTGATCGTCCGTTACAACAGGTGCATCCTCGGGCGAATCACCCGCGTCAAGCGGTGTCCTGTCGTCGTGTTCATCATGTGTGCATGCGTGGTCGTTATCGACGTTTGTTTCGATAAGCAGCTCAACGCCGTCAGCTTCTTCGGGCGCGATATCCCCGCTCGCCCCAGTTCCCGTGACGAGTGCCACACTGCCAACTACCAGTGCAACGAGCAGGATCGCCCCACATTTGCGTGTCCGTCGGCCTACCTGTTGGTTATCGAGACTCCTCACAGTAACAGAATATTTCCATTTGTTTAAAGATATTATGGTGCGGGCCGATTTTAATATTGATTCGAGGTAATGATCGATCGAGAAGGATGGCTGTCAACGACACACGCAGGCGAACAGCCAACGCTATAGTAAAAATTAGAAATAATTGCTCACTTTTGGTATAGGGATCTGGTCAAGAGCTGTATCAATCGCCGTTGTAAGATCGTCGAGTGACTCAAAGAAACGGTTGCTGAGAGCGGCTTGGAGTTGTCTCCAGCACTCCTCGACAGGATTGAGCTCTGGCGAGTACGCCGGTAACGTGACGAAGTCGAGGTCGTCACGGGCCGCCAGGTCCGTGACGGCCGACGCCTGGAAATACGACGCTCCATCCAGCACGATGAGCAAATCATCTTCAAATTCTTCGCATAATGCAAGAATGAAATGTTTGGCGTGTTCGGCGGTTACGTACTCTTCGAATCGAGCGAAAAAGCGATCACCGTCTTCGGTGATCGCGCCCAACAGGCACGTCCAGTCGCGTTGGCCGGATAATTCGACGGCCGGCCGCGTGCCGCGAGGAAACCACGCGGCACGCGGCTCGACTTGCACGGATTTCTTGGTCTGATCGATACAGACTACTGTGGCGTCCATCTCCCGCCGCTTTTTTTGAACTCTTCGCGGAAGGTTTCTTGCTCGTCAGCATCAGATTCGGCGGCTGTACGGCGTGGTTTTTGATAGCTCAATCCCGCTTCTTTGAGTAACCGCCGGCAGCTCGGGATTGAGTACTCGACATCGTAGGTTTCCTCAAGATATTGCTGGACGAGCGCCGGCGTCCACGCCGGCGCGTCGATCCCGACTTCCTTGGGAGGTTCGTGAACGGTTTGTTCGAATTCTTCCTGCTGTGTTTCTGAGAGCTTCCGGTTTCTTCCGGAGCGGTGAGCATCAGAAACGGCTTGCTCAAACGGTTCGTCCGTATCGAGTCGCATGAGCCAGCTGTAGATCGTTCTTCGACCGGTGTCGTGCCACTCTGCAAGTTCGGTCTGCGTAACGCCGTTTTTGTACGCGATCGCCGCTAGTAACCGCTGTGTCGGCTTGTTCTCCTCAACCCTGTCGAGAGCGTCTTGGAGTTCTTCGACGGAGATCTCGTCGAGATGGTCCATTGACTACAGTAACAATATCTGGGCGGAAAATTCTAACGGTTACTATAGCAAGAGTCACTCGTTCTCGATACTGGTCGTGAAGGGAGGTCCGGGATCGGTGCCTCTTCTGACTCGCCGACTCTCGTGAACAGTTACTCCGCGGCGGTCAACTCGAGGACGATCTGGCCGTCCTCGGGTTCGACCTGGAGATATTCGTCCAGCTCACTACAGTCCTCGTCTGGAACAGTATCCTGTACGACTTCGGTTCCGTCGACAGGGGACGCTGACCCACCGGCTGTATAGAAGACGAACGCGCCGCCATAGGCGTGCTTGTCTGCATCGAAACGCACGTATCCGATATCGTCTTCGTACGTCACCTCCCAGATGATATGCGTGTTGCTCACCGTTGGAGCGTCGTCAACCGAGTCACCTGCCTCGAGAGGGGTGCGCTCGTCATACTCGGCGTGAAAGCACGCATGGTCGTGATCGACGTTCGCTTCTGCAAGTAGCTCTAACGAACGCTTTGCGGATTCCGCTCCAGCTTCATCCTCCTCTTCGTCGTCCTCTTCGTTGCTGCTCTCTGGTTCTGGCTCTGTCTCTGGTTTCTCGTCAGCGTCAGTTTTCTCTTCTGACTCTGTGGTCGGTTCTGACTGTGAATCGTCGTTGCTCTCCTCTTCTGAACTAGCAGACGTACACCCAGCGACAGTTACTATCGACAGGATGGTACCACTCGTTTTGAGTGCCTTCCGGCGTGATAGTTCCATGCCTATCACTTCGACTACTTGTTTAAAATTGTGGGGTGTCGAGTCGTGGGACGATCGGGCGGCCTCGAGTGACCAGCACCGGCCAAACCGTGAGGGCTTTGGCCGCGGAGTCGTAACCGTCGACCGTGAACTCGAGCGACGACGGCGGCTACGTCCACGACCCTGGCCGGTTCGACGAGGATGGGACGGACCAGGTGGCGGACGACGACGCGGACGACGACTGGCTCCGCGATCCCGTCCATCCCGAGGCGGCCGACCGGGAGTTCGACTGGCGTGGCTGGGCGCTCGTCGGCGTCATCGTCTTCGCATTCGTCGTCTGTCCGATCGCAATTTTGCTCTATCCGCCCGAGGCGGCCGGCTACCGCTTCGCGCTGATCATCCTGCCGCTGGCCCCGGCGCTGGCACTCGCCGTCACTGCAGTGTGGGCGACGACGCGACCGTAGCCCCCTCTCGCGAAACGTGAACTGGCGGGGGCCGATTTCGACGGCTACGCAGCACGTAGCGTCAGCTCGAGAACGAACGATCGCAGGATCGCGGGCCGCCGGGGGGAGGGCGGCCCGCATCGACAAACGGGAGAACGCCTCGTTGCCGCTGGTGTGGCAATAGTGGGGGGAAGGGGTGCTATGGTGGGTTGCTGGAAGTCACGGGTCGACGAGGCGTTAGGGGGGTGCCTCCGCAGGTGTGTAACCCGTCGACCTCCACTTCTTCATAGCGGTCGATGCTACTTGAACGGGGATGACGGTATACCGTTTTTACGCCGAATTCCCCCGCAATTTAGGCCAGTTCAATCGGCCGGATTCGCCACGGAGACCGTTCACAGCGCCGATGTTCGAACGTAATTCTCTCGAGACAGACCATCGCGTCCAATACGAGATTACCGTTCTACAGGTGTAACGGCCTCACGTCACAGTCCCTTCGTGACGACCATCTCGGATACGAACTACTGCAAGACGGTGCCATCGAACCCGCCTCCGGCGAGGGCGCCGGTCTCTCGGTACAGCGAACCGACTCAGTCGACCAGCTCGTCGGCGACCACGTCGACGCCGATAAGCCGCGGATCGACGGCCAGGTCGAGTTGCCCCTTCACGAACTCCGGGACCGAGTCGCGGGCGTAGACGACCGTCCGGAGCTCGTCGGTCAGGTCGCGAACGATCGGAATCGTCGTCGCCTGGGAGACGTCGGTCAGTACGTAGAGGTCGGCGTCGACGATCCCCGCTTCCTCGAGGTCGGGTCGCGTGAGCAGCCCCTCGAGTCGTTCGACGTCGGCGCCCGCGTCCTCGAGCGCGTCGGCGATACCCTCCTCGTCCGGTCCGGCGACGATCACCTGCATCGTCACTCGTACTCGATGGTCGCGGGCGGTTTGTGCGTGACGTCGTAGACGACGCGGGCGACGGTCTCGTTCTCGCCCGTGATCCGGGACTGGATGCGCTGGAGGGTCTCCCAGTCGAGTTCCTGGGCGCGGGCGGTCATCCCGTCGCGGGAGTCGACCGAGCGGACGGCGACGACCCAGCCGTGGACTCGGTTGTCGCCCTTGACGCCCGTCGCCTTGCCGATGACGGCGGCGAGCGCCTGCCAGGGCTCGTACGCCTCGAGTTCGTCCTCGACGACGTGACACGCCTCGCGAGCGACCTCGAGTTTCTCCTCGGTGACCTCGCCGATGACGCGGACGGCGAGTCCGGGACCAGGGAACGGCATCCGCTCGGCGACGATCTCCTCGAGCCCAAGGTGGCGCGCCACTTCGCGGACCTCGTCCTTGTAGAGGTCACGGACGGGTTCGACGATGCCGTCGAAGTCGACGACCTCGGGCAGGCCGCCGACGTTGTGGTGGGACTTGATGCCGCCTTCACTCTCGATGCGGTCGGGGTAGATCGTCCCCTGGACGAGGTAGTCGGCGTCGGTGTCCGTGGCCTCGCGTTCGAACTCGCGGATGAACTGCTCGCCGATCACCTTCCGCTTCTCCTCGGGATCGGTGACGCCCTCGAGGGCACCGAGGAATCGCTCTTTGGCGTCGACGATGCGCAGACTCTCCATGTAGGAGAACGTCTCCTCGATCTGGGCCGTCTCGCCTTTGCGCATCAGGCCGGTGTCGACGTAGACCGGGGTGAGCTGGTCGCCGATGGCCTCGTAGGCCAGGGCGGCGGCGACAGAGGAGTCGACCCCGCCCGAGAGCGCGATGACGGCGTTAGCGTCGCCGATTTCGTCTTCGATCTCTGCCACTGCGTCGGGTACAAACGTCTCCGTGTTTACCATCAGTGAGTCACCTCGTGTTCGTTCGCGTCGGCGTCACGCGCCTCGAGCGCCGCTTCGACCAGCCCGAGAAACGGCGGGCTCGGGTGGCCCGGTCGGGAGCTGTACTCGGGGTGGAACTGCGTCCCGAGGAAGTACGGGTGATCCTCGAGTTCGAGGATCTCCATTCGGTTGCCGGCGGTGCCCGAGAAGACGAGCGCCTCGTCTTCGAACTGCTCGAAGTACTCGGGGTTGACCTCGTAGCGGTGGCGGTGGCGCTCGTTGCACGACGTGTCGCCGTACAGCTCGTAGGCCAGCGTTTCGGGTTCGATCACCGTCGTGTGCCCGCCCAGGCGCATCGTCCCGCCCAGATCCTCGACCTCGTACTGCTCGGGTAAGATGTCGATGACCGGGTGGGGCGTCTCGGCGTCCATCTCCGCGGAGTGGGCGCCCTCGAGGCCCAGCACGTTGCGGGCGTACTCGACGACGGCCATCTGGAAGCCCAGACAGAGGCCGAGGAAGGGGACGTCGTGCTCGCGGGCGTACTGCACCGCGTCGATCTTGCCCTCCGTCCCACGCATGCCGAAGCCGCCGGGGACGATCACCGCGTCCGACTCGCGAAGCCGTTCTCTGTGGTGGTCGGCCATCTCGTCAGCGTCGACCCAGTGGACGTTCACGTCGACGCCGAGTTCGAAGCCGGCGTGCTTGAGTGACTCGTGAATCGACATGTAGGCGTCCTCTAAATCGTACTTTCCGACGAGTGCGACGTCGACCTCGCCTTCTTTATCGGTGGTGACGACCTCACGCCACTCGTTGGCACGCTCGCCTGCCGGCAGCGCCTCCTCGGCGAGCCCGAAGTGCTCTAAGACGTACTGATCGAGACCCTCGTCTTCGACCATCAGCGGCACGTGGTAGACATCATCGACGTCGGGATTCGAGAAGACGGCGTCAGTCGGGATGTCACAGAACAGCGCGATCTTCTCTTTGGTCGCGGGCTCGAGTTCGGTCTCACAGCGGCCGACGATCACGTCGGGCTGGAGGCCGATCGATCGCACTTCCTTCACGCTGTGCTGGGTCGGTTTGGTCTTCTGCTCGCCGTTTTTCGAGTACGGGACGAGCGTGACGTGGACGAACAGCACGTTCTCCTCGGGTTCTTCGTGGGCGAACTGGCGCAGCGCCTCGAGGTAGGGCATCCCCTCGATGTCGCCCACCGTGCCGCCGACCTCGACGATACAGACGTCGCTTCCCTCGGCGGCTTCCCGAACCCGGCGCTTGATGTCGTCGGTGATGTGGGGGATGATCTGGACGGTCTTCCCGAGGTAGTCACCGGCACGCTCTTTCTCGATGACGTGCTGGTAGGTCTTCCCCGTCGTGATGTTGTGGTCTGAGGTCATCTCGATCCCGAGGAACCGCTCGTAGTTCCCCAGGTCGAGGTCGACCTCGCCGCCATCCTCTAGGACGTACACCTCCCCGTGCTGGAAGGGGTTCATCGTCCCCGCGTCGACGTTGAGGTAGGGGTCGATCTTTACGGCCGTCACGTCGAACCCGGCGTTTTTCAGGAGCCGGCCGGTACTCGCGGCCGTGATCCCTTTTCCGAGTCCCGACATGACGCCCCCGGTGACGAAGATGAATTTGTTCCCGAGGGATGGGTCATAATGGGTGTCCGCTTCCGTCGGCATACCGAGTGTCCGCGGGTGCAGTTGAAAACGATTTCGGGAGTGATCGGCATCGGCTGGCGGTGACTAACACGCCGAAAACTCGGCCGCCGTCAGTCGTTCCAGATACGCTTCGCTCACGTATCGGTACTCGATCTGGTCCGGAAAGCCGTACTCCGGAACCAACGTTTCTGCGGCCCGTCCAGCGGGCTTGTCTGTCGTTAGCAGGACGACCCGTTCAGCGTCGCCGTCGTCCAGAAGCTGCGCTGTGAGGCCAACGAGTGCCGTATCGGCCTTTTCGATCCGATCCTCCGGACGGCCGGTCTCGTTCGCGATGAAGCGCCTGGCCGCATCCATGATCCCGGAGACGAGCGGATTCGCGTACTCGAGTTCGTCGGCCACGACGATCCAGCCGTCGTCGATCCCCGCTTGCCACGGACTCTCACTTGAGGGGTAGGGTTCGTCAGAACCGCCCAGCTCGAGGTACACTCGCCGAGGGACGAGGAGTGAGGCGCCTGCCCCCCGAACCGCGCTTCGGAGCCGTCGATACTTCTCGCCGCCGGGTCCACCGCACCGGACGAACACACCCGTGTCCGCGACGTACGCCCACGTCATTCGTCGTCTCGATGCTGAAGGACGACCGGTTCGAGCGCCTGGAGGACGACTTCCGCCTCGAGCGGGGAGAGGTCCAGTTCGCGGGCCATGATCCGGTGGTTAACTGTCCCGTCCACGTACTCGTGGGCGTACTCGAGTGCGGTCGCGAGACCGTCGACTCCGTGGCGCTCGAGGTAGCGGTCGACGTCGGCGTCGGTCTCGCGTCGACCGACCGCGTCGACGAGTTCGGCCGTGATCGTTCGGGTTTCCCCGTCCGTTGTGAGCGTGAGCGAGATCGGCTCAGCCGTGAATTCGTACGGCCGTTCGTTTCGGGTCTTTCTCACCAGTCCGGCCTCCTCGAGGTCGCCGACGTAGTCGTACGCCGTTCCCTGCGGAACGTCGAGTTCGGTGACGAGGTCGCTCACGGTGGCCCCATCTGAGCGAAGCAGGCGGACGTAGATCCGGGCGAGCATCGGGTTCTCGAGGAGCGCGACGAGCGTCCGGAGGCGCTCGATCGGGGGCGTCCCGAGGGGTGTCTCGGATCGGGACATCGTATTCTGAGTTATACACAACTCGTAATAACGGTTCCGTCGTCGAACCGTTGAACTCATCCCCGCCCGTACTCGTCGTCGATCGATCTATGGCAGACCTTCGCGTCACCGTCGACGGAATCGACCTCGAGGCGAGCTGGAGCCACGACGCCCCCGAGACCCGCGCGGCGCTCGAGGAAGCGCTTCCCCTCGGCGGAGACGCCACGCGCTGGGGCGACGAACTGTACTTCTCGGTGCCGGTGGACGTCGAGTCAGAGAACGCCAGCGCCGAGGTTCCCGAGGGAGCCATCGCCTACTGGCCGGCTGGGAACGCACTCTGTCTGTTCTGGGGGCCGACGCCCGCCAGTCGAGGCGACGAGCCGCGAGCGGCCTCGCCCGTGAACGTGGTCGCCCGACTCGAGGACGTCGCGCCGCTGGCCGGCCTCGAGGGCGGCGCGCGGGTGAGCCTCGAGCGGCCGTGACTGCGGTGTCAGTCGCCAACAGACACGCGTAAGTGCAGGCGCTCCTAACGGCGCCTCATGGCCGAAGCGACCGATCTCGAGGAACTCCGACGCGGGACTGACCTCGTCAAGCGCGGCTTTGCCCGGATGCAGAAAGGCGGCGTCATCATGGACGTCGTCGACCCCGAACAGGCGCGAATCGCCGAGGACGCGGGTGCCGTCGCGGTGATGGCGCTCGAGGCCGTCCCCGCCGACATCAGAAAGCGTGGCGGCGTCGCCCGGATGGCCGATCCGGCGGACGTCGAGGCGATCATCGACGAAGTGTCGATCCCCGTGATGGGCAAAGCCCGCATCGGGCACACCAAGGAAGCGCAGATCCTGGAGGCGATCGGCGTCGACATGATCGACGAGTCCGAGGTGCTCACGCCCGCCGACGACGCCTACCACATCGACAAGCGCGACTTCACCGCACCGTTCGTCTGTGGCGCGCGCAACCTCGGCGAGGCCCTGCGCCGAATCGACGAGGGCGCGGCGATGATCCGCACGAAGGGCGAGGCCGGGACGGGCGACGTCAACCAGGCCGTCCACCACCAGCGGACGATCAAAGGCGAGATCCGCAAACTCGAGGGGATGAAATACGAAGAGCGCGAGGCCTATGCCCGGAAGATCGAGGCGTCCGCCGAACTGGTCCACGAGACGGCCGAAATGGGTCGCCTTCCCGTCGTCAACTTCGCCGCCGGCGGCATCGCCACGCCCGCCGACGCCGCGCTCATGATGCACCACGAGTGTGACGGCATCTTCGTCGGCAGCGGCATCTTCGGCGCCGAAAACCCCGTCGTGATGGGTGAGGCAATCGTCGAGGCGACGAACAACTGGGACGACCCCGAAGCGCTCGCGGAGATCTCGAAGAACCTCGGCAAGGGGATGAAAGGCGACGCGAACGTCGACCTGCCCGAAGAGGAGAAGCTCCAGGGCCGCGGCGTCTAGACGCCTGTCAGCCGTCCAATTCGAGAATTTACCTCCATTCTCTGTCACCGTCTCTTTCCCTTTCCAGCTCCGTTTTTCGTTCTCCACTTCCGTATTCTGAGCGGCGACGTTCTCTCATGGTAATAGTTATCTCGGTGCACAAAGAACGACCGAGCATGACGGAACCCGAACACGTTCTCGTCCCGGTCGACGACTCGGAGCCAGCCCGCGACGCACTCGAGTTCGCCGTGACGAACTTCGCCGACGCGACGCTCACGCTGTTGCACGTGATCAACCCGATCCGGACGCTCGACGCCGGCAATCCGAACCTCTGGGACGAGAGCCACGTCGATTCCGAACGCGAGCGAGCGGAGGGGCTGCTCGAGGCGGTCGCCGCGGACGTTCCCGACGACGTCGACGTCACGACCGTCGCCGAGTTCGGCGACCCAGCCGAGACGGTCGTCGAGTACGCCTCGCGAAACGGCGTCGATCACGTCGTCATCGGGAGCCACGGCCGATCGGGCGTCAAGCGGCTGGTGCTCGGAAGCGTCGCCGAGGCGGTCTCCCGGCAGTCACCGATCCCGGTGTCGATCGTTCGCTAGGTGGCTCAGCCACCAGCCGGATCGAGCGCTCCGAGCCAAACGAGCGCCAGGTACAGCAGATAGGTCACGAGCGTGCCGATCCCCGCCGAGAGGACGCTCGAGGGGGCGATCAGCGCGCCGAGCCCGGCAAGCGCCACCGCGAGCGCGAGCGACGCGAGTTGCACCGGCCGACGATCCCAGTACTCGCGAACGGCCGCGGGGTCTCGGGCGGCGAGGAGCTCGAAGGCGATCGTCCCGGCGCCGCCGAGGGCCAGGAAGGGAGCCGAGAGGGTGGCATCGACGGCGAGAAACGCGACGACGAACGCTCCGAGGGCGAGTAGCGTGAGGGCGGCGTCGGTTCGGCGCCCCATCGGTCAGCCGCGGTGCAGCGTCGCCCCGTCTCCGACTGCGGTCTGGTAGGCTCGACTCTCGACGCCGACGTCGTCGAAAGCGTCGACCATCGCGCCGGCGACGGCCCGGCGATCGGGTCGGTGACAGACCGCGAGCACCGTCGGTCCCGCGCCGCTGACGGTGACGCCGGTGGCGCCGACCTCGAGTGCGGCCTCGCGGACTGCGTCGTAGCCGTCGATGAGGGCGGCGCGCTCGGGCGTGACGATCCCGTCGCTCATACCGCGGCCGACGAGGTCGGGATCGTTGCGAGCCATCCCGATGGTGAGCGTCGCGGCGTGGCCGACGGTTTCGACGACGGCCGACATCGGGGCCGACTCGGGGACGACCTGTCGGGCGTCGCGCGTCGAGACGGTGATCTCGGGGAGGCAGGCGACGAGGGAGACGGCGGTGTCGACCTGGGTGACGCCGTCGTCGGTGACGATCGTGAAACCGCCCAGCAGGGCGGGAGCGACGTTGTCAGCGTGGGCCTCTCCCGACACCAGGGCTTCGCCCTCGGCGGCGACGGGGACGAGTTCTTCTCTGGTGAGTCCGCGATCGTACAGTTCGTTGAGCGCGACGGCGGCTGCGGCCGCGCTCGCGGCCGACGAACCGAGGCCCGAGGACGGCCTGACGCCCTTATCGATCCGGATGTGCGCGGGTGCGTCGAGTGCGTCGGCGACCGCCCCGACCGTGTTCTGTTCGGGGTCTTCGGGGATGTACTGACTCCCGACGCCGGTGACCGTGATCGTGGTCTCCGCCGCGCGTTCGACCCGAACCACGTCGGCAGGCGTCTCGAGCGCGACGCCGAAGACGTCGAAGCCACTACCGAGGTTCGCGCTCGTCGCCGGGGCCCGCACAGTGAGCATGTCGTGTCATTTCCACACCGAACGCAAAAAGGTAGCGAACCGGCCGGTGTGTCGACCCTGCCGTCCGTCTTCGACTGCGGCCGTCGTCGGCTCGTACGGGTTGCAGTACCGCGACCGTGGGGCGGTTGCACCGGAACTGACGGACGGCGGTCCGTCTCAGTCGTCTGAATTCGCCCCGGCCGGCCCACCCATCGTCAACCCGAGTCGGTCGACCCCGACGAGCAGCCCTACAGAGAGGAGGGCCCCGGCGAGAGCGAAGCCCGCGACCAGGTAGAAAAACGACGACACCGACGCTCCGAGGGCGAAGCCGCCGATGGCGATGCTGGCCGAGCCGAGGCCGAACTCCCCGAGGTAGGTGTAGCCGTAGGAGAGCCCCCGGCCGTCAGGCGGCGTGTAGACGGCGACGGCCTCCTGGTAGAACGGCTGGATCGCAAAGAGGAAGAAGCCGAAGACGCCACAGAGGAGGACGATCGGTCCGATTCCCATGTTCACGACGGGGACGAACGCCAGCGCGAGCAACGCGAAGACCCCGAACAGGACGGTCAGCCCGCGGGCGGGCGAGATTCGGTTCGTCAGCTTCCCGCCGGCGTACTGACCGGCCATCCCGACGACCAGCAGGCCGACGTAGACGTAGAAGCCGGGATCGATGTCGTAGGCCTCGAGTGCGGGGAACACCTCGATGTCCCCGATCGCGGGCGTCCCGTGGAGGATCTCCGGGAGGTAGGTGAGCATCCCGCGGTAGTACAGCCCCTCGAAGGTGACGATCACGAACACGAGCGCGAACGCGCTGGCAAAGAGCGCCCGTGAACTCGAGACGAGGTCGGAAAGCGACGCGGCCTCGGGGCCGACGTCGACGTCGTCGTCGACGGCAGCGGTGGAATCGAACCGCGCCCGCAGGCCGTAGGCGGCCGCCAGCAGCCCCGGGATCGCCAGCAGGGCAGCCACGACCGGCCACTCGAGGAAGATGAGCAGCGTCGCGGCGACGAACGGTCCGAGCGCGATGCCGACGTTGCCGGCGATGCCGTGCCAGGCAAACACCGTCCCCCGGTCCTCGACGCCGGTGCTGATCAGCGCCAGCCCAGCCGGGTGGTAGACGCTGGCGGCGACGCCCCACAGGATCAGGCCGGCGGCGATGGCGTAGATTCGCGTCGCCGGATCGAGGACGATCGCGACCGCGAGCACGAGAAACGAGAGGCTCATCCCGACCAGACAGACCAGGACGAGCCGCTTGGGTCCGTACCGATCGGCGAGGATTCCCCCGGGAAGTGCGCCGATTCCGAACGGGGCGTAGCCGAGCGCGACGACGATCCCCAGCAGCGCGACGGAGACCTCGAGTTCGGCGAGCCACACCACGAGGAAGATGGGAATCGACGTCTCGAACCAGTGGACGAGGGCGTGGCCGGTCATCGTGAAGCCAGCGATCGATCGGTCGTTCTGAGACAGGGTCATGACGGACTCGAGGTTCGTACCTCGTACCCGAACGTCGCGCGTACTTAGCGGCTCTGAAAGGAACTCGGTGTGGCGGTCACGACGCCGTCGACAGCCGTCGCTCGGGCCAGGAACCCCGGCTTACGCCGGATAGTGGTCGTGCCAGGGTCGTTCGCGTTCGAACGCGGCGCCCGCCGCCAGCACGGCCTCGTCCTCGTACGGTTGGCCGACGATCTGCAGTCCGACGGGGAGTCCGTCGTCGGTGAGTCCGGCCGGCACCGAGACCACCGGGTGTGGCGTCTGGTTGAACAGCCAGGTCAGCGTCCACTCGAGCCAGGGGTCGATCGGCTCACCGTCGACGTCGCTCGGGCCAAGCCGAAGGTCAACGTCGAACGGCGGGACCGTATTCGTCGGCATCACGAGGAAGTCGTACTCCTCGAAGAGCGCCTGGACGGCCTCGAAGAGCTCCGTACGGACGACCTGTTGCATCCGGAGGTCGACGGCGCTGTACTCGAGGCCGCGTTCGATCTGTTCGACCAGTTCCGGTTCGACGTCGCCGTCGTCCGCGCCGAGGAAGTCGACGTTGAACGGCTCGTGTTTCCACTGCATCGCGGTTTCGGCGACGAACGTGGTGAAGTTCGCGTCCCACGCATCGCGGAGTTCGGTGACGCTGTAATCGATGCCGACCGTCGTCTCCTCGACCGTGGCACCTGCCGCTTCGAACGCCCCAACGGCGTCGTCGACGACCGTCGAAACGGACTCGGCCACCGGGAAGACGTCGAAGTCGGGCGTGTACCCGATCGTCGAGCCTTCGATGGATCGCTTCGTCGCCGCGAGGAAGTCGGCGTCGTCGGTTGGTCGGCTCCGTGGATCGTACGGGAAGTACCCCGAAAGTACGTCGAGAAACAACGCGACGTCCGCGACCGTCCTCGCCATCGGGCCGGTGTGCAGGTACGGCTGGAACTGCACGAACGCGTCCGGTCGCATGTCGATCGGCACCGTGCCGGGGGTCGGCTTGATCGTCGCGACGTTACACATCGACGCCGGCATCCGTAACGACCCGCCGACGTCAGAACCCTGTGCGAGCGGGACGTAGCCGGCCGCGAGCGCGGCCGCGCTCCCGCCCGAGGAGCCGCCAACCGACTTCGTGGGATCGAACGGGTTTCTGGTCGCCCCGACGAGCTTGTTGTCCGTATGACCCTTGTGTCCGGACTCGGGCGTGTTCGTCTTCCCCACGATGATTCCGCCCGCCTGCTCGATCCGTCGGACGAGGACGCTGTCCATGGGAGCAACGAAGTCCTCGAGGAGTTTCGAGCCGAACGTGTGTCTGACCCCCGCTTTCATCGCCAGCAGGTCTTTGACGGCCACCGGAACGCCGTGAAGCGGGCCGAGCTCCTCGCCGGATTCGACGGCTGTCTCCGCTTCCAGCGCGGCCTCGCGTGCGTCCTCCTCGATGACGGTGATGAAGGCGTTGACCTCGTCGTCCTGGGACGTTATGCGTTCGAGCGACGCGTCGACTACGTCGACCGGAGACAGTTCTCCGTCGCGGATTTGCTGAGCGAGTTCGGTCGCCGACGAACTGGCTATGTCGAAAGACATTCTCTAACACCCTCTGGCACACTAAGTAATCGTTTCGGTATACTGGTAGTGCTCAGCCCTCGACACTTGTTGGGCTCGTGTCAGTAATCGGCGTTATTGCGGCTCTCCTCGCCAAATTGGAGCTCGGTTTCGCCACCTGCCGGCCCTCGGTCACTCTCGAATCAATTCTTCACTGACACTTAGGGTATCGTGGTGGACACTTCAGGTTCTGCCCGTGGTGATTTCAGTCCCGCCCGTGGTGGACAGTTCAGGTTCCACTCGTGGTTGACGTGTCGATGACGTGCGCTCGGAGCCGAACGAACTGTCCGTCTCGAGCGCACGTAACCGGTGGCTCGCCAGCCAGCGGCCCCCGGTCGTCACAGGAGTAGCGACACGATGGCCAGGACCAGGAAGATCAGCACGAGCCACTTCGCGATGCTCATCGAGATGCCGGCGACGCCGGTGGCGCCGACTGCAGCGGCGACGATTGCGATGACGAAGAACAGGATTGCCAGTTCTAGCATGGGTGGACACAGCGCCGTCGCAAGCAAGTGGGTTGGGGCTGAATACGCCAGCCGTCGCGCCGTTCGCGAGGCTGAAGTGCCCGATTGAGCCCCGCTTCCGTCACGCGACGAGCTCGTCCACTACCGCTGTCACGTCGCTTCGTCGACCGCGTCGACGATCGCCTCGACGTCGAAGGCGTCCTCGACGTGCGTGCCGTCGACGATCACCGCTGGGGTCCCCTGGACGCCCGCCGCGATGCCGCGCTCCCGGTCCGCCAGGATCGTCGAACGGTACGTCTCCTCTTCGAGGGCGCTCGTGACGGCGTCGGGGTCGACACCGACCTCATCGGCGAGTGCCGCGAGACCCTCGTCGCTCCAGTCCTCGGCCTCGAGTACCAGCGATTTGTACTCGAAGAACGCACCGGCCGGATCGTCGTCGCGTCGCGTCTCGTCCTGGACGGCGCGGGCGGCGGTCGCCATGGCCATCGATCGCTCGTGGGCGGGGATCGGGAGGTCGAAGTGGCGGTACGTCGCCTCACCGGTGTCGATCAGCGCCTCCTCGAGTGCGGGGAAGACCTGCGCCTGGAACTGGTGACAGGCCGGGCAGCCGAAGTCCTCGTAGACGTCGACCGTGACGGGGCCGGAGCCGAGCGTCGGGGTCGGGAGTTGCGCTGCGTCGGTGTGATCCTCGCCCGCCGCCGGCTCACCGTTGTCGGTCCCGTCGGTCGCTCCACCTTCGTCGCCGCCCGTTCCGTCCTCGCCGCCGTTCACTCCACCCTCGTCGTCGGTCCCGTCGCGTTCGGTCTGATCCCGCTCGCCGAGACAGCCGGCGATGCCGAGCACGCCGACGGCGCCACACGAGTGGAGCAGCCGACGACGAGAGATAAGCGGTGCAGTCACCATACGACACGGTCGTCGGTTCCGAGCTAAAGTATTTCGTGACCGTCGGTCAGTTCGTCACGACGGACGCTGGCTGGTCGACGACGGCTGCTCGATCTGCGACACCTCTCGGGCATGGTGACACTCGTCGAGCAGTTCTATTCCGCTCGAGGCGGTCCCGACCCGTCCGTCGTCGGATCTCCGCCCGATCGTCACTGTGCGTCTTCGACTGCGCTGGTGATCTCCTGGAGGTCGAAGGCGTCCTCGACCTCGGTCCCGTCGACGACCACCGACGGCGTTCCGCCGACGCCGTCGTCTCTTCCGCGCTGCCAGTCGGCTGCCAGGGTTGGGTAGTACGTTCCCTCCTCGAGCGCGCTCGTGACTGCGTCCGGGTCGGCACCCACGTCCTCGGCGATGGCCGCGAGACTCTCGTCGCTCCAGTCGTCGGCGGCGAACACCCGCGACTTGTACTCGAAGAACGCGCCGTTCGGATCGTCGCCGGATCGCGTCTCGTCCTGGACGGCGCGAGCAGCGTTCGCCATGGCCATCGATCGCTCGTGGGCGGGGATCGGGAAGTCGCGGTGGCGATACGTGACGGCGTCCTCGTCGATCAGGGAGCTCTCGATCGGCGGGAAGACCTGCGCCTGGAACTGGTGACAGCCGCCACACCCGAAGTCCTCGTAGACGTCGAAGGTGACGTCGCCGGCGCCGAGCGTCGGCGTGGGGAGCTGGTCGGGGTCCGCGTCGACGTCGGCGAGATCGTCCGGTGAGCTCCCGCTGCAGCCCGCAAGCGGAGCGCTCACGCCGATGCCGGCCACGGCGACGAGAAACGAACGACGGTTCATAGATGGCGCTACGAAGTCGTCGCTGTTAGACGTGTCGACACGCGATCGATTCCCGGACCGGCGGAGCTGCCGACTCGAGCGAGCGGTTCGAGCCGCCGAATCGCTCCGTGGGAGCCCAGATAGCAACCCACTTTAACCCCCGTTACGAAGCGTGTAATCATGACCGAGTACGTCATCATCGGGGACGGGATCTCGGGCAGTTCGGCTGCCGAGACGATCCGGGAGGAGGACCCGGACGGCGGGATCACCGTCATCACCGATGAGGGGGAGCCACTGTACAACCGCATTCTGATCAAAGAGCACGCGAAAGGCAAGCTCCCCGAAGCGCCCATCTCGATCCACGACGAGGAGTGGTACGAAGAGCGCGACATCGACCTCTCGCTCAACACGCACGTAACGCGCGTTGACGTCGACGGGAAGGTCGTCCACACCCACGAGGGCGAGGAGATCCCCTACGACAAACTGCTGATCGCGACCGGCGGGACGCCGACGCAGCTGCCGGTGCCGGGCAGCGACGCCGACGGCATCCACCACTTCTGGACCTTCCAGGACGCCCGCGGCATCCGCGAGGCCGCCGAGAACTCCGAGGAGGCGGTCGTCATCGGCGCCGGCCTGCTCGGGATCGACTTCGCCGCCGTCTGTGGCGCCCAGGGCGTTTCCGGCAAGTACCTGATGCGCGGCGACCGCTGGTGGCGCTACGCACTCTCGAGTGAGGGCGCCGAGATCATGCACGAGGGAATGCGCGAGGTCGGCGTCGAGCCGGTGTTCGACAGCGGCGTCGACCACTTCGAGGTCGACGACGACGGCCACGTGACCGCGGCGGTCGACCCCAACGGCGACCGCTATCCGTGTGACTGGGCCGGCGTCGCCATCGGGCTGACGTTCAACACCGAGTTCCTCCGCGACTCGGGCATCGAACAGGACAACGGCATCGTCGTCGACGAGTACATGCAGACGAACGTCGAGGACGTCTACGCAGCGGGCGACATCACCCGCTTTTTCGACGTGCTGCTCGGCGAGCAAGCCCAGAACGGCTCGTGGGGCTCGGCGAAAGAACAGGGCCGCGTCGCCGGCGTCAACATGGCTGCCGACGACGAGGCCGAGGTCTTCGAGTGGGTTTCTTCGTACTCGATCACGCACTTCGACTTCCCCTTCCTCTCTTTCGGTCACCCGACGATCGGCGACGAGCACGCCGAACGCAAGTACTCCGACACCGAGTGGCGCCGCATCGCCTTCAAGGACGGCAAAGTCGTCGGCGGCGTCCTCATCGGCGACCTCTCCCCCCAGAGCAAGCTCAAACAGCTGATGCGCGAAGGACGCGTCGTCTCCGATCAGAAGGAGGTCTTACTCGAGAAGACCGTCGACCTCGATAACCTCGCGCCGACCCAGGAACAGTAACGGGCTCACTCGAGGTCGTCCACCTTCGCACGGTCGTGCTTTCGACCAGTGGAGTCCCCCTTCTCTTACTCGACAGCTACCGGGACGACCCGTAGCGGGCTGACCGAACCACCGAATGGTCGCTGAACGGAACGTTTAAGCCGTAGTATGTCAATAGATACCAAGTAGCATGCCGACGACCGATGCGGCCACCCGAACGCTCACCCTCTCCAGAACCGACTCGATCCACGAAGCGCCGCGGATCCGGCACGTCGACGAACTGAGCGACGCCGCCCGTGAGCGGTTCTACGGTCTCCTCGAGTCCGGCTCGTCTGCTCCCGCGGTCGGCGACGCGGCCTTCTCCGACGGCGAGGTGATCGTCTTCACCGACTTCTACCGGGTCGATCTCGCCTGACCGATCTGCCGTATCGAAGCCGTTTTGCCCCGCGCGGCCGTCGGTTCGGACATGAACGGCGGCAGCGACATGACCCTCGCGTTCGAACTCGCCGCGCTGGAGAACTTCGCCTACCCCGAGGGCGTCTTCAACGACGCCCGCGAGTGGAGCACGTACATCGGCATCGTCTCCGACGAGCCGACGTACGTCGTCACCAACTTCACGCGCAAGAACCGCGTCCGCCAGGACTTCTTCTCCGGGCCGCGGGGCAAAGCCGAGAGCCTCCAGAGCATCAAAGAGCAGTTCGACACCGAACGGCACGTCTTCGTCGGCGCGAGCGAGGCGGACGAGGAACTCGCCGAGGAGTACGGCTGGGAGTTCCTCCACTACGAGGACGCCGGCGAGGCCGCGGGCTGGCCGCTGCTGGCCGAGAGCCCGACCGAAGCGGAAGGGAGCGAGCCCGCCCGGGACGACTGGCCCTGAGATGGCGCTCTCCGCCGGTGACGCCGTCGGCGACGGGATCGACCGGCTCACAGACCGCCGACTCGTCGCCGTCTTCGTCGCGTTCTACGCCGCCCACCTCGCGCTCAACGTCGGCACCCAGAGCCAGCTCGCCGCCCAGCGCGAGACCTTCGAGGAGGAGGCGTTCCTCCTCGGCCCGGAGTTTCTCCCCCCGGAACTCCCGCTCGCACTCGAGCTCCCCCTCGGCGTCGCGACGCTGCTGTGGACGCTGGCGATGATCGCGCTCGTGACGGTTTCGATGCTCGCTCTGCGGGCGTTGCTCACCGACGACCGACCCGGAAAGCTGACCGACGGCCTGCTCCTCGCAACCGTCCACGGCCTCGTCGGCGGACTCCTCGTTAGCGTCGGCGTCGGCGTCGGCCTCCTCTTGCTCGTCGTTCCTGGCCTCTTTCTCGCCGCAGCGTTCGCGTTCACCTACCCCTACGTCGCCGTCGACCGCGAGAACGCCCTCGAGGCCATGCGCCGGAGCTGGTCGCTCACGAGCGGCCACCGGTTGCGGGTGTTCCTCGTCCTGGTCGCCATCGGCCTGACCTTTTTCACCATCTCTTTCGCCGGCGGCGTCGTCGCGCTCGCACTCGGCGCGTTCCCGCTCGTCGCCGAGGTGACGAACGTCGCCTTCGTCGCCCTCGCGTGGCTCGCCTCGCTCGCGATCCTCGCCAGCGCCTTCGACCAGCTCGAGGACGCGCGGGCGGAAGCCGAGGCGAAGTGGGAGGGGATCGACGACGAACTCCTGCCCTGACCGGGAGCGTCGGGCTTATTGGCGCGCCAGCCAAAGTCGGGTCGATGGTAACGCCTCGCGTTCCGGGTGACGAGTCGGAGACGATCACGCTCCCCTGTGGCGAGTCCGTCGACCCGCGCGAGCTCGACCTGGGGATGCGCGAGTACACCTGCTCGAACGGCCACCGCCACGCCGTCGTGATGGACATGCATCCGCCGTCGCGGTTTTTTCCCGAGTCGCTCGTCGCGATCTTGCGCGAGACGATCGAGCCGGCCGACGAGTTCGATCAGTTCGGGACGCCACACCTGATGGGGATCGTCCTGGAGGAGTTCCCCGAGAAGGTCGTCGTCCACGACGCCGCCGAGAACGGCGCGGTCGGCTACGCCATGGTCTGGGTCACCGAGTTCGACGCCCGCCGCCTCCACGAGATCGTCGTCGAACTCGTCGTCGAGTTGATGGACCACGCCGTGAGTCACGCCGAGGACGACACCGTCGCGGCGGAGTTCGAGTCCCAGCTGCTCGAGTTTGACGTCTCGGCGTTCGTCGAGGAGTACCGGCGGGTGCGTGACTTCGAGAGCGAACACGATCGCCCGGTCTGATCGGAGCGAAAAACGGGCTCAGACTGGCTCGCCGAACGCGTAGACGGTGTTGTGCCCCGTGACCTCGAGGTCGACGAAGTCGCCGGGCTCGAGGCCGTGATCGCTCGCCTGCTGGACGATGAGCTGCCGATAGGCCGAATCGCGACACTTCACGGAGTCGCCCGTGCCCTCCTCGACGACCAGCACGTCCTCGCGGACGTCGCCGACCATCGCCTCGTAGGCCTCGCCGACGACCGCCATCTTCAGTTCGCTCATCTCCTTCGAACGTTCCTTCTTGATCGTCCCGCCGAGCCCCTTCAGCGTCGCGGCGTCGGTCCCCGGCCGTTTCGAGAACCGGGTGACGTTGAGCTTCTCCGGACGGGTCTCGCGGATGAGCTCGAGCGATTTTCGATGATCCTCTTCGGTCTCGGTGGGAAAACCGACGATGAAGTCCGTCGAGAGCGTCCAGTACTCGAGGGCGTCGTCGAACGTCTCGACGACCTCGAGATACTCGGCGACCTGGTGCTGGCGGCGCATATCTCCGAGCACGTCGTCGCTGCCCGACTGGACGGGCGCGTGCAGGAAGTCATACAGTTTCTCGTTCGCCGCGAAGACGTCAGCGAGCTCCTCGCGGATGCCGTGGACGCCCTTCGGGTTGGCCATGCCCACGCGAACGCGGAAGTCGCCGTCGATTTCACAGATGCGCTCGAGCAGCTCGTGAAGTGTCCGTTCACCCGTGTCCCAGCCGTAGACGCCGGTGTCCTGGCCCGTAACTCGAAGCTCCTTCGCCCCCGCGTGGACGAGCGCGCGCGCTTTCTCGACGTTCTCCTCGATCGGCGGCGAGTCGATCTTACCCGTCGCGTGCTTGGTGATGCAGTACGAACAGTCCGACATACAGCCCCGGGCGATGGGGAGAATGCCGACGACGCCGTCGAGGACGGGCGCGGCGTCGGGCGTCGTCGTCGGGCACTCGCCGTTCGTGACGGCCTGTGGAACCTCGTCCCAGTGAAGCACCTGTCCGTCGATGCCGGCCTGGGCGAACTCCTCACCCTGGGCGAGGGCCATACAGCCCGTGATGAAGAGGTCGACCGTCTCGTCGGCGAGTTCTTCGGCCCGCCGGAGCATGTTCCGTTCGGTCTTCTCGACGACGGTGCAGGTGTTGAGGATCGCCACGTCGGCCTCCTCGGGGCCGTCGACCCGGTAGTGGCCGGCGTCGCGGAGCCGGCGCTCGATCTCGCGGCTCTCCCCGCGATTGGACGTACAGCCGTACGTCTCGATGTGATACCGGGCCATTCGGTACGTCTATCGGGCCCCGCAAGTCAAAAGGGCGACGGATTCGTTCGAGTCCGAGGCTCGGGATCACCCTTCGGATCGGCTCTCCCTCGCCGTCGCTTGCGAGCTTTTTCTGGTAGAGAAATCAATAGAAACGATTAATGTCTTAAGGTTGTGACCTTCGGGTATGAGTTATCGTACAAAACTCGGAGCATTACTGCTCGCCATCTTGCTCGTGACGAGCACTGGCGCAGTCGCGGTCGGTGGCGCATCGACCGCAAGCGACGACACCGACATGGACGTCGCAGACGAAGTGTACGTCGACGACGACGGGAACGCGATCCTCGTCTACGTTGACGAAGACGAGGAGTTCGACGCGACCGCCGTCGGCGAGTTCGGTATCGATACGCAGGCGGGGCTGCTCTACTTCCTCTACACCGGCGAGTACGAGGACGACCTCGACGCTACCGGCCAGTTCGACGCCGCGATGGACCCCGACAGCGTCGTCAGCGATGGCGAGTTCACCGCGGACAGACCCGACGAACTCGTCGACCTCGACGTCGACGTCGACTACACGCAGACACAGGTGACGTCGGAGGCGAACGCCGAAGCGACGATGATCGTCGACGCGGCGGAGCCCGACCCGATGATGCAGGACGTCTCGTTCGACCTCGAGGCAGCTATGACGACGTCCGCGTCGACGCTCTCCTCGAGCGGTGTCGCAACGATGGAAGCCGGCGCAGGCATGGGTGGCGGGATCGAAGAGTCCTTCGAGCTCACGCTCACCGAGGTCGACGACGGCTACGACCTCGAGGTCGCCGAACAGCAGCTGGTTTTCGACTGGGAGCGGGCGAACTGGGAGAGTGAAGCCGCCGCCGAGTCGACCCTCGAGAACCAGTACGCCGGTATCGCGATGGGCCTCGGTGGAACGGCCGACGTCACGCTCGAGGAGTACCAGTTCGGCGAGACGGCCAGCGGCGACCTCGTCTCGGTCGAGTACACCGTCGAGTTCGAGGGCGTCAAAGAACAGGTCACCGAGATGTTCGCCCAGGAGCTCGCCGACGATCCCGAGGTTGACCTCAGCCAGCAGGAAGCCCAGGCGATCGCCGATCGCATGGCCGAGCTGCACATCGAGGAGTTCTCGGTCTCGATGCACACGACCGGCACCGACATGTCCTTCGAGTGGGACGCCGAGATCGAAAACTACGACGAACTCGTTCTCGGCTTCGTCGAACTCGCCGAGTCGGTCGACGAACTCGAGGATGGGCTCGCAGACCAGTACGACGACATCGGCGAACTGCTCGAGGCACAGGCCGATGCCGATCTCGTTCATGAGGCGTGGATGGACCTCTCAGTCGCCGTGGAGGGTGAACGGACGACCGTCGAGTTCGAAGCGGCGTCCGACACCGAGAACTGGGAGGCCTACGTCGACGAACTCGAAGCGCGCGGCCTGATGGAACACACCGCGGAGACGACGTTCGGCTTCACGGCCAACACCGTCGGCGACGAGGTCCAGGTGGCGTTCGACTTCGAGTCCGTCCAGGAGCAGTGGCTCGAGCTGGCGCTCGACGAGATGCTCCTGCTCGCCGAGCAGGACCCCGAGGTCGACGACGAGATGGTCGACGCGATCGAGAACTTCCGGGACGCCTCCTTCGAGTCCGCGGAACTGCTCGTCTCGGTCGACGACGACGTCGTCGACGTCGACGCCAGCGCACAGTTCGGCGACCTGATGGCGTTCGAGGGCTTCCCGATCGAGACCGACGAGGGCTTCCTCGTGACGGACATCGAGGGTGAGATCCACGACGGAACCGCCATCGTGGAAGTGACCGCGCTCGAGTTCGTCGGCGCGAACCCGACCGAAGACGACGTCCGAAGTAGCGACGCAGTCGGTGACGAGACGGTGATTCACATGAACGTGGACGACGTCACCGACATCGAACTGGATCACACCGACACCGACACTGCCACAGAGCAGGTCGAAGGCACCAGCAGTGAGGACGACGGGGCCGACGACGGTGCAGATGACGGGGCCGACGACGCCAGCGGTGCTGCTGACGGAGACGACGATATCCCCGGATTCGGTGCTGTCGTCGCTATCGTCGCGCTCGCGAGTGCGCTGCTCGCGATGCGTCGGCACTGACGCGGACGCACCGTACCCGCAGTTTCGATCCGATTTTCGACCACACTTCGCTTTTTTCCGTCACGTCGGTGACTCGTCCTCGAGTCGGTCGTAGTGGTCGTCGACGACGGTGAGCGTCGCGGCGAACGCGCCGAGGACGACGGGGCCGAAAAAGAGTCCCATGATGCCGAAGGCGTAGACGCCGCCGAGGACGCCGAGGATGATGATCGCGGGACTGAGGTCGGCGTAGCGGTCGACGACGATCGGCCGGAGGTAGTCGTCACAGAGGCCGACGACGATCGCGCTGTAAACGAACAGCCCCGCGGCGAGCAACGGTTCGCCGGTGAGGAGGAGGTAGCCGACGGCGGGTCCCCACACCAGGAACGCCCCGATTAGCGGGATCAGCGAGAGGATCACCATCACGAACGTCCAGAACGCGGCGTTCGGAATGCCGGTCGCGAACAGTCCCAGCCCCGCGATGACGCCTTCGACGATCGCGATCAGGACGTGTCCGGCGAGGACGGCCCCCATCACGTCGTCGAGTTCTCCGTAGAGGTCGTCCTGGACGTCCGCCGGCAGCGGCGTCGTCTCGCGAAGCCAGTCGACGAACGCACGTCCGTCTTTCAGCAGGTAGTACAGCAGAAACAGGGCGAGGCCGATGCCGATGAGGGCGTGGGTGGCGACGCCGACCCAGGCGGTCGTCCGCTCGAGGGCGATCGTCCCGAGTTCCTGGCCGGCCGAGAGCAGTTCGGACAGCAGGTCGACCTCGATTCCCGTCGTCTCCTCGATCGTCTCCTCGAGCTGGGCGAGTTCGAACGCGCCGTCGTCGATGGCCTGGGCGATCCGGACGGCGTCGTCGGCGATCATGCCGGTGACGACGACGAACGGGATCAGAAACCCCACGACGGCGAGGGCGACGAGTGCGAACGCCGAGATCGTCGGCGACGTTCGCGGCGCGAGCCGCTTCTGGAGCGGGTGGAGGACGTAGGCGATCAGGATCGCCGCGAGGACGTACTGGAGAAACGGGAGGAGGAGTAACAGCGAGAGGTACGCGAAGACGACGACGAGGACGAGGAGGTAGCCCTTCCGGAGGTTCACTGGTAGCGACTCCACGGAGGAAACCACGTCGGATGGAATAACCTCTCGGCGCGCGCTCGCAGGCACCCCGTTTCGGACGCACCGTCGGCAGTCGGCACCGCCACCGTAGCGCTCCAGCGTCGCCGGGGGCGACGATAACGTATCCGAGCGTGCGACTGTCTGGAACTGGCGACACACGGCTTCAAGACGCTGGTCGGTGAACGATTCGGTGGATGTCGACCCAGCTCGACCCCCTCTCGATCTCGGCCGATCTGCTGTACGAGGTCAAAACCGGGGGTGACGTCGCGCCACTCCGGACACAGCTCGCCACGTTCGACCGTGACCGGCTGGCCCGTGCCCTCTCGAGCCGGCAGCGACGGCTGGCGTTCTGGCTCAACTGTTACAACGCCTACGCACAGCTCCTGCTCGAGGAGGAGCCGTCGGTGCTCGAGGGCGGACCCCTCGAGCGGTTCAAATTTTACGCCCGCGATCGCGTCCCGGTCGGCGGCGTCTGGCTGAGCCTCGCCGACGTCGAACACGGCATGCTCCGGGGATCGAAACACCCCTGGGGGCTCGGCTACCTTCCCCGCCCGTTTCCGTCGTCGTTCGAACGCCAGTTTCGCCTCGAGTCTGTCGACCCGAGAATTCACTTCGCGATCGGCTGCGGGGCCGAGTCCGGGCCGCCGATCGCCGTCTACTCCCCGGCCGACTGCGAGGCGGAACTCGACGTCGCGACCGAGTGGTACCTCGAGGAGAACGTCAGCTACGATCCCAGCCGGGAGCGCGTGACCGTCCCGCGGCGGTTTCTGTGGTATCACGGTGACTTCCGCGGTGACGGCGGGATCGTCGGCTTCCTGCGCACCTACGGTGCCGTCCCCGAGAGCGCGACGCCGTCGCTCGAGTACGAGACGGTAGACTGGTCGGTGGACGTGAACGATTACCGGCCCTAGGGCTCCAACTGGTCGATCTGTGCGTCGGCCGTCGCCCGCATCACGCCGCGCGCCGCCCGGGTCGCGTTATACCGCGAGGCGTACCCTTCACCGCTGTCGGCGATGATATTGCCGTTCCAGTGAACGAGCCGCCAGCGCCACTCGCCGGCTCGATCGCGATAGACCTCGAACCGGGACCGGCGACCGTCGGTCGACGGCTCGTCGGCGTCGACCTCGTCGTCGGGACCTGTCGGATCTGTACCCGAGGCGAACGCGTTCGACGGCATCACGCTCGACGCCGGTTCGGGTGGGGCGGACTCCGCTTTCTCCTCGTCGGCCGTGGGGGCGGGTTCGATCTCCGCGACGGGAGCCGACTCGTCCTCGGCCGACGTGAACCGGACTCCTCGCGTCCCGGCGGCGTCCCACTCGAGCGCGAGCTCGATCCCTTCGGTCGGTGGCGTCTCCTCGTGGACGCTGGTGAGCCTGACGCTGACCGGTGACGGAAACGTGATCTCTGCGGTTCCGCCGTCGACGTCGATCGTCGCCGGCCGGTCGTCCTCGAGCGCCGCAGCGAACTCGCCGAAGAGCGCCGCCAGTTCGGACTGGTCGTACGGACGGTCGAGTGTGAACGGTGAGGGTTCCATACGGGGTCGTACATCGAGGCGTGGGATATACTGTCGGGTCACATGGTGCCGGCAGGCGCCCAGAATCCATCAGCCGGAGCACTTTTCTCACCGCCCGCCAATCGGTGTGCAGTGGATTCCCGCGAGCGCCGAGCGGCGATCGATCGAGACGGATTCGAGTGCCAGCACTGCGGGACGATCGACGTCCTCGCCGACGACGGTGGGCTGGAGGCCCACGCCGTCGGACCGACGACTCCCGGTTCGGCCACCCGTCACTCGCTGGTCACCGTCTGTGGAGACTGTGCCGACTGGCTCGAGGAGTCAGCGCCCGTCTCGAGTCGGGACGTGACCGACGCCGAACTCTTCCAGGCAGTTCGGACCCTGACACGAGCGCAGGCCGCCGCAGTCTCGGACGCGGGCGAGTTCGCCACGGCCGCGACGTCGCTTCCGAACGACCTCGAGTCCAACGCCGAACGCGCGTATCCCGCCGATCGGCGGGCGCTACTGCTCACCCTCGACGTCGTCGACGCCCGACTCGAGGCCGTCGCCACGGTCGATCGATCGTCGTTCGACGTGACGGTCTGCGAGGCGCTCGACGCGTTTCTCGAGGAAGCAGGCACGCTCCAGGCACAGCTCCGGACGGTCGTCGGCGTGGTCGCGGTGCTGGCGTCGGCACTCGAGCGCTGTCACGTCTGTCTCGCCGAGCTCGAAGCTGGTGTGTCGTGTTCGCGGTGTGAGACGGCGCCACTCGACGTCGACGACCTCCGGGACGCCGACGGCGCCATCCGGTTCGATGCGGTGCAGTCCGTGATCGGCGACTCGCTCGAGGAGACCTCGAAGATCACCGACCGGGTCGTCGAGCGGACGACGGTTCTCGCCGAGGCTCTCGTCGGCTAAAGTTGGGTCGACGCCTCGAGGGCGATGTCGATGGCGCGGGCGACGTTGTCTTTCGCCTTCGCGGGCAGTTCGTCGTCCTCGACGTCGGTGCCTTTCTGGGTGCCCTCGACGAGGTTGCCGTCGACGGTGCAGATGGCACCGGCGCGCAGCCCCTTCCGGCGAGCGAGGGTGAAGAGCGCGGCGGCTTCCATCTCGACGCACAGCAGGCCGGCGGCCTCCCAGTCGGCGACGTACTCGTCTGTCTCGGCGTAGTAGGCGTCGTCGCTGGCGATCGGGCCGACGTGGACGTCTTCGTCGTTGCCTTCCGCGGCGTCGACCAGCGCCGAGAGCACGTGATAGTCGGGGACGGCGGGGTACTCGACGGCCTCGTACCGTTTCGTGGTTCCTTCGTTTTTCGCGGCGCCGGTGGCGACGACCATGTCGCCGATCTCGATGCCGGACTGCAAGGCGCCGGTGGTGCCGACGCGGACGAACGTCTCGACGCCGACGGCGGCGAGCTCCTCGACGGCGATCGCCGCGGAGGGACAGCCGATTCCCGTCGAGCAGATCGTCAGCTCGCGGCCCCCGTACGTGGCGTTGACGACTTTGTACTCGCGGTTTTCGGCGATCGTCTCTGCTGTCTCGCAGTGGTCGGCGATGCGGTCGACGCGACCGGGGTCGCCGGGGACGAGCGCGAGGTCGGCGACGTCGCCCTCGTCGACCAGCAGGTGTGGCTGGGTTGCCATACCGTCGCGTTTCGCGGGTGATGAGAAAAAAGACCCGCTCCAGATCAGCCGCCCGGGTACACCTGGACGCTGTCGGATCGGACGACGACGGCCGCCCCGTCGACGGTGAACTGCACCGTACCGCTCGAGCGCGCTCCGCCGTCGTACCTGTCGGCGAAGAGCGTGTCGAGGGCCTCGGGATCGACGTGGTCGTACAGCCGCGTGCTCGCCTCGACGACGTCCTCGTTGCGGTAGCGTGCGAGTGCCGTCGCGACGGCGACGCTCGGCGGTTCGCCCTCGTCCCGATCGTATCGTACCTGTCCCGGGCGCCCCCCGTTTCCGTTCTTCGGCCTGCCTGTAACCTGTCTACTCATGCTCTCACCGTCACGGTGACGTGACGTTCTGCTTCAGTGACCAACGGCCCGATAAATATAGCTATCGTCAGACATCAGCCGATGAGAGCTCATGCGAGTGCTGGGCCAGCACATACCATGAGCTTATACATATCGGTGTCGGTTATCGTCACGATTCGAGAAATGCCGCCACGGTTGACGCCGTCGGTGCGCTTCGGGCGCCATCACGGCTCGCGGCCAGCGCTCCGCAGGCGTTGGCGTACTCGAGCGCCCGCTCGAGGTCGCCGCCCGCGAGCCGGGTGGCGATGAAGCCGGCGGCGAAGGCGTCGCCTGCGCCCGCGGTGTCGACCGCCTCGACGTCGAACCCGGGGTGGACGTGCGTGCCCTCCGGCGTTCGGACGGACGCCCCGTCGCCGCCGTGCTTGACGACGACAGTGTGGCCGTCGACGTCGGCCGCGACCGACTCGAGGAGCGTCTCGGCCTCGCGGTCGGTCGCGAAGAGCACGTCGGCAGCCGCGACCGTGTCGCGATAGTCGCGGTCGGCGAGGCGGCGTCCGGGGTCGAAGCTGACCGAAACGCCGGCCTCGCTCGCGACCTCGGCGAGGGTGGCGGCGGTCTCCGGCCGCTGGCTCGTGAGGTGGACGTGATCGACCGCCCGAACCCGGTCGGGATCGACGTGCTGGGGCCGGACGGCCTCGTTGACGCCGTCGGTTCCGAGGACGGAGACCTCGCCACCGTCGTCGACGAGCAGGTACTTCACCGCCGTCTCACCCTCGACCACGCGCAGGCCGTCGAGGTCGACGCCCGCTTGCTCGAGCTCGCGACGGGCGAGCAGCCCGTTCTCGTCGTCGCCGACGCTGCCGATCAGGGCGGCGTCGACCGCGAGTCGGCAGAGGGCTGCTGCGACGTTCGCTGCACTGCCGCCGCCGGACGCACGCTGGGACCGGATCGACGCCTCGCCGTCGGGCTCGGGGAGCCTGTCGACGCGGAGGGTCACGTCCCAGTTGACGTGGCCGGCCGTGAGCACGGAGACCATTCGGACTGGGTGAACGACTGCCGGTGACAAAACCCTGACGGCTCATCGCAGCCGACGCGTTCGACGGCTGCTCACGTAGCCGCAAAGAGGAGGAGGTTGTGTGTACCGGGCCCGAGTCCGACGGCGGCGATCAGTGCGAGGAGGATCCGTCCCTGACGGGGCGCTTCGCGGACGTACTCTTTGAACAGGCCGACGACGACGAGCGCGAGGGCGACTTTCACCAGGACGAACAGCCAGCCGGCGCCGACGTACTCGTAGGTGGGGAGGTCCGCTCCCGCCTCGAGGACGAGCCGCGAGAGCGGGATCTCCTCGTGGGCGCCGAGGACGTCGTAGCCGATGGCGGTCGAGACGCCGTCGAGCGCCTGGGAGAAGACGACGAACGCGCCGGTGACTCCCGTCACGGCGGCGACGTCGGTGTACCAGAGGCTCAGGGCGATCCAGGCGATCGCGGTGACGATTCCGGTGACGACGATGGCGATCGCCGGCCAGAACGGCTGGAGCGTGCCGAGTTCCCAGCCGGTGAAGAGGACGAACATCGCGAAGACGGCGAAAAAGCCGGTGCCGACGACGCCCACGACCCGCTCGATCGACGGCTGTAACCCCGCAGCGTAGACGAAGCTCGCGACGATCCAGACGAACCCCGCGACGACCGCCGTCGTCAGGTAGACACTCGGGGCGCTGAACAGCGGTTCGACCGTCGAGGGGTATGAATCGAGCTTGTGAAGGACGTGTAACGTCGAGCCGAACATCATCCATGGCGCGAACGCGACGACGGTCGCGTCGGTCACCGGTGGCTCGAGTGCCCACAGGAGCGCCACGATCCCAGCCAGCACCAGCACCAGCGGTACCAGGAGGTACCACGGCGGAACGACGAATCCCTCCGGGACGACCATGCTATGACTGGGACATAGCTGGAACTAACACTTTCCGGTTTTCTTCGATTGAGTGGTCGAATAATTGTAGGCGGTTGCTGGATCACGATTCCTGGCTCCTGATCGACTCACCGATCCCAGGGCTCTCGCGTCGTCTCGCCGAACAGTTCGCGCATGAGCGTCACGATGCTCTCTGGCGGGAACTGGCCGTGTTCGGTGACGATCGCGTCGACGTGACGCGGCGGCGTGACGTCGAAGGCGGGGTTCTCGACGGTGAGTCCGTCGTCGTCGAGGTCGCCGCCGGTGAGCTCGCGCCGGTCGGCCGGTGAGAGCACTTCAGCCTCGTCGCGGGTCTCGATCTCGACGGTGTGGCCGGTCATCGTGTCCGGGTGGAGTTTGATCGTCTGGGCGGCGACGACGATCGGGACGCCGCGCTCGCGGGCGCTCACCGCGAGCCCGCTCGTGCCGATTTTGTTGACCACGCTGCCGTCGGCGGCGATGCTGTCCGCGCCGACGAGGACGTGGTCGACCTCGTCGAGGTAGCGGTGAGCGGCGTTGTCGACGATCAGCGTGACGGGAACGTCCCACTCGCGCAGCTCTCGCGCGGCGATGTGTCCCTGGTTGCGCGGCCGAGTCTCCTTGACGATCGCCTCGATCCGTTTTCCCTCCTCGACCGCCGCCTTCACGCAGGCGAGGGCGTCCGTCGAGTGACAGTGGGTCATCACCACGTCGCCGTCACGCAAGCGGTTCGCCCCGACGCGACCGAGCGTCTCCTGGGCGTCCTCGAGGTCGGCGCGGAACCGTTCGGCGCGCGCTACGGTGGACGCTCGAAGTTCGGAGACCGTCTCGCCCTCGGCGCCGACGAGGACGTACCGGAGCGCGTTCGGCAGGCTGACGGCCGTCGGCCGGGTCTCGTAGAGCGCCTTCGCGGCGGCGCGAAGCTCTCCGCGGAACGCCTCGGGTGTGGTCGCCTCCGAGCGCTCGGCCTGCGCTGCGAGGGCCGCGGCCGCTGCGTCGGCGATGGCCGCTGCGCCCCGGATCTCCATCGAGGCGATCTGTTCAGCGGTCTCCTCGACGACGGGGGCAACGGCGGGCCGGTGGTCGCTCATACCCGGGCGTTGGTCGCGACGGACCAAAAACGACGTGGCAGCGCTCCGAACGGTCGAAACCGGCCGGGTTTTTGGTCGTCGGCCGAGTCCGGCCCGTATGAACCGACGCGAACTCGCGCCGATGATCGACCACACCGTCCTCGGCCCGGAGACGACGATCGCGGACGTCGAACGACTCCTCGAGGAAGCCGCCGAAGACGGCATGAACGCCTGCGTCCCGCCCTGTTTCGCCGAGGAAGCGACCGAGTACGCCCCCGACGTCACCCTCGCGACCGTGGTCGGCTTCCCCCACGGCCAGCACGACCACGACGTCAAACGCCGGGAAGGCGTCCTCGCGTGGAAAGCCGGCGCGGACGAACTCGACGTCGTCATCAACGTCGGCCGACTGCAGGCGGGCGAGTACGAGGCCGTCGCCGCCGAACTCGAGGAACTCGTCGCCGCGGTCCCGATCCCGGTGAAGGTGATCCTCGAGACGGCGCTGCTTTCCGACGCGGAGAAGCGACGGGCCTGTGAGGTCGCCGTCGCGGCCGACGCCGCGATGGTGAAGACCTCGACGGGATTCGCAGCTGGCGGCGCGACCGTCGAGGACGTCGAGCTTATGAGCGAGTACCTCCCCGTCAAGGCCAGCGGCGGCATCGGCACGTACCAGGAGGCGATGGCCATGATCGACGCCGGCGCCGAACGGATCGGGGCCTCGAGCGGCGTCGCGATCCTCGAGGGTGCGCCAGAAGCCTGATCGACGAGCAGTCTCCGATCACTCGCTCTCGAGCAGGCGCTCGACCACCGGCGACTCGTCGGTCCCCAGCGCCGAGCGCACGAGCAGGTGGCCGCCGAGTTCGGCCAGCCCGATCACGTCGTCCGCGCCGGCGCGCTCGAGTTTGCGGACGTTGCGCCGGTCCGTCGCTGCGGTGACGATGCGGACGTCGGGGTTGAGCTCCCGGGCGGTGAGGACGGCGAGGGCGTCCTCGGCGTCGTGGTCGGTGGCGACGAGGACCGCTTTCGCACGCTCGATCCTCGCGCGACGGAGCGGCTCCTCGTCGCTCGGGTTGGCCGTGAGTGCCTTGATCGCGCGATCCGAGAGGGCGTTCGCTGCGGTTTCGTCGCTCGTCACGACGACGAACGGGACGTTCGCGTCGTCGAGTTCGGTCACGATCGGTTCGGTCAGGTCCCCGTAGCCGAGCACGAGGACGTGGTCGTCTAAGAGTTCGAGTTCTGAGTCGGTCATCTTTCCGAGGGTCTTCGAGATGCGAGCCTGAATCGCCGGGCCGACGAGCGCCCCGATGGCGATACCGAAGCTGGCGACGCCGAGGACGACGACGGACATCGTAAAGAGCTTCGCCTGTTCGGTCTCGGGGCCGATGTCGCCGTAGCCGACGGTGCTCGAGGTGATGAGCGTGAAGTAGAAGGCGTCGAGTGGGGTGTCGATCCCGTCGAACTGGTCTGCGAGGGCGAACGCACCCAGGGTGCCGTACAGCTGGACGCCGACGAGCGCCCCGCCCGCCGCCAGCTGCGTCGTCGTGAGCGAGAGCGAGCGGTCGAACCGTCTGCGGGTGAGCAAGAGGGTGGGAATCGACGCGAGCGAGAGGACGACCAGAGGGACCGAGTACGGACTGCCCTGCAACACGCCCTGGATCGCCGTGATCGGCATGAGGATCAGCGTGGTGTACCAGCCGGCACGCAGCCCGCGGCGCAACGCGAACGCGCTCGCGACCATCAGAAAGCCCGTCAGCACGCCGGTGAAGCCGACCGCCTGCTGAACGGCGGCCGGGACGTGCGGCGCGAACGGTCCGAAGTCGGCGGCTCTCTGTTCGATGTTGATGAGCCCGGTCGCGACCGAGAGGAGCGCCACCAGGAGCGCGAGGGCGACCGCTGCCCGCGTCGTGACGGCCCACTTCCAGTTTTCTGGAAGTCGTTCGACCAGCTGCTCGCCGACCATATACACGATCCAGGGCGGAACGGAATAAGTATCATCGGTTCCTCAGCTTCCGTCCACCCGCGAAGCCGCCGCTCACGCGACCGAGCGGTAGCTACTTGCCTCCGGGAGCGAAAACGCCGGATATGGAGTGGAAACTGTTCGCCGACCTCGCCGAACACGCGGGCGATCGACGTGTGACCGTCGACGCCGGGCCCGGCGAGACCGTCGGGGACGCCCTCGACGCGCTGCTCGCCGACCGGCCGGCACTCGCAGATCGGGTGCTCGACGAGGACGGCTCGCTGCGCTCACAGATCAACGTCTTGCGCAACGGCAAAGACGTCGGTAGCCAGGAGCAGGGCCTCGAGACCGAACTCGAGGCGGGCGACGAACTGGCGCTGTTCCCGCCGGTCAGCGGCGGCTAGCCGGCTTTTCAGTCGAACACCGACGCGACCCGGGCGAAAGCGTTGCACCTGCACGTTCCGGGACTGCGGACATCGCCGGGTCGGGTCAGGGCCCGAGATTCTCCACGGGAACCGACTCGCCACAGTTCGGACAGGTGCCAAAATCAGACGCGCCGGTGTGCGTCCACGTTTTCCCGCACTCGTGACACGTGAGTTCGACTTGTTCCAGGTCCTCGGTCACGACTGCCTCTCAAACGCGCGAAGCTATCATCGTTGGCCCAGGATAGGACGGCCCACGAGGTCGGCCCCGAGCACGAAGTCGCCGTGTTCTGAGACCTCCCCGGCAGCGTACACCGCGTCGCTGACCGCGGCCGCGGTTTCGGGGATCAGCACGCGTGTGCGGTCCGCCCCGAGCGCCGCGGCGTCGCGCGCGACGGCCGCGAGCAACGCCTCGGCTGACTCGAGGTCGTCCCAGGCGCCGACGCCGTACTCGGCCCAGGTCTCCGTGACGCCCTCGTCGTTCTCCCGATCGTACTCGCGGGTACGGTAGGTCATCCCCGAGACGCCCTCCTCGCCGAGGACGGCGAGGACGGCCGTCTCGTCGGCTACGCGGTGGAGATCGTCGTGGGTGAGTTCGCGCATCGCCCACGACTCCTCGAGGTCGAGCCCGAGTCCGCGGAGGTGTGCGCGCGCGTCACTGTCGGTCCAGTAGCGCCAGGCGGCCGATGGGTCGGAGACGACCTCGAGTGGACTCTCGGCCCCTGGATCGGGTTCCGGGTGGGCCCACCGGAACTCGGTGACGGGCTCGAAACCGCTCGCGCGGGCCGCGCCGAGACCGGCGACGTTCCACGAGAAGATCATGTTCCGGGCGACGGTCGCGCCGCGCTCGCGCGCCCAGTCGAAGCCCGCCTCGGTCAGCCGCCGGCTCACCCCGCGGCGGCGAACGGTCGGGTCGACGCGCATCCCCTGAAACCAGGCCTCGTCGGCCGAAAGGAGCACGCCCTGGACGATCCCTGCGACCGCGCCGTCGACCTCGGCGACGAACGTTTTTCGATCGATCTCGTCGTCGTCCTCGAGCCAGTCGTGGTACACCCGCGGCAGGTAGTCGCCGCCGCGGTCGGCCCAGAGGTCGCTCGTGATCGCCACGACGCCCTCGTAGTCGTCGTGGGTCGCCCGGCGGATCTCGAGCCCCGTCATTTCTGTCAGATCCACGGCACCGAGCGTCGCTGCAGTTCGCCGGCGAGCGACGTGCTCATCGCTTCCTCAACGTTCTCCGCGTTCTCGAGCGCCCACATCAGCTTGACCTTCGCCGTCCCGGGAAGCGTGTCGCCGGCCTCGATCACGCCCGCCTCGAGCAGGTCTCGACCCGTGTCGTACACCCGGTCACAGACCCGACCCTCGAGACAGCTGCTGGTCATCACGACCGTCGTGCCCTCGGCGATCAGTTCCTCGAGCCGGGGGACGAGGTCGGTGTGGACGTGTCCCAGCCCGGTGCCCTCGAGGACCAGCCCCGCCTTGCCCTCGACGACGTCGAGGAACGCGGGGTCCATTCCGGGGGTGAATTTCAGGAGTTCGACCTCGCTCTCGAGCTCGGAGGTGAGCTCGAGGTCGGCCTCACCTCGCGCCTGATAGTCGCGGCGGAACGAAACCTCGAGGCTGTCGTAGTCGACCTCGCCCAGGGGCTCGGCGCCGACGGTCTCGAAGGCGTCCCGGCGGGAGGTGTGGTTCTTCCGGACGCGGGTGCCGCGGTGGAGCGCACAGACGTCGTCGGACTCGCTTCCGTGCATGCAGACGAGCACCTCCGCGCAGTCGCTTTTGGCCGCCTCGACGGCACAGACGGCGTTCATCACGTTGTCCGAGGAGGGCCGGTCGGCCGAGCGCTGGCTGCCGGTGAAGACGATCGGGACGGGCGTCTCGAGGGTAACGGCGAGCGCGGCTGCCGAAAACTGCATCGTGTCGGTGCCGTGCATGACGACGATGCCGTCGGCGCCGGCTTCGACCTCCTCGGCCACCGCCTGCGCGAGCTCCTGCCAGACGTCGGGCGTCATGTTCTCAGAGAGGATGTTCGCCACGACGCGCCCGCGATAGTTCGCCAGACCGGCGAGGTCGGGAACCGCCCGCAGGACGTCCTCGGCGTCGAACTGCGCCGTCACGGCGCCGGTGCGGTAGTCGACCGTCGAGGCGATCGTCCCGCCCGTCGAGATCAGCGCGATCGTCGGCAGCTCCTCGTCGAACTCGATCTCGGAGTCACCGTCGCCGTCTTGTGCGCCCTCCACGTCGTAGACGCCCTCCTCGAGGACGGCCACGTCGGCCGCCTCGCGGTCGATGCCGACGTTGTAGCCGCCCTCGAGTTTGACGACGAGGTGGTCGTCGTCGCTCGAGGGGAGCAACACGCCCTCGAAGGTCTGGTCGTCGCGTTCGACGCGAACGCGGTCGCCTGGGTTCATGCGGGACGGTTGCCCGCCGGCGAACTTGAAGGCACGCTTTCGGGTCGACGGCGCGTCCGAGTCGCGTCTCGCCGGGTGCGAGCCGTCAGCACACGTTCCCGACCGTTTATTACCGCTCCGTTCGATGTGACGCGAAGATGACGATACTCGAGGGGCGGTCACTCCTGACCACGATCGAGTACGGTGACGAGGGCGAGCGGCGGCGGGGCGTCGAACGCCTCGCCGAGATGGCCGAGGACGAGCGGGCAGCGGCGGTCGCCCACGTCACGTCGTCGACGGCCGAACGGCTCGCCGACGCGGCCCTCGAGGTCGGCGGCGAGGCCGGGCTGACCGTCTGTCGGACGACCGTCCTCGCGGCCGAGTCGTACGTCGACTTCCCGGCGATCGTCGAGCGGCTGGTCCAACTCGATCACCCCGACGCCGTCGACGTCGCCCTCGAGGCCTACTGCCGTGGCGACGCCGAGGAGCGGGCGACCATCGCCCGCCTGCTCGCCGGCCAGCTCACGCCGTCGCTCGCGGACGCGCTCGAGGCCGCGGCGGCGGACCCAGGCTGGCTGTCGCGCAAACGACACGGCCGACGGCTCCGCAAGCGGTTCCGGTCGGGCACGGACGTCACTCGACGAGCCGCCGCGCTCGGCCTCGGAGCCCTCGGAACCGAGCGGTCGGTCCGGACGCTCGCGAACGCGCTCGAAGACGAGGACGCGGTCGCGGACGCGCTCGCCGGGCTGTCGATCGCGCCGCCGGGGCTCACAGCGGTCCCGCTGGCCCGTGCCTGTCGGAACCCCGACATCGCGAGAGCGGCGAGCGAGACGCTCGTGACGGCCGTCGATCGACTCGAGTTCGACGTGCTGCTCGAGGATTCAGACGGCCACCAGCTGGTCGACGCGATGGTCGCCGTCGAGGACTCGGCTGTTCGGGCTCGGCTCGTCCACGCGGTCCACGAAGGCGTCGCCGCCGACGTCTACAGGGACCGCGAGGACGTCTTCGAGACGCTCGTCGCCGCCGGCGATCTCCCCGATCCGACGGCACGGGAAGAGAGTGCGCAGATGCTCGCGTTCACGGGACGGGCGGCCGCCGTCGACGCGCTGCTCGAGCGGTTCGACGATCCGGACCCCGACGCCCGGGCGGCCGCGGTCGAAGCTGCCTCGAAGGTCGGCGTCGATATCGGGCTGGAGTACGCCTCGCTCCTGGAGTCGGCGACCGCCCACAGCCACCGAACTGCGGCGGCCTACGGCGCGATCGAGGAGACGACGGCGGCGCTGCCGGCCGTCCGCGAGCGACTCCTCGTGGACGACCACCCGGCGGTCAGGCGGGCTGCGGCCACGGCCCTGGGGAACATGGGCGACGATCGAGCCGTCCGAGCGCTCGTGTGGGCGCTCGAGACGGACCCATCACACGAGGTTCGACGTGACGTGGCCAGGGCCCTCGGGCGCATCGCTCACCCGGCGGCCGTCCCGCCGCTCCGGCGAGCGCTGGCCGACCCGGAGGGCTACGCCAGATCCGGCGCGGCGACGGCGATCGGAAACCCCGCGTTCGACCACCCCGAGCTGCTGGTTGACCTGTTGTGCGACCACGACGACCCCAACGTGCGAAGCTCGATCGCCTACAGCCTCGCCCAGCACTCGCCGGACGAGGCGCTCGACCCGCTCCGGACGGCACTCGAGACGGAACCGGACGACGGTGTCCGATCCTCGATCGTCCGGGCGCTGGGCGACCTGGGTGAGCCCGCACGCCCCGCCATCCGAACGGCACTCAAGGATCCGTCCGACCGCGTCGCCGAGGTCGCCGCGGAGATCCTCGAAAAACTCGAGTAGGGGCCGCAGTGGCGCGGTCGCGGCGCCACTCGGCCGGCGACGACCGGCCCGACAGCGCCCGGAAGCAGGCCGTTCGCGTGCGATCGGGCACGATTTCGAGACCGTTCGTCGGCCACTCGACGCCGGGGGAAAGGTCCATGAACCGGGCCGTCCTCGGGTCGACCATGAGCGACCGTTCCGACGAGCTGACGGCGGACCGGGAGCCGGCCTCGACCGATGACCTCCTCGAGGAGACGGAGCGACTGCTCTCGGGGGAGGGCTCGAGTGGGCCCGACGAGGCGTCGGCGAGTGAACTCGAGGACGCGCAAGCGACGCCGGAGACGGAGGCTGCTCGCTCGAGTGCGAAGGCCGGCTCGCGACTCGGCTCGCTCAGGTCGCGTCTCGGCTCACTCGGGTCGCGGGCCACTCCTTCCAAGTACTTTTCGCCGAAGGCGTTTCTCGCGCTCACGCTCGCAGTCGTCGCCGGGCTGTTCGTCGGGAACCTCCTCGTCCCCGTCGGTGGCCCCGTCGGCGGACTGCTCGGGGCGTTCGTCGTCGCCTTCGTTCTCGGGCTGGTCACCTCGAAGCGGCGCTATCTCGAGGTGAGCGTCGCCGGCGCGGCGGTCGGGTCGGTCGCCGCGTTGCTCGATTTCGTGATCACGGCGATCGCCGTCGGCAGTTCGGTGACGCGTCTCGTCGCCTTCGGCGCGGCCGCCGGGCTCGTCGTTTGCGTCGCCGGCTACTACTTCGGCCGCGACCTGCGAGACGGGCTCTCTCGAGAAGTCTAGCGTAGTCGTGAGTAGTCGTTGAACGCCAGTGTACACCCGATCGCGAACGGCCGTGTTCTGCCTCGGCAACGAAACCGGGGCTGGCCGCCCGGCTGTGATCAGGCGTCCATCGGTTCGACGACCACGACCGTTACCCGCTCGTGGAGAGCTCCCAGCCGCGTTCGGTGCGCTGGACGACGCCCTCGTCGGCCATCGTCTCGAGTAACTCGGCGACGACCTCTCGCGGGATGCCGACGTCCTGGCTGAGTTCACCGACGTTCTTTGGCTCCTCGCGGACGCTCGTCAGGACGTCGGTGTAGAGTCGACTCTCGGGGCCGGCGTCGACGGCCTCGGAGATCTGATCGAGGACGTCACAGAGCCGACCCTGGACCCAGCGCTGGGCCAGCGAGAGTTCGTTCTCGAACTGTTCGAGATTTTCGAGAGCACCCAGTAGCTCGTCGAGTTCGCTGTCGTCGTCGTAGCTGACGTCGAGAGAGAGGTGCCGACAGGTGGTGATGTCGAAGCTGTTGTTCGACGGATACGCGCTCTTGCTCGCGAAGCCGTACGGCGAGACGTTCACCTCGAGTCGGACGTTGCGGGCGATGTGGAAGTACTTGCGTCGCTGGTCGTCCGTCCGGCTCTCGATCAGGCCGGCGTCCTCGAGCTTTCGCAGGTGTTCGATCACCGCCTTCGGGCTGACGTTGAGGTACTCCGATATCTCGGTGACGTAGCAGGGTTTCCGTGCCAGCAGCCTGAGGATCCGTCTTCGGTTCTCGTTTCCGAGTAGATCCAACAGCGCGGCGGAGTCCATCACTGCAACCTTAGCGACCACCGCTGAAAAGGGTGTCTCTCGCCCGCTCTGCCCACTCTAGTCGTCGGTTTCGGGGCCGCCGGGTCCGGGAGTCGTTTCGCCCCGGTCGGTTTCGTCGGTGTCCGATGGACCCCCACCTCGTTCCGTCTCGTCGTCAGTCGGTGGGCCTCCGCGGTCGTCGCCGTCGCTCGGCGGGCCTCCGCGGTCGTCGCCGTCGCTCGGCGGGCCTCCGCGGTCGTCGCCGTCGCTCGGCGGGCCACCGCGGTCGTCGTTGTCGGCCGGGGGACCCTCGCGGTCGTCGCCGTCGCTCGGCGGGCCACCGCGGTCGTCGCCGTCGCTCGGCGGACCCTCGCGGTCGTCGCCGTCGCTCGGCGGACCCTCGCGGTCGTCGTTGTCGGCCGGCGGGCCACCTCGCTCGTCGCCGTCGCTCGGCGGGCCACCGCGGTCGTCGTTGTCGGCCGGCGGGCCACCTCGCTCGTCGTCGCCGTCAGGCGGGCCACCTCGCTCGTCGTCGCCGTCAGGCGGGCCACCTCGCTCGTCGTCGCCGTCAGGCGGGCCACCGTCTCGATCGCCGACGTGACCCGGCGGCCCGCGTGGTGGATCGACCCCCGCGAGTCCTTCTGCCGCCGCTGCAACCTTGGGACCGCTCGCGTTCGCCGTCTGGTTCCGAAGCGCCTCGAGGCGCTCGACACCGACGCCCGTCTTTGCGGCGCGGGGCGCTGCGTCGTCGATCGCTCGCTCGAGGCCGTCGATCTGGACGGCCAGCCGGCTCATCCGAGCGTCGTAGGCGACGGGGTTGAGGTCGTCCTGTTGGTCGCGGAGCTCGTCGCGCTCGGCCTCGAGGGACGCGAGGCGTTGCTCGAGCTGCTCCGTCCGGTCGGCGATCACCGCTTCGCGCTCGTCCTCGTCGGCATTCTCGTAGGCGCTGGCGAACAGTTTCCCGTCAACGGACGCACTCGAGTCCGCAGCGGTCGACTGCATGAACGCCGAAACGTCGGCTCCCATCGGTTTCGAGTCCGTCGGCTCGTCGTCCGATCCGTCGTCCCCGACGGCGGGAAGTCCCGCGTCGAACGCCAGTGCGACGGGCGCAATCGTCAACGCGCAGAGGACGATCAGAGAGGCGAGCACCACGGTACGAGTCGTGGCCATCGATCTAGCATAGGGAGAAACATCATAAAAAGGAAGACCTTCGTTCGAACCGTTTACTCACCCAAACCGATTGTTCAACTTCGTTCTGAGCGTTCATCGGGACCGTTCGCCGCAAAATCGGCCCGACCTGATGCGGCCCGGTTCTGATCACCGTCTGGGAACGCCTACTGGCCCCTGTTGCCTCACCGCCGATGCTGAAATGGGATCTTGAACCTCAACGTTCCACCCGTTTGATGAGTCGGCCGACGGTCGTTGTGCACCCACGATACGTCGTTGATTGCAGTCGCATTAACTGTCCCGGCGAATAGTTATGTCACTCCGGCCCTAGACACACAATGACATGTTCGAGGCATTCTCTCGAGGCTACTACCTCGGACGTCTCTACGTGACGCCGACGGCGGGGGAACACGCGGTCATGCAGCGCGAGCAGCACGAACGCGTCAACGAACAGGTGTACGCGACCGGCGAGGGCGTCGAGCGACTCGACACGCCGCTCGTGATGAAACTCGAGTCGGGGCACTTCCCCGTCCTCGGTGACGAGGGCGTCCCTGCGAACACCCTCGCCGTCCCCGAGCCGATGCTCGAGGGGACGTCGATCCGAAATCCGCCGGCGTTGCACGAGGTGCTTCTCGCCAGGCGCGAGCGGGCGCGTCAGCTCCTCGGGCTCGCCGGCGGCTGGGAGGGGCCTTCGGACGCCGGAACCTAGAAGTGGTCCGGCTTCGCGTTTTCGGTCGATGATCGACGAGTTGCTCGGTCGCGCCGCGCTCAAAGAGCGGATCGACGACCTCGAAGACGAGAACGAGCGACTGCGTCGCCGGTACGAGGCCGAGTCCGATCGCCGCGCGGATGCCGTCACCGCCCGGCAAGAGGCCGAACGGCGCGTCAACCGCCTCGAGGATCGCATCGCCCAGCTCGAGGGTGAACTCGAGCGCCTCGACGACGACGAGCGCGACCTCGAGTTTCGCCACCGTGAGCGGCTGCGTGGCGAACGGCTCGAGGCGGTCCTCGATCGGCTGGCGTCGTATCGAACGGACGCCGAGGGGGCGCTGACGGCGACCGTCGCCGACGCGGTGCCCGACGTCGTCGCGGACGCACTCGGTGAACGGGCGGCGCTCGTCGACGAGGCCGCGCCGTGTCTCGTCTGTCTCGACGACGCCGGCCTCGTCTCGGCCGTACTCGATCCGCCGCTCGCCCCCACTCTCGAGCCGACGTGGGGAGATCGGTTCGTGCTCGAGCGCGAGTGGTTCTCGCCCACCGGGCGGTACGTCCTCGCGGTCGTCCGCGCCGACCTGTTCGCCCTGGGCGTCTACGAGGGTGACGAACGCCTCGAGTATCGAGGGTTCGAGAGCGACGTGAAGGGGAGTCACTCGAAGGGTGGGTTCTCACAGGCGCGATTCGAACGGATCCGCGACGAACAGGTCGACGATCACCTCGACCGGTGTCGGGAGGTGCTCGCGGAGTACGAGACCGAGTGCGAACGGCGCTACCTCGTCGGCCAGCGCGGGGCCGTCGACGCCGTCGCCGAGACGATCGAGGCCGACGCGACCGCTGCCGTCGACGCCACCGGGAAGCCGAAGTCGGCGCTCGAGGACGCCTTTCGATCGTTCTGGACGACCGATCTGCGAGTGCTCTGACATCCGTGGGAGCAATGCGCACATTCTTAAGCCCCCCGTGTCCTATGGGCCCGATATGCGCGTTGCAATTCTCGCTCACGAGAAGTTTCCCGAGCGGGCGAAAACCGCTCTCGGGGTACTCAGGTACGCTGACTACGACGTCGTCGCGGTGCTCGACCGCGAGACGGCCGGAACTCGCGTCAACGACCACGTTCACGACGTCCAGGACGCTCCCATCGTCACCGGGATGGACGACGTCGAGGCGCAAGTCGACGCCCTGCTGATCGGCATCGCTCCCATCGGCGGCGGCTTCGAGGAGAGCTGGCGACCGGACGTTCGGACGGCGCTCGAGCGCGGCTGTGACGTCATTTCGGGGCTGCACTACTTCCTCTCCGAGGACGAAGAGTTCACTGCCCTCGCCGACGAGTACGACTGTGAGCTCTGGGACGTTCGCGAGCCACACGACGACCTCACGGTGAGCCAGGGCGTCGCGAGCGAGGTCGACGCCGAGGTGATCCTCACCGTCGGTACCGACTGTTCGGTGGGGAAGATGACCGTCTCGATGGAGCTCGCCCGCGATGCGCAGGAGGCGGGCTACGACGCCGCGGTGATCCCGACGGGGCAGACCGGGATCATGATCGAGGGCTGGGGCAATCCCGTAGACCGCGTGATCAGCGACTTCACCGCAGGTTCCGTCGAGGAGCTGATCCTCGAGAAGGGGAACGACCACGACTACCTCTTCGTCGAGGGGCAGGGCAGCATCATCCATCCCGCCTACTCGGCCGTGACCTGTGGCATTCTCCATGGGGCGATGCCCGACAAGCTCGTCCTCTGTCACGCGGCGGGCCGGGAGGCGGTCCACGGCTACGAGTCGTTCCCCCTGCCGTCGATTTCGACGTACGTCGACCTCTACGAGCAACTCGCTGAGCCGGTCGCCCCGGCCCGGGTCGACGCCGGCGCGATCAACACGTACGGACTCTCCGAGGAAGACGCGCAGGCGACCGTCGAGGAGTACGAGGCGGCCCTCGGCGCACCGGCGACCGATCCCGTCCGGTACGGCACCGACGAGTTGCTGGAGGTTCTGCTGTGAGCCTCGAGACCTCCTTCGAACGCGTCGAGCTCCCATTCGAGTTCCCGTTCACGATCGCCCGCGGGACGGCGACCCACGCCGAGAACGTGATCGTCACGATCGAGGACGAGGACGGCGTCGTCGGCGTCGGCGGCGCGGGCCCGTCGGCCCACTACGGCGAGACTGCCGATACGATCGAGGCCGTCCTCCCCGACCTGCTCGGCGTCGTCGAGGCGGTCGGCGACCCCCACCAGCTCGCCCGGATCGAGCGCCGGATGCGCGAGACGGTCCGGAACAATCCCGCCGCGCGGTGTGCCGTGAGTATCGCCCTCCACGACCTCGCCGCGAAACAGCTCGAGCAGCCGCTGTTCCGTTACTGGGGGCTCGACCCGGCCGAGTCGGTCGAATCGTCGTACACCATCGGTATCGACGACACGGAGACGATGCGCGAGAAGACCGAGACGGCCGTCGAGCGCGGCTACGGGACGCTCAAGGTCAAACTCGGCACCGATCGCGACGAGGAGATCGTCCGCACGATCCGCGAGACCGCCCCCGACGCGCGCATCTACGTCGACGCCAACGAGGCCTGGACGCCGAAAGAAGCCGTCGCGAAGATCGAAGCCATCGCCGCCTACGACCTCGAGTTCGTCGAACAGCCCGTCCCCGCGGAGAACCCCGAGGGATTGGGCTACGTCTACGAGCGCTCGCCGCTGCCGATCGCCGCCGACGAGTCGCTGATCACGGTCGACGACGTGCCGCGAATCGCTGATCGCTGTGACGTCGCCAACCTGAAGCTGATGAAGTGTGGCGGCCTCCGGGAGGCGATCCGGATCGTCCACGCCGCCCGCGCCCACGGGCTCCAGGTCATGTGTGGCTGTATGTCGGAGTCGAACGCCTCGATCGCCGCCGCCTGCCACCTCGCGCCGCTGCTCGATTACGCCGACCTCGACGGCTCGCTGTTGCTCGCCGAGGACGTCTATGACGGCGTCCCGATGCCCGGCGGCTACATCGACCTCGAGGCGCTCGAGCGGTCCGGGACGGGCGCCGTCTCCGAGTAATCGCGAATCCGGGTTTTCACCGTCCACGTTCCGTCGCGGCGAGCACGGCGAGCACCATCGCCGCACTCACTTCGGTCAGTTTCGTGACGAGCGCGACCGTGTCCTCGAGGAGGTGGTCGGCGACGGTCTCGAGGGTGTCGTCACCGTGATCGTGGTCGTTGTGATCGTGGTCGTTGTGATCGTGACCGTTGTGATCGTGACCGTTGTGATCGTGACTGTTGTGTCCGTTGTGATCGTGACTGTTGTGTCCGTTGTGATCGTGACTGTTGTGTCCGTTGTGATCGTGACTGTTGTGTCCGTTGTGGTCGTGACCGTTGTGTCCGTTGTGGTCGTTGTGCAACTCGGCACCCGTCAGCGACTCGAGATAGCCGAGCCCGTGGACGTCGACGTACGCGAAGACGTACACGAGCATGAGTCCACAGCCGAGCGTGTAGCTGGTGAACGGCGAGGCGATGCCGGTCGCGTAGCCGACGACGAGCGCGAGCACAGCGAGCCCACCGAGAGTCAACAGCACGCCGTAAGCGAGCGTTCCCTCGCCGGTGAACGCGGCGAACAGTTCGCCGAGCCCGAGGACGAGGTGAATTCCCGCCGTGAGGAAGACGAGGATTCCCGCAGCGTACACGAGGTGGACTCGTTCGGCCATGGCTGTCGTTACCACTGCACCGGTGGATACGGTTGTGGTTCACTAGTCGAAAGTAATTACGTCGCAGCGCCAGTGGCCCCAATTCCCGTACGCTTATTCCAATCGGCTACACCTGTTCTGCCATGACTACTCCGGCGACGCGCATCCTCACGAACGCGGAGGTGCACACGCTGACGGACGCCGACGGGACGATCGACCCCTCCCGGACGGACGAGTCCGCCGACGAAGTTCACGAGGCGGTCGCGATCCGCGACGGACGGATCGTCCGCGTCGGCTCGGCGTACGAACTCGAGTTCCTCGAGGGCGTCGAGACCGAGGTGATCGACTGCGATGGGCGCGTGGTGCTCCCCGGATTTATCGACGCCCACGTCCACATGGAGATGCTCGGCCAGTACCAGGTGCACGCCGACCTCTCAGAGGCCGACAGCGCGGCTGCGTGTCAGGCCCGGCTCGCAGCGCAACTCGAGGACGACCACGAGTGGGTGGTGGGCTTTGGGTACGACGAGAGCGACTGGGACGATCCCCACTATCTCACCCGCGAGGAACTCGACGCGGTCAGCGAGGAGCGCCCCGTCGCCGCCATCCGGATCGACATGCACACGGCGTCGCTGAACGGGGTCGCCCTGGAGCGCCTGCGAGAGGCGATGCCGGCCGAGGACGTCGAGACCGAAGGCGGCGAGCCGACGGGCGTCGTCGTCGAGACGGCCGCCGAGGTCGTCTGGAAGGCGATCGATCCCGACCTCGAGGAGACGCGGGAGCTGCTGATCGCCGCCCAGGCGTACGCCAACGCCCGCGGCGTCACCGGCATCCACGATATGGTCCGTAACTCCCACGCGCCGCGGGCCTATCGCGATCTGCGGGCCGACGACGAGCTCACCCTGCGCGTGCGACTCAACTACTGGAGCGACCACCTCGAGGCGGTTCGTGAGGCCGGCTTGCGGACGAACGTCGGCGATCCGTTCGTCCGGATGGGGGCGATCAAGACCTACACCGACGGGAGCATGGGCAGTCGGACGGCCAGGCTGTTCGAGCCGTACGAAGACGGCGACGGCCGGGGCCTGTGGGTCGTCGATCCCGAGGCGCTTCGCGCGTTCGTCGCGGACGCCGACGGCGACGGCTACCAGCTGACCGCTCACGCGATCGGCGACGAGGCGATCGAGGAAGTGCTCGCGGCCTACGAGACGACCGACGATCCGGGCGCGGCGCGCCATCGGATCGAACACGTCGAACTCGCGACCGACGATCACGTCGACCGACTCGCCGAGACGGGCGTCGTCGCCTCGATGCAGCCGAACTTTCTCAAGTGGGCCGACGAAGGGGGCCTCTACGACCAGCGCGTCGGCGTCGACCGCCGGAACCGGGCCGACCGGCTCCGGACGCTCGCCGACGCCGGCGTCGCGCTCGCCTTCGGCTCAGACTGCATGCCTCTCGACCCGCTGGGCGGAATCCACCACGCGGTCACCGCCCCTCACGAGGAGCAGCGACTCACGGTGACCGAGGCAATCCGGGCGTACACCCTGGGTGCGGCCTACGCGGGCTTCGACGAGGACCGCCTCGGGACGATCGAACCCGGCAAGTGCGCCGACCTGGTCGTGCTCGAGGCCTCGCCCTGGGAGCGGCCGAAACGGATCGACGAGATCGACGTGGCGATGACGCTGGTCGACGGCGAGGTCGTCTACGACGGCCGCTGACGCTCAGTACCCTCCCAACCGTCGACTGCTGAGCGAACCCAGTTGAACGCGATCGGTTTCGCTCAGCAGTTCAGGCGTGGAAAGCCACTCAGACGACGGTGAACTGGACCTGTTTGACGCCGGTTATCGACTCGATCCCCTGGACCTGGTCGCGGATCGCGGTGCCAGGTCCGTCGACGACGATCGTCTCGAGACAGCGGTGTTCGTCGAAGTGGACGTGCTGGGTTGCGACGATGACCGCCCCGCAGTCGTGCTGGACCTCGAGGAGGGTGTCGTTGACGCCCGGCGCGTCGTGGTCGTAGACGATCGTGATCGAGCCGCGGTGGTGGCCGCCGACGTTCTCTCGCCAGTCGCGATCGACCCGGTCAGCCGGCGGTCTCCCCGGGGCGCTCGTCCAGCTGCTGGATCAGGATCACGGTGCCGTCCAGGCAGACGACGCGGACGATGTCGCTTTCCTCGAGGAACGGCCACTCCTCGTGGGGGACGACGGCCTGATCGACGACCTCGTCACCGTCCTCGAGCAGGATGACGACGTGCTCGCCGTCGACGATCCGGTCGACGACGCCGATGTAGACACCCGTTCGCGACGGGTCCACCACGGTGTCACTCGCCCCCGCATCCGCTGACCGGGTGGTTCGAGGACGTCGACCGCCCTGTCCGTCCTGTTCGACGTCCTCGGCTCGTGCGCTGACGGCGGCTGGAATCGCCAGTGTCCCGAGACCGAGTGCGCCGAGCGTTTTCAGTGCCGTCCGTCGGTTCGCATCGGGTTCGTCCGACATGGAGGCGATCGCTTCGTGATGTGTTATAAACTCGCGGCCGACGCCGCTGGCGGACCGGTACGGCTGTCTGGCCAGCACTCGAGGGCGTAACCGTTCATCGTGCCGGACCGTTCGCTCTCGGCACCAAAATACTCATTCCCGTGTCAGGTGTATGCCAGTCACTGTCTGGGTACTGGCCCGGTAATTCGATGAGCGAGCCACCACAGCGCGAGCCCGACCGTATCGATCCCGAGTTCGACCACGTGCGAGCGGGGGGTGCAGACGAGTCGGTACTCGAGGAACTGCTCGAGCCGTATACGATCGGTCGCGACGCCCACGAGAACGCGCCGGCGTTCGTAATCCGGCCGGACGAGGTGCAAGAGGCGCTGGGGACGCTGCGCGACGAGGCGGGGTTCGATCACCTCTCGTGTGTCACCGCTCAGGAGTACGCCGACCGCTACGAGTCGATCTATCACCTGACGACGTACGACGACCGCGAGGAGGAGGTGACGCTCGTCGTCCCGTTGCCGAGCGACGAACCGGTCTGTGAGACGGCCGAGCCGATTTTTCGGACCGCCGAGTGGCACGAGCGAGAGGCGTACGATCTGGTGGGAATCGAGTACGAGGGCAATCCGGATCTCCGGCGAATTCTCCTGCCGGAGACGTGGCAGGGCCACCCGCTCTCGCGGGGCTACGATCAGGACAAGCCCCAGGTGGTCAGGTTCGCCGCCCACGAGAATCCGCTCGAGGCCACCCGGAAGGAGGCCGAGTCGGACACGATGTTCATCAACATCGGGCCGCACCATCCGGCGACACACGGCGTGCTCCATCTGAAGGCGACCCTCGATGGCGAGACGGTCGTCGACGTCGACCCGGACGTGGGCTACCTCCACCGGTGTGAGGAACAGATGTGCGAGCAAGGCACGTATCGGTACCAGATCATCCCCTACTCGAACCGGTGGGACTACACGGCGAACCTCCCGAACGAGTGGGCGGTCGCCCGCGCGATCGAGGACCTCGCGGACATCGAGGTCCCCGCCTACGCTCAGGTGTTGCGGACGATGGCGACCGAGCTCGGGCGGATGCTCGGCCACTTTCTCGCGCTCGGCACCTTCGCACTCGACGTCTTCGGCGACTTCACGGCGATCTTTCAGTACAGCTTCCGCGATCGTGAGGTCGTCCAGGACATCTTAGAGGACCTCACGGGCCAGCGGATGATGTTCTACTACTTCCGGCTGGGTGGCGTCGCCTGGGACTTGCCGGAGCCGCGCGAGGCGTTCTTCGAGAAGGTTCGGGACTTCCTCGACGAGTTACCGAAGAACGCAGACGAGTACCACGACCTGCTGGTCACGAACGAGATCTTCCAGATCCGCTGTGTGGACACCGGGATTCTAGAGCCCGAGATCGCCAAACAGTACGGCTGTACCGGCCCCGTCGCCCGCGGCTCGGGGATCGACTACGACCTTCGCCGGGACGACCCCTATGGCTACTACCCGAACCTCGAGTGGAACGTCGTCACCGAGGACGGCTGTGACAACTACTCGCGCGTGCTCGTTCGGCTGGGCGAGGTCGAAGAGTCGGCGAAGATCGTCGAGCAGTGTCTCGACGTCCTCGAGGAGTGGCCCGAGGACGAACGCGAGTTCCAGAGCAACGTCCCCCGGACGCTGCGGCCGGACGCGGATACGGAGACCTACCGGGCCGTCGAGTCGGCGAAAGGCGAACTGGGAATCTACGTCCGCGCCGACGGCACCGATTCGCCCGCCCGCTTCAAGATTCGCAGCCCGTGTTTCCACAATCTCTCGGCGCTGCCGGAGATGGCAGAAGGGGAGTACGTCGCGGACCTGATCGCCTCGCTCGGGAGCCTCGATATCGTGCTCGGGAGCGTCGATCGGTGACCGTCTGGCGCACGGCCCGTTCCCTGTCCGAGTGAAGTGAGACGGCCGTCTTGCCGCTTTCCCGGAAGTCGTATACGATCCACCCGTGGCCTCCGCCATGTCAGCGGAGATTCCACAGCCGGGCTTTGGCACCTCGAGACACGAGGGCGAGACGTGCGTCGAGAGCGTCGTCAGGGCACTCGAGGCGGGCTACCGCCACGTCGACACCGCACAGATGTACGACAACGAGGCCGAGGTAGGCGAGGCGCTCGCCCGCGCCGATGTCGACCGCGAGGAGGTGTTCCTCGCGACGAAGGTCCACCACGGCAACCTCGGCTACGACGACGTCCTGGAGACGACCAAGGAGAGTCTCGAGCGTCTGGGCGTCGACGCCGTCGACTTGCTGTACGTCCACTGGCCGATGGACGCCTACGAGCCCGAGGAGACGTTGCCGGCGTTCGACGAGGTTCGCGACCGGGGCCTGACGCGCCACGTCGGGGTGAGCAACTTCACGGTCCCGTTGCTCGAGGAGGCCCTCGAGAGACTCGAGTCGCCGATCGTCGCCCATCAGATCGAGGTCAACCCCTGGCTCCAGCAGGACGAGCTGGTCTCGGTCGGCCGCAAGCACGAGATTACGACCGTCGGCTACTCGCCGCTGATACGCGGCGAGGTGATGGAGATCCCCGAACTCCTCGAACTCGCCGAGAAGTACGACGCGACGCCGGCGCAGGTCGTGATGGGCTGGTTCGCAGGGCGTGAGGACGTCGTCGCAATCCCGAAGGCGACGGGCGATCACGTCGAGGAGAACCTCGCGGGACACGAACTCGAACTGGACGCCGAGGACGTCGAGCTGATCGAGTCCCTCGACCGCGGCGAGCGGCTGATCGATCCCGACGACGCGGCCTGGAACCGGTGACCGACCCGCTCGAGGCGGTTCGGTCCCGTCTCGTCGTGCATACCGTTACGCTCCCGTCGTCGGTGTCGTGCTGATTTCGAACCGGGCACCGCCGCTTTCGCTGTCGGTCACGCGAAGCGACCAGCCGTGGGCCTCGACGATCGTCTGGACGATGGCCAGTCCCAGCCCCGTTCCGTCCGCTTTCGTCGAGTAGCCCTGCTCAAAGATCGTCTCCTCCATCCCGTCGGGGATTCCGGGGCCGTCGTCCGCGACGTAGAACCCGGGCTCGTCCTCGAGGACGCCGACCTCGATCGTGACCGTCGGCTCGTCGCGTTTGGCAGCGGCCTGGCGAGCCTGCGATTCGAGCCCTGTTTCCCCCTCCTCGTAAACGTACGTCCGGTGGCTCGTCGAGCCGTGCTCGACGGAATTTCGAAAGAGGTTCTCGAACACGTGATACAGGTGCGTCCGGTCGGCGGACAGCGTCTCGTCGGCTCGCAGCGTGAGCGACGCCCCGTCGACGTCGACGTGTTCCCAGGCTGACCGCGCGATTTCGGCCAGCTGACACGGTTCGGGCTCGACGCTCTCTGCGTCCAGTCTGGCGAGGCGCAGGAGGTCGCCGAGCATGGCGTCCATCCGCTCGAGGCGCTTTCGGACGGCCTCGAAGTCGGCTTCGTCGCCCGTCTCCTCGGCGAAGTCGAGGTACGACGAGGCGATTCCGAGCGGGCTTCGCAGGTCGTGGCTGACGAAGCCCGCGAACTGGTCGAGCCGTCGGTTCGTTCGCTCGAGTTCCCGCTCCCGGCGCTTTCGTTCGGTGACGTCGCGGACGACGACGAGGTCGCCGACGTGCTCGTTGCGACGGCCCGCCAGTCGAGCGAGCACACCCCTCGCGTCGTCGTAGACGGGTGAAACGGTCAGGTCGTAGTGGCGCGTCTCGCCGTCGCGCTCGACGGCGACCGTCGTCGATTCGAGGCCACCGGCGAGCAACTCGAGAAGTGCCGGATGGTCGGCGAAGACGGTCTCGAACGGGCGGCCGACGACGTCGTCGTCGACGCCGAAGCGGTCGCGTGCTGCGGCGTTGACGTCGATCACGCGACCCCCGGTATCGAGGGCGATCACGGCGTCGGTCATGTTCTCGACGAGCGTTTCGCGAGCGATGGGGACGACCTCGAGGAAGTCAGCGTAGAACAGCGCCCACAGGAAGACGCCGGCGACGAACGGACCGCCGAGTGAGAGGCTGTTCGACGGCCCGGGGACGCTATCGAAGACGTACATGAGCGCCATGAGCATGTACAGTCCCATCGCAGCCACCATCGCAGCGGCCTGCCGGCGGTAGACACCTCGAGCACGCCGGTACTCGTCGACGACGAGTGCAATGCCGATGGTGATCGCGGTCAGCGCCAGGGCGACGTGGACGTAGTAGAGCGCAGCCGGCTCGACCGACGCGAGGTCGGCGTAGAACAGCCCGTGGAGCGAATTCGTCCACTGGACGGTCTGGTTGACGGCGGGGACGGCGACCAGCACCGGAAGCATCGACGGCACCCAGTTCGACTCGCGGCTCGAGTACTCGAGGGCGATGTAGAGCCAGGCGACGACGGTCAGGTCGATGAACACGTAGCCGAGGATCGTTCCCCAGTAGACCCAGCTTCGCCCCAGCGCGAAAAAGAGCAACTCGGGAACGATGGCCCAGCACGCACCCGCAACGCTGAACACGACGAGCGGGAAGCCGGCCGGTTTGTCGCGGTGTCGCCACGCGACGGCTGCGGTGAAACTACACAGTACCACTGCAGCGAGATTCATCCAGATGTACAGGTCGACGTCTTGAACCATGGTGACGTGCCAGCGGCGACGGTCGCCCTCCGTCGAGAGCGTCACAGACGTGCGCGAGTACGGCTCCGATCCCGGTGCCCATCCCGGGTCGCGTACTGTCGACCCAAAGAGGGGACGGGCATAACAGTGTCGATCGTTCGTGCTCGTTTCGAGTCTCGCACCGGGGCGTCCCGACTCGCTACCGACGCCGACGGCGATACGCGCCGACGGCTATACGTGGACGGACGACGATCGGTCAACGATGGACGGCGCCGAGTGTGAACGCCAGCAGCGAATTCCGACGCTCGACGTGGGTGCGTCCGATGGCTAGTACGGTCGTGCTCGCGGCGTCGCCGCTGCTCGTCGTCGCGATCTTGCTGGTCGTCCTGCTGTGGTCTCCAGCTCGAGCCATGCCGATCGCCTGGCTCGTCGCCGTAGTCGTGGGCTACACGGCCTGGAACGTACCACTCGAGTGGCTCGCCGCGGCGTCGATCGTCGGCGTCGTGACGGCGATCGAGATCGGCTGGATCGTCTTCGGCGCGCTCGTCTTGCTCTACACGCTGATCCACTCGGGTGCGGTCGACCGGATCAACGACGGATTCGCCTCGATCAGCGAAGATCGGCGGGTACAGGTCGTCTTGCTCGGCTTCTTCCTCGCGACGTTTCTGGAGGGCGTCGCCGGTTTCGGGACGCCGGCTGCAGTCGTCGCACCCTTGCTGCTCGCACTCGGCTTTCCCGCACTCGCGGCGGTCGTCGCGGCGCTGGTGGGCCACGCCATCGCGACGACGTTCGGGGCCGTCGGGACGCCGGTGATCGTCGGCCTCGAGTCGCCGCTTTCGAGCGTCTCGGGCTCGATCGCCGAGGGCGGGATGTCGGTCGCGGAGTTCGCCGCGACGGCGGCCGGCTGGGCGGCGCTCGTTCACGCGATCGTCGGCGTGGTGATGCCACTGCTCACCGTTGCGATGGTCGTTCACTTCTTCGGCGACCCGGAGGACGGCTCGCTCGAGCCGATCCGCGAGGTCGTTCCGCTCTGTCTGTTCGCCGGCGTCGCGTTCGTCGTTCCCTTCTGGGCAGCGGCGTGGTTCGTCGGTCCCGAGCTCCCGTCGCTCGTCGGATCGATGGTCGGTGGCGGGCTCGTCGTCGCGGCCCTCCGAACGGGATACGTCGAACCCGAAACCCAGTGGGACTTCCCGCCGCGGGAGGAGTGGCCCGACCACTGGGTCGGGGACGTCGAACCGGGCCGAAGCGGGGCTGTAGCGGACACACCGGTCTCCACCGACGCACTGCCCGGCACCGACGATTCGCCGTCGATGTCGTTGGCTCGCGCCTGGGCACCCTACCTGCTGCTCGTCGGATTCCTCCTGCTCACCCGCCTCGTCGAGCCGCTCGAGGCGACGCTCCGTGAGACGCCCGGCCTCGTGCTCACGTGGTCGAACGTTCTCGGGACGACCCTCGATGGGGGCCTCGAGTGGGCGTACGTCCCCGGAAGCTGGCTCCTGCTCAGCGCGCTCGTCGCTATCCCGCTCTATCGGATGGACCGTGGGCAGGTCCGCGAGGCGTGGACGGACGCCGCGGATGCGATCGTCCAGCCGCTTTTCGCGCTGGTGTTCGTGATCGCGGCGGTCCAGATCATGCTCGAGACGGGCGAGCATCCGGGTGCGCCCGACGCCGGGAGCATGATCGTCGTCCTCGCCGACGGGACGGCTGTGGCCGTCGGACCCGCCTATCCTGCAGTCGCGCCGGCCGTCGGCGCGCTCGGGGCGTTCATCACCGGCTCGATCACGGTGAGCAACGTCACCTTCGGCGCCTTCCAGTTCGAGGTCGCCGAGCGCCTCGGCCTGTCGACGCAGCTGATCGTCGCCGCCCAGGCGGCCGGCGCGGCCATCGGGAACGTGATCGCCGTCCACAACGTGATCGCCGCGCTCGCGACCGTCGGGCTGGTCGGCGCGACCGGCCGCGTCATCCGGCTGACGCTCCTCCCGCTGGGCTACTACCTGATCGTGACTGGACTCGTGACGACGCTGCTCGTGACGGTACTGTTTCCCGGCCTCTTTTGATACTGCCGGACAAAACGGTTCACACATTGATCGCACGCAACCGGCCGTCAGCGAGTCCGACGGCCGGTCACAGCGCGATCGAGTGTTCACTGACTGTTGTCCAGTAGTATGAGGTGTCCGGTCGGAGTGGCGACACGAAACGCGTCACGGCGACCTGGAACGGGAACCGTCGTTCTTTTGGGTACTGCTACCCTCGTCCACGTTAACTGATTACGACGCACGGACCATGGCAACTGAACGATATCCACTTCCGACGGACGACGATCGCGTAAATTACGACTACCGGAGCGACGAGGTCGACCGGCCCGGGCTCGTCTCCGACCTCGAGTCCCTCGTCGACGGCGACGTTCGTTTTGACACCTACTCTCGACAGCTGTACGCCACCGACGCCAGCATCTACGAGGTGACGCCGATCGGCGTCGTCTTCCCGACGTCGACCGCCGACGTCGTCGGAGTGATGGAGTACTGCGCCGAGCGGGAGATTCCCGTCCTCCCACGGGGCGGCGGGACGAGTCTCGCCGGCCAGACCGTCAACGAGGCCGTCGTCCTCGACTTCAGCCGGTACATGAACGACGTCGTCTCCGTCGACCCCGACGAAGCGCTGGCGATCGCCCAGCCGGGGGTTTACCTCGGGGCACTCAACGAGGAACTCGCCCCCCACGGCCTGAAGTTCGCCCCCGACCCCGCCTGGGGCGACAAGAGCGCCCTCGGCGGCGCGATCGGCAACAACTCGACGGGCGCCCACTCGCTGCAGTACGGCAAGACCGACGCCTACGTCGAGGAGGTCGAGGTCGTCCTCGCCGACGGCACCGTCACGCGCTTTGGCGAGGTCACCCTCGAGGAACTCCACGAACGGGCGGGCGAGGAGGACCTTGAGGCTCGAATCTACGCCGAGGTCGCCCGGATTCTCGAGGAGGAAGGCGACCTGATCGAAGAGCTCTACCCCGACCTCAAGCGCAACGTCTCGGGTTACAACTTAGACTGGCTGGTCGACGATGCACGCGGCGTCGAGCGTGGTCTCGGCGAACCCGACTCGCCGGGTGGCGTGGTCAACGTCGCGAAACTGCTCTGTGGCAGCGAGGGGACGCTCGCGATCGTCACCGAGGCGACCGTCTCGCTCGAGCCGATCCCCGAAGAAAAGAGCATGGTGCTGCTCGCCTACGATACCGTCCTCGACGCGATGGCGGACGTCGCGCCGATCGTCGAGCACGATGCGGCGGCACTCGAGGTGATGGACGACGTGCTGATCGACCTCGCCCGGGACACCGCCGAGTTCGCTCCCGTCACCGAGATTCTCCCCGACGGCACGGGGGCGGTGCTCGTCGTCGAGTTCTACGCCGACAGCGACGCGGCGGGGAGACGGAAGGTCGCGAACCTGCTCGCAGACCGCTGCCCGACCGTCGAGCCCGAAGCCGAACCCGACCCCGAGGACGAGCGACTGACGCTCGAGACAGAGACCCACGCCTTCGACGCGATCGAGGCCCACGACGACGAGAGCCGGACGAAGATCTGGAAGCTGCGCAAGTCCGGCCTCCCGATCTTGCTCTCTCGAACCACCGACGAGAAACACGTCGCGTTCATCGAGGACACGGCCATCCCGCCGGAGAATCTCTCCGGCTTCGTCGCCGACTTCCAGGAGATCCTCGAGGCCCACGACACCTACGCCAGCTTCTACGCCCACGCCGGCCCCGGCGTCCTCCACATCCGTCCGCTCGTGAACACGAAGACCGAATCCGGCCTCGAGGAGATGGAGTCGATCGCCGACGCCGCGACCGACCTCGTCGTCGAGTACGACGGCTCGGTGTCGGGCGAACACGGCGACGGTCGCGCCCGCACCCAGTGGAACCGGAAGCTGTACGGCGAAGAGTTATGGAAGACGTTCCAGGAGCTCAAGAGTGCGTTCGACCCCGACTGGCTCCTGAATCCGGGCCAGGTCGTCTTCCGGGACGAGAACCCGACGGACATGAAAGCGAACCAGCGCATGGGCCCCGACTACGACTTCGCCGACTTCGATCCCGTCCTCGAGTGGGACGAGGACAACGGCTTCCAGGGGATGGTCGAGCTCTGTCACGGCTGTGGCGGCTGTCGCGGCGACCAGTCGACGACCGGCGGCGTGATGTGTCCCACCTTCCGGGCCAGCCGCGAGGAGATCACGGCCACCCGCGGCCGGGCGAACGCACTCCGCCAGGCGATGAGCGGCGACCTCGAGGGGGAGGAGGCGTTCACCGACGAGTTCGTCGAGGAGGTGATGGGCCTCTGTGTCGGCTGTAAGGGCTGTGCGATCGACTGTCCGAGCGAGGTCGACATGGCGAAGCTCAAAGCCGAGGTGACCCACGCCTACCACGAGCGCAACGGCTCGACGTTCCGCGACCGGCTGTTCGCCAACGTTCACGAGTTCTCGCGACTGGGCAGCAAACTCGCCCCGCTCTCGAACGTCGGCCCGAAGCTGCCGGGCTCGCGCTGGCTGCTCGAGAAGACGGTCGGAATCGGCGCCGACCGGCCGCTCCCGCGATTCCACCGGACCACATTCCGCGACTGGTTCGAGGGGCGAGGCGGGGCTCGCGTACCAGAAACCGAGGCGACCCGGAACGCCATCGTCTACCCCGACACGTTCACGAACTACAACAACCCCGACGCGGGGAAGGCGGCCGTCCGCGTGCTCGAGGCCGCCGGCGTCCACGTCCGGGTCCCCGAGGGGCTCGGCGACACTGGCCGGCCGGCGTTCTCGAAGGGCTTCCTCGAGCAGGCGAAGGAGACCGCCCGGGAGAACGTCGACGCCCTCGGCCCGCTCGTCGAGGACGGCTGGGACGTCGTCGTGGTCGAACCCTCGGATGCGGTGATGTTCCAGCTCGACTACCTCGACCTGCTCTCGGGGGAGGACGTCGAAGCCGTCGCCAACCGCACCTACGGCGTCTGTGAGTACCTCGACGTCTTCCGCCTGGACGAAGAAATCGAGTTCGCCCCGCCCACCGAATCGCTCACCTACCACGGCCACTGCCACCAGAAGGCGACCCGGAAGGACCACCACGCCGTCGGCGTTCTCCGGCGGGCCGGCTACGCGGTCGACCCGCTCGACTCGGGCTGCTGTGGCATGGCCGGCAGTTTCGGCTACGAGGCCGAACACGCCTCGATGAGCGACGCCATCGCCGCGATCCTCTACGACCAGGTCGCAGAGAGCAACGGCGAGCGGATCGTCGCCCCCGGCGCCTCCTGTCGCACCCAGCTCGAGAACCGCCCCGGCGCGACCGAGGAGCCGCCGACGCCGATCGAGACGCTCGAGGCGGCGTTGCGGTAGCGAGGTCGTTCGAGGCCGGCGTTCCGGCGCGCTGCGTTTCGACACGGTGGCCCCAGAGTGGCCGCCACGTCGCCGGTGATCGGAACCAGTAGTCCGGGCACGGCCGGCTCGATGTGCGTCGGGAACTCGAGCTCGGAGTTGGCCGTTCGGTGCACGAGGAGAGGATGCGGGTGGCGTCGATGCACGACGTTCACGGGACCGAACTCGGCGCTCCTCGCCCCTTTATGCCCGTCGGGGGCGTACTGAACGGCGATTCTCATGGCCTCGTTCCTCGTGTGCTACGGAACCGGAGAGGGACAGACGGCGACGATCGCCACCCGCATCGCGGACGTGCTGGGCGAGCGCGGACACGACGTGACGACAGTGGACGCGAGCGAGGTGCCGCCGACGCTCGAGCTCGACGACTTCGACGCGGTCCTCGTCGGCGCGTCCATCCACGTCGGCAAGCACCAGCCGTCGGTCCGGGAGTTCGTCTCGTCGAACCGCGAGACGCTGTCGGCGATGCCGTCGGCCTTTTTCCAGGTGTCGCTGTCCTCGGGCGCCGAAGGCGGGGAGGCCCAGGCGGCGGGCTACGTCGAATCGTTCGTCGAGGACACCGGCTGGCACCCCGATCGGATTGGCCTGTTCGGCGGCGCGTTGCGCTACTCGGAGTACGGCTTCCTGAAACGGCTGCTGATGAAACAGCTCGCCAAGCGGACCGTCCCCGAGCAGCCGGCGCCGGATCCCTCCGGCGACGTCGAGTTCACGGAGTGGGACGAGGTCGAGGCGTTCGCTGCCGACGTCGCCGCGTTCGTGGAGGGGCGGCTCGGCATCGCTCCTCCGGCCGACGACCGAGACGAGGACGGCTGAACCGCCCGGGGTCGAACCAAGGCCTATGCGACTCGTCGGTGAGGTGACCCTATGGCAGGACGCGACACGACCGAACCGTTCCCGATCCAGCGACGCGGCACCGTCGACGCGATGCGCATGGCCGGCCGGCGAAGCGACATTCACGGGCTCGTCGAGTTCGACGTCACCGAGGCCAGCGCACGCATCCGCGACCGACGGGAGGAGACGGGCACCGGCCTGTCGTTCACCGCGTTTCTCGTGTGCTGTCTGGCTCGAGCCCTCGCGGACCACCCCCACGTCAACGCCTACCGCGACTGGCGGGGGCGGATCGTCCGGTTCGACGACGTCGACGTGATGGTGATCGTCGAGACCGAGATCGACGGGAACCGGATCGGCGTCCCGCACGTTATCAGGGCGGCGAACCGGCGCTCGCTCGAGTCGATCCACGACGAGATCCGGGCGGCCCAGACGGGGCCGGACGGTGGGCTCCAGTCGGGAGCGGCCGACCTGGCTCTCCGGCTCCCCGGCCCCCTCCGACGGCTGTTCTTTCGGCTCCCGCAGTGGTTTCCTCGACGCTGGAAACGGATCGCGGGCACTGTGGCTGTGACCTCCGTCGGCATGTTCGGCGCCGGCGGCGGGTGGGGCATTACTCCGACGAACTACACGCTACAGCTCACCGTCGGCGGTATCGCCCGGAAGCCGGGAATCGTCGACGGGGAGATCGAACCGCGGGAGTACCTCTCGGTCACGGCGACGTTCGACCACGACGTCGTCGACGGCGCTCCCGCGACGCGGTTCGTTCAGCGATTGAAGGAACTCGTCGAGGAGCCCGCGGGACTCTGAGGCGCCGACACGCCTCTTCCCGTCCTCGAATCGGCACACTTGGTCACGAACTCCGCCGCGATCGTCACGGATCGGGCGCGCCACGCTCCGCCGCCCACCGTACTAACGGATCCAGCAACGCACAGAGTTCCGCCCCGTCGTCGGTGATGCGGTACTCGACCCGCGGGGGGATCTCCGCGTACCGCTCGCGGTGGAGCAGGCCGGCCTCGGTGAGTTCCTCGAGCCGCGTCGAGAGCGTCGAGCTACTCACGTCCTCGAGCGCCGCTTCGATCTCGGCGTACCTGGCAGGCTGGAGCGCCCACACCAGACAGAGCACCTGGATCGCGTACTTCCGGGTGAGCACCTCGAGGAGTCCGTCCAGCCGGCAGTAACACTGGATGTCCTCGACCGAAACGTCCGATCCGTCCGTCCCGCAGCACTGTTCCGTCATAGGTTCGATCGTTCGCAGTTACTCTATTACTTCGGACTCGACAGCATAAGTACTTCGGTAACCGAAGCTTTGGTGTATGACCGATGATGACCTGACTCAGACTGTCGCCTGCACGCTGACCGACGCGGAGGCACGGGAACGTGCGGACGAATGGCTTCCGATCCTTGGCGAGGCGTTCGTCCGCGCTGACGAACGGCCGGGCGGCTACACGTTCGTCTTCGACGGCATCGACGAGTCGCTGGTCGCGCTCGCTCGGTTCGTCGCCGACGAACGCCGGTGCTGTTCGTTCGCGACGTACTGCATCGACGTCGAACCACCGTACGACGAGACACACCTCACGATCACCGGACCCGACGGCACGAAATCGCTGTTCGGCGAGGAGTTCGTCACCGAGCTGGAGTCGGCGGCCGGAACGGCTGGGGAGGACCCAGGGAGCCGCGGGGAGACGCCTCCGCCGGCGTCCGACGACGAGAAGACGCCCTCGTCGGGGCCAGACGACGGGGCACTCGGCGCGAGCGAGCGACGACGAGCGGTGCGAGAACGCTACGCTGTGGTCGCCGATCGGTCGGTGGCCGACGAACGGTCCGCTCCGGCAGCCTGCAGTAGCGACGCGGCGACCTGCTGTGGCGATGCGACAGGCGACGTGGCCGTCGACGAGTACTCCCGCCTGCTCGGATACGCTCCCGAGGACCTCGAGCGCGTCGAGCCGGGCGCGAACCTGGGCCTCGGCTGCGGGAATCCGACCGGCATCGCGAGCCTCTCGGCGGGCGACGTCGTCCTCGACCTCGGCTCCGGCGCGGGCTTCGATTGCTTTCTGGCGTCGCAGGAGGTCGGGGAAGCGGGCCGGGCCATCGGCGTCGACATGACGCCGGCGATGGTCGAGACCGCCCGCGAGAACGCCGCGGCAAACGAGGTTTCGAACGTCGACTTTCGGCTCGGCGAGATCGAACACCTCCCCGTCGCCGACGCGTCCGTGGACGTGATCCTCTCGAACTGCGTCCTCAACCTCTCACCGAACAAGCCTCGCGTGTTCGACGAGGCGTTCCGCGTGCTCAGACCGGGCGGACGGCTCGCCATCTCGGACGTCGTGGCGACCGCGTCCCTCCCGACTGACCTCCGATCTGATCCGTCGTCCGTCGCCGGCTGCGTCGGGGGCGCGGCGTCGGTGGACGCCCTCGAGTCGATGCTACACGACGCGGGGTTCGAATCGATCGCTATCGAGCCCGACGAGGGGAGCGAGGCGTTCATTCGCGAGTGGGACCCCGAGCGGGACGTGAGCGACTACGTCGCCGCTGCGACGATCGAGGCGGAGAAACCGGTGTCGAAATCCGGCTGAGCCAGGCGTGCGGTCGGTCGACCCGACCGTGTCGAGTCGGTCACTGCATACCGGTCGGTGAGCGTCGATCGTTGCCGTCAGCGGGACCAGGGTTGCCCGCAACGCTGGTCGGAATCGCAACTCTGGTGACAACTGAAACGGAGTACCCCAGTACGACTATTGCGTGTGGGAGAGTACCATTGACATGGGCACGACACTCGACGACATCGAGTTCCTCGTCAGTTCGGACCATCGCGTTGGGGTGCTCGACGCACTGGCAAGCGGTCCGTGTGACCGGGACGACCTCCGTACCGCAACGGGTGCGTCTTCTCCGACCATGGGCCGAATCCTTACCGACTTTCAGGACCGACACTGGATCGAGCGAGATGGGAGGACGTACCAGCTGACCGATCTGGGCACGTTCGTTGCCGATCGATTCGAGGAGTTCAGGGGCGCGATGGCGTCCCAGCGGCAACTCCGCGAGGTCTGGCCGTGGCTGCCACACGAACTTGAGGGATTCGATATCGAGCTGTGCTCCGACGTGGTGGTCTCCCAGCCAGGGCCCGGCTACCCCTATCGACCGATCGAACGCCTTACAGCGTGTCTCACGACGACGAGAACGATGCGCGGATTCGGCATGGCACTGCTCAAGTCGGGGAACTTAGAGCCGTTTTTCGACCAGGTCCGGAACGGCCTGGAGTGTGAATACATCTACCCACCGACCGTTTTCGAGGAACTCCTCTCGTGGGACGAAGAAACGGTCGTGGAGATGGTGACACGAGCCAACTACACCGTCCTCCTGCACGATGGCCTCCCACTCGACGAGCGATGTGGCATCTGCCTGTTCGACGACCGCGTCAGCATCTGCTGCTACGACCCGGAAACGGGGGCGTTGCAGTCACTCGTCGACACTGAGAGCGACGGGATGCGGACGTGGGCGGAGACCTACTACGACCAGTTCCGGGACGAGGCCCGACCGCTCGAGGACGCAAGTGACCTGCTCTCGGTCGAATCGCTCCACTGATCGACGCCAGCCACTCCGAATTCGTCCCGACGACTGTGCTTTCACGGCGTGAAATATTTCACTAGACAGTTACACGTACGCTCGCGGTGTATCCGCGTTCGTGGTGAACGCACATGAGCAATCACGCACGTCGATCGACTGGCTGGCAACTCGAGCAGAACGCCTCCGAGGCCTACGAACAGTACCTGGTACCGTCAATTTTCGCGTCGTGGGCCGACCAACTCGTCGAGACTGGCGAGATACACGACGGTGATCGCGTCCTCGACGTTGCCTGCGGAACCGGCATCGTGGCGCGTCGGGCCGCGTCTCGAGTCGGCACGAGTGGCTCCGTCGTGGGGCTCGACGTCAACGACGGAATGCTTGCAGTGGCGGCGGAAGCCGCTGCCGACGCCTCCCCCTCCATCGAGTGGCGACAAGGCGACGCGACCGATCTCCCGTTCGCCGACGAGGCGTTCGACGTCGTCTGCTGTCAACAAGCCCTCCAGTTCTTCGACGATCCCGTCGCTGCCGCCGAAGAGATGCGACGAGTCCTCACACCAGGTGGGCGGATGGCACTGAGCGTCTGGCGCCCGCTCGAGTTCCAGCCTGCGTACGTGCTACTGGCCGACGCGTTAGCGCGACACGTCGGTGACGAGGCCGGGGCAATGATGCGCTCTCCGTTTCCTGCGTGGGATGGGGAGAACCTTCGAACACTCGCTCAGGACGCCGGATTCGATGACGTGTCGGTGACCCTCGAGATCGGTTCTGTGCGGTATCCGTCGGTCGAGGAGTTCGTTCGCCGCGAGGCAGCGAGTTCGCCGCTGGCTGAACCACTTGCGGCCGTCGAGCGAGAGGTGCGGGACGGACTGGTTCGTGAGGTGGAGGATGCGTTAGATCGGTACCTCGACGACGACGGCATCGTTTCGCCCATGGAGTCGTACGTCGTCACCGCAGAGCGTTCGCAGTAGCGAGCAGTGTATTCTTTCGAAATATGCACCCTGTATCTCGCACGCCTCCGCACTCTACAGCCGATAGCAGGACTTCAACGGTGGACCACAGCGTTGCGGTAACTACGATTCAAATCGGGGATGATCTCCCTCTATCCGACTGAGAACTCACAGAGAGATGAGCTCACAGGCTCTGTAGCAGCAACTCGGTCGTGTACTTGTCAACAAACGATAAGAGCCTAGGCCGGGATTTGAACCCGGGCTCTCGTCCTTACCAAGGACGCGCTTTACCGCTAAGCTACCCAGGCGCGCATTCGTTGATTACCCGGAGTCGTCTTTATGGGTTTCGATTCGCCCCGGGGGTGGGTGGGCCTCGCACTCACGGATCGGTCACCGACGTCGCCCGGTCCGTCGCCACGCCGTCGCCGGGCGTCGCGTCCGTCTCCGGCGAGTCGACCGTCGACAGACACTCCTCCGCAGGTGGGAAGCCCGTCCCCACGGCCTCACCGACGTCGTTTGCGACGGCGACGAGTTCCGGCGTCGGCGTCGAACCCACCGCGGCCGCTCCGGTCAGCACCGCGAGCTCTAAGACGTCTCGCTCGAGGTTCGAATCCAGTCGATCGACGTCGGCACCCGGCTGGTCGCGTCGCGTCTGATCGCGGCCGAACGCCTGAACGGTGCGGACGGCTTTACCGGCGGCGTCGGTACGAGCGAGTAAGTAGAAGCCACGGGCGACGAGGATGTCGGCGGCGAGAATCTCGAGATCGCCGTCGCCGTTCGCGTCGCCGTGGGTCCAGGGCTCGTCGTGAGCCAGCGTTCTCGTCAGTCGTAACCCCTCGTAGATGAGCTGGACGCCCGCCGCGTGGTGGGCGATTCCCGAGCGGTCGACGCCGGGATCGATCGCCGCAGCGCTCTGGAGCGTGAGTACGCCGGGAGTCATCGAGGCACCGTCGAGCGTGCCGGTGATGACGTCGTGGAGGCGAGGGGGCTCGACATCCGAGACGGCGTCACGGGCGGCGCGCCGGCAACTGGCGGCCTGTTCCATCACGGAGGGGGTTACGGCGGAGGAGCCAAAGACCTTTGGAAACCGCCCGCCGACCTGCCTGCATGATTCAGACCGACGCCGACGGGCGAATCCGACGGATCACGATCGACCGGCCGGACGCCAGAAACGCACTCACCTGGGAGGGGCTAGACGCACTCGAGGAAGCCGTCGAATCGGCCACCGAGCCGGTGGTCACCCTCGAGGGGGCCGGGCCGGCCTTTTGTGCGGGGGCGGACCTCGACGTGGTCGCCGACCTCGACCGCGACGAGGCTGAAGCGTTCGCTCGGCGAGGGCAGCAGGTCGCGCGAGCGATCGAGGAATCGCCGTCGGTCGTCGTCGCGGTGATCGACGGCGCGGCTCGCGGTGGCGGCCTCGAGCTGGCGCTCGCCTGTGACGTTCGCGTGGCGACGCCGGCGGCGACCTTCGGCGAGCCGGGGGTCACCTTCGGCCTCTTCGGGGCCTGGGGCGGCACGGCTCGGCTGCCGCGGGTGCTCGGTGAGGGCGACGCCCTCGAGTTCGCGCTCTCGGGGCGGGTCGTCGGTGCCGAGGAGGCGCTCCGAATGGGACTGGTCTCTCGGATCGAGGACGAGCCGCAGTCGGTCGCAGCGGCGATCGCTGAGAACGCGGCGGACGCACTCACCGTGCTGAAGCGGCGCATCCGAGACGACGGCGAACGGACGATCCAGGAACGCCGTGAGGCGCGGGCGTTCGGCGACCTCGTGGCCGCCCACGCCGACGATCTCGACGCCGTCCTCGAGTGAGTTGGCTGGACTCTGGTACCATGCCTCGGACAACGTTTTAGTAAACCGACCGAAACGAGCGATCGTGCCAGCCATCGCATTTCTCCCCGGCGATCGCGTGGACCTGCGACCGATCGAGGAGGACGATCTCGAGTTCTTGCAACGGGCGATCAACGATCCTCGAATCTGGCGGCCGATCGGCGGCTCGCGACCGCTCAACCGCGCACAGGAGCGGGACTTCTTCGAGGACGTGGTCTGTAGCGACGAGTCGGTGACTCTCCTGATCGTCGCCGACTCGACGCCGGTGGGGACGATCGCCCTCGAGTCGTTCGACTGGGAGGCCGGGCGGGCAGAGCTGGGCTACTGGCTCGATCCCGATCACCATCGGCAGGGCTACGGCAGCGAGGCCGCAGAGCGAATCGTCGCCTACGGCTTCGACCAGTTGGGGCTCCACCGGATCGAGGCCCGCGTCTTCGAGTTCAACCAGGCCTCACAGGGGTTGCTCGAGGCGGTCGGCTTCACCCGGGAAGGCGTCCACCGAGAGGCGGCGTTCATCGACGGCGCGTACCAGGACGTGGTCTGGTACGGCCTGCTCGAGGACGAGTGGCGAGCGCAGCAGGCGTAGCCGTCGCGAACGACGTCGGTGCGTGGCGTCTCACGCCAGCGGGTCGGGCGCCGGTGGAACCGCTCGCTTGTGCTCGCTCGCCTCGTACAGGCTGCGAACGCGGGCGACCGTCTCCTCGTCGACCTCGAGGTGTCGGCAGGTGGCAGCGACCGAGAGCGGGCCGTCGACGTGAACCGCGAGGATCGAGTCGAGGGTGTCGTAGTCCATCCCGAGTTCGTCCTCGTCGGTCTGGTCGGCCCACAGCTCGGCCGTCGGGGTCTGGGTGACGAGCTCCTCGGGAACACCGACGTGGCGGGCGAGCTGGCGGACCTGTGCCTTGTAGAGGTTCCCAATGGGGTGGCAGTCGACCGCGCCGTCGCCGTACTTGGTGAAGTAGCCGACGGCGGCCTCGCTGCGGTTGCCGGTGCCGAGGACGAGTCGGTTCTCGTGGTTCGCCACGAGGTAATTCACCACGGCGCGAACGCGCGCCCGGGCGTTCCCGACGGCGAGGTGGTCGCCCTCCGCTTCGGGGTAGGCCTCGAGCAAGCCGTCGACGACGGGTTCGATCTCGAGGACGTCGGAGGACATCTCGAGCAGCTCGGCGACGCGTTCGGCGTCGCTCATCTGGTCGTCGTCGCTGACTTTGGCGGGGAGGACGAGTCCGTGGACGCGCTCTTCGCCGAGGGCCTCGACGGCGAGATAGGCAGTGAGCGTGCTGTCGATCCCACCGGAGAGCCCGAGGACGGCCCCGTCGGCGCCGGCGGCGTCGACCTGGTCGCGGATGAACGAGGTGAGGTGTTCGCGGTGGCGCTCTAGTTCTGCCTCCGAGAATCGAAGGTCTATCATCGGACGACAGTAGGGTCGGAGAACGCAAATAGGCTCCCCTCTCGGTGAAAAGGTGGACGATCGTCGGGTTCTGAACCGCTCTCGGCCGGGAGTCGGGTGAGTTTCCCTCTGAATCGCCACGCATCGACCAGCTCGAGCGACGTCGTGTCGCGGGCTCGACGGCTGCGCTCGGTTGCTCCCTAACTGCTCTCGTTCGTGACGTCGACGGCTACAACTGCCGTCTGGCCGGCCGACGATTCGTCGAAGCGCTACGTTCAAGTGCGATCACGAGCAACGATGGAACACGGCAGCGCGCCGGTGGTCTAGTGGGAGGACATGAGCTTCCCAAGCTCATAGCCCGGGTTCAATTCCCGGTCGGCGCATGTTGCGACGAACAGTTCGTGAGTCGCAACTTCGGTCACGGGAATTGAACCACGCGAGTCGCAGCGCGAGCGGAGCGAGCGACCGTCTCGCCATCGGATTCAATTCCCGGTCGGCGCACTCCTCAGCCCTTCTCTCCGCGGCTTTCCGGGTTTCCCCACGAAACCCGACCATGCCGAAAAAAAGCTCACATCCCGGGTACTCGAACGGTATCGTCCCGCCGTCTAACGAGTATAAAACGTCTCAGGCTTACTAGAGCTAGCAGTCTGTCCGCCCCTCTCTTTTGGGACGTGAGGCGGCAGATTACGATGTGTCGAAATGAGTGAGTGAGTTAGTTACGCAACGAGGTCAACTTGTGCAATTTAGACGCTTTTTTGTAAGAAAATGAGGCAGAGAATACCTTGGAAAAGAATAAAGCTAGCAAGCAAACCAGTTAAAACCCATACGAATGCTAGCGGCGAAACTCCTCCAGCGTCACCAATGTACTGGTGATAAATATAAACAATAACCAATTTAGGAATGGGGGCCGCAAGTATAACGAGCACGATTGATATGAGAACACGAGAGAACGACACGTTATACAAGCGATTGTCGGTGCTTGATGTAATATTATCTGATACAAATCGCACTCCCTGTAAAACGACTCCAACCATAACTGAGAGGGCTAAAAGCACAGGAATTATGACGAAAGATATAACAGACGCAATATCTAGCACTGGCTCTAAGGAAAGAGAAGTTGGAATCATAATAAGAAATGAGGAGGAGAGAAGAAATATGACTGATAAGACATAATTGAATTGTCGCCTGCTAATGGGTCTTTTAAATTTCATAACGCTCATAATCCAAAAACAATTCACTGTAATATAAATAGTTCGGTCATCTGCTTTTAGCTAGGGACCTCTGCGGTACGTGGCTGGACCATGGTAGCCAGTCGTTCTTAGAAAATAAGACGCTGCTGATGGATTTTCAGGGCGTCTTTGATTAGCCGGTCAAAATACTTACGCCCGTGAAATCACGCGTTCAAACAAGGTCCTATGATCCAACTCATGTTCTGTATTTTCAATGAAGCGTACTGCAGGACGCCAAAGTCCGAGCTGTAGACACTGAGGGCGGACGTTCCTGCTCACTACGATAGCGTCCCAGACGCCAGACCAGCCGCTGTAGACGTTATTCGTCGTCTGCTTTGCTCGCTTTAATATCCTGGAGTTGTCCGAGGAGCGCGTCGGTTGATTCACCAGTTTCGACGGAGATCGAACCGTCGTACTCGTTCTCGTGGAGGTTCACGACAGCATCTTCGTCCGCTTCCGTGTCCCGATTCTGCTGCTGTTGCTCCGACTCGTCATAGCTTCCAAAACCCATACTACAGTAGCCACCAGCCAGTCGTATATCTCCTGCGATCTGTTCGGCGATGGAAGACGAGGTGCTCGGGACGACGCGCTGGCGAACCCGGTTCTGAAGGCGAGTCGACTCGAGCGGTTGCGGCGGTGTACTCGAGGGGGGACGGCGGTCGGCCGGGGGCGAATTCGCCCGTCAGATGGCCGGCGTCGCCGCTGTGGGTGTCGTCGGCCAGAAGCGCTATGGTGGTCTGTCGGCCACAACGCTCAATAGGTGCGTTTTCCTCTTCACGCTCGGCGACGACGGCCAGGAACGGTCGGGGAGGATGGTATGGGCGAAGGACGGCGTACAGGGGCGACTGCGCCCTGCTCCGATGGGGCGTCCGGTGTCGGGCTGTCTCAGGTCATTGACACACCAGACAAGTGGTACCGGACACGTGAGCCGAGACCGCGAGGGCACCACCGCACTCGGCTCACACATCGTTCAGACGTCATCTTTTGGCGGCGTGCTCGATTCGGTGAGTGTCGAACTCTCGTGTGAGCGCGTACAGGGATCCTCGTGACTGCAGGTCGCGGGTATCTGCGTGCGGGTTGTACCCGGTGGTGAACACTGGTCAGAGGACGCCACGGAGGTGGACGGCGTCGTCGGTAATCTCTTCGATGCTGCCTTCGTCGAGGGGGTGTGCCTCGGCGGTAACGTCACCCCAGCCGAGTTTGGCCTTGATCGTGTCGGTCATGCTGGGGTCCGGAACGACGTACCCGCGACCGTCCTCGACGGAGACGATTCGACCGACTTCGGTCCCGTCGACGTTCAGTACGCGTTTTCCCTCGTCCGCTGGCGTGAGCGTTCGTCTGGCCACGTGCGAGACACGGACGACCCGAAAATAAAGCGACGAAATCGTTGTCTCCTCTCACCGGTCGTTGTCGGTGAAACCCACCTCGTAAGGGAGTTATTACGTCGGTTGCAGGAGAAAACGTCCCGTTTATCGCAGGAGGTCCCCGTTCTCGGGGCCGGCGCGGGTTCTCGCGTCGGCGAACGCCGGCGGTGGCGACACTACGGCGTCGCCGTGACCCGCTACGTGTGCCATCGCCGGTGGCCACCACGACGCTGCGTTCCGGTCCGGTCTGCAGGTCTGACGGCGTGGTCGCACCTGGCAGGTAGCACAGCCGTGCCATGGCGCAGAATGCGGTGTTCCGTGCCCAGTCGCCCGGCGAAAGCAGCTGTTTTCGAACGCAACCACTCGTTGGACGTCGACAACAGAAGGGTTATGACGGCTCTCACGGACTAGCTGTCGACGATATGGCTGTGTCTCCGCCCGTTGTCCCGACCGAAGACGATCCACGAGTCAACGATCGATTTCTCCGCCGAGTCGCCGGCGACGATGGCGACGTGACGCTCGTCGGCGTGGTCCACGACCACCCCGCGAGCGTCGCGCGCGTCGAACTCGTCCTCGAGTCGGTTCGGCCGGACGCCCTCGCGCTCGAGTTGCCACCGGCTGCCGTGTCGCTGTACCGTGCGTATGCACGGGATGGAACGACACGCCTCGGCGGCGAGATGAGCGCGGCGATCCGCGCCGCCCCCGACGCGGACGTCGTCGGGATCGACGCGCCGAACTGGTCGTTCCTGCGTCGACTCGTCGTGCGGCTGGTCGCCGACCGCGTTCCGCCGACGACCGCACGGCGACTCGTCTCGAGTGTCGGTGGCGCGACCCGGCAGGCGGTGACCTGTCGGCTGGCCGCGACGCTCACCAACGCGACGTCGGTGACGGTGACGTGTGACGAGCCGATCGAGTACGCCGTCGACCGGACCGATTCACCGGCGCGACAGGCCGAGCACGAACACGGCCACGTCACTGCGGTGCAGTCGCTGCTGGCGAACGCCGACGGCGGGCCGATGAGCTACCGCGACGAACTCCGCGAGCGGTGTATGGTCGACCGACTCGAGTCGCTTCGCGAGGGTGGCTCCGTCGTCGCCGTCGTCGGCGTCGACCACCTGGACGCGATCGAGGCGGGGCTCGAGCGGTAGGCCGTCGAGCGCGACGGGCGACGTGGCCGCTCACTGTCTGAGCGTCGAGATACAGTTCCAGCAGTAGGTAAACGTCTGGTCGGCTTCGTTCTGGAGACCACAGTGTGGACAGCGGATCGTCTCCCCGTCGAACTCGATGTCGGCGTCGGTGTCCGCGTCGTCGGTCGGTCCGGCGAACCGATCGGGGCTCGAGGCGTACTGGGCTCCCGTTCCGTTGCCGTCGGTGAGCGACGGCGACGGCGAGCGCGAGCCGTCGTCGCCCTCGCGGCGGACGTACACGTAGTAGAGCACCAGGTGAAAGAGGGCGAACAGGATGACGTAGCCGACGAGCCAGCCCCAGAGCTCCATTGGTGTGCGATACGTTCTCTATGCACTTGGCTATTCCGTGGCCAGTCGCCGACGGTGACTCTCATCGGCGGGAGAACGACTCACGATAGTCCGTATCAGTTCGGCGGCTGGCGGTCGCGTCCGAACTCGTCGAACACCTCGAGGTCCGCCGGGAGCTCGTACTCGATGCGTCGTTCTTCCTGGCGGTTTTCGCCAGCCTCCTCGATGGGGGTTGCGACGTCCTCCCAGCCGGGTTTGATCCGGACGCTTTTCGCGGGCATGCCGACGGCGATGTGGTGGGCGGGGACGTCGGTCTGGACGATTCCGCGGGCGCCGACGATGGCGTTCTCGCCGACGCGCATGCCGGCGCGGACGACCGCGTCGTAGGTGAGCCGGACGTCGTCTTCGATGATCGTGTGGTAGTTTCTGACCTCGGTCTGGTCGACGACGTCGTGGTCGTGGCTGTAGACGTGGACGCCGTCGGAGATGGAGACGCGGTCGCCGATCGTCAGCGTTCCGCGGTCGTCTAGGTGGACGTCGTCGTGCACGACGACGTTGTCGCCGATGGAGATGTTGTGACCGTAGGTGAACGTAATTCCCCTGAAAAAGCGACAGTTCTCACCGCACTCGGCGAAGAGATGTTCGGCGAGCATCGCTCGAAAGCGAAGCGCGAACTCGACGTTGTCGGCGATCGGCAAGCTGTCGAACTGCCGCCAGAGCCACTGGAGGTGTTTCGACCGTTTGAACGCCTCCTCGTCCTTCTCGGCGTAGTACTCGCTCTCGAGGGTCGTGTTACAGGGATCGTAACTCTGCAGTCGAACGCGCTCTGCGGGCGACACCGGCTCGCCGGCCTGCCAGCGCTCGTACGCCTCCCGATCGCCGGAGAGATCGAGCAGGACGTCCTCGACGACCGAACAGGTGTCTTCCTCGCCGGACAGCCGCCGATCGACCTCCGCTATGAACTCGCGCATCCCCGTTTCGGCCTCCGCGGGGAGTGAGACGTACCGCTTGGTCATGGCACTCCTTACTGCTGCGGAGTTGATAGGGGTTCGGTTGTCCGTCCCGTTTGCCTCCTCGAGACGGACGCGAGCGACCGTGGTTCGGTCACTTTCCGTCGGGTCGTCGACGGCCGATCAGGCTCAGTATGGCGCCGGCCGCGATCGCGGCGATGGCGATCAGGTAGAGCAACGCGAACGCGCCGGTTCGGTCGACGACCGCGAGGATGCCGACGACGACGGCGAGCGAGGCCAGCGCGAGGCCGAACACGGCCTGCGCACGTCGACGTGGACGCCACTCGCTCATGTCCCCTCGGTTTCCATCAACCGTCGTAAACGTTCGGTTCGGGGACCAATCGTGCCGGCTTCTCGAGCGGAACCAGGGGGCGGTCGCGTTTGATATGGTTGTGCGTCGACGGGAGGGACATGCACTCCCCGATCGGACCGCCGGCCGTGATCGTGAGCCGATCCGACCGATTCCGACGGCCGTTCCAGCCGCGAGGTGAGCGCCGATGGCGACCGTGCTCGTGAGCTACGGCTCGAGTGAGGGCCAGACCGCGGCGATCGCCGAGCGGATCGGCGACGTCTTAGACGAGGCGGGCGTCGACGTGACGGTCGTCAACGCGAACCACCCGCCGGCGAACCTCGATCCCGGCCGGTACGACGGCGTCGTCGTCGGCGCGTCGATTCACGCGGGTCGACACCAGCGCTCCGTCGAGACGTTCGTCTCGACCCACCGCGAGGCGCTGAACCGTCTCCCCTCCGCGTTCGTCTCGGTGAGCCTCTCGGCGGCGAGCGCCGACCCCGGGACGCGCGAGGACGCCGAGGGGTTACTCGAGGCGTTCCTCGAGGATATGGGCTGGGAGCCCGACCTGACGTTGCCGGTCGCCGGGGCGCTCAAGTACAGCGAGTACGGCCTGCTCACGCGGTTCGTAATGAAACGGATCGCCGGCAGGGAGCGCGGCGACACCGACACCTCGCAGGACTACGAGTACACCGACTGGGACGAACTCGAGGCGTTCGTCCTCGAGTTCGCCGACCTGCTCGAGGCGGAACCCGCGTCGGGATGACGTTCCGTGCGGGACTGTGCCGTGCTGGGCGCACCCGTGAGTGCGGTGCTGGGCACACCCGTGAGCGGCGAGGAAGCCACTCGAGAAACGCACACGAAACACGAATGGCCCGCCCGTCCTCGAGCGGGCCTCGCGTCGCTCGGCCCGCGCTCGGGGATGGCTCCCCACGCCTCCCCGGCGGCGCAGGAAGTGAGCCGCGCCGTCGCTGTCGCTCCGGCGCGCCTCGGGTGCGCCGCCGCGACCCGTGGATCGGTCAGTCCGTCGAAACGACGATGGCGGGGAAGGAACTGGTGCGGTCAGACGATCCCCAGCGCGCTCGAGACGACGACCAGGGCGACGACGAGCGCGAGGACGGCGCCGGCGGCGAGTGCGGGGTTCTCCATCGCCTGCTCGTGGATCGCCATCTCCGAATACTCCTCGCGAAACGCCTCACGGTTTTCCTCGTCGTAGAAGTACTTCGTCTTCAGCGCGAAGCGATCGGTGACGGCACAGCCGGTGCAGACGGGTTCGCCCTCGAGTCGCTCCGTCTTCGTGTGGGTGGGGCAGTTGATGCTGCCGCAGTTGGCGCAGTAGGTGTAGGTGGCGGCGTCGTCCTCGCCGCAGTGGACGCAGCGGTGGAACCCGTCTGCCGTCGTGGTTCGGGAGGGGCCGGCGGCGTAGTAGGCGTAGCGGTAGTCGTACTCACCGAGGGTAACTCGCGAGTCGACGTGGGGGAGGTAGACGGGGTCGATCGACTTGATCGAGACGTCCGATCGGGTGGGTTCGCAGGTCTTCTCGTAGTCGACGTTGTTCCCACCCGTGTAGTGGACCGTCGTCGTGTGCTGTTGGCGGAGTCGGTCGACTGCCCACGCTTTGTACTCGGTTTCGGTCGCGCCGAAACGCTCGCGCGTTACCTCGTCGAACCGTCGCTCGAGGGGTGCCGTCTCGAGGTCGATCCGGGGAGCGTTCCGGTTGGCGACGAGCTCGCGGACGTCACCGGTCGCGACCTGCGGGCCGTCACGATCCGCGCGGAGGACGAGGGCGTCCGTCTCGTCGAGCCGGTGGATCACCCCGACGCTCGTCTCGAAGGTGGCGCTCGTCTGCGCCCGAATCGTGACGGTCGGCTCGAGCGTGACCGCCGTCTCGGGGGTCGGCAGCGCCTCAAGCGGGAGGTTCTCGACGTCGCGGACGGCCTCGAAGACGGGGGCGTCACGGCCGGCGGTCGGGTGCGTGGGAGCGAGCGCTTCCTCACAGAGGATCTCTATCCGGCCGTTGTAGAGGTCGAGGCCGATCCGGTCGGCGATCTCTCGCAGATCGCGGCCGTCGAGCAGCTCGACTCCGCCGTCGGTTCGGCCGCCGAGTTTGCGGGCGTACTCCCGGGCGGGGTCGGTGAACCGGCCCGTCGTGACGACCAGCCCGCGTTTCGGCCCGTCGTAGTCGTAGGTCGCCACTGCGGAGTGGAGTTTCTGGACCACGGGGCGGCTCACGGTGTCGGTGTGCTTGCACTCGACGACGACCGCACGACGGCGGCCGTCGACGACCTCCTCCATCAGTATGTCCCGGCCCTTGTCGGCCGAGCGCGTCGACTGACGGACGTTTTCGTAGCCGAGCTTGCGGAACACGTCTTCCATCAGGTCCTCGAAGTCGTACCCCGAGAGGTCGTCGAGAATCGCCATTCGTTCACTCGATGCTACCTGTTTGCGAGCCGATAGGCGTTTCGGCGCAGTGAGCGATCCGGAACCCCTTGCCGGGCCGAAAAGCGCTTTCACTCGGTCCGTGGTCGTCAGCCCATGACTTCCAACCCTGACGACCTCGAGCTGAGCGACGCGGAACGGACGGCCCTCCACGAGTGCCAGGTCGCCATCGAGTACGTCTACCGCGCCTACGGGAATCTCCTCACGTTCCACCACAACCTCGGGCACGCGATGGACCGCATGAGCGACGCCGAGGAACACCTCCGGGAGACGGGTCACGAAACGTGGGCCGACCAGCTCCGCAATGAGCACCTGCCCGCTGGCGCGGTCGACGACCGCTGGACGTACGAGCTGGTGACCGAGTTCGAGGACGGCTTTCTCGAGAACGTGACGACGTTCGAGGCGGGAGTTCGCGACGACCTCGCCGACGGGCTCGATCACGTGACCGAACGGGCCCAGCAACGGCGACTGCGCGAGCGGGCCGACGGCTGGTCACCGAAGTGAAGGGTTTTTTCGCTGGCCCACTTACCGCTGGCACATGACCACCCGATACGACGTGATCGTGATCGGCGTCGGCGGGATGGGGGCGGCGACCGTCGCCCACCTCGCCGACCGCGGCGTCGACGTGCTCGGCCTCGAGCGCTACGACGTCCCGCACGACTACGGCTCTTCTCACGGGAACTCCCGGATCATCAGGAAGGCCTACTTCGAGGACCCTGCCTACGTCCCGCTGCTCGAGCGCGCCTACGAGCTCTGGGACGACCTCGAGGCCGACCACGACCGGACCCTGCTCCATCGCACGGGCTCGCTCGAGGTCGGGCCGCCGGACTGTTCGCTGATCGAGGGCTCGACGCGCTCGTGTGAGGAACACGGCCTCGAGTACGAACGCCTCTCGAGTGACGAACTCCTTGAGCGCTACCCCGCCTACGACGTCCCGGAGGAGTACGTCGCGCTCTACCAGCCCGACGGTGGCTCTCTCGACCCCGAGGAGTGCACCGTCGCCCACGCCGAGCGCGCCCACCGCGCGGGGGCGACGATCCGTGCCCGCGAGCGCGTCGTCGGCTGGCGGCCGACGCCCGACGACGGCGTCCGCGTCGAGACGGTCGAGGACGCCTACGAGGCCGACCGGCTGGTGATCACCGCTGGGCCGTGGGCCGCCCGCTTCGTCGACGAGCTCGCGGACGTGCTCGTCCCCGAGCGGCAGGTGGTGGGCTGGTTCCAGCCGTCGGCTCCGGAACGGTTCACGCCCGAGTCGTTCCCGGTGTGGCTCTTCGAGGGGCCCGAGGGCTACTTCTACGGCTTCCCCACCCACGGCGTCCCGGGGGTCAAACTCGGCAAGTACCACCACCGCGAGGAGACGATCGACCCCGACGCGTTCGAACGCGAGCCCAAACCCGAAGACGAGCGCGTCCTCCGGTCGTTCCTCGAGCGGTATTTCCCCGACGCCAACGGGCCGACGATGCGCCTCGAGACCTGCATCTTCACCAACACGCCCGACGAGCACTTCGTGCTCGACACGCTACCAGACCACCCGCAGGTCGCCGTCGGCGCGGGCTTTTCGGGCCACGGCTTCAAGTTCGCGAGCGTCGTCGGCGAGGTTCTCGCGGACCTCGCGCTCGAGGGCGAGACCGACCACGAGATCGGGATGTTCTCGCTCGAGCGGTTCTAGGGCCGGTCGTCGAGGTACGTGATCGCCTCCTCGTCGGAGACCTGGCCGAACTGCCGGTAGAACTGTCCGACGGCACCGAAGTGAGGGGGTCGCTCGAGGGCGACGACCTCGTCGACCTCGCTTGCGATCTCCTCGAGTGAGTCGGGTGAGCCGACGGGGACCGCGAGGACGACGTGGTCGGCGCCGGCCTCGGTGACCTGTCGGAGACACGCCCGCGCAGTCGCGCCGGTCGCGACGCCATCGTCGACGACGACGACCCGTTTGCCCTCGAGGTCGGGGACGATCCCGTCGTCGCGGTAGCGATCGGCCTTCTCGCGGGCGTAGGTCGCCTCGCGCTCGCGTTCCTGCTCGACGTACCCTTCTGAGACGCCGAGTCGGGCGACGAGGCCCTCGTTTCGCCAGACGCTCCCGTCGCTCGCGACCGCGCCGATGGCGAGTTCGGGGTTGGTCGGGGCGCCGATCTTCGACGCCACCACGACGTCGAGTTCCGCCTCGAGTTCGTCCGCCACCGGGCGAGCGACTGGGAGTGCGCCACGCGGAATCCCGAGGACCACGTCCGCGTCGACGCCTCGACGGGAGAGGTCGGCTGCGAGCCGTTCGCCGGCGTCGGTTCGATCGTCGAACATAGGTGCCCGGTCGACGCCCAGTACCTTCGTTGTTTCATGCGGTCCGCTCGCGTCCTCGCGACCCGGCCGGGCCGACGGCAGACGGGCGGGACCGGGTCCGTCGACTCCGTGGCGGGGGGTTATCCCGCTCGCCATCGAACGTCGACCGATGCTCGTCCTCGGCGACGTCCACGCCTCGGAGCCGGCGAATCGGGAAACGCTGTTGAACCTCTACGAGGCCGTCGACCCCGACGCCGTCCTCCAGGTCGGCGACCTCGAGTACTACGACCTGCCCGCACCGACCTGGTTCGTCGCCGGCAACAACGAGGAGCTCGACGTGATCGACGCGCTCCGGGCGGGGCGAGGACCGCCGGCGACTCGCAACGCCCACCTGCTCGCAAGTACGGCGGCCACGGTGGACGGACTGTGCGTCGCTGGCCTCTCGGGGAACTACGCCCCGACGCAGTTCGACCGGCCACGGCGCGACCTCGAGGGCGGTCGACGCCGCCACTTCACCCGCGAGGACGTCGAGCGCGCCGCCGACCTGCGCGACGTGGACGTCGTTCTCACCCACGAGGCCCCGCGCGGGCTGCTCTCCTACGGCTACGATCCCGGCTGTGAGCACGTGAACGCGTTGCTCGAGACCCTCTCGCCGGCTCTCTGTCTCGTCGGTCACCACCACCGCCACCGCGAGGCCGAACTTGCAGGGACGCGCGTCGTGAGCCTCGCCCCGGTCTGGGAGGGGTACTACACGCTCGACGTCGAGACGCTGACGCTCGAGTCACACGAGGTGGCGGACGAGTAGTCGTCCGCCGACAGGCGGCTGTCGCGGTGCTGGCGTGAGACTGCCTGCGCGGCGTACAGGTTTTTCCCGCTCGCCCCCGTTCGGTGCCCTATGAAGGCATCCATCGACGCGGTGCGAGTCGCCGGCACGCCCCAGGGTCCGGTTCCCGTTCTCGTGCTCGCAGTCGAGGGCGAAGACGACGTCGTGCCGATCTTCATCGGCTTCGAGGAGGCGACCAGCATCGCGCGTGGACTCGAGGCCGAGGACATCGGCCGGCCGCTGACCCACGACCTCTTACTCGACGTGATGGAGGAACTCGGCGGCCGGATCGACCGCGTCGTCGTCAGCGAGATCCAGGAACGTGAGGACGGCATGGGCGGGACGTACATCGCCGACCTCCACCTCGAGACGCCCCGCGACTCGGTCGTCATCGACGCCAGACCGAGCGACTCGCTCGCGCTCGCCGCCCGAACGAACGTCCCCATCGAGCTCACCGACGAGGTCTTCGCGAACGGGCGTGACGACAGCGAGAAGTTCGAGCAGTTAGAAGACCTCCGTGACGTACCCGGTGAACTATAGATGGACGACACGCTCGAGGAGCTGTTCGCGGTCATCGAGGACCGCAAGGAGACGCTGCCCGAGGGCTCGTACACCGCCTCGCTCTTTACCCACGAGAAAGGCGAGAACGCGGTGCTCGAGAAACTCGGCGAGGAGACGACCGAACTGGTGTTAGCGGCGAAAGACGACGACCGCGAGGAGCTGGCCCACGAGGCCGCCGACATCGTCTACCACCTGCTCGTGTTGCTCTCGATGAAAGGGATGGAGCTCGAGGAGTTGCAGGCCGAACTCGAGGCGCGGCGGTAGGCTGCGTTCCTTGGATACTGTTTTCGGTCCGTCCACCATACAGCGCGTGCAGTCAGCACGGTGGCGTCGTGCATCTCGATTCTTCAGGAGTCGTCGAGAAGGAAAGTTAGATCGACTGCTTGGCCTCGAACAATATATTTTGGCTATAAGAAGAAATATGTGGGATTGACCCGTTGATAGAAGTATGACGGACGACACCCGCCCCGATGGCCCGCCCCCGTTCGATAGACCGTTCGAAGGCGAGGACACGAAACAACGGGTGTACGGCGCGGTGCTACACGCCCGAGAACCGACGACGGCAGCCACCATTGCCGAGCGGGCGGACTGCTCGACGGAGTCGGCGCGGACACACCTATCCTTCTACGCCGACCTCGGGATCGTTATTCGGCACGAAGGGCGACCTGTCAGATACGAACGCAACGACGACTACTTCGAGTGGCGCCGGGTGAACGAGTTGGCGCGGGAGAACACCGTCGAGGAGTTGCAAGCTCGCGTCTCGGAGCTGACCGAGCGACTCGAGGAGTACCGCGACGAATACGGCGTGGAGTCGCCCGCTGCGGTCAACGTCCTCGAGTTCGATGCGGAGCGGGTTGACGACGTGTACGTGGATCTCGGTGAGTGGGCGACTGCCATCGAGGAGCGTCGCTTACACGAGCGTGCGCGGAGGAAGGCCGTTGGGCAGACGGCCCCGTCACACACCTGACGATGGTGCCGGCCGACGACGGTGCGAGTCCCGCACCAATAGACCGGGCGGTGTTGGAGCGGATGCGTTCTCGGTTTCGCGGGCGTCGCACGTTCGAGTCGGCGGAGATCGTTGCGGAAGGGAACCTGTCTCTCTGCGTCGAGCTTTCCGGTGACTACTATCCGACTGAGGCATCCGCTCGCCTCGAGATTCGCTGGTACCGCAACGACGACTTCAACTTCCACTACCAGGAGGAGTGTCGGGACGGCGTGTGGAAGTGTCGGTGGGATCGGCATCCGAACGAGCACAATTCGCGAGATCACTTCCATCCGCCGCCAGACGCCAGTCGTACCGATGCAGAGGACGCACAGTGGCCGGACGACCATCGTGACGTGTGTCGTCTCGTACTCGCTCGCGTCGAGGAACGCATCGAGACGTTGTGGGAGGAGCAGTAGCCGGGTCCACTCGTACTCCTTCGTCGTTCGCTCCCACTCGACTTTCTTCCCCGGCGAGTTCTGGGTTACTGATGTTGGTGGCCAAACCAGTTCTGATGCGTCATCGCCCGCTCGCAGACGGCAGCGCGGTCCGCACCAGCTCGAGGTCGTACCGGTCGGTCCGGAACAGCCCGACGCAGAACGCGCCGGCGACCGCGGCGGCGGCCCAGTTGCCGTAGAGGAGGTTGATCGTCCCCCACAGCAGGACGAAGCTCACCAGGTCGTCGAGGATGAACTCACACGAACGCACGCGCTCGAGCAGTCCCGCCCGGTCGAACGCGAGGTCGACGAGGGTAACGGCGACGGCCCCGGAGAGCACCCAGCCGAGGTAGTTGCTGACGGGCACGCCGTAGTACGGACCGGGCGGGGTGAACGCCCAGAAGCCGACGGCGACGGCGGCGGGGTCGAGCACGAGGTCGATCGCGACGACGGCGACGATCGCCGTGAAGAGTCGGACGACGACGTTGTCGCGCCAGTCGCCGAGCACCAGCAGGGTGAGCAGGTAGGCGTTGAGCACGAGCGGGATGAAAAACACCGGCAGTGCGAGGGGCACTTCGCCGATCAGCATCGGGCCCAGCTGGATCGTGTACTCGAAGGCGCCGTAGGGCCAGTCGGTGCGCACCCCGACGAGTTCGATGGCGTAGGTGTAGGCCGTGAGGACGCCGAGACAGCCCAGCGCCCACCAGCCGATCCGCGGGAGGAGTCCGACGAGCAGCGGCGAACGCATCACCAGCGTTCCGAAGAGGATCAGCAGGGGGTTGTACTCGAGCGGCCCCGGCAACAACCCCTCCGCGCTCCCGACGAGGGTCACCGCACCCACGAGCGGGAAGATCACGGCGATGGTGAAGCGGTTCTCGCGGATCACGCCCTCGAGCCGTCGCTGGACGTCGGTGCGCGTCCAGGACGGTTCGGCGTGGCTCGCGCCGGCGTCGTTAGCCATGGGCCACCCCCCAGAGGCCACCCATCGTCAGCGCCGCGCCGACGACGGTGTTGATCGCGGGGAACCACCAGTACGCCCGGGAAACGCCGACGCTCGCGGTCGCGATCGCCGCGACGAGGGCGGGGTAGACGAGCATGAGCGCGCCCAGTCGGAGATCGAGGGCGGCGAACGCGACGGCGGCGGCGAGCCAGGTCCCGGCGCAGTAGGCGTACGTCCGGGACTCGCCGAGCACCGTTGCCGTAGTCTGAATGCCCGCCCGCCGGTCGGGCTCGAGGTCGGGAATCGCCGAGAACGTGTGCATCCCCATCGCCCAGAGCCAGCCACCGACGATCGCGAGGGCGGGCGGCTGGCTCCCGGCGACGGCGGCGTAGGCGGCCGCCCCGGGGGCGATGTAGAGGCCGTTCGAGACCGAGTCGAGCAGGGGCGTGGTCTTGAACCTGGCTGGCGGCGCGCTGTAGGCGGCCCCGAGGACGAGAAAGATGGCGAGCCACGGCCACGCCGCGGGCGGGACGACGGCGACGAGGGCGACTCCGAGGAGGGCACAGCCCGCGACGACGATGGGGACGAACCGCTGGCCCTCGTAGCGCGCCTCTCGGCCCTCCTTCTTCGGGTTCTCGGCGTCGATCTCGCGGTCGAAGACGTCGTTGATCCCGTAGAGGAAGACGTTCGCCGGCAGGAGGAAGTACGCGAAGAGGGCGACCGCCGCGGGGGCGAACAACTCGTCGGTGGTCGTCGCGGCGTAGGCGACGCCGACGAGTACCGGCCCGGCGAGGTAGAGCCAGAAGCGCGGCCGCGAGAGCGTCAGCAGGTAGGCGAGCCGGTCGAGCGAACCCCCGGCTGCGCTCGTCGTCCGGTTCGCCGTCACGGCGGGCCACCTCGAGTGCCACCCGCAGTGTGCGCACGAGCGCAATCGGTCGACGAGCGATCCCTCGAGCCAGTCATCGTCACCGTCACGCTCCGTGGTCCTCGAGGACGGCCTCGGCCGTCAGTTCGCCGCTGATGAGACACATCGGGACGCCGATGCCGGGGGTGGTGTAGGAGCCGGCGAAGTAGAGGCCGTCGACAGCCTTTGACCGGCGCGGCGGCCGGAACAGCGCCGTCTGGCGGAGCGTGTGGGCCATCCCCAGCGCCGTCCCCCGGAAGCTGTTGTAGCGGTCGGCGAAGTCCTCGACGCTGAACGTCTCCTCGACGACGATCCGATCGCGCAGATCGACGCCCGTGTGCTCGGCGACGTCCGCGAGCACGAGGTCGCGGTACTCGGCGCGCACCTCGGGGGTGTCCTCAAGGCCGGGCGCGATGGGGACGAGCACGAAGAGGTTGCTGTGGCCCTCGGGGGCGACGGCGTCGTCGGTCTTCGAGGGCACACAGAGGTAGTAGGCGGGGTCGTCGGGCCAGGCGGGCTCGTCGAAGATCTGGGCGAAGTGCTCCTCCCACTCCGTCGGCAGCACGAGCGTGTGGTGGGCGAGTTCCTCGACGTCGCCCTCGACGCCGAGATAGCAGAGGAAGGCGGAGGGGGCGTACGTTCGCGACGCCCAGTAGTCGGCGTCGTAGCCCCGTTTCTCGGGCGGGAGCAGCTCCTGTTCGGTGTGGGCGTAGTCGGCGTTGCTCACCACGAAATCCGCCTCGAGGTCGCCTTTCGGGCTCTCGACGAGAAACCCGCCTTCGCGGCCTTTGATCTCGGTCGCCGGGCAGTCGGTGACGTACTCGACGCCGAGTTCGGTGCCGAGTTCGACCATCCCGTCGATGACGCCGCCGAGGCCCTCTTCGGGGTACCAGACGCCGAGGTTGAAGTCGACGTGGCTCATCAGGTTGTACAGCGCTGGCGTGTTCCGCGGCGAGCCGCCGAGAAAGACCAGCGTGTACTGCATGATCTGCTGGAGTTTCGGGTGCTCGAAGTAGTTCTCGACGTGGCCCTGCATCGAGCCCAGAAGCGAGAGCCCGCGGGCCTGCCGGGCGACGTCGAGGTCGAGGAAGTCCCGCAGCCGCGAGCGATCCTCGTAGACGAAGTGTTTCATCCCGACCTCGTAGTTGAGTTCCGACTTCTCGAGGTAGCGCTCTAAGGCCTCGCCCGCGCCGTCCTCGTACGCCTCGAAGCGCCGTTTGGTGCGCTCGAGATTCGGGGTGATGTCCACCCGATCACCATCTTTGAAGAAGATTCGATAGTGCGGATCGAGGTGGGTGAGTTCGTAGTAGTCGGTGGGCGTCCGGTCGAAGTGGCCGAAAAAGCGCTCGAAGACGTCGGGCATCAGATACCACGACGGCCCCATGTCGAACCGGAAGCCGTCGACCTCGAGTACCGACGCGCGGCCGCCGAGCTGTTCGTTCTTCTCGATCACTCGGACGTCGGCGCCCGCGCCGGCCAGATAGCAGGCGCTCGAGAGGCCGCCGACGCCGCTCCCGATCACGACGACCGACTCCCCGGCCAGCGATTTCATGGTAGTGAGTGAGTATCGGCTCGTTGATAAGCGTACGTCTTACGTGCGTAGGGGTTTCGGCCGAAACGAGCGGTTCCGCCTCCGGTGGGTTCCTGTGGACTGGCGCCGTAGCACACGTATGGACGAACGGACGGATCCCGACGGAGAACCGGGCCTCGACGGGCAAACGGTCGTCGTGACCGGCGGCACGGGCGGCATCGGGCGGGCGGTCGCGCAGGCGTTCGCGTCGGCGGGCGCGGCCGTCGTCGTGGGTGCTCGAGACGCCGACGCGGTCGAGAACGTGGTCGCCGACCTCGAGGACGCGGGCGGGACGGCGGCCGGCCTGCGAACCGACGTGCGCGACGAGTTCGACGTCGAACGGCTGGTGGAGACGGCTTCGCGGTTCGGGGAGCGAGGCGGGATCGACGTCGTGGTCGCGGCGGCGGGGATCTACCACGGCGAGGCGGGGGAGACGCCGACCGACGCCGAGTCCTACACCGCGTTCGACGACAGCTGGCGAACGAACGCCCGCGGCGTCTTCACGACGATCACCGAGGCGCTCGCGCACCTGACCGACGGCGCGCGAATCCTGGTCCCAACCGGAGCTGTCGCCCGCGAGGCCAAACCGGGCTACGGCGCGTACGCGATCTCGAAAGCCGGCGCCGAAGCCGTCGTTCGGGGCTTCGCCGCCGACACCGAGTACGTCGTGGGCTGCCTCGAGCCCGGGGTGCTCGCCACCGACCTCACCGGCGGCGCTGGCCGCGACCCCGAGTCGGTCGCCGGGATGTTCGTCTGGGCGGCGACCGAGGCCGATCCGGACGAGCTAGACGGCGAAATCGTCGGGCTCAGGGAGTGGAAGACGGCGACGCGGTGAGCTCGAGCGGACCGTGTGCCCGATCGTTCTGGCTTCCAGACATCGATCTCACGCGGCCACGATTCGCTCGAACTCAGTAGGTCACCGTCTCGAATCCCAGGCGCTCGAAGTCGTCGACGTTCCGCGTGAGCACCGGTTCGCCCTCGAGGTCGGCGGTCGCGCCGATCGCGGCGTCACCTTTCCGTTTTTTCATCGTCGACGCGTCGACCTCGCCGATCCGGACGCCCGCGCGCATGGCGATTCGGTGGTCCATCGGGACGATCGGATGGGGCTCGAGAATCGCCCTGACGGCCCGTTTCTCTTCGTCCGACAGCGCCGCACCGATCCCGATCCCGAGCTCGAGGACGGCCATCGCCGGAATCTTGATCGGCTCGTTGCGCCCCTCCAGTTCCCGGAGTTTCTCGTGGGCGTCCGCGTCGTCTTTCAACAGGTCGATCAGGAACGACGTGTCGGCGATCATCGACCGCCGAACTCCTCGAGTACGTCGTCGACTTCCGCCTCGTCGGCCTCGTCGGCGGATTCGATCGCCGCTTCCATCCGTTCGACGCGCGCCTCGTCGACGATGCCGCCGAGCTCGGCGAGTGACGGCGTGTCGGTGAGCCGGTCGATCGCCTCGGAGAACGTCTCGTCGGGTCGCTTCCGGCACCTGATCCGTTCGTAGGTGTCCTCGTCCAGCCGAACCGTCCGCGTTCCCATGGTGTATACGTCGTATACAGCACGTTTCAATCTTTCCCGGATCGATACCAGGCCGTGCCCGCTCCGTCGGTGCTCGTTTGCAGCAGGATCGCCGACGCCGACTCGCCTCACCGGACTCGCCTCGAGGCCGACGAGGCGTTGCTCTCATCGTGCCGGTCGCTCGGGGATCCCCTCGCCTGCGGTGTCAGGTGATGGAGCCCTTGCCCGGGTCGATCGATCACTCGCCTCGTCGCTCGCGCAGCCGCTCGAGGTCGATCGCCGAGTTGTCCCAGGAGAGCCACCGCGACGGCTCGACGCGGAACCACTCCCACGGTCGGCCCTGGTAGAGCAGCGACATGTACTCGGGACGTTCGTCCTGGTCGAAGTACTTCCGACACCACGCGCGTTCGATCCGCTCGCGCTCGTCTGCGTCCTCGAGGACCGAGACGGTGCCCTCGACGACCACCGCCCGGAGATCGAAGTAGTACGCCCCCTCGTCCACGGTGAGCGACGCCTTGGGCGTCTCCTCGAGGTCGCGCACCTTCCGGGAGTCCTCGGGCGTCGAGAAGTAGATACAGCCGGTCTCACGATCGGCGACGTACCAGATCGGCACCACGTGTGGCAGGCCGTACGGGTCGACGGTCGCGAGACGCATCACCATCCCCTCCTCGAGCAGTTCCCAGCGCTCGTCCGCGTCGAGTTCGATCGCCATACGCCCCGTGCTCGCGGTGACGGCTTGAGCGTTTTCCCCGGGCCAACCAACCGAACTTCGGGGCGAACCCACTCTCGTCCCTTCGAGGCGGCGCTGTCGGCCGCTGCCGAGTCTCGATAGCCGACTCGAGCGTGGCGGGCGTGCGCTCGAGCCAGTGGGCGAGCGTCGTGTGGCGTGCGCACTCGCCTGTTCCTGTCCAGTGAGCCGTCGACCACCCCTGCTCACCTGAAACATTTATCCGGTGACGTGAAGAATCACACAGCATGGCAGACCTCCTCCGACTCATCGGCCTCCTGGTCGTCGTCCTCATCGGGGTGTACGTCGTCCTCCAGGTCCTGTCGATCCTCTTTGGGATCGTCTGGTCGATCGTCACCACCCTGTTCACGCTCGCGATCATCGCCGCCGTCGTCTACCTGCTCTACCTGGTCGTCAGCTGACGCGCCGTCGGCTGGTTCTCGAACCGTTCGCCGGGACATAGCGTGGAGTGGTTCCGACAGTAGCCGGGCGCCAGCGTAGCGCACCTTCGCCACGCGCCGGGGCAAATCCGCGTCTATGCCGCTGTACTCGCTGATCGCCGACCACCAGACGTCGGCCCGCGAGTGAACGCCCTGGGCAGCCGTCCAGAAGCCGGGTCGCACCGCTCCTCGAGCGGATCAGCCGTCAAAAAAACGGATACCGGGGGATCGATGGACGGTTAGCAGGCGCAGGAGGTGGCTTGCAGGCTGGCCTGGCCGTCGTCGTCGTTCGCGTCGTCGTTCACGTCGTTGTTCTCGTCGGTCGTGTCATCGTCCGCCACGTCGTCGACGGGTTCGTCGACGGGTTCGTCGACGGGTTCGTCGGCGAAGACGTAGATGGTCGCCTGCTCGATGGTCACGTCAATCCGGTCCTCGTCGAGGGCGTCGTCTTCGTCCATGGCATCGTCTTCTTCGTCGAGGGCATCATCCTCGTCAACGGCGTCGTCTTCTTCGTCGAGGGCGTCATCCTCGTCCATGGCATTCTCCTCGTCGAGGTCGGTCAGGTCGTCGAACGTCTCGTCAGCGTAAACGATGATGGTCGCCTGCTCGATGGTCAGATCGAGGGCGTCGTCGACGTCATTTTCCTCGTCAACGGCGTCGTCCTCGTCAACGGCGTCATCCTCCTCGTCGAGGGCATCGTCTTCCTCGTCAACGGCGTCGTCCTCGTCTATTGCGTCATTTTCCTCGTCGAGGGCGTCGTCTTCCTCGTCAACGGCGTCGTCCTCGTCGAGGGCATCGTTATCGTCGACCGGCTCGTGGTCAACGACGACGAAGATGGTCGCGTGGTCGATGCGGTCCTCGTCGAGGTCGTTCACCTCGTCGTCGTCCATGGCATCGTCGTCCTCGTCGAGAGCGTCATCTTCCTCGTCAACGGCATCGTCCTCGTCGAGGGCGTCATCTTCCTCGCCCATAGCGTCGTCCTCGTCGAGGGCGTCATCTTCCTCGTCGAGGGCATCGTCCGCGTTCGTTTCGACGTCGTTGTCGTTGACGTCCTCGTCATCGAGTTCGTCGACGGGGCCGTCCACGACGACGAAGACGGTCGCGTGGTCGATGGTCACCTCACGATCCTCGGCGACATCGTTGTCGTTCAGCTCGTCGTCCTCGTCGAGAGCGTCATCTTCCTCGTCAACGGCGTCGTCCTCGTCGAGGGCATCGTCGTCCTCAGCAGGTGCGTCGGCCTCATCCGCGTGCTCGTCGACCGCATCGAGGCTGACGAACTCCGCCATCTCGAGGGTCACCTCGATGGTGACGTCGTCGTAGCGCTCGACGTCCTCGGCGTCGACGTCGTTCAGTTCATCGGTCTCGTCGAGGGCGTCATCCTCCGCGTCGAGTTCTTCATCGTCTTCCGCTCCGGCGTCATCCTCCGCGTCGGTCGCCGCCTCGTCTTCGGCGTCGACGTCGTGTTCGTCATCGACGTGGTCCTCGTGGATCACGAAGATCGTCGCCTGTTCGATCGTTACGTGGATCTCTTCGCCCTGTTCGTCGTGTTCGTCCGTCACGTTGGCTGCGCCCGGGGCCGCCGCACCCGCTGCGGCGAAGCCCGACGCCAGCATAATCAGCGCCAGGGTGACGGCTATCAGCTGTTGTGCACTCATGCCTGCAAGTGAAACTTCAGACGGGCGTGAAGGGTAAACCGAATGGCTGCATGTTCAACTACCGATGAGGCTGATGATCAGCACGAGATGACTATTTCCAAGAGAATCCGTGAACAGAACAATTACGCGACTGCTGGTCGATTCCTGCCTGACAGGGTTCGAATGCGATCCGTACGGGCGACAGTCCGTGTTCGGGGCAGGACGACCGACGTCTCCGCACTCGATACCGTCAATCAGTCAGAACAGCCGACCGAGGTGATGTGATAGCCCTGGAGCTGGGTCGCGCCTGATCCGGCCGCCCTCGAGCAATCCACTGGTTCGATCGTCGTCGTTATCGTGACGGTTCACCCGGGCACGGCGTCGTCCTCGGTGGATCGGTCGGCGTTCATCTCCGCAGACGAGACATGAGGACGACAGGCACGGCAGGAAATGAAATCTTACTAGTGGATTGTGTGAGAAATGAATAGCTGTGGCGAATCGAAACGATCGCTCAGTCCCCGAGATGGGGCGGCTGGTCTCGATCAGCCCGTCGATCAGCCAGCCAGCGCCAGGTTGGCGGTACCGAATCGCTCGACGCTCGCACCCGCTTTGTCGCCGTCGATCGGGTCACCGCTTCGCCAGGCGTCGATGACGTCCCGGAGCAGATCGGTACCGATCTCGCCGCCACGCCAGGCGTCGATGGCATCACGGAGGCCGTCGGTCTCAACGACGCTATTATGCTCTCGGTTCGAAAACGGAGATTTCTCGCTCCACTACCACGAGGAGCACGAGACCGGAGCGTTCGATCACCGATGGGACAGACATCCTTCCGGTCACAACGCCCGTGACCACGTCCATCCGGGGCCAGATGCACCGACACCTGGTGACGATACGTCGCATCCAGCGAACTGGCGTGACGTCCTCTCGATGGTTTTCTCAGAGATGGCGTCTACTGTGAACTGCGGGAAGGGAGAAGCCTCGGGGTCGTTCGGAAGCTCTTCGATCTTCCGTGACTGAGCGGAGCGAAGCTAAGCGGGAACGAGCAGGCGAGTAGGGCGGAGTAGTTCACGTGCTGTTCATCCGTATCTTTCGTCGTCTCGTTGCCATAGATCACGACCCCATCACGGAGCGCGTTCAAGGCAACGTCGTCGGGGATTGCCTCCAGATCACTTACGTCGACGAACTGCGTTGCGTATCGCTGGACGACCGAATCGATCCGGTTCCGTCGATCGAACCGTTCTCGCGGGGAAAGGTCATCGGAGAACCGGAGACAGAGGTCGATATCCGAGGTAGCCGTGTCTTCGCCTCGAGCAACCGATCCGAATACGATGGCGTACCGAACGTCGTTGTCAGCGAGCACCGATCGAATTGCCTCGAGATCGGTCGCATCTGACTGGACGTCCGACACAGTAGGTCCTTCGTTGGGCAATACGTTACCTATCGTCTCGGTTTGTCTTATCAGTTTGCGGTGGGTGCACGCCCAGGATTAAAATAATTCATCGATGGGGCGATCTGCGTTCTCGGCAGTCTCTGTGTTGGAGTCGTATTTGATTGGGGGCGCATCGAAGAGCGAGTCGGATTGCTGTACAGTCAGTGCAGCGTCAATCGCTTCTTTCGTGTCAGCCTCGAGGTCAGGCGCCCTGAACGCTTGGTCAACGGTTTCTGGAAGCGATGGCCGAGGTGCAGTTCGGTGTCGTTCGATCTTCTCGGTAAGGTGGAGATTATCCTGGAGCGCTCGTAGTACGGGTGCGTAGCGGAGATAGTCATACTCATCGAGGAGGGTGATCCCGTACCTGGTCAGTCCCCAAAACTCGCGTGGGTCGTACTGACCAGCCGCGTCGCCCTCGTAGACATACTTATCCATGATGTGTTTCTCGGCGAGTCGATCGAGATGCTCTCGGATCGTCGAGCGGTTTTTCGGCACGAGATACTCGAGTTCGTCGAGTGTAGCGAGATGGGATGGATGGCCGAGAATCGCCTGGATGATGTGGTAGCGGGTTTCCTGCGTGAGAAACCGATGTGCACGCCGCTGTTTCTCGAACGGCATGACGTCGTCACCACCAAATGGGGAGGGCTGCGGGGTGGACTCCCGCACGTCGTTGGCGCTATTGCTCATGTTCGTTGTTTCAGTCTCTACCACCGTAACTGTTCGGATCGAACAAGTTGTGATTTGCTCTGGGAACCAACCTGCTTCTAAAGATTTAAACCCGAACAGTAGTAGTGAATCACATGAGCGGGCCACGTGTTCCACGAAACTCGACTGCACTCTACCGAGCAGTCGAGCGGATTTTCGACGGGGTAGACGCACCCCCAAGCGATTATCATGCGGTTGTTCAATATATGAACGAGGAACTTCCACGGTTTGAGCAAGCTACTGTAAGTTATCTCGTTCTCGGGAGCTATCGCGGCGAATATGGCTATCGCCTTCGAGAATTCGCCAATCGGCTAAATATGCCCGCTACTGCAGAGTCGATTGTGTTAGGTGACACGATGGAGCTCACTACAACGGTCATTCCCGAGTTCGATATCAAGCTCAACCTGCTTGGGGAGGCCGCAACGTACATCGCTGGGGTCTATGAGAAAGAAGACGGCGGCGAAAGTCCGGAACTCGGCGTTATTCGGGCGCTGTTTTCGTCGAAAACGTTTGTTCTCCCACGTGATTATGTCGGGGTTGCTCAGGAGAGTCTCAATACTCGGGAGGATATTATTACTGCAGCACTCACAGTGTACTACTCGGACGCATCCGATGAAGAGCGAAAGCGAGAGCTCCTTTCGTTACTGCGGGTTGCTGAAGAGAGCGAGATCGAAATTACCGAACGTGAGCTAACCGATATCCTTCTTGAGCGAGATGGGGAGATTGCTGAGCCACCAGCCTCGTATAGCTGGGTTCACCTGAGCCTCTTTAAGCGATTCGAGGCGCTCAATCGGTGCTATCCGTGGACCACATTGTCCGAACTCCGTGCTCACGCTGATGAGCTGCCCGGACCAACGCGGCCGAAATGGGAGACGGAATTCGATCCGAACGATCTTCTTTGAACGTGGAACTGCCAACGCTCTGAGGGTGTCATACAATAGCTCTCAAGCAGAACATTCCGACCACCCTGACCACGGATTGAATTCTGAGATGGTGTTTTCAGGCAGTGAGGGGCAGAGCGAGGCCCGTATGATCACCAGGTAGGGGTGTGAGACGTATTCTATGACACCCTGAACGCTCTTCTGAAGCGGTATTGTTCTCTCCAGAGACACCTGTCGTCTCCAGACGCTCCATCGAACCTCGTCCGCCGTGATGACCACCGACGACCACTCGAGGGAGACACCCACGACTATAGTAACAACTGAAACGATTTACACACTGCTCGCAGCAGAGCGGCCAGTACTGACGGAATCTCGCCAGTACTGGCCGCTGAGTCGCGAGCAGGTGTGCACTGACTTTCAGTGGCTACTATAGCCGACCCACCAACCAACCGCGGTCGTGTGTAACGGGGGTGTCCGTTGGAGATGATGGTCCTCTCTCGAGGGTGGGGTTCTAGTCGCTGTCCATGGTTAGCCGCGGACGCCAGCTGTCTCCGGACGCGTTGTGTTCTCCGCGGTCGTGGTTGCTGTCTCACCCGGAATATCGACGTCCGCGGGGAGGATCAGTCGGCGTTCGGTGCACTCGAGGCCGTTCTTTCGTTCCCGACGTTTGCGCACGGCCAGCCGGTTCGTCGAGAGCTCGAGCATGGCGTCGATCGTCCGCGAGACGAGTTTCTTCGCGTAGGTCTCGCTCGTCCCCGGCTCCTGTCTGCGGATCCAGTGTTTGAGATCGCTTGCCTTGACGAATTCTGCGATATCCTTACATCCCCGTTCCCACGGGTTGTCGCCGATACTCGGATCCGTCCGTGCTCGCCAGAGCTTCGCAGCGAGTCGCGTCGGCAGTGAGTTGGACGTCGAACGAAGCATCTCCTCGTCCATCCGGGCGAGCTGCTGAATCGGGAGTAAGTCACTATGGGCGAGTGTGACGGTCCCCCCACGCTCGAGTGGGTCGGCCTGCTCGGGCAGCCGGTAATAGGTGTGGCCGTCGGCTTTGGTGAGTTGCTCGAGGCGACCGCCGTCGACGTCGATCTCGTGTGCGTCGACGTTCGGCTCGCGGAGATGGGCTCCTTTCTCGAGTTCGCGCGCCTGGAGCTCTTCGATCCGCTGTTTGTTCACGCCCGATCGCTTGCGTGCCGCATCCGTGAGCGCATCGACTCGCGTGAGATCTCGCTCACACGCTTCGAGGCGGTCGCGAAGGTGGTCGTTGGTTTGCTGCAGCGTCTCGTGTTCGCTCTCGAGTGTCTCGAGGTTGTGCTCGGTCTCTTCGAGGTCACACTCGAGGTCGTCGACGCGCTCGAGGAGTCGCTCGTTTTGTTTCCGGAGGTGGGTAACCGCCTCGAGGAGGTCCTCGAGGTCCTCAGGTTCTGTGTGGCTACTCATCGTCCTCACCTCCGTCTCGGAGCGCTCGAGTCGGATCTGGGGTGACCGTGATCTCCGTGAGATATTCGACGCCGACCTGACGCCACCGAGTGTCACGGCGTTCGAACTCGAGGCGAGCCCACGGATACTCGCCGTCGGGTTGGGGCTCGAAGACGAGCTTTCGTGTCGCGCCGTGTCTGGGCGTCCACTGCAGTTCGAATCCGCGGCTCATCGTCCCACCTGCTCGAGGAGTTCACAGTACGCCCGCTCGAGGTCACCAGGCGTGATCGGGTGCTCGAGTTCGATGGTGACCGTGGTGTGGTCGCTATTGCTCATCGGCGAACGCCCCCTTGAGTGCCGTGGTGAGGAGTGCCTGGAGGTCACGCGGGCGCTCTCGCCAGCCTCTGACCGACTCGACGTACGCGATCCAGTGGGTACGGTCGCGGTTGGTGTGTTGCTCGAGGTCTTCGACGTGATCGACGTCGCCACGGACGCGAAACCAGTACAAGCCTGCGCCCTCGGGAAGAAAGCGCTCAGCGCGGTTCTCCGTCACGTAGATCGTGTTCGTGGCCTCGTCGACGTGATGGTGGTAGCCCTCGCCGTCTTCGCCGAGGTAGCCGTAGTAACTCCCCGATCGCTCGAGGACGATGTTTGCTTGTGGTGCATCCGAAATCGTTTCGTGTGTGGTCGTCGTAGATGACATTGCCTTGTTCAGGGCACGGTCGAACGCGTTGGCGCGCGTCGGCCACTTTTGGGACGTCCCGTACCTATAGATAGTAATTTCCTGACCGACTTAGTACTTTGTATTGCATAGTGAATAGGCTATTGCTTGGCAAAGTATATTGCATATGATATTGTACTATAGGGCATCCATGATTACACTTGAACAAGACATGGTGAATGATCGGTACTCGCCTACCGACAATGATGAGAAAGTGCTAAGCGCACTGAAAAAAGGTCGAAATAGTGGTGAGCCATGGGGCCGTGCAAACCCTCGCTGGCTAATAGATGAGACTGGTCTCTCGAAGAGCAACGTGGAATTTTGTCTCAGAAGTTTGCACGATGCGGGTTGGATCCATCGCCCTTCTCGTGGACTGTACGAATTCGTTAGTGATCCCCGAGAAGAAAGCTCACATGGAGAGTGAGTGGGGACCCGAACATTCGTAGTGGGTGATTTTTCTCGACTGGTGAAATTTCTCGTGCTCGAGTTCACAGGCCGATTGGAGTATAACACCATCAAGTAACCGTAAGCGTCAACCCGTCCGAGGGCGGGTGTCACCCGGTCAGTCCCTCGTAGGTCATGCCGTCCCGGCGGTCGACGATCCGTCGACCGACAACGACGAACTTCGTATTCATCGAGTGAAACTCCTCGTCCAGGTCGGCGAACTCGGCCCAGTCGGTGACGACGAGGACGCCGTCGGCCCCCTCGAGTGCCTCTGCGGCCGAATCGGCGTACTCGAGGTCGGGGAACCGCTCGGCCATCGCATCACTCGCGACCGGATCGTGAGCGACGACGTCGGAACCTTGTTAAACCAAGTACCATTTCAATAATAAGGTTCAAGTATCTATGGAAAGGCTATCTTTACAATGAAAACGAAGTCGAACAGTAACTCAGACGATAGGACACAGATAACGGTCGATATACCCCTTTGGGACGACCGGTTGTTCAGGGGTGGGGCCACGGACGACGTCCTTCTCTTTTTAACGCGCCACCGCGACGAATCGTTTTCGATGACGGACCTCGCCAAGGCGGTCGATTACACGCGGCCGACGATCACCAAGACGGTCGACGTCCTCTCCAACAATGGACTCGTCGTCGAGGAACGCGACGGAACGCGTCGCCTCGTACAGATCAACCGCGACCGGTTGATCCTGCCGGACGACCCCTACCTCGAAATCCCGCAGTCGGCGTTCCACGCCCCGGTGAAGGCAGCGACGGAGGCGTTGCTGGACGAACTCGACGGTGTTCTCGGCATCGTCCTCTATGGAAGCGTTGCTCGCGGTGAGGCCGACCGCCGTAGCGACGTCGACCTCTGGGCGTTAGTGCGCGAGGACAGGATGGGCAACCAGCGGCGGGCGAACCGCGTCAGGCAATCTCTCGAAGAAGACGCGTTCGACGGCGACCGTTATGCCTTCGAGATCGACGTCGAGGGCCTGCAAGCCGTTCCAAACTACGCAGACGAGCTTCGAGAAATCCTCCGCGACGGCATCGCCGTCCATCGAACGGAGGAGTTCGACACCGTCCGTGGAATGATTTTACACGGTGATGCCGGTGAGTGACCCGAACGCCATCAGGGAGGCGGTCGATGCGGCCGTCGACGCCTTCAACGAGGAGGGTCATGGCATTCCGACACGAGAACCGGAGCTCAACACGGACGCCGACTGGAAGACGCAACTCACCAAAGGGTGTCGGCTCCTCGCCGTCGCCGACGAGCTCGAGGACGATGGCTACTACACTGCCGTCGTCGAGCTGTGCTTCGGCACCATCGAGCGATCACTGGAGGCGTTCGCCATCGCAGAGGGTGGCGACGAGTTGCGCGATTTCCAGACGGACTCGCACGAGCGTTGCTACGACCGGGCGACACGGTTTGGCCTCTTCACCCGGGAACTGGCGCGCGAGCTCAAAGCCCTGTACGGCGACAATCGGACGGACAGCTACTACGGTGGGCGCCATCCAACGAAGCGGCAGGCCGAAACCATGCACCGGTTGCCTCGCGAAATCCACCGGCACGTGACCAACCAGGTCCGCGAAGGCGGCGTCTGCAACTGCGATCGTTGACCGAGCGGAACCCTGGCCTCCGAACTCGAGGAGTGTTCGTCTCTACGGTGTCTTAACTAGTTCTGAACAATATCGTCGGAGACGAGTAGCTGGACACCTTCGTCGGACGGCCGAAGCAGTGCCTCGAGTGGACGACCGCCGAACCCGAGCGCCGAAACGATGACGTACGTATCGAAGACTACTCGAACCGGGCCCAGGCAATCGCGTCCTCGATGCTCTCGAGTAACGATTCTGGCTCCGCAAAAAACTCGGTCGGTCCGCTCGAGTCGATTCCGAGCGCGTCACGGCCGCCTCGAGTGAGTTACCAGGTCAGCCCCTCGTACGTGAGTTCATCTCGGCGTTGGACGATCCGGCGGCCGTCGACGACGACCGTCGTGTTCATCGCGTCGAACTCCGCATCGAGCGTCGCGAACTCATCCCAGTCGGTGACGACGACGGCGCCGTCGGCGCCCTCGAGCGCGCCGGCCGCCGAGGTGGCGTACTCGAGGGCGGGGAAGCGTTCCTGCATGGGGTCGTTCGCCACGGGGTCGTAGGCGACGACGTCGGCGCCACGGGCCTGAAGCCCCTCGATCACCGGGATCGCCCGCGAGTTTCGAATGTCGTCGGTCCGGGGTTTGGACGCGAGGCCGAGCACCGCGATGCGTGCCCCCTCGAGGGCGACGTGAGACTCGTGCGTGACACGATCGCTCAACCAGACCGGTGTTTCATGTGGCGCTACCGCTCCTCTCGAAACCACGTTGCGACCTCCTGCTGAAATCGGTCAAACCACTGCAGATCACTCTCGAGAACGTCGTAGATGAGGTCGTGATCGACGTCACCATACCGATGTGCGAGAAGATTTCGAAGCCCGACCGCATCTGCCAGCTTCGTTCCCGTCTCAGGCGTCACGATGCCAGCGTCGACGAGGGCTTCGATCTCTTCTCGCGACGTCGCTGTAGTCCCGAGATCCTCAGCTGCTCGGATGTGTGCCGCCAGATCGATACAGGACTGGATCGCGTTCATCAGTGATCGTTCGACTGCACGCTGGTGAACGACATCCTCGAGATACTCCGCTTTGGAGAGCCGTCGCATCTGTTTGAGTTCGTTATAGTACTCGTTGAAACGATTTACACCCGGTCACAGCCGAGCGGTCAGCCTCGACCTTGTCGACGAGGCTGACCGCCGATGGTCGTGACCGGGTGTGCAATGACTTTCAACGGTTACTATAGTGTACTGATTGATGTGCTCGAGGCGATCGACGACGATATCTTCCTCGACCATCCGGATCAGACGTTTCCTTCAGCGAGTCGATCGATGAACTCACGACGCTCCCGGGTGTGTTCGTCTTTCGAGCTCCTCACGCGGTCCGTTAGGCGCTGTTCATCCGTCGCTTTCATCGTCTCGTTGCCATAGATCACGACCCCCTCACGGAGCGCGTTCAAGGCAACGTCGTCGGGGAGTGCCTCCACGTCACTTACGTCAACGAACTGCGTTGTGTATCGCTGGACGACCGAATCGATCCGGTTCCGTCGATCGAACCGTTCTCGCGGGGAAAGGTCATCGGAGAACCGGAGACAGAGGTCAATATCCGAGGTCGCCGTGTCTTCGCCTCGAGCAACCGATCCGAATACGACGGCGTACTGAACGTCGTTGTCAGCGAGCACCGATCGAATCCCCTCGAAATCGATCGCCTCAGACTGGACGTTCGATGCAGTCGGTCCCTCGTCGGCCATGCGGTAGCTATCGTCCCGGTTCGACTTATCTGTTGGCTCCGATCGTCCAGTCGTCACTGTCGACGGTCGTCGTCCTCCCTCAGCCATCGAACGCGTCGAGTTCACGTTCCCGGTCAGCAGCATCCAGAAACCTGACGTTCCGACTGCTCCCGCGGTCAGCGAGTTCGTCTTTGAACGGATCCGTAGCGATGACGACGTCTCCTCGCTCGTAACTTACTCGTCCGGACTCCCGGCAGCGTACTCACGCCACTCGTCGAGGTCTTCCTCGCCGAATCGATCGTCGGCGTCCTCGAGCAATCGGTGAAACTCGTAGGCGTCCCGAATCGCGTCCTCGTCGCCGGCTGCCCAGTACGCCCCCTTGTGACGAACGAGCCCCCGTTCCTCGAGTCTCCTGAGTACGGTCCCGATGGAACTCCGCTTGACGTCGGTCCGATCGGCGATTTCTGCGGGCGTAAACGCCTGCTCGTCGTTCTCGACGAGAAATTGCACGACCCGCTTCCCGTTCGTCGGCCTCTCGAGGTCGTCCTCGGACGCCTCGTCGAACGTCTCGATGTCGATCGGCATGGCTGTCACTACTATCTCTGATGTCATAACTGTTAGTCTGTCACCGATGTCATTCGGGCGCCGCCCATTCTGGGACCAGCCCCGGATTCCCGTGTTCGTACTCGACGCTACCCGGTTCTTCGACGGACTTCGTTCTCGAGGCGGCTCATCTCTCGTCACCGGTCGGCCGGAGCCACCACCGGGACGACCGTTGCCCACCAGGGGGCCGGTGAGTCCTCGAGTCGACGGCCGTCTCGAGCGCAGTTGCGAGTAGGTCACTTGCCTGCCGGGGTATGTGGCACGTCCAGTCGCCGTCAACCCAGTCAGCCAATCACGGCGGCGAGTCCCAGCGACCAGCGCGGCCAGCTACACCGATCACGGCTCAGAGACGGTTCCTGACTGTCACACGTACTCGAGGCGGAAGCCCACGACTTCAGTCGTGGGAGGAAGCCGACAAGGGACGACACAAACCACGAGCGATAACCGTCCGACTCCCCCACGCCTGTCATAGAACTTATAAAGCTATACCTCATATGTGAGGTTACAGATGGAGGTCAAAAGAACCATTCCGGTCAAACTCTCGGTTCCAGAAGACCGAGAAGAAGACCTTCATCAGACCATCGACCAGTTCAACCACGCCTGCAACTACACCGTCCGACACGGCAGGAACGACGACGGCTACCTCATCCTCAACAAGTCCACGATACACGACAAGGTGTACCACGACTTGCGAGACGAGACAGACCTCCCCGCAAACCTCTGTGTCCGTGCCTACTCGAAAGCCGTCGAAGCGATGAAAAGCACCGTCGCTGACTGGAAGAAGGGCAACAGCCGACCACTACCCCGATTCAACGAGCCGTCTGCAGTCTACGACAAACGGACGTTGACCATCAAGGACAGGTCGGCCACCCTCTCGACCATCAACGGCAGAGTCGCCGTGGACTACGTTCTCGGGGACTACCAGAAGTCCTACCTCGATGATGACGACTACGAGAAACGGATGGGGACGCTCCACTACCGCGAGGACGAGGACGCGTTCTACCTCCACATCGTCATCAAAAAGGAGGTCGAAGAACGCGACGGTGATAAGGTACTGGGCGTGGACTTGAACGTCAAGAACGTGGCCGTGACCAGCACGGGGTCGTTCTACGACGGTGGCGAACTGTTGTGGGGACAGAACCACTACTTCCGCGTACGTCGTAGCCTTCAGCACAAAGGCACTCGCTCCGCCAAGCAGGTACTCCGGCGACTGTCGGGGCGAGAAACCCGCTTCGTGCTGAACCGCCTGCATACGATTTCTCGACGCATCGTGGAGGAAGCCGACGCCCACGATTGTTCGTACATCGCCGTCGAACGCTTGACCCACATCCGCGAGCAGATGGACAACAGGAACGATCGAGTGAAGCGCCAGATGCACAACTGGGCGTTTCGCGAACTCCAAGAGATGCTCGAATGGAAGGCCGCAGAGTACGGCATCCGCGTCGAGCAAATACCACCTGCGTTTACGTCGCAGACGTGTTCGAAGTGCGGGCATCAGTCGAGTACGAACCGTGATTCGGAGACGGGTTGGTTCGAGTGCAACGAGTGTGGGTATTCGGTTGACGGCGACTATAACGCGGCGAAGAACATCGGTCTTAAACTGTTAACTTTACCAGAGGGCAAACGTCCCTCTGGGTTGGGCGACGGTCATCTCGCCCTCAAGTCCGGGACGCTGAACGGGAACGGCGATTACACTGCCTACTCCGATTCGGAGGCAGACCGGGAGTCCACGGACAAGCCCACGACTTCAGTCGTGGGTCGATGACTCGGCGTTCGCCTGCTCGAGCACCTTCTCGTAGAGGTCGTCGGCGATCCAGAATCCAGCCGTACGGAGTCGATCGAGTTCAGCGCGTAGCGAAACCGTTCCCTCCCGGTTCCCACGCAACAGAATCCCGAGGACGCCCGTCATCGAGAGACCGTGCCGACGGGCCGTTTGCCGCGCTTCTCTCTCATCGAGCAGGACGAGATCTGCATCTGCCTCGATAGCATACGCCAACGCTGCCGCTTCGCCAGTATCGAGCGTCCGTCGGAACTCCGCACCCAGCGGGGTTTCTTCGACCGAAACGATTTCGATGACTCCCTCGTCGTGGACGGTACGAAGTGCCTCGACACCGTCCTCACCAGCCAGCAGTTCGCTCCAGACCTGCTCTGGGACGACGACGGTCGTGAACTGGTCGCGAAGAAGATCGAGCCGGTCGATCAACGCGAGGTTGAGCAACGGTGACGTATCGGAGACGACCAGTTCACCGTCGGGCATACTCGAGGTCGTCTGCGAGCTCCTCGTCGGTGTAGTGACGATCGACCTCGCGGTCGCCGAGCAGGCGGTGGAACTCCCGCCGTGACAGCCCGGCGAGTTCGCGCGCCTTTCCGAACGAGAGGATCCCTTCTCGGTACAGCGACACCGCCAGTTCCCGCCGGATGACGTCCTCGCGCTGATCTTCCGGGACGTTCAAAGCGTCGTATACGTCCGGTGGAACGTCGATCGTCCGCATACGCTACTGTTGTCCGCTCTCCTACAAAGCCCTTGGGTCAGAAATGGCGCGATGGTGGGCCAGTAGCCACCGACACTGTCTGGCGCGACTGGGATTCGTTCGTGGACGGATCGACTGCTGGGACGGCTGGTATCTACAGCGACCCACCCAGCACGGCGAGGCGATCGCTGGCGACGCCGGTGGTCGAACGGGTCGCTCGAGCAGCGACCTACCTCGAGGACTTCCGGAGACAGCCGTCGTCTTCGGAGCCCCGTTCGAACCCTGTCCGTCATGATGACCACCGACGACCACTCGAGCGAGAGACCCACGCCTAGCCGACCCGCCACCCAACCGCGGTCGTGTGTGCTGAGGGTGGTTTGTGGAGCTGGTGATCCGCTCTCGAGGGTGGGGTTCTAGTCGCTGTCCCTGGTCAGCCGCGGACGCCAGCTGTCTCCGGACGCTCTTGTGTTCTCCACGGTCGTGGTTGCTGTCTCACTCGGAATCTCGGCGTCCGCCGGGAGGACGAGCCGGCGTTCGGTGTACTCGAGGCCGTTCTTTCGCTCGGTTCGCTTGCGAACCGCGAGGCGATTCCTCGAGAGCTCGAGGATCGCGTCGATCGTCCTCGAGACGAGCTTCTTGGCGTAGGCGTCGCTCGTCCCCGGCTCCTGTCTGCGGATCCAGTGTTTGAGATCGCTCGCTTTCACCGAGGCGGCGACGCCCTTGCAGCCGTCGGTCCAGGGATCGTCGCCGACCGTCGGATCCGTCCGTGCTCGCCAGAGCTTCGCGGCGAGCCGCGTCGGCAGCGCGTTCGCCGTCGACCGCAGCATCGTCTCGTCCATCCGCGCCAGCTGCTGGATCGGCAGGAGTTCTGCATATGCGCAGGTTACGTCGCCCCCGCGGGCGAGCGGATCGTCGCGTTCGGGCAGCCGGTAATACCGTCGGCCGTCGGCCTTCGTGATGCGCTCGAGGCGACCGTCGGGGACGTCGACTTCGTGGGCGTCGACGTTCGTCTCGAGCAGGTGCGCCCCCTTCTCGAGCTCGCGCGCCTGGAGCTCCGTCAGCCGGGCCTTCGTCGCGTTGGTCTTCCGGCGGGTCGCCTCGGTCAGGCGCTCGAGGTTGGTGGTTTTGTCCTCGAGATCGGTGGTTTTGTCCTCGAGATCGGTGGTTTTGTCCTCGAGGCTCGTGGTCGTGTCTTCCAGGTTCGCGGTGGTGGACTCGAGATCGGTGGTGGTGGACTCGAGGTCGCTCACCGACGCCTCGAGCGTCCGCACCCGCTCGGTGAGGCGCGCTCGATCGGCCTCGAGGCTCTCGATTCGGTCGTCTTTCCGCTCGAGTTCCTCCTCGAGCCCCTCGACCTGGGTCTCGAGGGCGTCGAGACGGTGCTCGAGGGTCGCGCGCCCCTCGTGGCGCTGGGCCTGGGTGATCGACTCGTGGCGCTTGGCCTGGGTGATCGACTCGTGGCGCTTGGCCTGGGTGATCGACTCGCCGGCGTCGTCGACACTCGAGCCGTCAGTTCTCATCGGTACCCTCTCCGTCGGGTTCGTCGTCACGCTCCCCGTCGGGCTCGTCGTCACCTTCTCCGTCGAGTTCGTCGCCACGCACACCCCTTCTCTTCTCTGTCCCTCCGCACTCGCCCCCGCGGACGACCGTCCCCGGATGCGGGCCGAGACACGACGTCGTCGCGACGCCTCGAGCCCGCACCATCCCATCGGCGTCGGACAGCGCCCGCCGTGCACACTCGACTTCGGCCCGAATCTCACGGCAATGGCGCGTGAACTCGGGCCGGTCTTCGTCGCCACTCTGGGTCCGCTCGAGTAGGGCCGCCGCGAGTCGGTCGATGGCCTCGAGGCGGGCTGCGTCGGTGAGTCCGCCTGCGTTCTCTGTCTTCGTCGTCGGTTCGCGCGTTCGGTCGGGAGATTTAGGTTCCCGTGAATCGTCGTTTGGCATGCTTCCGTAGGCTGGTTACGGGAGCTACTCGCGGGCTGGTGGGGCAAACACCAGTCCGCTATTCTGTGGCTCAGCGCTTTAGAGAGCCACGTATAGCTTCCGTACTGAAGAACATACACTCCATTGACATAAGTCTTAACAACGAACGTTGACTGAGAAAAACAACGTTCGTATACAGACTTTGGACAGATAGTGCTGACTTTTCTGTACCGCTGGCGGGAACTCACTAACAGATGGTAGAGCGGGTTCCCTGGATGGCTCCTGTCGACTACGAGATTATGCTCTTTTTCGACGAGCACCCGATCTTAGTCTCGCCAAAAGTGCTCGCGGTGAATATCGAGTACGATCGTCAGTACGTGAGCAGACGGTGTAGTGCACTTACGGATGCAGGGCTGTTAGAATCCGTCGACACTGGCCTGTATCAGTTGACCGAGAAGGGCCAGACGTACCTCGAGGGCGAACTCGACGTCAGCGAACTCGAGCGAGACGAAGACTAATCGGGAATCGCTCGAGCGAATACTACCCAGAAAGCCCCGACGCGCTCGAGGGCTGCGACTCGCTGCGCGCTTCGCTCACTCCGTTCGCTCCAGTGCTTACTCTGCGAGGCCTTCGGCCTCGCTGATCCCTCGCTCGCTCCGCTCGCGAGGACTTCGTCTCGCACCTCGAGCGCGCCGCCCCTTTCGATCCCACCCGGAGTGTTGGACAGGCGGCAATTGTGAGTGGACGGGCCGGACGGCTCTTGAATCGATTATTCGATGAAAAAGCGGCGAAGGCCGTCCCTGTACGTGGCCTTCGATCTCCCTGTTAGGTCCTCGAACGAGTCGCGTGTGTGCGTTAGTCGTCGGCGTGCTCGAGGATAGTCTGGTCGTCCGCGAAGTGTTCGACGGTGCGCTCGAGTCCCTCGCGGAAGCTCACCGCCGGCTCGTAGTCGATCAGGTCACGTGCCTTCGAGATGTCCGCTTTCGAGTGGGGGACGTCACCAGGGCGGGGATCATCGTAGATCGGCTCGATCTCCGTTCCGAGGATGCCGTTGAGCTCGTCGACGAGCGTGTTGATCGTGAAACTGTCGCCACAGCCGGCGTTGAGGGCAACACCCGTCGCGTCGGACTCTATTGCGTTGAGGTTCGCCTGAATCACGTTGTCGATGTAGGTGAAGTCTCGCGACTGGGTCCCGTCGCCGTAGATCACCGGCTGTTCGCCCTCGAGCATCAGGTTGATGAACTTCGGGATCACTGCGGCGTAGTCTCCTTCGGGGTTCTGGTGGGGGCCGAAGACGTTGAAGTAGCGCAGGGCGACGGAGTCGAGGTCGTAGAACTCGCTGGCCTGGACGGCGAGCCGTTCGGTGAAGTACTTCGTGAGCGCGTACGGCGAGACCGGGTTCGCTGGGAGATCCTCGCGTTTCGGGGAGACCTCCGTGGGGCCGTAGACGGACGACGAGGAGGCGACGACGATCTTCTCGACGTCGGCCTCGTGGGCGGCGCTGATGAGGTTGGCTGTGCCCGTGCAGTTGGCTTCGGTGGAGAGGACGGGGTCCTCGACGCTTCGCGGAACCGACGGGACGGCCCCCTGGTGGAGGACGTACCTCGCGTCGGCGACTGCGCCTCGGACGTCGTCTTCGTTTCGGAGGTCGCCGTTTATGAACTCGAAGTTGGAGTTCCCGGTGAGGTCCTCGAGGTTCGACTCGAGGCCCGTCTCGAGGTTGTCGAGGCCGTAGACGGTGTGGTCTCGCTCGAGGAGGTGGCGAGCGAGACTCGAGCCGATGAAGCCGGCGACGCCAGTGACGAGATAGGAAGTCATTAGCTGGTATTTCTAACGTCTCCTAAATGAATTCACCGGACGAAGAGAGTCAGCCGACACGGCCGCTCACAACCGACGAATATTTGAGGAGTAGTGACAGTACACCGGTATGGTAGGCCTCGCGGGCGTAGTGGGAGATGTCGACCAAGATGTTTCAGCGCTTACTGGCGAGCTCTGTTTCTTCGGTGATGAAGCGTCTACCGAACACAGCGACGAGGTCGCGTTTGTCACAGCTGTATCCCATGCTGCCAACGCTGAGCCACAGCCCGTAGAAGTCGAATCGACGGGGGAACTCCTCTGGGTCTGGGGAGAGGTGTACGGGTACTACGACGACGCCGGGACGTACACCTCGAAACGTGAGGGGGCCGCTGATCTCACTCGGGCCGAGTACTGTGCCCGGCTATACGAAGAGCATGGTCGAACGTTCATCGTCGGCCTCAACGGGAGTTTCGTTGGTGTGCTCTACGACCAGGATTCTGACTCGATTCAGTTCTTTACCGATCGACTTGGTTCACGTCCGATCCACTATACGCTCGTCGACGACGGACTCGTCTTTTCGACCCAAATCCAGGCGATCTGTTCACTACTGGAAGGGGAACTTTCGTTCGATTTAGATTATGTTGCGGAGTATTTCGCCTTCGAACGGTCGCTCGGGCTGAAGACACCGATCGATGGTGTCGAGAGGGGACACCCAGGAGCGTTCACGGAAATCGATCTCGACGATCGATCAGTCAGCGTCGATGTACAATGGCGGCCCGTTCACGAGCCGCTCGACCAGTCGTTCGACTATTTCGTCGATCGATTCGTCGAACTCTTTCAGTCGGCGGTGGCCGAGCGATACGATTCCGCTAAGGAGACTGGGGTGCTGCTCAGTGGTGGAAGTGACTCCCGGTTGATCATGGGTGCGTTGCAAGATGAGGGAGTTACTGGGTATCACATCAACGACTGGGAAAACCGCGAGATGGAAGTCGCTCGCCAGGTCGCAGCAATATCGGGGAACGAGTTCGTCTATCTCGAGCGAGACGAGGACTACCACGAACGATCACTCGAGTTCAACTCGCAAATCTCGAACTACATCAGCTGGTACGATCAGGGCCACGCCAGCGGCTTCGCAGACGTGCTGAGAAACGAATGCGACGTTTTGATGAATGGGCATTACGCCGACACTTTGTTTAAACGCAGTTATCTACCATACAAAGGTGTCCCGATACCAGGTCTGGATGTGGAGCTTCCACTGTATATAGAGCAGCCAGTGGAAACAGTTGGCGACCTCATCGAGATGTATCTTGGAACAAAATTCCACAACCGGAAGGCTAGTGGATCGTTGCCCGAATATCTGCAACTGAACACAAACCTGAAAACGATTCTCAAGGATAACATCACAGAGACTGAGGGATTCGTTGACCACCACGGAGTGACCTATAGTTCCCCTCGTGACGCCGCCCTGTTTAGTGAATGCTATCCGATCACAAATCCGGCGACTCATCTGTTCTTCGATGTAATGAAACAAATGGCACCGTTCCGAAATCCGTTTTTCGACGTTCGTCTCATAGAGTTAATGACTCAACTACCGATCAAGTATCGACTTCGAAAGAACGTGATCAATGCGTCTGTTGAGAAAATTGATGTGAATCTTGCCAATCTGGCTCACGCAGGAACGAATATTGACATCAAACGTTCGTTCGCTCTTCAATACCTTGCCATGTGCGTGAACTGGGCCGCGGATCAATTTACGAGCGATAACAAACCGAAACCATACTACACGCACGGTTCTTGGACGAATCAAAGCGAACTCATCAGGCACCGTGATTTCGTCGAAACCACTTTGAACACTCACGAAAGCATGATAGATATAGTCGAATGGATTGATGCGAAGGGCGCCTGGAACGCTTATGATCGACATATTAATGGAGACGATAAATTTGCTGATCTGTATGCTCTCGTTTCGTTCACGTCGATCCCAGTGACCCAATCATTGCTGAATTCGAATTCGTCAGATGACAATTTAAACTGTTCCAACCATTCAGAGATAGTCAATCAATGATGTGCAAGTTTTTCGATGCCTCTGTCAAGAAGACGCTACAAAATGGTTTTCGAGTAACTGGAGGGGGATGTTGGAAGAATCGACTCTGAGCGGCCGATGTGCAATTTCTAAACAAAACACCAACATATGTTTCGAATTTGTGGACAACCACCTATAATATCCCAAATGTCATGAGTTTAGCATCAAAGCTAGGCAACCGGTTTAAAGCGGCGTTCGGAGCACAGATTGTTACTGTCCTTACTGGTGGGATCTTGACTGTTTTTCTCACTCGGATGCTTACCCCGAATGGGTACGGTTTGTTATTTTTATCTATGTCGATATTCGGCATCGCACAATTAATAACAGAATCTGGGGTCCATAGATCTGCTGGCCGTTATATCGCGGAATACAAGGAGTCTGATCCTGGGCAAATCCCACACATCCTTCGGTTCTCGTTTCTCCTTAACCTCACGACTATCATAGTGGTTGTAATTGGGTTACTTCTCACTCATCACTCAATTGCAGCACTTCTTGGAGAGCCTGACCTAGTCCCATTCCTTCTCATAGGGAGTGCGTTCATAGCATTTAGTTCTCTCTTCGCATTCGGTCAACTCACCCTCCAAGGCTTCGAAGAGATTAAACAGTCGTCAGCTGTTACCGCAATAAAGAGCGGCTCACGGTTATTATTGGTTGTTGTAATTGTACTATTAGGTTACGAAGCGATCGGTGCTCTCACCGGATACGTTCTCAGCATGGTATTAGCGGCAGTAGCTAGTCTGTACCTCGTCTTCAAAAAGGGGACTTCGCTGTCAAAGGCGACATCAATCGAACCCGGATTGAGAAGACGAATTGCGGAGTATACGGCCCCACTCACCGTCACGAAGTCTTCTCACGTGATTGATCAGCGTATCGACACGGTTCTTGTAGGATTTTTCGTTGGTCCAGTTGGCGTTGCGTACTATACACTCGGAAAACAAATCGTCCAGTTTATCGAAACGCCGATGAGTGCGCTGGGATTTACCCTCTCGCCGACTTTTGGCTCTCAGAAGGCCAGCGGAAACGCTGATAGAGCAGCACGAATTTACGAGATGGCGCTCTCAAACGGCCTACTACTGTACCTTCCAGCAGCTGCTGGTCTAATACTCGTCGCTGAACCGGCTGTTGAACTCATCTTCGGAACGGACTATTCGGGGGCGGTTCCAGTTGTTCAGGTCTTTGCGATCTACGCTGTATCGTTATCGATAACGAAGGTGACTAGTCACGGATTAGATTATCTCGGACGTGCTCGTGAGCGCGCTATTGTAAGGGGGACAACTGCCGTTTTGAACCTTGGATTAAACCTGATTTTGATTCCCATGATGGGGGTGATTGGTGCCGCAATAACGACCGTGATAACGTTTTCAATTTACGCTCTTTTTAATATCTACATTATGCACATAGAACTTGGCCTCCGTGTAGAATGGCTACTTCGCCAACTTGGGCAAGCGATTGCCGTGACCGGAGTAATGTCGTTAGTCGTGTTTTCCACGGCTGGTTATATCACAGGCTTCATTACGTTATTCGCAGTCGTAGGGTTCGGCGCTGCAGTCTGGGGAGTGCTAGCCATTTTATTTGGTTTAGTAGATGTGGAAAAGATAGTGAACACACTCTCCTAGAACATTAACGGTAGATATGATACCATGAGGATCACCGTGCAGAAGATGAACGCTAAACAAGCGGTCGTTTGTAGAAACTCAGCCATCAAGCGCTCGTACGGTGTACCATTCAAAAGTGCGACTGGTTCCGCAGTTCCGCGAAATTATCCTCATGACCGACGTTTTCAACGTCAAACGTACTGACAAAGCGTGAGATTCCGAAAATCGCCGGGTTCAGTGCAGCCAACGCGATCAGAGGGCATATGTTTGTTGAAGCCTATATAGAATTTCAATGCAATTTGGGAAGGGAACTTCGATAAAAATTTCATTAATTATTTCACTCACGTCAGTGAGTATCAGCTATTTGTTAAAGGGCCTGAAGGTAGATGATTTTTCCCCAAAGCATATAGAACAGTCATATTTGACTGCACGGGATGGTACGTTGACAAGCAGTATCTACGTAGATCAGATCCCTGGTTTTTATACGACAGGTGCAGTCTTCTTGGAGATTTTGGGGTTAGATGCGGTAGGGTTACTCTTCGTTCCAATTCATCTATTCCCATATTCAGTTCTATTTTTTGCAATTATATATAAGATATCTAATAGTATGATTTTGTCGAGTGTATTACTCTCCGCCCAACTAATATCTGGGAGTAGCGGTTCGGGCGAGCTCACTTTATGGCCACATGCATATGGATTTATGCTCTTACTTTCTATTGCCATAATTCTATTAATCGTGACCAGACAAGGTGGCTACAAAGCCAGGCATCTTCTCTTAATATCATTACTTTCTGTATCTTTAGTTTTCATCTCATACAATAGACTTTTCATGACCATGATTTTGTTAGTTGGCTATTGGTTCTTCGTTCGGCATAGTGACATAATATACAGGTCAAATAATAAGTCAGGGAACCAGTTGACAGGGTTTTTCATGACCGCTATAATAGTCCCTTCAGTTGTTCTCCTAGGGTTACATACATTCCTCTATAATGTATTTCTTCCAATGATAACTGGCCCGTCCGCAACGGATTTGACATCTCTTGATAGGTTCTTAAACAGATGGGTCGGAGAAGGTAGGGGTGTGTCACCATTAGAACCACTATTAGTTAGTCAATCTGAAATCCACCTATACATCACATAGTTAGATATTTAGCCATTCTTCTAACGCTGCTTCTGTTATTATACGTGTTTTTAGCTGGAATCTACGACAAGGAAAAACCGATTATCTGTTCACATTTGTCGTAATA